>NZ_JACYTR010000017.1 GCF_014841215.1 Pseudomarimonas arenosa
GGCGCGACGAGCCCAAGTGGTGGGCCCACTTGGGCGAGAAGCAACGCGGCAATCGGCGCAAAGGACCGGTGAGGGCCGTGCCAGCGCCGAAAGATCGCGAACACTCTGTTATCTCAACACCATTGGTCGAAACTCTCGCCCCGCTTGGAATTACCGGATCTTTCGGCGCGACCTCATGAAGTATCCGGGCTAGGTCTTGGTTTGCGGCAGTTACCTGCTCGATCATTCGCCTTCTCTTCATGCCGTGCGCCACCAGGCGGTTGTGAATTTGAACATGGCGTTCAACCCAAAACGGCATGGGCGGCCGAGGCGGCTGCCTGTGGTCCGCCCGGCCTTGCTTCGGCTAGCAGGCTGCTGAAACTCATTTCAGCAGACTGCTAGGAGCGCGCCCCGGTCTGCGCCACCCCCCAGGCGCGCATGTCCTCCAGCGTCTCGAACCGTCGGTACGGACAGAGGCGGGAAAACATCGACTCGAATACCGGGTGCATCAGTTTCTCGCCCTCGGTGCCAGGAAGCGCAACATGCGCGGCGGCTACCATGCCGAACTCGGCCACCATTCGTTCGGCCATCTGGGCATGCAGGCTCAGGGCTTCCGGCGTGCACATCATCGATTCTGAAACCACCGCCGCGCCGACCCAGGCACCACGCTCGGCAAACTCGTGCGCCAGCGGCAGAGAGACTGCCGCCCAGCGCCGGGTCAGCTCGCGATTCCAGGGCCCGCGGACATGGGTGATCAGCAACGGAAACGCCGCTTCCAGTCGCACGTCTCCATGGATGGAAAAGCTCATCGATCAACTCCGTCGGTCGGCCATCCGTGCATTGGGATTAACGGCGGCTTCATGGTAGACCAACTGGCGGATGCTTCGCAGTGCCGCTCGGGGCCCCTCACAGGTGTTTCACGCCTGTTATCCCTGCGGCTGCTCTGTGTTGCGCAAGCGCGCCGACCAGTACTTAGCACCAAGGTCCGCCAGAAGGCCGGATTCGCCGTTAAGCAGCATCACCAGGCCAGCGCGATGTTGGCGTGAATAGGAGATCTCGGCGACATAACCGTGCACCCAGCCGGCATGCAAGTAGATCGTTTCATCACCGATCTGGTAGATTCGCCAGCCCAGGCCATAATGTGCATCGGTCAGCAGGTCACGCCAGGCGCGCCGTTGCAGATCGCGGGTAGTGCGAACGCGCGGCTGGGTAAGCTCGCTGACCGTCTCGGGGGGGATGATGTCCGGGCTGTCACCGAGCTGGGCGGTCAGCCAGCGGGCAAGATCATTGGCGCTGGCATTGATGCCTGCTGCGGGCTCGACCTGGTAGTAGCCCGCTTGCACCTGGCCGGGCAGCCATCGGCCGGCTCTTTGCAGATGAGGATGCGCGCGGTCAGGGCTGGCCAGAAACGCCTTCATGCCGACCGAGGTGTTTTGCATCTTCAGCGGGATAATCAGGCGTTGCCGGATCTGCTCGGCGTAGGATTCTCCGGTAGCCTTTTCGATCACCGGTGCAGACAGTGCGAACAACACGTTCTGATAGGTGTAGCAGCGCCCCGGTGCGCACAGCGGCTTCAGGCTGCGGAACTGCGGCAGGATGCGATCCAGTGGCTGGTTGGCTTCGAGCAGGTTGTCATAGGCGTTCGAGACGATGCCGGTCGAGTGCGATAGCAGATGCTGCAGCTGCAACTGAGCGCCGTGTTGTGCCTGTTTGAAGGCAAGATCAGGCACCGCCCGGCCGACTTTGTCTTCCCAGTGCAGCTTGCCGTCGCGCACCAGCAGGGCAGTAAGTTGGGCGGCGAAAGTCTTCGATATCGAGGCGATGCGGAATACCGTATCGGCAGTCACTGGGTTGGCGTCTTCGATGCCGCGCACCCCCACGCCTCCCGATGCCAGCAATTTGCCATCCTCGATCACCGCCCAGGCGCCTCCGGGTATGCCGCGTTCGGTCAGTGCCGTCTTGAAGTGATCGCTGAATTCGTGTGTTGTGGGGCTGGCAGCCTGCAGGCCGCGGGCGGTCAGCAGCAAGAGGCAGGCGAACAATAATCTGGACATGAGCGGTGCGCGACCAAGACAGCCGAGATTGTTGACGATTCGGCGTTAACGGACCGTTGTCACTCGGCGAAGGCAGGCAGCCGGCCAGAAACATGCTTGAATGGAGTCCTGCCTTCAGGGGGGCGCCCGTGATCATTCGCCTGTTGACCTATCTTCTGGCCCTGGTGTTTTTCGCCTCGGGCGGTGCCAAGCTGGCGGCCCTGCCGTTTGAGCTTGAGGCCTTTGCGCGCTGGGGCTACCCGCTGTGGTTCATGTACCTCACCGGCGCGCTTGAAGTCGCAGGCGCACTGGGTCTGCTGATTCCACGGCTGTCGGCGCTGGCCGCGGCCTGCCTGGGGCTACTGATGATCGGTGCCGTGGCCACCCATGCCCTGCACGCCGAGTGGCCGATGCTGGCGCTGGCGAGCACGATCATGCTGCTGGCCGGGTGGCGTGGCTGGGTCGGACGGGCGCAGATCGCTTCCCTGTTCGTAACTCGGCCAGGGCAGGCAGGCGCCCCTTGAGCTCTGGTTTGTGCTGATCTGCCGGGCCGGCTTGCGTCGGCCTGAGGCAGCTCGGATACTGCCGCGCTGATCTTCTCGCTGACCCAAGGCAGACCCCGTGAGTAACGCTGCTAGCTCCGGCACTCCGTCATCAGTGTGGCGCCAAGTGCGTCAGCGACATCTGATTCCGGTGCTTACCGGTTGGTTCGGCCTATGTTGGGCGCTGATCGAGTTTTCCTCCTTCCTGGTACAGCGCTACGCCCTGCCCGAGTACCTGATCGACATGGTCTTTGCCGGTATGTGGGTGCTGTTGCCCACGGTGGTGCTGTTGACTTGGTGGATCGGCGAGGTCGGCGCCATGCACTGGACCCGGTCGCGCGCGCTGAGTATTGGGGTACTGCTGCTGGCTGGCCTGGCCACGGCTTGGCAGGCGCCACGCTTTATTGGCGGCCCCACACAACACAAAGCTTCACTTGCGAACGCCGTCGATGGCAGCGAGACGGCGGCGAAATCGTCCTCGACAGCGGTCGTCGTGCCGCGGGTCGTGCTGTTTCCCTTCAAGGTGCAGGGCGCAGCCGAGGATCAGTGGCTGGGCGCCGCCATGGCGGTCTTGACGCGCTACGATCTGCTATTCGATCCGCGGCTCGACGCCTCGTATGCATCGGCCGGGCTGCTGTCCACGCTGCGTGCTCAAGGGGGTCGAAACTTCGATGGTGCCAGTCGGGCGATGCTGCGCAACGCTGCGCTGGCTCAGGCCTATCAGGTGATGGTCAGCGGCGAAGTCAGCGTCGGCGCCAGCGGGCTGACCGTTCGCGCCTCAGTGCAGGGTCTGAATCCCGACCGGGATCTCGGCGCGATCGAGTTTGAGGCGCAGGATGTGTGGTCGGCGGTGGATCAGTTGGCAGCACTGCTGCGCGAGCAGGTCAGCAGCACCGATCGCGATCAGCCAGGTAGAGATGCGCCCTTGCTGAGCATTACCACCGACTCGCTTCCGGCGCTTCGCGCCTACGTGGAAGCCCTCGTTGTCGAAGTGCAGGACAACGACTATCCGCGTGCCGCTGAACTGCTGGATCAAGCGATTGCCCTGGATGGCAATTTCGTCGCTGCCGACGTGCAGCGCTTCCTGGTTCGTGCCCAGTTGGGCGACATCCTGCAAGCCCGGCAGATTGCTCAGGCGTTGGCGCCGCGCACCGGCATGTTGCCAGACCGACTGCGTTTCACCATGCAGGCGATTCAGGCTTCAGCTGTCGGTCGCGAGCAGGTGCTTGGGGTGTACCGGCTGTGGTCGAAGCGGGCGCCTCATGATCGAGAGCCGCAATTGATGTTGGCACGCATGGAGCTGAGCGATGCGCCGGATGATCCGGCCATCTGGCAACGCTTGCAGCAATTGGCGATCGAATCGGGCAGCGCCTCAGAGCTGCTGAGCTTGGCCTCATCGGCCTTGCTTCGCGAACTGCCCGATCAGGCCAGGGAGCTGGCCACGCTGGCCGCTCAACGCAACCCGATGGAGATTGGCGCGCCGCTGCTGATGGCCGAGATTGCGCGCCTGGAGGGACGCCATGACGAGGCCCTGCGTGCACTGGACGAAGCAGCCCTGCTACGCCCGGAGCTGATCTCGCCCGTGCTCAGCCGAGCTGACGTGCTGTTCAGCACCGGGCGCTGGGAGGAGGCCTTGCGCGTTATTGAAAACGCGCGCCAACGAACCGAGCACAATCCCACTGCTCGTATCAATGTGCTGAGAAAGCAAATCGATCTGCTGCGCAGCCTGGGGCGACAGCAGGCGGCCTTCGATGTGTTGATGGACCTGATGGAGATGGAGCGCTCTCGCTCTGCGCCGGTGATGATGGCGCACAACCTCAACGGTTACATAGGCGTGTACGCCAGCGTCAAAGGCGTACAGGCAGCGCGTGAATGGATGGCCCAATGGAACATCTCGGAAGACCCCAGGTTGCGTGAACATGCCCTAGCCAATCTCGATCTGGTCCTGGGTCTGCAGCTGCTGGACCGCTCGCTTTATTTCCAGGGGCTGGAGAAACTCGAATTGGCCTGGCAGCAGAGCGGCGCACCGCTGTCGGTTTCGGCGCTGATCTATCAGCGTCTGGGGCAGGCCTGGCAGGCCGGCACTCCTGAGAGTCTGGCCGCCTGGGCAGAAACGCTGGAAGAGTTTCAGTACGTGCTGGCGGCGTCGAATCAGCCGATGAGTCAACTGCAGAGCTGGCATGCCATGCTGGTCGAGATTGCCCTGCAGCATGGCCAGCACGCCTTTGCCCGCCCCTGGCTGGAGAAACTGCAGCGCGCTGAGCCGGAAGGTCCGACCGTGCTCTGGTGGTCGCTGCGCGCCGCGCTTCTGGCTGGCGATCAGGCGGCAGCCACTGGATACGGCAAGCAGCTGCAGGCGGCTTGGAAAGACGCCGACCCCGGATTCGACCGCTTGGCCGAGTTCCGGGCGCTGACGGCCAGCTTGCCGCTATAGTCTCCCACTCTCTGCGCAAGCGGCCGCGCTTGCTCGGGCAGCAGGCCGCTTGAAGCCCGCGCTGCCCGGCGTAGTACCCTGGCGTTACACGTCTCGATGGACCCGGCCATGCCTCAGCCTCCGATGCCCGATCTGATTCGTTCCTTGCTGGCATCCACTGCCCGCGGTTGGCGCGGCACCCAGGTGTTGCGGGCGGTGAAGGCGCCAGCGAAACAATTGGTGGTGTTCGATCGCGAGAACGATCCGGAATGCCGGCTGCTGCGCGAGGTGTTGACCGAGCTGCAACTCGACGCGCTGATCCAGCCCTGCCCGGAAGGCGGACGGCGCTTTGCGCAGAAGCTGCCGCGTGGGGCCCGCCTGCCGTATCTGATCGATCGCAATGAAGATGCCAGGCTGCAGGGTGTGCGCGACTGTCTTGGCCATCTGTTGCAGCACTATGCTGGCATCGGATGGGCCCGGCATCTGCTGACCAGCTGGCCGATGCGACTCAGCTCGCAACTGGCCTCGCGGTTGCGCGGTCGACAAGGCGCGCTGGCACGGCCTTCACGCTCACCGCGCAAACCGCTGGAGTTGTACAGCTTCGAATCCAGCCCTTACTCGCGCCTGGTGCGCGAGCGCCTTTGCGAACTTGAGTTGCCCTGGGTGCTGCGCAGCTTTGGCAAGGAGCAACTCAGCGATTGGGGGCCGCCCAACCTGCGCTTCAGCCTGCGGCCTTGGGCAGCGAAGCCAGGCGGCAGACGTGAAGCCATGTTAAGTGACACCGGCAAGGCGCAGGTGCCGTATCTGATCGATCCGAATCAAGGCGTGGAACTGTTTGAATCAACCGAAATCCTGCGTCACCTCGATCAGTACTACGCGCGCTGATTGCTGCAATGCCGCCGTCCCGGAGGTTGCCCGCGCGTGTTGTCTGAAGCGCGCCCTATTGGGCTTCCGACACAAGTCGATTGAGGTCTGCGCATTGCGAGACAGGTTGCAATTCACCGAGTCTCTCCCGCAAGGGGAGAGGGGCTGTACAGCGCCTGTCTCTCAAATCGGAAAGATAGATACCTGCCCGACAGGTCTGCCTACGGGTTAGAACAGCACCGCGTGCATCTCGCCGGGCCCTAGCTCTATGATGCGCCAGGCTCGTCACCGGAAGATGCGGTATGCCCAACGCTCGGCTTGATCTCGATGGTCTGGTGCAGGGTCTGTATGGCTCCTTGGTCGACGCCATGCAGTTCGAGAGCGCGCTGGCGCAGATCGCCCGGGCGTTCAATTCGCACTTCTGCGCCATCCACACCGAAGACTTCGGCCTGGCCCGCGGCAGTGCTGAAGCAGTGGCCGAGTTGTCAGCGCTGGATATCGGCCATGTCACCCATCGCTATCAGGAGCAGTGGGCCACCGAGAACATCTGGATGCGACGCAGTTTGCCGGGCTTTCTCGAGCAGGGGTGGCAGCACGGGCAGGCAGTGGTCAGCGACAGCGAGTTTCTGCGCAGCGCCTATTACCTGCACTTTCTGCGCGATTTGGATATTCGCTATGGCGCCGGGATCTGTGTCTGGCGCGACTCCAGTCTCAATCTGTCGGTGGTCTCGATCAATCGCAGCGCCAGCGCAGGACCGTTCAGCCCCGATGAGCTGCATATCATTGCCAAGCTGCAGCCGCACCTCAGCAACGCCTACGCCCTGTATCGACGCATCGCCAGGCTGGAGTCCAAAGTTCAGTCATTCCGGGCCGGATTCGAGTGCAGCCCGATCGGCATATTGATACTCAGTCGCGATGGCGCCGTGCTGAAGGCCAATCTGCAGGCAGAGCAGGTGTTGCATGCCCACAGCGGTGTCTCCCGCGGGGGTGGCGCACGGCTGCAGTTTGCCAGCCCAGCTCATCGGCAGCAGTTCGAGACCGCCCTGCTGGCCTTGAAGCTGCAGCACGAGACGCCACGCCCGCAATCGGTGCTGATTGCTTCGCTTGATCAGCGTGACAAAGGCATTGTGATGCATCTATGTGCTATGCCTTCGGTGTGCGGCGGCTTTCCGGAATCGGAAGGTCAAGTGCTGGTGTATCTCACTGGACTCGACAGCAGTCAGATCGATCGCCTGGCGCAGCAGACCCTGCAAGTGGTGTTCAACTTCACCGCCAAAGAGGCCGAGGTCGCCCTGGCCTTGCAGAACGACACTGATCTGCAGGGCTGCGCCGAGCTGCTCGGAATTGGTCTGGAAACCGTACGCACCCATCTCAAGCGCTGCTTTCAGAAGACCGGCACGCGCAGCCAGCGCGAACTGGCGCGGGTGCTCGATCGCGTGCTGGGTTCATTGCCCAAGCTTTGATCAGGCGGTCCCCCGATCGGGGGATTCGCAATCCATAGCAGAAGAGTAGTTTGTCCCCAGGTGACATGCAGGGATCGGGACAAGGCCGCGTTTCCTCCACGCAGTGCGGCGACCTGCAAGGTCAGTGGGCAAGCAACGCAGGGGGCTGCAATGTCGAAGCAGAAGGCGGGCATTTCCAATGTCCTGATTGGAATGGCATTGGCGTTGGCAGGGGTGGCCCAGGCGGTACCTCCCCCACGTACCCTGAACTATCAAGGTGAGCTGCGCACCAGCGGCGGCAGTCCGGTTAACGGGGCGCAGTCGATCGTATTTTCGCTGTATGACGTTGCTTCCGGTGGGTCGGCTCTGTGGACCGAAACCGACTCGGTGGTAGTGGTGGACGGCCGCTTCCAGGCCGAACTCGGCGACGGCAACGCCATCCCCGAGGAGTTGCTGAACCGTCAGCTCTGGCTCGGCGTGCGGGTCGGCAGTGATTCTGAAATGACCCCGAGAACCAAGCTGGCAGCGGCACCCTACGCCGTTCGCGCGCTGCAGACCATGCACAACGAACTGCGTGTGCCGGCCGAAGCCAGCGCCAGCGAAAACGGACTGGCGCTACTGGCGGCGATGACGGTCGCCAGCGCCGCGGGCGGCAACCCATTCGTAGTCCGACTTGATGCCGGTACTTATGATCTTGGCAATCAGGCCCTGGTGTTGCCGCGTGGCACGGTGCTGCAAGGTGCCGGGAAACTGAACACTACAGTTCGCTCGACTGCCGACAGCGCAACCGTGCACATGCAGTCGTTTTCTGAGTTGGCCGATGTGTTGGTGTTCAACAATGGTGCGCCAGCGGGGAACGCCCCAGGGGGCGCTGTATTGGTGATCAATAACGATAGTTCGAGAGCGGAGCAGGTGCGCATATCCGACGCCAATCTGTGGGCCGATGCCCCAGGCGCCGCCAGCGAGCGCAAGGTGGGGTTGCTGATCTGCAATGCGCAAGCTGTGACCATTCGCAATTCCTACCTGCGTGCCAGCGGCGGCAATCACGCCCGTGGATTGTCGGTGGAGTGCCTTCCGCTCGCTACCAATGTGCAGTTGTTTGAAGTGGAAGTGGCCGCGGATGGTGGCAACACCACCACGATTGGCGCCGAGATCATCGCCAACTTCAGCTTGGTGCGTGGCCTGGTGGCTCGCGCAACGCCATCGGCCAGCGCAGCGCAGACTCAGCTCATGGGTGTTTTTGTCCGCGACAGCGAGTCGGCAGGTCGATTCGAAGATGTGCTGGTCAATGCCCAGTCTTCCACCTCGACGGCGCTTCCCTTGGCGAGAATATTTGGCTTCGCCATCCACCGCGTGCAGAACATCGAGATCGATGATGGTCAGGTGGCTTCCAGCGGACGCGCCTATGCGATCTCTGGCCTTGATCTGTTCGAAGTGGACAACGCCTTGGTCAACGATGTTCAGGTGTTCGTCTCCGGTACGGCGGCGGCGAACATGAGTGAATCTTTCCCGGTCGTGCAAGGGATTGCCGCAGGCGATTCCCAGCTCGATCTGCATGACTCGCATGTCTCGGTAGGCTGTCTTGCCGACAACGAGTTGTACTGCAATGCGCTGAATCGCGGGGTGTCGCCTGCGCGCCAGAACGTCGGTCTCTGGGTGCGCAATTCATTACTGCAGGTGTTTGCCGGCCAGGCGCTTACCATGGGGTCAGAAGACCCCTCGCTCACTACCGTGCTGACCGGCGCCGGCCCGATATCGGTTCTGCATTCAACGCTGGAGCAGAACTCAGCCAACGGTTGGGCGCTGAATCCCTACACCAACGGCGGCGCGGTCACCACGCACCTGACCGCGTCACACTCTCGACTGGTCTCCACTGCGGCAGCGGCTGGCCCGGCCTGTTTGGGAGCAAGCATAGGCGGCGATGCCAATTACACATTCTTTATTGCGCATACCCAGCTGATCGGTGGCATTTGCAACGGCACCGGCACGTGTTCCGCGACGACCAATCGAGGCTTCGGCTTCAATCCCGAGACCTGTCCCCCGGGCAATCTCTAGGAGCTGGCCATGCAGCTAAACGCACGAGGGCTGATGCGCGGTGCTGTGGCCTCGCTGTTGCTGTGCTGTGCGCCCAACAGCACGGCTACTGACGCCACGAGCGAAAACTTCCGCTTAACAGGCGGTCCCAGCGCCGGCTCAGCCGTGATGCAGTCTGAGAGTCTGCAGCTGCAACTGATTGTTTTGAAGGGCGAGCCGGCCGGGATAAGCAGCAGCGAGTCGTTCAGTGTATCGGGCGGCCCCTTGCCGCCTGCCTCGCTGCCGGGGCCGAGGGTGTTTGCTGATGGATTTGAAACCCAACCGTTGCCCTGAGACGGACAACGTATTGATCTCGCGGTTGCCACGCTGGCTGAGCCAGTCGAAGCCAGCCGAACGAAGCCAACGTTCATGCCGGTTGCCGCCGCGTCTGCCGATGACCTCAGCAGGCGCCAGCAAGCCATCAGGTTGCGGGTCGATCGCTGCGAGCTACATCAGAACGCTTCAGAGCCTCGCCATGCCAGACACCCTTCGGCGAGCTCAGGGTGCGTTAGCTCCGCGCCAATTGCTCCGCTGTCCGTGCCAGTCGAAGCCAGCCGAACGAGGTCAGTGCGCGATCGGTGCCTCGAGCCAGTCCCGCCTCCGCGCCCCATTGAGTGAACTAATTCACCTTTCCGGCATATCCCCCGATCAGGGGATGCTTTGTCATTCGACAAGAGCATAGGCTGAACGCCTACGGTGATTCACCCTGGGGGGGCGTTCAGGTGGCTACGAAGCGAGTGGGGTGGTTGATTGCGGCATGTGTGCTTGCCCTACCGGCGTGGGCGCAGCTGCCGGTACCGGATTACGCCGATGAGGCGGATCCTTCTGACAACTTGGGTAGCGACGTGGTCGCAGCGGGCGATACCGTCGTTTTCAGCCCGTTCGTGGACGTTCGTAGCGACGACAATTTTTTCGCTTTCGAGCGCGTTGGTGGGAGCTGGCAGCGTAGCGGTCAGTTCCAACAGCGCTCGCAAGTATTCTCCGGAGGTGGCTCGCAGGGTACGAGCCTCTCCAGCGACGGCCGCCTGCTGGTCGTCCACCACCCATTTGTTGATGTCGGCGTCGAGCTCAGTGCGGGCGCCGTCAACGTCTATGAGCGTGGCGGCGCGGGCTGGGTGGAACTGGCCGCCCTGCAAGCACCCACGCCCACCGCTGGGGCTCGCTACGGTGGAGGCAGTGACATCGAGGGTGACTGGCTGATCGTAGGTGCGCCAGGAGAGCCGGTTGCCTCCAATACCACCGACCCCGGCCGCGCGTTTGTATACGAGCGCGTTGGGAATAACTATGTGTTTCGCCAGGAGCTGATTCCGCCGGATGGCGTGGCTCAAGACCGATTTGGCTATCTGGTGGATTTCAGCGGGAACCAGGTGCTGATCAATGCGCGATCACACCTTAATCCGAATAACTCGCGTGGCGCCGTATACGTATACGAACTGAGTGGCGGCACCTGGCAGTACGTGCAAACCCTGGCTACAGGTTCGCGCAACCTTACATCAGTCGATGGTGATCTTCTGGTCGCCCGTTCGGGTACCGGCGGCACTCAGCTGTTCAGTCGCTCAGCCGGTACTTGGGCGGCGGCGGGTCCAGGGCCAAGCATTGCCGATTTCCTTTGGGAGCTAGTGATTAAAGACGGCGCCGTTCCTCGGATGGCAGGTCTTATTGTGCCCGGCGCTGAAGACGAAGTGTATTTGTCGGAGTTTCGCGGAGGTGCCTGGTCTACGCCGGCCAAGGTGAATCTGCCGGTGGCACCAGGGCCGTTCGCTGGCACTACCTTGGCACTCACCGAGACCCATTTATTCGCGGGAGACCCCTACCGCAGCTTTAATCGGGTAGTCGAACAAGGTGTCGGCTACGCATTTGCTTTGGGCACTGGCTCGCCGGTGCTGGAACGCACGTTTGTGCACGGCAATGGCTTGTTGGGCGATTTGCTGGGCGGATTGGTTGCCATTGACGGTGATTGGGCCTTGGCCGCTTCGCGCGGGCGTGACCAACTCGGCGCAACAGATGCCGGCGCCGTGTACATGTACAAACGTGGCGTTAGCGATTGGGAGCTTATGCAGTCTCTCTCGCCGCCAAGCGCGGCGCAATCCTTCGATGTGTTTGGCACGGGTGCGGCGATGGCCGGTGATCTTGCCGTCGTGGCCTCACAGGCCGAAGTCGCTGGCGTGCTGAATATTGGGCGAGCCGATGTTTATCGACGAACCGGCGATCAATGGAACTGGGTGTGCGAGCTGCCGCCGCCTTTTGAGCGCGGCGCGGCCAACTCCGGATTCAGCAACCTGTTCACCAACGGTGAGCATGTAGTGGCTCTGTTCAACAACGGGTGGTACAGCTGGCGGGTAGTCGCCGACGATTGCGTGTCGACCGGTGGACTCTCGCCCACGGGTCAGCCAGCTTCACTGTCGGTCAATGCGATCACCACGCCTGGACGATTGCTGATCAGGCAGACGATCAGCGGCGTGACCGACTGGCACGTGATGGACTTTGACGGTAGCCAATGGGTGCGCACCAACGGCTTTGCCTATAGCGGCCAGTGCCAGTTTGAGGTCTACGCAGCCTTCAAGACGCCGCAGCAGCTGGCGGTGGGGTGCCTGTTCCCCACCCTGGCGCCGGGTGCCACCACGGCTCCGCTGGCTCGGCTGATGGAAGAAACTGCCGGCGTCTGGAGTCAGACCGCGGTGATTGAGGCCGACAGCCCCGGCAAACAGCCGCTGGGCATTTCCTGGGGTAGCGATCTGGTGATATCGGTAGGCGAAGGCAATCAGTTTGTGGAAGTCCAGGTGCAGTTCGAACCGGCCTACACCCAGACCCAGCGTTTGTTGGTCGGCGATGCTGAGTGTTCCGGTAGCTTCTACACCCGAACGGCGGCCAACGCACAGCGCATCGTGACCGGCTGCTCCGAAGCCAACACCGCCGCTGGCCGACGCTCGGGGAAGCTGTACTTCTTCGAGCGTGGCCCGACAGTGGCCAAGGGCACGCCGCTGTTCAACGCGCCGCAGGAAGTGATTCCGCCCCCCACCATCAAGATCGTTCTGGATTCATTCGAGTCGCCCTGATCGCGACGTGAGCCGAGGCGTCCTGCGCCTCGGCTCGCATCGAGACGTGTTGCAGGTCTGCCAAACCTTGGAGGGCAGCCAGATGTCGACACCCGAAGTCATCGACCGCCCCGCCGCCCGATCAGGCAAAGGCGCTGCCTTGCTCGAGCGCGGCGCCAAGCAGCTGGCCTGTACCCACCGTATCACCGATCGCGAACTCTCCGTGCTCAGCCTGCTCCTCACTGACCTCAGCCTCGCCGCCATTGCCCGCACTCTCGGCATGGGGGTGGAAACCGTGCGCAGCCACAACCGCAGCATTTTTCTCAAGTGCGGTGTTAAGTCGCGCATTGCGCTGATTCTGTTGGTGGTGGACATGGCGGATTGCACCGCAATCGCATGAGCAATCAAAGATCTAGCCGACGCCGCAGCACAACATCGGAACACCGCAATGACTTCGCATCCAGTTCACCTCGTTACCGCTTCCGCAGACTTGGGTAGCCCATGTGCTTGGCGCCGTCTGATCATCGGCCTACTACTCGGGGCAGGCATGGCCACCCCCTTGCCCCTGCTGGCCTCAACCGAGCCGGCAGCGATGTCGATGACCGAGGTGGCCGACAAGGCCAGTGCCGAATCGAAATCGCAACAAGTGATCGAGCGCTTGCCCGATGGCCGGGTGCGGATGACCGCGCCGATGCAGGATCTAGAAGCGCTGATCGGGCCCGAGGGTACCGCGCTTCGTTCCACCGACGAGGCCGGTGAAGCGGCGTTTCAGTGGCGGGTGCAGGGTTTAGGTCGCGGCAACCATGTATTGCCGCTATCGTCGAGCGGTGCGGTGGCCATCATGGGCGACCTGGTGCAAGTGCAGCGCCCGGGCCTGATCGAAGAGTATCAGGCGAATGCCGACGGCATTCGACAAGATTTCGTTGTGGCCGTGCGGCCGGCGGGCGAAGCGGAGCTGGTGCTGGAACTGTCTGCTCAAGGCGCAGGGCTGGCGCCGGTGGCGCAGCACGAAGGCAAGGCGGTTGCAGTCCATCTGGCCGATGGGCGCGTATTGCACTACCACCGGTTGCAGGTGACCGACGCCACCGGCGCCGTGCTAGCGGCGCGGATGGATGTGACTGCCGCCGGTGTGCTTCGGATTGCGGTGTCGGATCAGGGGGCTGAGTATCCGCTGCGTATCGATCCGACGTTTAGCGATTCGGATTGGACGGCGCTCGATGTGCCTGGCTTTGACAGCATTGTTAACGCCGTAGTTTGGACCGGTAACGACCTTTACGTGGGCGGGGGTTTTACCGCTGCAAATGGAACAGCAGCTAACTACATCGCGGTGTGGAACGGCAGTAGTTGGGCCACTCTGGGCAGTGGAATGAATGGTAGTGTGCACGCTCTGGCCTGGGACGCGGCCAACAGTCGCCTATTCGCGGGTGGGAACTTCAGTGCCGCCGGGGGAGCCGAGGCGTCTTTTATCGCGGTATGGGATGGCGGCAGCTGGGCGGCACTAGGTAGCGGAATGGGCAGCAGCGTCTTCGCATTGGCTTGGGACGCTGGCAACAGTCGGCTCTTTGCGGGCGGCTTCTTCACCACCGCTGGCGGCGTCTCGGCTAACCGCATTGCGGTGTGGGATGGCAGTAGTTGGGCGGCCTTAGGCAGCGGTATGGGTAGCCAAGTGTCCGCCCTGGCCTGGGACGCGGCAAACAGCCGACTTTATGCGGGTGGCCAATTCACCACTGCCGGCGGCGCCTCGGCCAACCGCATTGCGGTGTGGGATGGCAGTAACTGGGCAGCGCTGGGCAGCGGCATGAACAACAGCGTGTCCGCCTTGGCCTGGGATGCTGCTAGCAGTCGGCTTTTTGTGGGCGGTGCATTCAGCACCGCCGGCGGTGTCTCTGCGTTTCACGTCGCGGTATGGGAGGGTAGCGCCTGGGCGGCGCTTGGCAGCGGTGCGAGCAGCTTCGTGCACGCCCTAGCCTGGGACGCGGCCAACAGCAGGCTCTTTGCGGGCGGGGCGTTCGGCAATGCTGGCGGTGTCTCGGCCAGCCGCATCGCAGTTTGGGACGGCAGTAGCTGGGCGGCGCTGGGAAGTGGCATGGACAGTGATGTGCGCGCCATAGCCCTGGACACGACCAACAGCCGACTTTACGTGGGTGGCTTCTTCACCGCAGCTGGTGGCGGCTCTGCCAATCATGTCGCAATGTGGGATGGCAGTAGCTGGGCGTCGCTGGGCAGCGGCATGAAGGGCGAACTGCATGCCCTCGCTTGGGACGCGGCCAACAGCCGGCTCTTTGCGGCGGGCTATTTTTCAACCGCCGGCGTCGCTGCGGTGAACCGCATCGCGGTGTGGGACGGTAACACCTGGGCCACTATGGGCAGTGGTGTGGGCGGCGGTGGTGTGTTCGCCCTGACCTGGGACGCTGCCTCTAGTCGGCTCTACGCCGGAGGAAATTTCACCACCGCCGGGGGCTCGGCGGCCAATCGCATCGCGGTGTGGGATGGCACCAGCTGGGCGGCACTGGGAAGTGGTGTGGACAGTGATGTACGTGCGCTAGCTTGGGATACTGACAACGCCCGACTTTATGCGGGCGGCCAATTCACCACTGCCGGGGGCGCCTCGGCCAACCGCATCGCGATGTGGGATGGCACCAGCTGGGCGGCACTGGGCAGCGGCATGAACGGGGGCATCGGAGCCCTGGCCTGGGATGCGGCTAACAGCCGGCTCTATGCGGCGGGATTTTTCTCCACCGCCGGGGGCGCGTCGGCCAACAACATCGCGGTGTGGGACGGCAGCGCTTGGGCGGCGCTGGGCAGCGGCGTGAGCAGCAGCGTGGGGGCCTTGGCCTGGGATGCCGGCAACAACCGGCTCTACGCAGGGGGCTTCTTCAACTCCGCCGGGGGTGCGGTGGCGAACTACGTGGCGGTGTGGGATGGCAGCGCCTGGGCAGCCCTGGGCAATGGCCTGAACAACTTTGTGCTCGCCCTGGCATGGGACGCAGGCAGCAGCCGCCTCTACGCGGGGGGCTTTTTCACCTCCGCCGGGGGCTTTGCCGCCAACCGAATCGCGGTGTGGGACGGCAGCACTTGGGCAGTGCTGGGCAGCGGAATGGACAGCGCCGTGCGCGCCCTGGCCTGGGATGCCGGAAACCGCCGGCTATATGCAGGCGGCGACTTCAACGCCGCCGGTGCGCTGCCAGCTCGTGTGGCGCAGGCGCAATTCGGTCAGGCGCAGAGCATCACATTTGCCAACCCGGGCGCGCAGAACTTCGGCAGCGCCCCGACCCTGACCGCGACGGCCAGCTCCGGCCTAACGATTAGCTTCACTTCTACGTCTACCGACGTCTGTACGACCACCGTCGGCGGTTCGCTCACTTTCCTGACTAGCGGTACATGCACCATCCGCGCCGACCAGGCTGGCGATGCCACCTACGACTCTGCTTCGCCGGTGCTGCAGAGCTTTGCCGTAAACGCAGTCGTGCCTGGCGCTCCTGCCGTCGGCTCCGCCACTTCTGGTAATGCGTCAGCGAGCATCTCATTCGCCACGCCCGCCTTTGACGGCGGCAGCCCCATCACTGGCTACACCGCCACCAGTTCCCCCGGGGGCCTGAGCAGCAGCGGTTGCACTGAGTCACCGTGCACGGTGAGTGGCCTGACCAACGGCACGGCCTACACCTTTACCGTGACTGCCACCAATGGCGTGGGCACAAGCGCGCCGTCGGCGGCATCGAATAGCGTGACGCCAGTGGCGAGCCAGGCGATCAGCTTCGGCAGCGCGCCGACGGTGCTGGTGGAGGGGACGGGGGCGCTGTCAGCGACCGGCGGTGGGTCGGGTAACCCCGTGGTGTTCAGTTCGCAAACCACGGGCGTGTGCACGGTAAGTGGAACGAATGGTTCGACCGTCACCGGTGTCACTGTGGGCAGCTGCACCATCGCGGCCAATCAGGCCGGGAGTGCTGCCTACGCCGCCGCGCCGGAGGTGACGCAAACCTTTGCCATCGGCCAGGGCAGTCAAACCATCAGCTTTGCCGCCTTGAGCGATCGCCCGGACAACGATCCGCCGTTCAGCGTGTCGGCGACCGGCGGCAATTCGAGTCAGCCGGTGACCTTTGCCTCGCAGACCACTGGGGTGTGTACCACCTCGGGGACGAATGGCAGCACGGTGACGTTGACCGTCGGCAATGTTGGCACGTGTACGATTCGCGCCAGTCAGGCCGGCGATGTGAATTACACCGCGGCGGCCGATGTCGATCGCAGCTTTACGGTGTCGGATTCGAATCAGCCGCCGACGATTGCGATGAATTCGACGCTCACTGTGCTGGAGGATGGCAGCGGCAGCTTGGCGATTACCGTCGGCGACGATCGCACTGCACCGGGTAGCCTGGTGTTAAGCGCTAGCAGCGACAACCAGGCGCTGATCACCGATGCGGCGCTGGCCGCCGGGCTTGGCGGCAGCGGCGCCAACCGCACGTTAAGCCTGAACCTGGTGCCGAACGGCAACGGCGTGGCGGTGATCACGGTCGAGGTAAGCGATGGTAATGGCGCGACCCATCAGGCGCAGACCACGCTGACGGTGACGCCGGTGAACGATCCGCCGACGGCGAGCGTTGCCGGTGATCCGGCATTGCCGGCCGGTACCAGCGGCGCGCAATCCGTCAGCGGCTTCGTCAGTGGTCTCAGCGCCGGCCCGGCCAACGAGGCCAGCCAAACCGCCTCGGTGGAGGTTGAGGTGGTGCGAGACCTCGCTGGCGTGCTGCAGGCCATCAGCGTCGATGCCGGCGGCAGTCTGCAGTACACACTGAGCGGCACCAGCGGTGCAGCGCGCATTCGCTTCACGCCGATCGACAACGGCGGCACGGCCAACGGCGGTGCCGATCGCGGCACGCCGGTGATTCGTCGCATCTCGGTCGGTCGTGGTGCCGACCTGGGTCTGGTGATTCGCCGCAATCAACCGGAGCCAAGACACTTGGCCGAAGCCATCGCCAAAGGCAGCACCCTGGCCGACTACAGCATCGAGGTGCACAACTACGGCCCGGATGCGGTGGACGATCTGCAGCTGCAGGTCGCCGCCCCGATCGGATTGAACGCGGTGTTGTGGAGCTGCGCCCCGAGCTGCGTGCCACCCGGCGGCAGCGGTGCGGCGCAAACGCAATTCGACCTCGCCGTCGGCAACAGCGCCGAACTGAACATTACCGGTGAAATCGACCCGACGCAGAACTTCGTCGAGATCAGCGCCGAGGTCACCGCCCCGGTCGGCACCGAAGTGCTGTTGGGCGACGACGACCGCCAGGTGCTGATCGAGCCGGCCCGTGCTGAGGCGGTTTACAAGAGTGGGTTTGAGTAATCGTGGAGCAGACGATGAACATGAGTGTTGAGTGGGCCGAAGCTCGAGCACAGTTCCGCCGTGGACAGCCAAGGGCCCGGGTCACCACGGGCCGCGGCCGCCCGCTGCGCCGAGTCCTGGTAGCGGCGCTTCTTCTGACGCTCGCACCCGTTCATCAGGCCTTGTCCAACTGCGGCAACGGCTGCACCTTCAGTTTCGTCGGCGCTGCGCAAACCCACACTGTGCCGGCGAACGTGTCGACGATTACCGTTTCTGCCACCGGCGCTGGCGGAGGCGCAGGCTCCAGCACAAATGGCACCGGCGGCGCAGGCGGATCCGGCGAGTTCGTGGAGGATACGTTCTCCGTCAGTGCAGGCGACGAGTTGCAAATCTTGATCGGTCAAGGTGGCAACAAGGGCAACGCGCGAAGTGGCGGAGGCGGAGGCGGCGCCTCTGGAGTCACCAATAGCACCACCGCCACCTTGCTGATCGTGGCGGGCGGCGGTGGTGGTGGCGGTGGTGGAAGTGGAGGTTCAGCTGGCGGATCGGGTGGTGACGCGCACTTCGGCAGCAATGGCGCAAATGGCGCAGGCGGCGCGGCAGGCGGCTTCACGGCCTCAGGGGCGACCGGCGGCGCCGGTGCTACCGGAGCAGGTAGCGGTTCCTTCGGCCCGATTGGTGCAGGTGGCAACGGTGGTGGGTCAGGCGGCGGTAGCGGCGGTGGTGCCAGTGGTGGTGGCGTGGTTGGCGGCAGCGGCTGCAGCTCGGGCGATACCGGTGGCGGCGGTGGCGGCGGTGGCTACGCCGGTGGTGGCGGTGGCGCGTGCGCGGGAAACGGCAACGGCGGTGGCGGCGCAGGATCGAACTTTGGTGGAAACCCGGCCCTAGGCTACTCGGCCGGTAACGGCGGCACGTCGTCCCCGGATCTGGCGGGCGCGCACGGCTCCGTGACTTTAACCTACCGTTTCGATCAGACCATTCAGTTTGGCACTGCACCCAGCATCACGGTCGGCGGCACCGGCAGCGTCAGCGCTAGCGGCGGTGGATCTGGCAATGCCGTGGTGTTCACCTCGCAAACGCTTGGCGTATGCACCATCAGCGATGATGTGGTGACTGGCGTTTCAGTGGGCAGCTGCACCATTGCAGCCAATCAGGCGGGGGCCACGCAGTACAACGCCGCGGCCGAGGAAACCCAAACCTTCAGTATCAGCGCCGTCGTTCCCGGTGCACCCACCGACGTGGCTGCAGTGGCAGGCGATGGAGCCGCCAGCGTGAGTTTCACCGTTCCCAATGATGACGGCGGCAGCGCGATTACCGGCTACACCGCCACCAGTTCCCCCGAGGGAAGGACGAGCAGTGGCTGCACGTCATCGCCCTGCACGGTCACCGGCCTGACCAATGGCACGGCCTACACGTTCACCGTTACCGCGACCAACAGCGTGGGCGCGGGACCGGCTTCGGCGGCGTCGAACAGCGTCACCCCGCATCCGCCAGAGACCTGCAATGGCATTGACGATGATCTGGACGGCACGATCGACAATAACCTCACCGATGCACCTTCCAACTCAGGCGCCTGGGCAGAGCCTGGCAACTGTTGCAGCCATTCCACTACCAACTGGTGTCCGCCACCCGGTGGAACCTGCAGTGGACTGGGCGTCTTGCTCGGTACTGCGCCGGCGACTTGCAGAGCCGGCACGCTTACTTGCAGTGGCGGCGCATGGGTGGTGCAGGGTGCGGTGCCTCCGACGCCAGAGATCTGCGATTCACTCGACAACGACTGCGACGGCGAGGTGGACGAAAACGCTTGCCCGCCCGCCGCGCCCACCGATGCCTTGGCAACGGCTGGCGATGGACAAGCGACTATCAGTTTCACCGCGCCTGACAATGACGGCGGCAGCCCGATCACCGGCTACACCGCCACCAGCTCCCCCGAGGGACGGACGAGCAGCGGCTGCACGTCATCGCCGTGCACGGTCACCGGCCTGACCAATGGCACGGCCTACACCTTCACCGTTACCGCGACCAACAGCGTGGGCACGGGACCGGCTTCGGCGCCGTCGAACAGCGTCACCCCGCATCCGCCAGAAACCTGCAATGGCATTGACGATGATCTGGACGGCACGATCGACAATAATCTCACCGACGCGCCTTCCAACTCAGGCGGCTGGTCGAATCCGGGTAATTGTTGCAGCCACTCCACAACCAACTGGTGTCCGCCCGCTGGCGGAACCTGCAGCGGCCTAGGCAACCTTGTTGGCACGGCACCCGCGGTCTGCCGGGTGGGAACGCTGACCTGCAGTGGCGGCGCGTGGGTGGTACAGGGTGCGGTGTCGCCGACGCCGGAGATCTGCGATTCACTCGACAACGACTGCGACGGCGAGGTCGATGAGCAAGCCTGCGTTGCCGGTGCGCCGACCAATGTCGTTGCCGTGCCGGGTGTCGAATCGGCACGCATCACTTTTGACGCGCCAACGGACTCTGGCAGCGATCCAATCTTGTTTTACCAGGCGGAGTCGGAGCCGATTGCTGGCATCGGGACCTGCAATGGGCCCGGGGCATGCGAAATCGAAGTGAGCGGGCTTACCAATGGGCAGAGCTACACCTTCACCGTGCGGGCGTCCAGTCTCGCGGGTTTCAGCGCAGCATCACTGCCCTCCAACGCCGTTGTGCCAGGGAATATCCCCGATGCCCCGGCGGATGTGATTGCCACCGCGGGTGATGCCTCTGCCAGCATTGCCTTCAGTTTACCCAGCAACGGCGGCAGCCCCATCACCGGCTACACCGCCACCAGTTCCCCCGAGGGCCTGACCAGTAGCGGTTGCACTGGATCACCGTGTACGGTGACTGGGCTGACGAACGGTACGGCCTACACCTTTACCGTGACCGCGACCAATGGCGTGGGTACCAGCGCGCCGTCGGCGGTGTCGAATAGCGTCACGCCAGTGGCGAGCCAGGCGATCAGCTTCGGCAGCGCGCCGACGGTGCTGGTGGAGGGGACGGGGGCGCTGTCGGCGACCGGCGGTGGGTCGGGTAACCCCGTGGTGTTCAGTTCGCAAACCACGGGCGTGTGCACGGTAAGTGGAACGAATGGTTCGACCGTCACCGGTGTCACTGTGGGCAGCTGCACCATCGCGGCCAATCAGGCCGGGAGTGCTGCCTACGCCGCCGCGCCGGAGGTGACGCAAAGCTTTGCCATCGGCCAGGGCAGTCAAACCATCAGCTTCGCCGCCTTGAGCGATCGCCCGGACAATGATCCGCCGTTCAGTGTGTCGGCCAGCGGCGGCAATTCGAGTCAGCCGGTGACCTTTGCCTCGCAGACCACCGGGGTGTGTACCACTTCGGGGACGAATGGCAGCACGGTGACGCTGACCATCGGCAATCTTGGCACCTGTACGATTCGCGCCAGTCAGGCCGGCGATGTGAACTACACCGCGGCGGCCGATGTCGATCGCAGCTTTACGGTGTCGGATTCGAATCAGCCGCCGACGATTGCGATGAATTCGACGCTCACTGTGCTGGAGGATGGCAGCGGCAGCTTGGCGATTACCGTCGGCGACGATCGCACTGCACCGGGTAGCCTGGTGTTAAGCGCTAGCAGCGACAACCAGGCGCTGATCACCGATGCGGCGCTGGCCGCCGGGCTTGGCGGCAGCGGCGCCAACCGCACGTTAAGCCTGAACCTGGTGCCGAACGGCAACGGCGAGGCGGTGATTACCCTGGAAGTCGACGATGGCGACGGCGCGACCCATCAGGCGCAAAGCACCCTGACGGTCACCCCCGTCAACGATCCGCCGACGGCGAGCTTTGCCGGTGACCAAGCGCTGCCAGCGGGCAGCAGCGGCGCGCAGTCGGTTGGCGGCTTTGTCAGCGGCCTTAGCGCCGGCCCGGCCAATGAGGGCAGCCAAACCGCCTCGGTGGAGGTGGAGGTAGTGCGCGATCTGTCCGGCGTACTGCAGACCATCAGCGTCGATGCCGGCGGCACTCTGCACTACACGCTGAGCGGCACTAGCGGCGCGGCGCGGATTCGAGTCACACCGGTCGACAACGGCGGCACTGCCAACGGCGGCGCCGATCGCGGCACGCCGGTGATTCGTCGCATCTCGGTCGGACGTGGTGCCGATCTGGGTCTGGTGATTCGCCGCAACCAACCCGCCCCACGCCTGCTGGCCGAGGCGATTGCCAAGGGCAGCACCCTGGCCGACTACAGCGTCGAGGTGCACAACTACGGCCCGGATGCGGTGGATGATCTGCAGCTGCGAGTCGGCGCGCCGGTTGGATTGAACGCGGTGTTGTGGAGCTGCGCCCCGAGCTGCGTGCCGCCCGGCGGCAGCGGTGCGGCGCAAACGCAATTTGACCTCGCCGTCGGCAACAGCGCCGAACTGAACATTACCGGTGAAATCGACCCGACGCAGAACTTCGTCGAGATCAGCGCCGAGGTCACCGCCCCGGTCGGCACCGAAGTGCTGTTGGGCGATGACGACCGCCAGGTGCTGATCGAGCCGGCCCGTGCTGAGGCGGTTTACAAGAGTGGGTTTGAGTAGGGTGCACAGGTGGTGGACCGATTTGATAAGTAACGCGGCGACGGCCGCACAGGGGGGCGTTATGCGATTCATGAAGCAAGCGGTTTTACTGTCGGCCGTGCTGGCCACCTCGCTGGCACAGGCGCAGCTATCGGTGCCGGACTACGCCGATGAGGCGGATTCCTTCGATGAGTTTGGTGCGGATGTGGCGGCGGCAGGTGTCAGCGTCGTGTTCAGTCCGTTTTCGGGCGTGCGATCAGATGACAATTTCTTTGCGTTTGAACAGGTTGGCGGAAGCTGGCAGCGCAGCGGTCAGTTCCAGCAGCTGTCGCAAACCTTTGGTGGCATTGCCGGCAACTCTGCCAGCCTTTCCCCTGACGGCAACTTGCTGGCCATAGGGCATCCGTTCGTCAGTGTTCTGGGCAATGAAAACTCAGGTGCCGTCACGGTGTATGAGCGCGGCGTCGATGGCTGGACGCAGCTGGCTCACGTGGAGTCGGTAGTGCCGATTGCACAAGGCCGATTCGGCGGCGGTCGTGCCATCGATGATCGTTGGTTGATCGTCGGGCAGCCCGGCAACCCGCAAGTGAGCAACACGACCGATCCTGGACGCGCCTATGTGTTCGAGAGGGTTGGCAACAACTACGTCTACCGACAGGAACTGACGGCGCCTGACGGCGTGCCGCGCGATCGATTCGGTTACTACGTCGATCTGTCTGGCGATCAGCTGATCGTCAACGCGCGCTCCCACCTCAATTCCGACATGCAGAGGGGCGCGGAGTACGTCTTCGAGCTCAACGGCGGCACCTGGCAATACGCTCAAACCATCGCCACCGGCGCGATCGCCTTCCGGGCCATCCATGGAGATGTGTTGGCCACCTGGCTGCCACCCAGTGCGACCACCCTGCAGTTGCATCGGCGAACCGCCGGGGTCTGGGCGGTGGCCGAAGAGGGACCCACCTTCCCAGAGCCGTGGAACGATCTGGCTGTCTTCGATGGGGCCGTGCCGCGCGTTGCCGCGACGGTCATTTCGGGTGGCGTTGATCAGATCTATCTATCCGAGTTTCGCAACGATGCGTGGACAACCCCCGTCCAGATCTCGTTGCCCTCACAGCCGCAAGCTGGGAATGCGTCGGTTGCGCTGACCGACACCCACTTGTTTGTCGGCGATCCGACGCGGTCATTCAATCGCGTTTCCGGGCAAGGCGTGGGCTACGGGTTCTCCCTCGCCGGCGCGTCTCCAGTACTGGAAAAAACATTTGTCCACGGCAACGGCCTGTTAGGCGACCTATTCGGGTTGTCAGTGGACATCGATGGCGACTGGGTACTGGCGACCGCGCAAGGGCGCGATGAGCTTGGCGATGCCGGGCGAGTGCCGGACGCCGGAGCGGTGTACATGTACCGTCGTCAAGGCCAGTTGGACTGGGTGCGCCAGCAAGCACTAACGCCGCCGCAGACCTTGGCGGCCTTCGACAGCTTTGGAAGCGGCGGGGCGCTGGGCGGCGATTTAGCCGTGGTCACCTCCAAATCCACGGTCGATGGCGTCCCCAACATCGGGCGTGCCGATGTGTATCTGCGCGATGGACTGGATTGGAATTGGGCCTGCGAGTTGCCCTTGCCGGTGGATCGGTCTGTTGCGACGCAGGGCTTTGCGTTGCCCTTGCTCACCGATGGCGAACACGTGATTGCTCGCTTCAACGGCGGCAACTTTGCCTGGCGCGTGGTTGGCTCAGCCTGCAATTTAGTTGGCGAGATCAGCGTGTCCGGCGTGCCGAACACGAGCCTGTTTCTGGCGACCATCGCGACCGGGCGGCTGCTGGCGCGTAATGCGCAGAACGGCGACTGGCATGTGCTGGATTTCGACGGTATGTCCTGGGTGCGCAGCGGCGGCTTTGCCCGTAGCAGCTCGTGCGGGTTCGAGGCCAGCGCCGCCTTCCGCAGCACCACGCAAGTGGCCATTGCCTGCGGCTTTCCCACGCGCAACCTGATGGCCGGCACCACGCCAGCAGCGCGCATGCTGGAGGAAACGGGAGGCGTGTGGAACCAGACCCAGGTGATCGAGATCGCGAGTACCACGCTTGAGGCGCGACAGATCAGCTGGGGCACGGGTTTGGTACTGGGGTTGGCCGTGGGCAACCTGATCAACGAGTACCGCGTGTTTTACGAACCCGATTACACCAGCACCCAGGCCTTGCTCGCCGGCGACCCGGATTGCACCAATACCTTCGCCAACTTTCACGCCGCCAGCGGCACCCGCTTCGTGGTGGGCTGCCATGAGGCCAACACCGCGGCCGGCAGGCGCTCGGGGAAGGTTTACATCTTCGAGCGGGTGGTAACCGCAAAAGGCGCGGGCGCCTACGGCACGCCGCAGAACACCCTGCCGCCGCCGCCGATCCGGGTGATTGCCGATTCGTTTGAGTCGCCTTAGCCAAGCGTTGAGGTGTGTTGTAGCTCCGCTCCCCCTCACCCCAACCCCTCTCCCTCCAGGGGAGAGGGGCTCGATTCACTTCACTTCGCGGCCCGGCTGCAATTTGGACAAGACGCGCTGGGAGACTTTCGCGCCCGCATTCCATAACGTGTCGATACGCCAAGCGTCCGCTTTGCTCCCCTCTCCCCTCGTGGGAGAGGGGCGGGGGAGAGGGGGCAGACACTCTATGCGCTGGACGCTCCCCCTCACCCCAACCCCTCTCCCTCCAGGGGAGAGGGGCTCGAATCACTTCGCCTCGCGGCCCGGCTGCAATTTGGACACGACGCGCCGGGAGACTTTTGCTTCCGCATTCCATAACGTGTCGATACGCCGAGCGTCCGCTTTGCTCCCCTCTCCCCTCGCGGGAGCGGGGCGGGGGAGAGGGGTATCGCCGGCACAGGCCAACGAATCGGATTCACTCTGCGCTAACCAAGAGCGGCGGCATGATGGGCAATGTGCTCGCCGATAAAGCTGGCGACAAAGTAGTAGCTGTGGTCGTAACCGGGTTGCAGCCGAAGCTGCAGTGGATGATGGTGCTGCTCGCACGCCTGTCGCAGTCGATCAGGTTGAAGCTGTGCGTTAAGAAACGGGTCGGCTTCGCCTTGGTCGATCAGCAGGGGCAGGCGCTCTGCCGCGGTCGCAATCAGCGCCACGCTGTCATGCTGCCGCCAGTCCTCGGGGCGATCGCCCAGATAGGCTCGCAAGGCCTTCTGTCCCCAGGGCACCTCACTCGGGTTCACGATCGGGGCGAAGGCTGAGACGCTGTGATAGCGGCCAGGATTGCGCAGGGCGATGGTGAGCGCGCCGTGGCCGCCCATCGAGTGGCCGCTGATGCCGCGCGCCTGCGTAACGGGTAGGTTCGACTCGATCAAGGCGGGCAGTTCGTCGACGATGTAGTCGTACATCCGGTAATGCGATGACCAGGGTGATTCAGTGGCATTGAGATAAAAGCCTGCACCCTGGCCGAGGTCGTCGGCGGGATCATCGGCAACACCTTCGCCGCGCGGACTGGTGTCCGGCGCGACGATGATCAGGCCGTGCTCGGCGGCGTAGCGCTGGGCGCCGGCCTTGGTGATGAAGTTCTGTTCGGTGCAGGTAAGGCCAGAGAGCCAATACAGCACGGGGCAGGGCGCTCGCTCGGCCTGGGGAGGCAGATAGACGCCAAAGCGCATTGTGCAGTTAAGAGTGGGCGAGGCGTGTTGGTAGACATCCTGCCAGCCGCCAAAGCAGGCGCGGTGCTCGATTTGTTGCATGATCAGAACTCGATGACGGTGCGAATCGATTTGCCTTCGTGCATCAGGTCGAAGGCCTCGTTGATGCGCTCCAGCGGCAGCGTGTGGGTAATGAAAGGGTCGAGCTCGATGTCACCGCGCATGGCCTGCTCCACCATGCCGGGTAGCTGGCTGCGGCCCTTTACGCCGCCGAACGCCGAACCGCGCCACACCCGCCCGGTCACCAGCTGGAACGGACGCGTACGAATCTCCTGGCCGGCGCCGGCCACGCCAATGATCACCGACTCGCCCCAGCCCTTATGACAGCATTCCAGCGCGGCGCGCATCACCTCGACATTGCCAATACATTCGAAGCTGAAATCAACGCCGCCGTCGGTGAGCTCGACGATGACCTCCTGGATCGGCTTGCTGTGGTCCTTGGGGTTGATACAGTCGGTCGCGCCCATCTGCTTGGCGAGTTCGAACTTGGATGGGTTCACGTCAATGCCGATGATGCGTCCGGCCTTGGCCTGGCGTGCGCCCTGGATCACCGCAAGCCCAATGCCGCCTAGGCCAAACACCGCCACGCTATCGCCAGCCTTCACTTTGGCGGTGTTGTGCACCGCGCCGATGCCAGTGGTGACGCCACAGCCGAGCAGGCACACCTTGCCGAGCGGCGCCTCGGGATTGATCTTGGCCAGCGATACCTCGGCGACCACGGTGTATTCGCTAAAGGTGCTGGTGCCCATGTAGTGATACAGCGGCTGGCCGTTGTAGGAAAAACGACTGGTTCCATCGGGCATCGCACCGCGGCCCTGGGTGGCGCGCACGGCCTGGCAGAGATTGGTCTTGCCCGAGGTGCAGAACTTGCACTGGCCACATTCGGCGGTATACAGCGGAATCACATGATCACCGGGCTTGACGCTGGTGACGCCTTCGCCGACCTCGACCACGATGCCGCCGCCCTCATGACCGAGCACGGCAGGGAACAGGCCTTCCGGATCATCGCCGGACAGGGTGAAGGCATCGGTATGGCAGACCCCGGTGTGGGTGATCCGCACCAGCACTTCGCCGGACTTCGGCGGGGCGACATCGATCTCGACGATCTGCAAGGGTTCGCCAGCGGCGAAGGCGACGGCGGCGCGGGATTTCATGGCCTGCTCCTCTGCGATGGGAGACGTGGCCGCTGGTCGGCACCCAACCCTTGTGATCGGCCCGGCTCGTATCCAGCGGCATCAATGGTGCGCGTAGCATACCCGGCTGGGTGTCAGCTGCACGTCGTCGATGGCGCCCGGTGCGCCCGAGGCGCACCCTGTGTATGACCGCAAGCCCTGACCGCAAGCATGCACCTTGGGCGCACCGAGGGCGTGCTGGCCCGAAGTCGAAACCTGTCGACTGAGCTGCTATGTTGGCAACGGCGCAACCAGGAGTGCTGCCATGGATCAAGTCTCACCCTTGCTGATCGACGCCCTGGCCTTTGCCGCGCACAAGCATCGAGACCAACGGCGCAAGGATATCGAGGCCTCGCCCTATATCAATCATCCGATCGCCTTGCTGCGCGTGCTGCGACTGGAAGCCGGTGTGCAGGATTTGCAGGTACTGTGCGCGGCGCTGCTACACGACACCATCGAAGATACCGAAACCACCGAAGAAGAACTGGAGCAGCGCTTCGGCCGCGTGATCACCGGCATCGTGATCGAGGTCACTGACGACAAGCGCCTGGACAAGGCGACCCGCAAGCGGGCCCAGGTCGAGCATGCCCCGCACCTGACACTGCAGGCAGCGCAGGTGAAACTCGCCGATAAGATCTGTAACCTGCGCGACGTTGCGCAGTCGCCGCCGCCCGATTGGTCCTTGCAGCGACGGCAACAATACTTCGATTGGGCCAAGGAAGTGATTGATGGCCTGCGTGGCGCAAATGCCGAGTTGGAGGCCCTGTTTGATGCCGCGTTTGAATTGCGGCCATCCTGACCAGGTAGGGCGACTGCAAGCGCTGCCGCGTGTTGGCAGAAGGAATCAATTGATCAGGTTTCGAGGATGCCGTTATGGTTGAGCGAAAGCCATCCAACGCCAGTCTGCCGCCAGCGACCATCCTGCTGGTCGATGATTCGTCGGTATTGCTCGACGCGCTGAAAGAGCAGCTGTGGACCTATGGGCTGAAGGTTCGGCTGGCGCATGACGGCGCCGAGGCATTGTTGCAGGCCGAGCAGGTGATGCCGGACCTGATCCTGCTTGATGTCATGATGCCGGGTATCGATGGCTTTGAAACGTGTCGCCAGCTCAAGCGTAACCCGAATACGCGAGCGATCCCGGTCATCTTCATGACCGCGCTGCAACATACCGAGGACAAACTGGCGGGCTTCGAGGCCGGCGGCGTCGACTATCTGACCAAGCCGGTCGATATTGCCGAAGTTGTGGCGCGCATTGGCACCCATTTGAATCTCAGGGCAACACAGCGTGCATTGCAACAGGAAGTCGAACGACGGCAACGTGTCGAGGAGGTGCTGTTGCAGAACGAGGCGGGACTCAGGCAGCAGGCCGAACGTGCTCAATCGGCCTTGCAGCAGGTGATGCAAAGTGAGCACTTGCTGGTGAGTGAGAAGCTGGCTGCGGCAGGTCAGCTGAGTGCCGGCGTGGCACATGAAATCAATAACCCGACCCACTATGCCGCATTGGCGGCCGATGCCCTGAATGAGCAGTTGGAAGAGTTTCGACAGTTTCTCTTTCAATTAGCGGGCCCGGATGCCGATCGCGAGGTGCTGCAGAGTCTGGAGCGTCGCTTTGATATGTTGCGCGAGCAGGTGCAAACGATTCTCGAGGGTACGCATCGCGTGCTCGGCATCGTCAGGGATCTGACCACCTTTGCCCGCGCCGAGTCGCCGGCAGGCAGTCGTGCCAGTCTGGGTGAGCCGATTCGCGCGACGATGAATCTTGTTCGAGCCAAGTACAAACATGACATCGAGTTCGCGCTTCAGATTGATGACGATCCGGAGATTTTCTGCAATCCGCCGCGATTGAACCAGGTGTTCATGAATCTGATCGTCAACGCTTGCCAGGCAATCAAGCAGAAAGCGGCGGAAGGCGATCCTGCGTTTTGTGGCAGAGTACAGGTTCGGCTGTTCCAGCAAGGCGACCAGCTTTGCGTGGTCGTCGAGGACAATGGATCAGGCATTGATCCCGGCCTGAAAACGCAGATCTTTGACCCGTTCTTTACCACCAAGCCAGCTGGCGAGGGCACCGGCCTCGGCCTGGCGCTTTCCTGGTCGATTGTCAACGAGCACGGCGGACACGTCGATGTTGATTCCGAGCCGGGCGCCGGAGCGCGCTTCACCGTTGCCCTGCCGATGTAGAGTGACGATCAGGATTCCCTGAGCAGGCGCAGCGCGCCAGCGTCTATCCAATCCTGCAGCTCTTCGTGTATTCGATGAATGTTGACCGACGCGGACGGGTCACCGCAAGTCAGGCATAGCGCGGCGTTGCGTCCGCCTCGTTTGGCCAGGTAAAGCGCATGGTCGGCGACCGAAAGCACGTGCTCCCAGCTCAGCGCCTGCGGATCGCGCGGGTCAAATGGGTGCAGCGCAATGCCGATCGAACAGGTGCGCTGCAGCTGTTGCCCGTCGCCAATGTCAAATCGAGCCGAGGCCACCGACTCACGCAGCCGGCGTGCAAAACCGATCGCCTGGGCCTCGTCCTCAACCCTGATCCGCAACAGGAACTCCTCGCCGCCCCAGCGTGCCGCTAGATCTCCTTCGCGGCAGCACTGACGCAGCACTTCACTCAAGCCAATCAGCACCGCATCGCCTGCGGCATGGCCATAGGTATCGTTGACCGACTTGAAATGATCGACGTCGACCAGCAAGTAGGCTACGCGCTGGCCAAGCCCGGAGCGCCGCTCATCGTCTTCAAGCCGGCCGCGTTCGGATATTTCCCGTTCGACGAAGCGACGGTTTCCAAGCCCGGTCAAGGCATCGGTCAGGCTGGCCCGTTCGAGTTCCGCCGAGGCCAGCAACAGGGCCTGGTGCTTTTGCTCCAGCTCGCGGGTGCGCTCTCGCACCTTGTCCTCCAGCTGTTCGATATGGCGTTCTATCTCGCGGCGCATTTCGAACGCCTCGACAGCGCGCTCCAGGGTGAGCAGAAGATCGTTGCGGTCGAACGGCTTAACAATGAACTTGTAAATCCCTGCGCGATTGATGGCATCAACGATGGCGCCGACGTCGACAAAGCCGGTGATGATAATGCGGATACTGGCCGGTAGCCGATCGCGGATTCTTTCGAACAACTCGATCCCGGTCATGCGTGGCATGCGCTGATCACTCAGGATGACGCTGGGCGCGTCCTCAGCGGCCAGGTTTTCAAGTAGGTCCAAGGCTTCGCGGCCGTCCCTGGCTTCGATGACCCGAAAGCGGTCGGCGAGCATGGTGCGCAGTACACGCAGATTGCCCTCTTCATCGTCCACGATCATGACGCCATGCGCGGATGCGTCGGGCGCTTTTGCCTGCAGCTGCGTCAACCGGTCGCGACTGAAAAGACCCATTGCGTCTCCCCCTCACCTGCAAGCAGGATAATGCGCCATGGTGGGGGTGGAAGCCATAGCTCAGGCAGTGACTTTATTCACCTGCAGGCGCGTTCGCTGAACGATCAGCTGAAAGCAGCGTTACCATGATCATGGCCAAGGGGAGGCTATGGACTTGACTGCTGTAACTGCCGGTTGCACCTGATTGCCCAGGACCATGGCCGCCGGCGCGTTTCGCCACTGGCAGCGCACCTCTGCCGCCCCTGGCGTGCGCGTGGATAAGCAGATCAATCGCCGCGGGTCGGGCTGGCGCTGGCTGGCGGCCCTGCTGCTGCCGCTGGGGCTGGCGCAGTCAGCCGAACTCAATCCCGAGGCCATTCGCTTTCGCCATCTCGATGCCCGCAACGGCTTGCCGCAGGTCAGCGTGCTGGCCCTGGTGCAGGATGCCTCGGGTTTCGTCTGGATCGGTACGCAAGATGGCCTGGCGCGCTACGACGGCGTCGAGGTTCGGGTATTCCTCAACCATCGCGACCGCGCCGACTCTTTGTGGGGCAATCGGGTGAATGCCATGGCCCTGGATCAACAGGGCCAGTTGTGGGTGGGCAGCAGCGAAGGCCTGAACCGCTACCTCAGCCATAGCGAGACGTTTCAGCGCATCGGGTCGGCAGTCGACGATCCTGGCGCTGCGCCGGCCGGCGTGGTGCGCGCGCTGGCGGTGGATGGCAAAGGCGATCTTTGGGTGGGTGGGCGTGGTCTGGCGCGGGTGAGCGCACAGGGCCGCGTGCTTGATTACCTTGCGCACGGCGATGGCCGCTTGCCAGGAGAGTTTGTGCATGCGCTGGCGCCGGTCGCCGACGGTTCGCTATGGATTGGCACCTCGGCGGGCCTGGCGAAGCGTGACGCTCAGGGCGCGCAGCGCAGGTACCCCTTGGCCGAAGAGGCGCCTTCGGTCACCGCGCTGTTGCACGACCGACACGGGCAGCTGTGGGTCGGCACCGATGGGTTCGGCCTGTACCGACTCAACGTCAAGGGTGAAATCGATAGGCACTGGCTGCCGGACGCCCAACCCGCTTCCCTGGCAGATGGGCGAATACGTTCCTTGCTGCAGGACGTTGATGGCCGCATCTGGGTCGGTCACGAGTCGGGGCTCGATGTCGCCGAACAGCCGGATGCCGAATCGGTGGCATGGACCCACTTTCGTTATCAGCGGCCTTTTCGCGATGGCATCGGAAGTGGCCGGATCGCCAGTCTGCTGCAGGATCAGGATGGCTGGATCTGGGCCGGAAGCTGGACCGGAGGCGTAGGACGAATGCCGCCGCGACCGCCGGATTTCATCACCTTCGATCCCGATATGCCGGCCACCTCGGGTCTGCGCGATGCGTCGGTGCTGGCGATGTGTGCCGATGCATCAGCTCATCCATCAGCGCAGAATCGACTGTGGCTGGCGACCCGGCAGGGCTTGTACCAGTTCGATCTGGACAAGGCGCGACTGTCGGCAATGGTCGGGGGCGAAGCGCTGTTCAGCAGTGATCTGGCCTGCTCGGATGAGCTTTGGGTGGGCAGCACCTCCGGGCTCTATCGGGTCAAGGACCAAGCTCTCCAGCGGATTGCGCTGCCGGCGGAACTCGGTGTGTTGAGCATCCGCTTCTCATTTCGAATCGATGGGCCGCGGCTATGGTTATGCGATGCGGACACCTTGTGGGTTCTGGATCGGGCGACTGCCGCCGTGTTGGCCAAGCACAGTCCGGTCAGCTGCGGATTGATCGGCCGCGGCACCTTTGAGCCATTCGACGACAACATCATGTTGGTCGGTACCAGTGGCGGCCTGCTCTGGTTCAGTCGCGATGGTGCGAGACTGCTTCACCGCACCCTGGCACAACCTGGCATCGATGCTGCCTTACAGGCCAGTACGGTGACCGAGATTCTGCGCGCCCGCGACGGGCGCTGGTGGATTGGCACGCAGGGTGCCGGCCTGCACGAGATGAAGCTGGAGGCTGGGGCAGATCCAGCGCAGGCGAAGTTTCAGGCCTATGGCAGCGCCGAGGGTCTGGCGGCCGACGCCATCGGCGGCATCCTTGAGGATGCGCGTGGCCGGCTGTGGCTGAGTACCACACGCGGCATCAGTCGCTTCGACCCCAACAGCTTCGCTGTACGCAACTACAGCAGCGCTGACGGTGCCCTGGATGCGTCTTACTACATCGGCAGCGCCGCCGCGTTGCCATCTGGCCGATTCGTCTTTGGAGGGCTGGACGGCTTCACCGTGTTTGATCCTGAACAGGTCGATCAGGCGCCCATTCCAACCCAGCCGGTGCTGACCTCGATCGAGTCGGACAATCGCCCGCTGCTGGCGAGAACCTCCGACCCCAACTCGCCGCTGGAGACCTCGGCGCCCCAGCTGCAATCGCTTGCCCTGCAATCGAACCGCGCACGCAATCTCAGTTTCAATTTCACCTCGCCCTACTTCGTTGCCCCGCACCAGATGCTATTTGCCTATCGGCTGCAGGGCTTTGAGTCGAACTGGGTGGTCAGCGATGCTCAGCGGCGTCGTGCCCACTACACCAATCTGGCGCCGGGCGCATACCGCTTTCAGGTGCGGGCAGGCAATCGTGATGGCGAGTGGAGTCCGCCCCGCGAATTGCAAGTCGAGATACTTCCACAATGGTGGCAAACCGCCGGCTTCAAGATCAGTGTGGCGGCGAGTCTGCTGTTTCTGTTGTTCAGCGCGTTTCGTTGGCGCACCGCCGCCTTGGCCCGACGCGGCCAGGAGCTGCAGGAGCAAGTGGCGGCACGTACCGCCGACATCCTCAAGCTGGGTGAAATCGGTCGACGCCTGACAGCGACGCTGGATCTCGAACAGGCCTTCTCGGAAGTGCATGCGCAAGTGGCCTCACGTCTCGATGCTCACGTATTCGCGATTTCCGTGCTCGATCGCGAACGCGAGGCCCTGCGCGATCGCTACAGCATCGAGGCTGGCGTGCGCGATAGCGCCGTCGACTATGCGCTGAGCGAAACCAATCGTCCGGCTGTGTGGTGCGTCACCCGCGGCCAGGAACTGTGCACCGCCTGCCGACAGGAGCTGGCGAACTATGTCGGTGACGTCGCGGCGCCGAAGCAAGGTCACGTGATGGAGTCGATTGTCTACCTGCCGCTGCGGGTAGGCGACCGCACGATTGGTTGCCTCAGCGTGCAGAGTCCGCGGCCACGTGCCTATTCGAGCGCGCAACTGGAGCTGCTGCGGGCCTTGGCCAGCTATGCAGCGATCGCGGTCGACAATGCCCAGACCTACGAACAACTGGACAAGGCCATGGCGCAGGTGCAGGAGACCTTGCAGCGACTGCAGCAGACGCAGGCCCGATTGATCACCAGTGAGAAGCTGGCCGCCACCGGCCAACTGACTGCTGGCATGGCGCACGAGATCAACAATCCCAACAACTTCATCAACGGTGCGGCGCAGAATCTGGCCGCCCAGCTGGAACAGTTTCGCCAGCATCTGCGCCACCTGGCAGGCCAGGATGCGCCGCCGGAAGTGCTGGCCCTGATCGAGGCGCGGATTGCTGCTCAGCTGGAGGAATTGGCCACCATTCGCGAAGGCTCACAGCGAATTGCCGCCATCGTGGAAGACTTGCGGACCTACTCACGGCTGGATGAAGCCGAGCGCAAGGTGGTCAGACTGGCGGAGTCGCTTGCCGCCACCATCAGCCTGGCTCGTGGGCGCTATCGCGGCATCGACATCCAGGCCAGGTTTGATGTGGATCCACAGGTTGAGTGCCAGCCGGCCAAGTTGAATCATGTGTTCATGAATCTGATCACCAATGCCTGCCAGGCCATCGAGTCGCGACAACAGGTTGAGGCAACGCATGTTGGATGCGTTGTTGTGCACGCACGGTTGGGCGCAGCCGACGAATTGCAGATCTGCGTTGAGGACAATGGTTGCGGAATTTCGCCGGCCGATCAGTCGCATGTGTTCGAGCCTTTCTTTACCACCCGTCCGCCCGGTCAGGGCGCGGGTCTTGGGCTGTCGGTGGCCTGGAACATTGTTCGTGAAGATGGCGGCCGGCTGGACCTGGAATCCGATCCTCAGTGGGGGACGCGGCTGGTGGTGGTGCTGCCCTTGAGGTCGGAAGTCGATGCACACGCAGTTCCCTGATGGGCGCTGGGGTCAGGCAGCAGCCTTCCTGCTACAGCACAGGCGCGCGCGCCTGATTGCCAAGCGATTTTGTTGCGGCCTGTGGCTGGCCGTCGGGTTCGTGCTGACGATCGTGCCTATCCAGCCGATCGCCGCGATGGTGCGCCCGGAGATTCGTCTCGATCGCTGGGGCCTGGAGCAGGGACTGGCCCAGGCCAGCGTCAATGCCATGTTGCACGACCGGCGCGGCTTTCTCTGGCTGGGTACACAGGAAGGCTTGAATCGCTTCGATGGCAATACCTTCAAGCTCTATCGCTACAACAAGGATGATGCCAATTCGCTGTCGCATAATTTCGTTACCGCCTTGGTCGAAGATGCGGACGGCATTATCTGGATCGGCACCTATGCCGGCGGCTTGAATCGCTACGATCCACGCAGTGGCAGGTTTCAACGGTTTCGATTCGATGCCGAGCGCGCCGATTCGCTGAGTGACGATTGGGTGCGAACCTTGGCGGTGGCGGAGAACGGCGATCTGTGGGTGGGCTCAGCGCAAGGATTGAACCGCTTGCCGCGCAGAGGCACGGGCTTCACCCGTTTTCAGCATGCAGTCGATGACCCAAACAGTCTCAGCCACAACAGTGTGCGTGCACTGTGGTTTGACCCTGCCGGCGATCTGTGGATCGGTACCGAGGGCGGGCTCAATCGACTCAACATCACGAACAGGCAGTTCAGTCGCTTCCCGCAGCGGGCCGGGCGGTCGGTCAGCGTGGCCCAGGATTCGGTGCGCGCCATCGTGGCCGCTGCCGAGGGCGGCATGTGGGTCGGTACGGAAGGGGCCGGCGTTGAGCATTTCGATCCCGGATCGGGGCAGTTTTCCCGACTGTCGGAAGCCAGCTCGCGGTCCCAGAGCGCCTCCGTTCTGGCCTTGCTGGTGGATGCCGAAGGACAGCTTTGGATTGCCACCCGTGGCGGTGGGCTGGGTATCTACCGTCCCGCTGACGGCGATCTCCGCTGGCTGCGCGCCGATCCGGCGGCGAACAAGGGCTTGAGCCACGATACCGTCAATGGGCTGGTGCAGGATCGGCATGGTCAGGTGTGGATCGGTAGCTCCGACGGGCTGTTGCGCTACGATCCGCGCCGCTCGCAATTCCCCCACTACCGTCACCACCCGGCCGATCCTGAAAGTCTCAGTCATGACTGGGTGCGTGGCTTTGCCGAAGATGCCAGTGGAACGCTATGGGTAGCCACGCAGAACGGATTGAACCGCTGGGATGCTGGGCAACGTCGCTTTGAGCGCTACTTGCTGCAGACCGACCGCGCGCCTCAGGCAAGTTGGCATGTGCGCGTTCTGGTGGCGGCGCTGGGCACACTGTGGGTGGGTAGCGACAGCGGTCTGTTTCGTTTTGATCCCGAGCGTCGGGAATTCGAGCCGGTGCCTTTGCCGCGCAGTCCAGAGGACGGCAATCTGATCGACCGTGTGGTCGCCATTCGTGTCGACGGACCGAACAGCCTGTGGCTGGGCACCATGGGGCGCGGCATGGTCCAGCTCGACCCGGAGTCGGGTCGGGGTCGGCGCTACCGCCATCAGGCCGGCGATGCTTCGAGCCTGCCGCACGACGATGTGCGGGTCTTCCTGCGTGGCCGCTCGGGTGACCTTTGGGTCGGCTTCTGGGGCGGAGGGTTGTGCCGTCTCGACGAACTGAACAATCGATTCCACTGCTATCGCCATGACCCGGCCAATCGCGACAGTCTCGCTTCGGACGGCGTGCGCGCCATCCACGAAGATCCGGATGGCATTCTGTGGCTGGCCACCCTGGATGCCGGGCTGCTGCGGTTTGATCCCAGCAGCGGAAAGAGCCGTGCCTACACGCGCAAGCATGGGCTGGCCGATGATTCCTTGTACGGCATCCTTCCCGACCGGCAGGGTCGACTCTGGCTGAGCTCTAACGATGGAATCGCCTGCTTTGATCCGCGTGACGGCACGGTGCGCAACTACAGTGAACATGACGGGTTGCAGAGTTCCGAATTCAACACCAACGCCTACTATCGAAGCGCCCAGGGTGAACATTTCCTTGGTGGCATTCGTGGTTTCAATCGCTACTTCCCCGATGCCATACGCAGCGATGATGGAGCACCAGCAGTCGTGTTCACCGAAATGCTGCTGTTCAATCGACCGGTGCCATTGCGAGGCGGCGCAGAACCCGCAATTTATGCCTTGCCAAGCCCGATCGAAGTGACCGAACAGATTGCACTCAGCCATCGAGAGGCTCTGCTCAGTTTTGAATTCTCCAGCTTGCACCCATTCGATCCGACTCGAATGCGCTACGCCTACCGGCTGGAGGGCTACGACGCCGACTGGATCGAGACCGATCATCGCAATCGCCGCGCCACCTATACCAATCTGCCTGCTGGCAAGTACAAATTGCGCGTTAAGGCCGCAGCCGCGGGCGACTGGAGTGCTGATGAAGCTCAGCTTTGGATAGAGGTCAGCCCACCGCCCTGGCGTAGCCTTTGGGCCTACCTGGCGTATGCGAGCTTCGCTTTCGCCCTGCTGCTTGGCGGTTTTCGCTGGCGCACCGCGCAAATGCGCCGGAACGCGGCCCGCTTGGCTCAGCAGGTCGCCGAGCGCACCGCTGAACTGGCTGCCAGCCGCGACCGTCTACTGGCATCGAAAGCAGAAATTGAAACCGCCCATCAGGATCTGCTCAATGCCCAGCAGCAGATGGTGGTGCAGGAAAAGATGGCCGCTCTCGGCACCCTGACCGCCGGCGTGGCGCACGAAATCAACAATCCGACCAGCTTCGCCGACGGCGCGATTCAGAACCTGGAGCTGGAGCTGCGCCGCTTTCGTGAAATGCTCTGGCATCTGGCGGGCGAGGATGCGGCGCCGGAAGTGCTCGATGCCTTTGATCAGCGCTTCCGCCACCTGGAAGAAATGGCCAGTACGGCGCGCGAAGGTCATCAGCGCATCCGACGCATCGTTGCTGATCTGCGCCAGTTTAGCCGCTTGGATGAGGCTCAGCGTAAGCCGGTTCCGATCGCCGAGCCGATTCAGTCCACCGTCAATCTGGTACGCACGCGTTTTGATGGCATCCGTTTCGATCTGCAGCTCGAGCACAATCCGAACGTCGAGTGCCAGCCGGCCAAGCTCGGTCAAGTGTTCATGAATCTGATCGTCAATGCCTGTGAGGCCATCGAGGCCGGCACAAGAGACGGCCAGGGCGAGGTAAGAATCAGCACCCGTCCATGCACGTTGCGCTCGATCGCTGCTGTTGAAATCAGCCTGGAGGACAATGGCGTGGGCATGGAGCGCGCGGTGCTCGATCGCATGTTCGAGCCCTTCTTCACTACCAAGGGGGTGGGGGCGGGCACCGGGCTCGGACTGGCGATCGTATTCGGCATCGTCCGCGATCACGGCGGCGCCATCGAGGCGCGCTCGGTGGTGGCGCAGGGCACCTGCTTTCGACTTGTTTTGCCCCTGCAAGGAGCGGAAGCCGACTGACTCGATGCTTTTGGCGGCGGGTGTCGAATCGGCGGGTCTCCAGGTCGAGACCCGTCCTGAAAGATGAATCGTGAGCCGCACAACAACTAATCAACAGGCTAAGCTGGTTGGGGCAAATCGGTGTAGACTGGAACGCAAGGAAGCGTGGCGATGGATGGATTCGAAGCAGGGCGGCCCGAACCGGAGACGCGACCGCAGTCTGCCACGGCGAGAAGGCGCCGTGGCGGGTGGCGTCGGCTGTTGCGCTGGGGGATACGCATCGTCGTGGTGATCGGGCTGGTGCTCGCGGCCGGGCTGTGGTTCGAGATGCGCTACTCACCGCTACAGGCGCATTACCTCAGTCGCTATGCCGATCGTTTGCAGTTTCGTCTCGCTGAGGGCGCCAGCGAGAACATCCACTTTCCGCGCGAAGGGCCGTTCGACAAGCGCCTGGGCTATGCCTACCTGCCGCTGTTTCTGCAGCGTGCCCTGGAGCGCGGCTACGCCATTGATCGCCAAGCCGTGCTGAGCCCGGAGCTGGTCGACTTCACAGACCAGGGCTACTACCCGCCGTACCCGGAGAAGACCCAGGCCGGCCTATCGATTCGCGATTGCGCCTGGCAGCCGCTATGGCGCCGCGCCTATCCCGGTGAAGCCTATGCCAGATTCGAAGATGTGCCGCCCTTGGTGGCACAGGCGCTGACTTTCATCGAGGATCGTCATCTGCTGGATGTGCAACGGCGCGAGATCAATCCGGCGGTTGACTGGCCGCGGCTATTCAGTGCCGCCTGGTCACAGCTGGAGGAGGCCCTGGGCTGGGGCGACTCGGCGGTGGGCGGCAGCACACTGGCCACCCAGATCGAAAAGTTTCGCCATTCGCCCGATGGCTTGACCAGCTCGTTCAAAGAGAAGTGGCGACAGATGGCTTCGGCCAGCGTGCGCGCCTATCAGCACGGCCAGGACACGTTGAATGCCCGACGTGATCTCCTGCGCGACTACCTCAACACCGTGCCGTTGTCGGCGGTGCCTGGGCATGGCGAAGTGCATGGTCTGGCCGATGGCCTGCGTGTTTGGTTCGGTGCCGATTTTGCCCGCGTCAATCAATTGCTCTCCGGCAATGGTCACAGCGAAAGCGCGCTGGCCGCACGCGGGCTGGCCTTGCGTCAGGTGTTGGCCTTGTTGGTGGCGCAGCGCCGTCCGAGCTACTACCTGGCCCAGGGGCGGGTCGAGCTTAACAGTCTGATCGACAGTCATCTGCGGCTGCTGCAACGCGCCGGCAGGATCGAGCCGGCACTGCGTGACGCTGCCTTGGCTGCACCTTTGGAGTTCCGCGATTGGGCCAGCGATCCAATCCAGACCGCAATCAGCAACGACAAAGGCACCAATCTGGTTCGACGCCATCTGGCCAGCCTGCTGAATGTGCCGCTGTACAGCCTCGATCGGCTTGACCTGGACGTCGACAGCAGTCTCGACGCTGAACTGCAGCGTGAGGTATCGGCCTACCTCGATGGTCTGCGTGAGCCCGAGGCGGCCAAGGCCGCCGGTCTGCTGGGCCACAGTCTGCTGCAGGAGGATCAGTTGCAGGGCGTGCGCTATAGCTTCACCCTGTATGAGCGCTTGCCGGACCGGTTTGCCGTTCGAGTGCAAACCGACAGCACCCGGCAAGCCTTCGATCTGAGCGAGAACAGCAAGCTGGAGCTCGGCTCCACAGCCAAGTTACGTGTTGTGGCGACCTATCTGGAAGTCATCGCTGAACTGCATGGGCGTTACAGCGGCCTGCCGGCGCGTATCCTGCGCGAGATCGAGGTGCAACCTGCCGATCGGCTGACCCGTTGGGTGTTGAGTTATCTGGCCGAGCACCCGCAGGCTGACCTCAGTAGCCTGCTGCAGGCGGCCATGCAGCGGCGCTATTCGGCCAGCCCGCACGAGCGCTTTCTGACTGGCGGCGGCATTCACCGCTTCAGTAACTTCCAGCGCAAGGATGATCTGCGCGTTGCCAGCGTGGCCGAGGCGATGCGCGATTCCTTGAACCTGCCGTTTGTGCGACTGATGCGGGATATCGTCAACTACAGCATCTATCAAAGCGTGCCGCGCCGCGCCGAGTTGTTGGGGGACGATGATGATCCACGGCGCGAGGACTATCTGCGTCGCTTTGTCGACAAGGAAGGGCAGAGCTTTCTGCGCAGATTCTGGGACAAGTACCGCGATAAGGACGAAAGCAAGCGGATCGATACCCTGCTCGAGGGCCTTGCTGCACGGCCGGCACGCCTTGGCGCGGTGTTTCGCTATCTTTATCCGCAGGCCGACGCCGCCGCTCTGGCCGAGTTTCTGCGCCAGCGCGGGGTCGATGAACTGCCCAGTCAGCAGGATATCGAAGCCCTGCATGCGCGCTACCGCCCCGATGCCTACGCGCTGCCCGATCGCGCCTATATCGCCCGAGTGCATCCACTCGACCTGTGGCTGCTGGCTGAACTGATTCGTCAGCCGAACGTCGAGTTCAGTGAGTTGTTGGCCGCGAGCACCGAGGTGCGGCAGGAAGTGTACGGCTGGCTGTTTCGCAGTCGGCATAAGCAGGCCCGTGACAACCGTATCCGCATCATGCTGGAGGTCGAGGCGTTTCTCGATATCCACCAGCGCTGGCAGAAGCTGGGCTATCCGTTTGGCCATCTGGTGCCCTCACTGGCGACTGCGCTGGGAAGCTCGGGCGATCGGCCGGCGGCCCTGGCTGAGCTGGTCGGCATCATACTGAACGACGGTATTCGCCTGCCGACGGTGCGGATCAGCGAATTACGCTTTGCCGATGGCACGCCCTACCACACCGAGCTCAAGCGCGTGCCGGCCGCCGGCCAACAGGTGATGGCACCGGAAGTGGCGGCCGTGCTTCGCGAAGCGCTGAACCAGGTAGTTGAGCGCGGCACCGCCAGACGTCTGAAGGGCAGCTTCGCCGATGCCGCCAGCGAAGACTGGCGACTGGGCGGCAAGACCGGCACCGGTGACAACCGCATCGAATCGGTCGATGCCAGCGGCCGAGTGATCGAATCGCGCGCGCGCAACCGCACCGCCACCTTTGTGTTCTACCTCGGTGATCGGTACTTCGGCACCTTGACCGCCTTCGTGCTGGGCGAGAATGCCGATGACTATCGCTTTACCTCGGCCTTGCCGGTGCAGGCGTTGAAGGGCATGCAGCCGATTCTGCAGCCGCGATTAACCCACGGATGCGCACAGATTCCCCCGTAGAGTGCGTGTTGGACGCACCGGCGCGAGGTGGGGCGTGCCGGTAGGGTGTGTTCCATGCCCGATGGTGCGGTGAACCGCACCCGATGGCATCGGCGTTGCGGCGACCCATACATAGGGTGCGTCATGGACGCACCATCCGCGCCCGCTCATGAAATATCCGGGTTAATACCGCTCGATGGTAAGCGCTGACTGCCGTTACGAGGCGAAACATGGATACGTAGGAGTATGGATCTGGGACCGGTCTTGGCGCGAAAGTGCGGGCTAAGTGCATGAGTCATCGGGGATTTTGCACAAAAGGATCTTTTGCATGATTCGATCAATCTGAATCGATCATGACGACGAATGATTCATGCTGCGCGGGATGACTCATTTCTATTTTGCAGTGCAACAAAAATTCCGTAAGGTGCGCGCCCCGTCACCCCTCATTCACGAGTCAGGTGGCGTCCCTTGAAGCACTCATACGGAGATGAAGAATGAACAAGTTGTTTGGAGCGGTGGTTCTTGGGCTGGTCAGCGGCGCTGCCGTGGCCGGAGACTACTTGCCGATGAGCGGCGCCGATGTGGCCCGATTCTCGACCGCAGCTCAGACGGTCGCTAGCCACGAAGCCCGCGTTCTGGGTACCGAGGGCAGCAACTGGAAGCTGCTCAGCGATTTCCTCGGCCTGGGCGAGACCTGGGTGTGGACCGCCGCCGGCGATGAAGACGTATGGATCTTCAATGCCAACCAGAATCGCAGCTATCGCATGGCCAATTTCGATGCCGCCGTCGGTACGCGTTGGAGCCTGCGCCTCGGCCCGTGCAACAACTCGGCCAAGCTGGCGCAGCGCGGTGAAACCATCAGCACCCAGGCTGGCAGCTTTGCCAATACCACCCGTCTCGACTTCACCTCCAGTTGCGCTGACGCTGGCGTCGGCAGCGCCTGGTTTGCGCCGGGCGTGGGGCTGGTAAAGTGGAGCGAGGCAAGCATTGCCGGACCTCGGGAGTTCAGTCTGATGGAAGCTGAAATCGGCGGGCAGCACTACGGTGCGACCTCCAGCGCCACCGTGGGCCTGGAGCTGACTGCGCGCTTCCCTGGGCCGCGTGTGCTGTCCAATGTCACGCCGAGCGTGCCGGTCTACCTCGAATTGACCAATGCCAGCGAGGCACCGATTGATCTGCATTTCGGCAGCTCGCAGCACTTCGAGATCAGCCTGCTCAGCGCCGAAGGCGACGTGCTGAATACCTGGGGCGCCAATCGCCGCTTCGCCCAGTTCATGAACACCTTGAGCATTGCTCCGGGTGCCAGCGAAGTGTTCGGTGGTGAGATTGATCTGGTGTCGCTGGAGAATGGTCAGGCGCTGGACGTCGGCACCTACACCCTGCGCATCGAGATCAAGGGCCACAACACGCCTGAGGCCAGCGCCTTCACCCAGGGCTCGCCGTTTGCCATGGAAGCCCCGATCTATGTCGATCGGCGGATGAGCATCGGCAACTGATCGTTGTTCGAGTCTGAGCTGACTGTTTCGCTCCCCTAACAGGTTGCTGAGGCCTCCAACCTGGAGGTTTTCAGCGCAACCCTTCGACAAGCTCAGGGACCGCCGTTCGGCAGGCTCACGGCAAGCCGATCGGGGCAAGGCCGCGCCACCCATGCCGGAAATCAACCACTTGCGTGTTCGATTTCCGCGCGCGCCGTGGCGCGCAAAATCAGGCTGCTGAAATGAGTCTCAGCAGCCTGCTAAGCGCGACGCGGTGAAGCATGGCCCAAGGATGGGTCGTGCTTCACCGCGTTTGTGTTGTCACGCTAGGCGGGTATCCCCAAAAGCCCTACGGTGAGGAGTCTTGGCGAAATGGGGGCAAGTCCGACAAGTGATTCGGCAACTTGAGGTCTGAACATACTGTTCGACTTCAAGCCCCGCTCGAACGGTACCGTTCGACAGGCTCACGGCAGGCATGCCCGTGCGCGCGGGCGCTTCACAGCGCAAAGTCCTCGGTGAGGGCCGTGCCAGCGCCGAAAGATGGCGAACACTCTGTTATCTCAACACCATCGGTCGAAACTCTCGCCCCGCTTGGAATCGCCGGATCTTTCGGCGCGACCTCATGAAATATCCGGACTAAGGGGTCGGAGCCTCGCTGCAGCCGCTGACGGTCATGCTGTACGGGATGTACAACATCAGCTCCACCGGGCCGACGCGCTCCCACTCGATTCTGCTGTTCAGTCCTTCGAGCTCCACTGAGCAACCGCTGCCCATGCTGCGACGAAGGCGCTGTGAATCCTCGGCGATCGCCTCGATCAGCTCATAACGGTATCGCTCCGGGCGCTTCATGCCCAGGGCAGTCTCGGTATCCAGCTCGATCTCGGTTCTGCCCACCTTGACTGAGCTGCGTACGAACTCGCGCAGGTCGGCGACGATCTGCAGGCCGTCCTTGGCCTCGGCGGGCAGCTCAAGCCGCAGGCGCAGCTTTACCCGGCTGACATCGGGGCGCTTGCTGTCGTCCAGCAGTTCCACTCGATGATTTTGGGCGTTCAAGGTGATCGAGTAGCCATCCTCGAAGATCAGGCTGTAGCGCTTTCCACTGCGCGCCAGCAGCTTCTCGATGGTGCTGTGAATCTCCTGCTTCCTGCGTTCGGCATCGCGGCTGTCGTTGATCAGGCTGAAGCCTTGGGACAGGTAATCGCCGTGCTTGGTGATGGCGATGGCTGGCGTGTGCAACAGGTCGCGGTAGCTGATCGAACTGCCGGTAACTTCAATCCGATCAAGCGTGCTGCTGTCGTCAGCGCCCGCGGTGAGCGGCAGGGCCAAGGCCAGCAGGGCGGCGGTGCAACGTTTCATTTGAGGTATCCGGTTGAAGGTCAGGTGGTAGCTTTGGCAGGCAGCTGCAATGAGGCTCATCATCCTGTTAAGCAGTCGGTGTGTGCCTCGCAGCTCAAGCGCGTTCCATCGGGCTGCTGAGACGCTTTTCAGCAGCCTGATAATTCGCTCCAATGCACACGATCGCGCCCTTGGCTCTTGGCCAGATAGAGCTGGCCATCGGCGGTTTCGAACAGATCATCGGGCACGCCGCCAGAGTGGCCGATCACGGCGCTGACACCGCCAATGCTGCAGCTGATCTTCAGCTTGCCTTCGACGTGTGGAATGCGCAGCTTGCTGACCGCCAGGCGCAGTTCCTCGCAACGCCGGCTGGCCTGCGCACGGTCGCACTGCGGCAACCAGATCACAAATTCCTCGCCGCCAAAGCGCGCCATCAGTTCGCCCTCATTCTGCTTGACCTCGTGCAAGGCGCCGGCCAACGCCTGCAACGCACGATCGCCCGCCGCATGACCGTAGCGGTCGTTGAACTGCTTGAAGTGATCCACATCAAGTACCGCCAGCGAAACTGAGCTGCCGGGTGCATGCTTGGCTTTCAGGGTGTCTTCGAGTCGGCGTCGATTGGGCAACTCGGTCAATGGATCGAGCAGGGCGAAGCGTTCCAGTAAATGGCGCTGGCGCACCCACTGCATATGGTTGTTGACTCGCGCACGCACGATCGGCGGGTAGAACGGCTTGATGATGTAATCGGCCGCGCCGAGCAGCAGGCCGCGCTCCTCGTAGCTCTGGTCTTCCAGGGCGGTGATGAAAATGACCGGAATGTCGCGAGTGGCCGGTTCGGCTTTCAGCCCGCTCATGACTTCGTAGCCATTGACCTCGGGCATCACCACATCTAGCAGGATCAGGTCGGGCAGATGCTTTTGCGCCAGCGCCAGGGCCATCGGGCCGTTCTTGGCCAGAATGATGCGGTAGTTATCCTTGAACAATTCGTAGAGTACACGGCGATTGGCGCTGTGATCATCGACGATCAGGATCTGCTGCTGTGGCGCGCTCATGGCATGCTCCAGCGTTGTTCCAGCTGCTGTGCCAGTTCGATGGCACGCGCATACTCCAGCTCGTCGACCGCGGCCTGCAGCTTCTCCAGTCCGTCGGCCAGCTGCTCGGGTGCAGCACCGCTGAGCATGTCCAGCCATTCCTGCGCAGCCGCGTCGTCGCGGCTCAGGCACTCGCGTAGACGCTGAAACAGCATGTGATGATCGGAGCCGTCGGACCGGCCCGCTGGCCGCCCAAGGTCGGCGCGCCAGTCAGCCAAAGCAGCCAAGACGCGGCGCAGTTCGGTTTCCAGACGACTGATCAGTTCTTCATTGGGCAGCTGCTGCTCACTGGCCATCGATTCGATCAGCCGAGCCTGATCGGCCAGGCTGTCAGCGCCTACGCTGTTGGCCGATGATTTCAGTGTGTGTGCGACCCTCAGCACCTCGTTGGGCTCTGACTGTCGGCAATGCTGGCGAATCTGTTTACCGGCCTCACCGAACTCCTCGATGAAGGTCAACAGGACGCGCTCGTATAGTGGTATGCGGCCGAGATGATGGCCCAGGCCGCGCTGCACATGGAGGCCACGCATACTCAACTGGCGCAGACGATCGGGCAAGGTCTGAGTGTCCCTTTCGCTATCACGGGGTTCTGACTGCCGTGGCAGGGTGCCGCGCTCGCGCAGGCATTGCAGCATGGCGCGATACATCTGCTCGGGGTCGATCGGCTTGGTGATGTGTTCATTCATGCCGGCGTTCAAGGACAGCTGGCGGTCACCGCTCATCGCATGGGCGGTCATGGCGATGATCGGCAGATCCTTGTAGCGCGGGTCGGCGCGCAGCTCGCGGGTGGCGGCGATGCCATCCAGCACCGGCATCTGCACATCCATCAGCACCAGGTGGTAGCGGCCCGGCTGGATCATGTCCAGTGCTTCGCGGCCGTTGCACGCGATGTCGGGGTCGATGCCGACGTCGGCCAGGAACTCCACCGCCACTTGGCGGTTCAGGGGGCTGTCCTCGACCAGCAACACGCGGACACCGCGCAGGGCGCTGAACTCCCCCTCACGCTGCTGGCGACGCCGCTCCGGCAGTTCGCGCGCGGCGCGATCCCCGAGCACCGCCTCCAGCAGAGCGTCGTGCAGAGTCGATTCGTTCAGGGGCTTGGTCAGCACCTGAGCGATCCCGGCCTGCTCGGCCTGATCGGTCAGGCCCTCATGATCATAGGCGGTGACCATCAGCAAGGTCAGTGGAATGGGCTGTTCAGTATCGGCTTGCAGAAGCTTGGCCGTCTCGATGCCGTCGGCGTCGGGCATGTTCCAATCGACCAGCACGATCTCGAAGGGATCGCTTTCCAGGCAGGCGCCACGCAGCTTGGCCTGCCCCTCGACAGCATTGCTGGCGTTCTCCGCCCTCAGGCCCAGATGGACCAGCATTTCGGTGAGGATTTGCCGGGCCGAGAAGTTGTCGTCTATTACCAGCGCCCGCTTGCCACGCAACTGTTGCGGTGCTTGGCTCCAGCGTTGGTCGCCAGGCTCCACACCCAAACGACAGGTGAAGAGAAAGCAGCTGCCTTGGCCGGGGGTGCTGTCGACCTCGATGTCGCCGCCCATCATTTCGACCAGTTGACGACAGATCGCCAGACCCAGGCCAGTACCGCCGAAACGACGGGTGATGCTTTCATCGGCCTGGGTAAACGGCTGGAACAGGGCCTGCAGCCGCTCGGGTGGGATGCCGATGCCGCTATCGCGCACGCTGATCGACAGGCTGGTCTGATCGCCGCTGCTCTCGGTTTGCTCGATCTTGACTACCACCTCGCCGTGTTCGGTGAACTTTACCGCGTTGCTGGCCAGATTGGTGATTACCTGCGACAGCCGCAGCGGATCACCGATCAGTCTGCGCGGTACGTCCGGGGCGACGTGGAACAGCAGCTCCAGCCCCTTGGACTGCGCCTGCAGCGAGACGATGCCGGTAACCGAGCGGATCACGTCGACCAGATCGAAACGGATGCTCTCGAGACGAAGGTGGCCGGCCTCGATCTTCGAGTAGTCGAGAATATCGTTGATGATCGCCAGCAGGGTCTTGGCCGAGGCGGAAATCTTGTCGAGATAGTCGCGTTGCTTGCGGTCCAGGGCTGATTTCTGCGCCAGTCGGCTCATGCCGATGATGGCATTCATCGGAGTGCGGATTTCATGGCTCATATGGGCCAGAAATCGCGACTTGGCGGCATTGGCGTTGCGCGCTTCGTCGATTGCCAGAGCCAGCTCCTGGGTGCGCTGTTCAACCCGCCGCTCCAGGGTGTCGCGGAAGTCGACGATGCGTTTGCTCATCGCCCGGAAGGTGCGCGCCAATACGCCGACCTCATCCTTGCGTGCCTCCGGCAGGGCCAACTGGCCGCTGGCAACGATCTGGTAATCGCCCTGGCCGACTGCCTCGGACGCACTGACGAAGCGCTCCAGCGGCTCGACCACCTTGCTGCGCACCACCCGTACCAGCATGATCAACTCAATGATCAGTGCAATCACGCTTAACAACAAGATGAACTGGGCCGTATTGCGGGCGGTGGCGGCCAGCAAGGCCTTGGGGTAGACGGTGATGAAGACCCAGTCTGGGCCCTCGACAAAGGCCACCGCCAACAGGGCCTGATTGTGCGGATCGTCAATCAGGAACGGCGTGCGTTCGCCATCGAGCTGTGCCGATACGGCGGTCCACAGGGCGTCGAGCTTGACATCGCCCAGTTCACCGATCTGCACCTGACCTGAGCGCGCCTTGAGTTCTTCCTGCTTGCCCGGATGCACGACCAGCCCGCCGCCACGGCTGAGTACCAGGTTGTAGCTGCCCTCCAGATGATCCGCGGCCACGCGGTCGAACAAGTCGTTAAGGATGACATCCTGCGCCACCGCACCCAGCATGCGCCCGTCGAGATCGATCGGCGTGGCGGCAGTCACCATCCAGGCGCCGGCAGTGGCGTCGAAGTAGAGGTCGGACCAGGCAGTGTTGCGCGCGGTGTTGTGCTGAGGATCGACGATCAGCGACCAGGCTTCCTGGGTCATGTCGAGATCGGCTTCGGCGCCGAGCCCCCAGGGCAGGCCTTCCCAATGGCCGATCAGCAGGTTCTCCGGCCCATAGGCGTAGAGGTTGGTGAAACTGTGCGTCCAGGCTGGGCCAAAGCGGTCGATCAGGCGCCACATCAACACCAGGCGCTTCTGAACAAACGGATCGTCGACATTGACCCCGCGGCCGACGAAGCCGGTAACGTTGCGATGGATCACGCCGTCGGCGCCGGGCTGGCCGTAGAAGGTCTCCGGCCGCAGCCGGGTGGTGCCGTCGTCGAGTCGCTGATACAGACGCGCGAAGTCCGCCAGATCGGCCTCGCCCATCCGAGCCCAGGCATCCAGGAAGGCCTGCTTGAATACCTGTTGCTGCTGCACGGTGGGGCGCAGATAGACGCTTTCCTTGGCAGCGCGTTCGGCGGCGTATTGCAGCAGCTTGTCTTCGGTCTGCTCGGCCAGGGAGCGCACCACATGCCAGTACGACAGACCGGTGACCACGATCACCACGGCAGTGATGCGAATTGCCATCGACAAGGCGGTGCGGGTGGCCAGACGATCGCGAAACGCAATCGGCGCCGGCGGCTGCGGCGCTCCGTTCAGCGGTGTCACGGGGTGTCGCCTCCGCCAGGGCAAGCCCGGCCGCGCAGCCAGCGCAGCGCGAGCTGATCAGCTCGGTTCCCCCTCAGCTTGCGCATCGTGTCGATACCGTTCGCCCGGAACCTCTTCATGATGCCCGAAATCAGCGCGTTGTGAAGCTGACACTGCTCCGCAGTGAACCTGTTCACTCGACCTCCGCAGGAACGATCGCCAGGCTGCTAAGGCGCGTTCGGCCCAGTCAGCGCCCGCCGATCCTCATCAGGAGGTCGGCGCCGGTTGCGATAGAGAATGCTGCTGAACAACAGGCTGCCAAGCAAGGCTGCGGCCAGACCCTGATGAAAGGTGCGGTCGATCGGAGCCAGCTGGCTCTGGTAAATCGACGCCTGCATGTCGATACCCAGCACCGCGTACACCTCGCCGGCCTCATCGAACAGCGGCACGTAGGCGGAAATGAACCGGCCCCAGCTGTCCTCGTAAGGATGCAGCGAAACGATCGGTTGCTGGGTTTCGAACGCCGTGATCATGTCCTGGTTCGGATCGAGATATTCCTCCATCAGTTCAGAGGCGTTCTCAATGTCGTCTTCTGGCGTGCCGTCTAGAATGAAGTAGTAGCGGCCGTCGCGTCGGATCGTGGTGTAGAGGTAGGTGAGATCCTTCTGTTGAGCCAGCAGGCGCTGAAAGGTCTTGTCATAGGCTTTCCAGGTCGGGTGCTCGATATCGATCAGCTCAGGCTGGTAGAACGACTTGTGTACCTCAGGATCGACAAACACGGTGACGCCTTCGGCAATGCTCAGCATGCGTGCACGAATGCCGGCGTCGACCAGATCGCGGCCGCGCTGGTGGGTATATAGCAGCACCAGGCCGACCGCCAGCAGCAAGGCCAGCCCCCACAGCGCGCTGCGCAGCAGCTGCTGTCGATTGTGCCGGCGGCACTCAGCCAAACGCCGGGATCGCACCTGCTCGTGGCGTGCGGGGAGGGAACGCAGGGCGCTGGCCACCTCAGCTGCGCTGGCCGGCCGCCGGGCCGGATCGCCGTCCAGCAGGTGGGCGATATCGGATTGCAGCAGCGGGTCGTCGATATCGCGCTGCCAACCCAGGGCCAGCGGCTTGGTGGTGCCGGCGGCAAGTTGATAGAGCAGCACACCCAGGCTATAGAGATCGCTCTGCACGCTGGCTGGCTGGCCAGCCTGCAGTTCCGGTGCGACATACAGCTGGGAACCGCCAGTGGGCGTTTGGCCGTCGGCTTCGGTCAGGCCGGCGCAGGTGATGCCGCGTTCGAGCAGACGCTGGCGCTCGGTGACCTGGCCGATGCCAAAGTCTGTCAGCACCGCCTGTAGCGGCCGACCATCCTGGGTCTGGCGTACCAGCACATTGCCCGGTTTGATGTCCTTGTGCAGAACCCCGGCAGAATGCGCTGCGTGCAGTGCCTCGGCCACCTGAATAGCGATTTCGAGCCGGATCTCGAAAGGTATTTCCAGCATGCCGCCGGCCTTGTCGGCGAACTGCAGCAGATCGCCGCCTTCGATGTACTCACATTCGAGGTAGAACGGTGCGTGGTCGAATTGCCAGTCGAGAATGCGCACGATATCGTCGCGCTCGCCCAATACATCGCGCAGCAGGCGCAGCACCGTGACTTCGCGCTGCAGGGAGCGCAGTCGCTCGGCATCGTGACAGAACTTGAACACACGCAACGTGCGTTGATCTGCGTGTTCGGCGAGCCAGACTTCGCCAAAGCCGCCGCTGCCCAAAAGGTGCTGCAACCGCCACTGCGGCCGTCCCGGCAGACCGACCTGATGTGCCGGCCGCCAGCCCAGGGTGCTGGCCTCGTCGGCGTCGATCTCGCGCAAGGCCTTTTCGCTGTCGGGCGGGGGCCGCAGGGGAGACTCATCGACGATGCCGACCTCGAATACTGCGATCAGCTCGTCGATGCCCTTGAAGCGATAGCGGCCATGTGCGCACCAGGCCAGATCAAGCATCGGCAGTGGATTGCGCAGCTGGGCCTCCTGGAAGGCGGTAACACCGAGCAGGGTCTGCCCGGGGCGGGCCAGATGCATCAGTCGCGCCGCCACCACTTTAACTCGTCCTTCCACCTCAAGTTGTTTGGCCCCGCGGGCGATGTCATCGGCTGGATTGGCGTGCAGCAGCAGGGTGCCGCCCTCGATGCCGATACGCGCTCGCAACTGTTCGCCACTCTGGACAGACAGCGATCGCAGTGCTGTGTGGTAGCGAATGGCGAAGGCCAGCGCCCGCTCGGCGTGCTCGAACAGCACCAGAAAGCCATCTGACTTGTCGATTTCCACGCCCTGTTCGGCGTCGATCAGATCGCGGGTCAGTCGATCGTGCTGGCCGAACAGCTCAGCGGCGGCCTGATCACCGAGTTTGTCCAGCAGGCGAGTGCTGTCGGCCAGATCGGTGACCACGACCACGGCCAGACGTTGCTGCGGCAGCCGGGAATCGGTTGCCGTAACAGGTGTGCTCCAGACCGGTGAGCGTGGCGCCATGGTCGGAGTATTTCAGACCGCTGGCCGGGCTGCCATTCTATTGCGCCGGGCAAGTAATGGCGCCGACCAGCGGCGCGCTGCATCCGTCATCGGGGCCGACCCGATCCAGGCCGGCCCGGTGCTTAACGCCTCAGTGCTGGGCTGCCAGCTTGGCCGGTCGACCCAAGACCGCATTGAGCCAGCGCGAGTAGCTCTGCTGGGCATCGGCAAAGCCCAGGGCATTGCCATGGCCGGCGCCCTTCACCACCAGGAGTTCCGCTGAGTAACCGGCTTGCCGGGCTGCTTCATACAGTCGCTGCGACAGCACTGGCTTGGTTTGCGTGTCCTTGCTGCCGACAATCACCAGCAGCGGGGCACTCTGATGCTTGACCGCATACAAGGCGCCCTGGCCGCGCAGCGACTCGGCCAGCTCGATGCGCACGAAGGGCTTGGCATACCAGGGCATGATGGTGTCAGCCCACTGCTCCGAGGTGGTGGCGCTGCCCTCCAGCACCAGACCGGCCACTGGTCGATGCAAGGCTACATAGCTGGCCTTCATGCTGCCCATCGACATGCCATGCACGACCAGCTGTTCCGCCGCGATGCCGAGCTCATGGCGGGCGAAGTCGTAGGCGGCGAGACCGTCGTGATAGTGGGCCAGCAGGCTCGCAGTCCCCGCTGAGCGGCCATTGCCGCGATGGTCGGTCATCAGCAGGTTGACCTGCATGTCAGCGGTTTCCTTGACCAGCATCGGCAACTCGCGGCTGACCCGACTGACATTGCCACCGAAGTACAGCACGGTCGGAAAGCTCGGGTCGCGGATCACCTGGGCGGCGTGCAGCAGGGTGCCGTCGTGAGCGCTGATCTGGTGGATCCGCAGCTGAAAGTCCTGGCCGGCCAGGCTGGTCTCGATGGTTGGTGCGTCGGTGGGGTCGGGGGTCTTCGGCAGCAGATCCTTATCGGCAATCGAGAGGGTCTTGCAGCCAGCGCCGAGCAGGAGCAGGGCGCACAGTGAAAAAGTGCGCAGCATGGCGATGCGCGAGGGGGCGGCGAGTTTCAAGTGTGAAATTCCAGTGAGCCGCTCAGGCGGCGCGGCGATCTTCGCTGTAGCCGGCGCCGGCAATCAAGTGCTCGAAATACTCGGCGGTCAGCTGGCGTTGCTCGGCGGCATTCTCGGCTCGGTTCACCACCTGCCGGAACGCAGCGTTCTGCGGTCGCTCCTTGGCGTACCAGCCGAGGTGCTTGCGCGCGATGCGCACCCCGTGCTGCTCGCCGTAGAAGGCGTACAGGGCGTCCAGATGACCTAGCAGGAGGGCGCCGACCTCGGCCGCGGACGGTTCCGGCAACTGCTCGCCGGTCGCCAGATAGTGGGCAATCTCGCGGAAGATCCACGGCCGGCCCTGGGCGCCACGGCCGATCATCAGGGCGTCAGCGCCGGTCTGGCGCAGCACCTCAGCGGCCTTCTCAGGGCCGACGATATCGCCATTGGCCAGCACCGGAATGCTGAGCGCTTGCTTGATCGCAGCGATGGTGTCGTACTCGGCCTCGCCGCTGTACTGCTGATCGCGGGTACGTCCATGCACGGCCAGCGCGGCGACGCCGCTGTCCTCGGCAATTCTGGCAATGGCCAGGCCATTCTTGTTGTCGCGATTCCAGCCGATGCGGATCTTCAAGGTCACCGGCACCTCGACTGCCTGTACCACGGCACGGCAGATTCGCCCGACCAGGGCTTCATCCTGCAGCAGCGCAGACCCGGCCCAGACATTGCAGACCTTCTTTGCCGGGCAGCCCATATTGATATCGATGATCTGCGCGCCGTGCTCGACATTGAACCGTGCCGCTTCGGCCAAGACCGCAGGATCGGCGCCGGCGATCTGCACCCCGATCGGTTCGGGCTCGCCGGCGTGATCCATCCGCCACTGACTCTTGCGCGTTTTCCACAGCCGCGGATCGGCAGTGGTCATCTCCGACACCGCATAGCCGGCGCCCAGCCGCTTGCACAACAGGCGAAACGGCTTGTCGGTGACCCCGGCCATCGGGGCCAGCACCAGCGGCGGATCGATACGATAGGGGCCGATGTTCATCGCAGGTAGTCTACCGGGGCGGCAAGATCAGGGCTCGCGCTGGCCGGCGCGGCGCGGCAGTATCGAAGAAGCTCGGGCGGGAGGCAACGAATGCAGCTGAACGGACAGCCACGGACACCTTTCGCGATCAGCTTGGCACTGGCACTGGCACTGGCACTGTGCCTGGTTGAGGCCGCCGCCGGCAGTGAAGATCCGGGCGGCAAGAGCGCGGATACCAGGCCAGCTGTGGTCGCGCCAGTCGGCCAGCCGGATTCGCCGATCGCAACCGCGACCGAGCCGCTGGCGGTCCCGGAGTCGCAGCCCGAGCCTCAGGCCAAGCCGAGCAAGCCTGCTGGCAAGCCGCCCACGCCACGCAAATCCTTCGTCGAGCGCTCGCCGCTGGTGTCCAGCGATGCCTATCGCGGGCTGGCCGAGCAGATGGCCGGTGGCAGCGTGCTGGCTGATGTGGTGCAGCGACTTAACCAACGCATTGAGCTGCCGCAGTCGGTGGCATTGCGCTTTGCTGAGTGCGGTGAGGCCAATGCTTACTTTCTGCCCGATCAGCGTGAGGTGCGGTTGTGCTTCGAGCTGTTCGATCAAATTGCCGACTTGCTGGCACAGCAAGTTGAAGATGAGGCACAGTTGACCCATGCGTTAAAGGGGGTGCTGAGCTTCGTTGCCCTGCACGAAGTGGGACACGCGGTGGTGGCAGTGCGCAGTCTGCCAATGATCGGCAATGAGGAAACCGCGGTCGATCAGTTTGCAGTCTGGTTGCTGGTGGATGGCAAGGACGGCGATCTGGCCGTGCTCAGCGCCGCCGCTGCCTTTGCTGCCGGCATGACCCTGGACGACCCGGCCGGTGCCCATGCCAGCGATGCGCAGCGCTACTACAACCTGGTCTGTTGGCTGGCTGGCGGCAATGCCAAGCGAAAACAGCAGGTGATGGAGGACTGGGCACTGCCCGCCAGTCGGGCAGTCGGCTGCGAAGAGGAGTTTCGCCAGCTGAGTCAGGGCTGGCAGCGGCTGCTGCAGCCGGTCGCGGTTGCCCAGCCGGCGGCAGAAAAGTCAGCCTCAGCGGAAACGCCAGCCGCGCAGCAGGGGGCAGGTGCTGCGCCGGCCGCCGAGTCGGCGGCGGATGGCGAATCGGCCAAGCATGACTGATGGTGTTGGCGCGGCGCTTCAAGGCCTGAGGTTTCCCGGTTGTTGAGGAAATCAAAGGCAGTGGCGTGCTCCGCTACGGAGCGAGGTAGTCAAATGTAGGTCTCGACCTGAGGTCTCCCCACCTTTTTTGCTCGCCCGCATACGCGCACATCCATGTGCTCAAACATACGCGCCTTTCCCCCGAGCTTGGCTGCGTGGCTCGGCGCTGTACACCGGAGGTGGCGCGCCCCCCTTGAACCGCCTCACCAATCGGTTCCGCGACGTGCGCTCGGTGTGCGAGCGTTGCGGTCAGGATGGCTGATCCATCGGGTTCTGTGGAACGAAGGCCCCCCAGGTGCGAACCTGGAGAGCAGGATCTGTGCAAGGCCCAGCAGGCAAACTTGATCGAGCTCAAGAGTTCGGCCGACGCGATGGCTACACTGAGACCTCTTTCCTGAGCAGTACGGGAGGTCCGATGAGAATGACCGCACTGTTGTGGCTATGCTTGGCGACGATGGGCGTGGGCAGCGCGGCGGCGGCTGAGGCCGATGCCACTTGTCTGGCCTGTCACCGTGGCTTGAGCGCAGCCGCGGTCGAGGCCTTGCAGGCCTCGCCACACCGCTCGCGAGAGGAGGGCACCGGGCCGCCGGCGCCGGGCTGCGTCACTTGTCACGGTGCCAGCAACAAGCACTTGCAGGGCCCGGGCAAGGGCGAGCGGGGGGCGGACGTGCAGTTCGGCGATGCTCCGCATGCCTCTCCGGTCGAGCAGCAGAACGCGCCCTGTCTTGGCTGTCATCAGGGTCGCGAGCAGATGCACTGGCCGGGCAGCCCGCATGAAAAGGCCGAACTGAAGTGCGTCGATTGTCACCGCATCCATCAGGCCAAGCCAGATGCGGCTGCAGACAAACAGGCAGCGGTGCAGGCCTGCACCCGCTGCCATCTGCAACAAGGCGCCGAGTTGCACTTTGCCTCGGCGCATCCCTTGCGCGACGGCCAGATGTCCTGCAGTGATTGTCACAATCCACATGGCGAATCGGCCTCCGGCACCGCGGTGCTGGGGCTGGCCAACGACAGCTGTCTTCGCTGCCACGCCGACAAGCGTGGCCCTTTTTTGTGGGAGCACCCGCCGGCCAGTGAGGACTGCGGCCAGTGCCATCGGCCACATGGTTCACCGCATCCGGCGCTGCTGACCGCTCGCGCGCCCTGGCTATGCCAGCAATGCCATCTGGCTCAGTTCCATCCCAGTGCCTTGTACAGCGGTACCGGTCTGCCCACCGACACGCGACCATCGGGCGCGCAGTCGCTGCTGGCGCGTAATTGCATGAACTGTCATCCGCAGGTGCATGGCAGCAATCATCCCTCGGGTTCGCGCCTGACTCGCTGACGGAGGATTCGCCATGCGCTGGCTCTGCTCGTCGAAGCGTCCCTGCTGCTTGCTCGCCGTGGCCATGCTAGCCAGTGGCGCTGCCTATTCGCAATCGAACGATATGTTCAGGCTGGAGCTGGGGCTGGGGTATGTCGATGCCGATTCGCTGCGCTTTGGCCGCTACAACGACCTGTCCGAGCAGGGCGGCTACGGCGTGCTCAATCTCGACTGGTGGCGCGCTGCCTCGCATCCCGACCAGGCGGATCTGCGACTGCACGCGAGACAGCTCGGGCTTGAGGCGCGCAGCGTGGAGCTGGACGCGCAGCGCCCGGGCCGCTACCGGGTCTGGCTGAGCTATGTCGAACTGCCGGTCTATCTCAGCGAGCATGGCTTCACGCCGTTTCGCGGCGTCGGCAGTTCCGATCTCGGGCTGCCGGGCAACTGGCAGCCGGGCGCCAGCAGCGCGGGATTCAGCCAGCTGCCCGGCTCGCTGGCACGCTTCAGTCCGAAGACTGAACGTCGTGTTGGGCTGCTCGGTCTGCAGGGCTGGTTGTCGATCCGCTGGGATACCACGGTTGAACTACGTGAGCAGCGCAAACAGGGGCTGACCGTGTTGGCCGGCACCATTGGCAATAGCGGTGGTACGCCGCGGGTGGCCTTTCTGCCCACGCCGGTTGATGAGCGGAGCCGTGAAGTCGAGTGGGCGCTGCGCTATGCCGATACGCAGCGTCAGTTCAGCCTGGGCTATCTGCTGTCACTGTTCGACAACCAGGTCGAAGCCATTCGCTGGCAGAACCCGTACAGCGCGATCAGCGGCTGGCACCCGAGTGCCGGCTATCCCACCGGTCAGGGGCAGATCGCCCGCGATCCGGACAATCAGTTCCACCAGCTTAGCATGGCGTTTGCACAAAGCTGGCGAAATGGCTTGCGTCTGGCCGCTGACCTGTCGTTAGGTCGCGGCACGCAGGATGAAGCCTTCTTGCCCTATACGATCAATCCGCAGCAGGCGGCCAGCGTGGTCGAGGCGCTGCCACGCAGTTCGCTCGACGGCCGGGTCGACACTCGACGCCTGCAACTGCGCTTGTCTCAGCGCCTCGACAACGGTCTCGACTGGGCGCTGCGCTGGCGCGATGATGAGCGCGACAATCAGAGCCCGCACGCGCAATTCGTCTACATCGGCGGTGATTCCATGCTGCAGGACGCTGCCGCCAGCAGCGGGCGACGGCGCTTCAACGAACCGTATAGTTACGCCCAGCAGCTGATCGAGTTCGATGCTGGCTATCGCAGCGCGGCTGCCGGTAGCTGGCGCTTTGGCTGGCAGCGCAGCGAGATCGAGCGCGAACAGGCCGAGCGACTGCAGGCGCGCGAGGATCGGCTGCAGTTGCAGTACCGGCAGCGCCTGGGACAGCGCGGATCGTTCGCTCTCAAGACCGAGCATAGCGACCGCGACGGCTCGACCTATATCGGCAACCGCCCGTTCCTGGCCGCCTACACACCCGAGTTCATCGACACTCTGGTCGGAGACTTTGAGAATCATCCCCAGCTGCGGCGTTTTCATCAGGCCGACCGCCGACGCTGGCGCTTCAGTGCCAATCTGAGCTGGCAGTGGAGCGAGCGCTGGACCTTGTCGCTGCAGGCAGATCGGAGCCGCGACGATTACTACGCTTCTCCGCTCGGTCTGACCGATGCCGACAGTCGGCTGATCAACACCCAGCTGCAGTTTGCGCCGAATCAGGACTGGCAGCTGGCGCTGTATCAGGTCGATGAGCGACGGCAGTTCGAACAGGCTGGCCATGCCTTCCGCGGCGGCGCCACCCGCATCGATCAGATCAATGATCCGGCCAATCGCTGGTCGGTGGTGATGGATGATCATTGGCAAACCAGCGGTTTGCAGCTGAACTGGCGGCCCCCGGACAGGGCCTTTAGCGCCTCGTTTGATCTGCTCTACGGCGATGGTCGCAGTGCGCTGCTGTTCGAGGCCGGTTCGGCGGTGGCCGCCGCGCCGCTGCCCGACTATCGCGATGATCTGCTTGGCGCGCGCAGTGAACTGCGCTGGCGGCTGAATCCGCGTGCCGAAGTGAAACTGGCCTGGTGGCATGAGCGCTACCGGGTGTCGAATCCGACCGATGGTGGCTTGCCGCCGGATCAGTTGGCCAATGTACTGTTGCCGGGGTTCGCCGAGCCGGATTATCAGGTCAATGTGATTACCCTGAGTTGGGTGCAACAGTTCTGATGGGTGCAGACGTGCGCATGCGCAGTATCAGGCTGGCTGGCGGCTTGCGCTTTGACCTGCCCGGAGCGCCTGCGCCGCGTCTGCTCAGCGGGACGGCGATCAGCCGGGTGGGCTGGGAGGCGGCAGACTTTGCCCGATTGCGGCCCCGTCTTGCACGTAAGCCCGGTGATCAGGTTCGCGCCGGTGACTGTCTGATGGTCGACCGGCGTCGATCTGCGATCTGCTTTACCGCGCCACACAGCGGCACTCTGCGCGTGCTTGAGCTGGGTGCGCAGCGTCGACTCGAGCGACTGGAGATCGAACTCGAGGCCGGTCTGGAGCCGCGCGAATTCGCCACCGACGATGCCAGCTGTGCCAGCGGTCTACGCCAGCTGATGCAGTCCAGTGGACTGTGGCCCGCGCTGCGCGCGCGCCCATTCGGCGGCATCCCTGATCCCGAGGCGGTACCGGCGGCGCTGTTCGTGCAGGCCATTGACACCCAGCCCCTGGCCGCCGATCCGCTGCTGATCATCGAGCCTCATCGCAGCGAGTTCGAGCGTGGGCTGAAAGCGCTGTGTCTGCTCGGCAGCGGTCCCGTGTTCGTCTGTCAGGCCGCGGAAACGCCCTGTATCGAGCCCGGCGCGCAGATCACCCCGGTGCGCTTCGTTGGTCGCCATCCGGCCGGCCTGCCGGGCACCCATGTGCATCAGTTGCTGCCGGCCGGTCGGCGCCAGGTCTGGGAGATTCACTATCAGGAGGTCATTGCGCTCGGTCACCTGCTTGAGCACGGGCGGCTATGGCCGCAGCGCTGGATCGCCGTGGCCGGGGCAGACGCGCGTCAACCGGCGATCTATGCCCTGCCAGTGGCGGCCGATCTGGCCGAGCTGGCGCCGACCCTGGCCGCCTCGACGACGTCCGCCATCATCAGCGGCTCACCCCTGCATGGTCGGCTTGGCCGCTACCTCGGTCGGCGCCACTACCAGATCAGCGTCTTGCCGCCGCCACGTAGCGACGCTACCGGCTGGCGCGGGTGGTCGCAGCGACGGCGCAGCGCGATCGGCGCGATGCTGGCGCTGGAGCAGCTGGACACGGTGTTTCCCTTCGGTCTGCCAGCCACACCCTTGTTGCGCGCCCTGAGCGTGGGCGACGATGAGCGGGCGGTGGAACTCGGTGCTTTGCAGTTGCTGGAGGAAGATCTCGATCTGCTCAGTCATGTCTGCGTCTCGGGAGTGCGCTATGGCGCCCTGTTGCGGCGCACCTTGCAAGCCTGGGAGGCCGGGTCATGAGCGTCGCGCCGGATCTGCGTCTGCAGCCATTCTCGCGCCTCTGGTTGCGCCCTGAACAGGGCGTTTGGCCGAGTCTGGCGGTCAATGCCTTGGCCCTGCTGCCGTTGCTGCTGCTGGCGCTGTGGCAGGGCGGCATGGCGGCCCTGCTGCGCTTGCTGCTGGGTGCCGCGCTGGGCCTGGCCTGGCAGGCCGCTTTCGCCCGACTGCGTGGGCGTCCGCTGCTGCCCGACGCCGGCTTGACCGTGGCTGGAGCGCTGCTCCTGCTCGGCCCGGACATACCCCTCGGTCAGTTTCTCATCGCCATCAGTTTCGCCATCGTGCTGGGCGAGCAGGTGTTTGGTGGGCGCGGGCGCTATCTGCTGAATCCGGTGGTCCTGGCCGTGGGCTTTCAGGTTTTCGCCTACGGTCCGCTGCCTGCTCCCGCGCTGTCTGGCCTGGCCTTGGCCGCTGCTCTGGGGGCTCTATTGCTACTGTTTCAAGGATTGATTTCCTGGCGCCTGCTGCTGGCTGCCAGCGCCGGTTGGCTGCTGGTCTGTGTCGTTCGCCAGGAATGGCTGTTGCCCGGGTGGAACGATCCGTTCTGGTTCGCGGTGCTGTTCCTGCTCACCGATCCGGTAGCCGGCGCGGCAACGCGCCCCGGCCGCATCGCGCATGGATTGCTGGCCGGCCTGTTGCTGGCCTTGCCGATGCCGGGTTACGGCGAGCCGGCGCCGCTGGCAGCCTTGGCATTTGCCCTGATGCTGGCCGCCCTGTTCGCGCCCCTGCTGGATCGTTGTGCTCTGTGGTGGATGGTGCGGCGCGAGCGAAGGAGGCAGAACGATGACTGAGCTGCGCGCCCTCTGGCAGCGCTTTGCCGCCTTGCCCAACGAACACCCAGCCAAGACCCTGCTGATCGTGTTCTGCATCGCCAGTCTGTGTGCAGCCCTGGTCTCGTTCACCGCCGTGCAGCTGCGACCACTGCAGGAGCAGCACCGCGCGGCCGAGCGCGAGCAGCGAATGAGCGCCATGTTAAGTGAGCTGCCAGGCATGAGCGAGCTGCTGCAGGCCAGCGGTGCCGACGGCCTGGAGTCCTTGATGATCGACCTGGACAGCGGTGCCGCGGTCGACCCGGCCAGCGCTATCGATTTCGACTGGCGTCAGGCGATCGCCGAGGCCGATCAGGGGCAGCAATGTCGGCCGCTTGAGCGCGAGCGCGATCTGGTCGGCATTGGCTGCCGTCCGGCACTGGGCAGGGTCATGCTGCTGCGTCAGGGGCGGCAGCTCGAACTGTTGGTGCTACCCATCTACGGGCGCGGTTATCAGAGCACCCTGCACGCGCTGTTGGTGTTGCAGGCCGATCTCAATACCATCGCCGCCCTGCAGGTGCACGAACAGGGTGAAACCCCAGGACTGGGCGCGCGCATCGTTGAGCCGGCGTTTCAGGCGCGCTTTGCCGATCGGCAGTTGCGCAATGCCGCCGGTGAGTGGCGCTTTGCGGTGCGCAAGCAGGTCGAGAATCCGGCCTTCGAGGTCGACGCGATTGCCGGCGCCACGCGCAGCAGCGTCACCCTCGGCCGGATGATCGAGTTCTGGATGGGGCCTGACGGTTACGGGCCCTTGCTTGAACGGCTAGCTAAGGAGAACGAAGCATGAGTTGGCGCCGCTGGCGGGCGCGCTTTGCGCCGGTGATTCAGGACAACCCGATCACCGTGCAGATGCTCGGCCTGTGCTCGGCCCTGGCTGTCACCACCTCGCTCAGCACCGCCATCACCATGAGCATCGCGCTCAGCGCGGTGCTGCTGGCTTCCAGTGCTGCGATCAGCCTGATTCGGCATTTCCTGCCCAATCACGTGCGTCTTATCATTCAGATCACGGTGATTGCCTCGCTGGTGATCGTGGTTGATCAGATCCTGCAGGCCTACTGGTACAGCATGAGTCAGCGCCTGTCGATCTTCGTCTCCTTGATCGTCACCAACTGTCTGGTCATGGGGCGGGCCGAAGGCTTCGCCAGTCAGCATGGCCTGCTTGCCAGTCTGTGGGACGCCTTGCTCAACGGCTTGGGCTACAGCCTGATGCTGATCCTGATCGGTGCGCTGCGCGAGCTGCTGGGGGCCGGTCAACTGCTCGGCGTGCAGTTGCTGCCCCTGGTGGAACAGGGCGGCTGGTTTGAGCCGCTGAAGATGATGCTGTTGGCGCCGAGCGCTTTCTTCCTGCTTGGCTTGCTGGTCTGGGCATTGCGCAGTCGTTGGCCGCAGCAGGTCGAGGGCGAGGAGTTCCGTCCGCGATTGGCGGAACTGGGTGTGGAGGACGACGATGCTTGATGTCTTCGTCAGCGCGCTGTTTCGCGAGAATCTGGCCCTGGTGTTCTTTCTCGGCTTGTGCACCTTTCTGGCCGCGTCGAGGCGGCTGGAGACGGCGGTTGGCCTGGGTCTGGCCCTGATCGTGGTGCAGGGTCTGAGCGTGCCACTGAACTACATGATCCACCATGCGTTTCTGAGGGCGGGGGCCTGGGCCTGGCTCGGCTGGGAGGACGTCGACCTGGGCTTTCTGCGCCTGATTGCCTTCATCGGCGTGATCGCCGCCATGGTGCAGATTCTGGAGATCGTGTTGCTGCGCTTCTTTCCGGTGCTGCACCGCAGCCTGGGTATTTTCCTGCCGCTGATCACGGTGAATTGCGCAATTCTCGGTGGCAGCCTGTTCATGGTCGAGCGGCAGTACGACTTCGGCGAAAGTATCGCCTTCGGCTTGGGCAGCGGCGTGGGCTGGGCCCTGGCCCTGTGCTGTCTTGCCGCCTTGCGAGAGCGCATGCACTACAGCGACGTGCCGCGCGGCCTGCGTGGCCTGGGCATTGCGTTCATCGTGATCGGGCTGATGTCGATGGCCTTCACCGGCTACGCGGGGCTGGCGTTGAAATGAGAGCGATTGGTCTCGGGCTGGTGTTTTTCCTGCTGCTGGTGCTGGGCTTGACCGCGATCGTCATGTGGGTGCGAAAGTGGCTGATGCCGGCGCGGCCATTGACCGTGCATGTGCGCGGAGCCGAGCCGGTGCCGGCAGTGCAGGGTCAGACCCTGCTGCGCGCATTGCAGTCCGCCGGTCTGAAGTTGCCAGCGGCCTGTGGTGGCGGCGGCACCTGCGGCCAGTGTCGGGCCCGGGTGGTGCAGGGCGGTGGCGAGGTGCTGCCGACTGAGCGTGCGCGGCTCAGTCGCGCTGAGCTAAAGCAGGGGCAACGCCTGGCCTGTCAGTTGTTGCTGCGAGAGGATCTCGAGATCCAGCTCGACGATGCTCTGCTGAAGGCCGAACAATGGCAGTGCGAGGTGCTGCAGGTCACCGCGCTGGCACCGTTGATGCGCGAGATCGTTTTGCAGTTGCCGGATGCTCTTAGCTTTGCGTTTCGCCCGGGAAGCTATGTGATGGTCGAGGCGCCGAGCTACCGACTGGCATTCAGCGAGCTGCAGCCTCCGGTCGAACACCGGGCGATCTGGCAGCGACTGCAGCTGGCCGACCTGGTGGCGCAAAGCGAGGCGCCGGTCAGTCGCGCCTATTCGCTGGCCAATGTGCCGGCCGATGGCGGGCGTCGGGTGGTCTTGCTGGTGCGTCTGGCGCTGCCGCCGCCGAATGTCATCGAGGCCTTGCCTGGTCGGGTGTCGTCCTGGTTGTTTGCCCGCAAGCCGGGCGACCGGGTGCCGGTATCCGGGCCGTTTGGCGATTTTGCCGCGCAGCCTGGCGAACGCGAGATGGTCTTCATTGGCGGCGGCGTTGGCATGGCGCCGCTGCGCGCGATGATCACCGATCTGCTGCAGACCCAGCATAGTCAGCGGCGCATCTCGTTCTGGTATGGCGCGCGCAGCCAGATCGAACTGTTCTATCGCGAGCAGTTCGATGCGTTGGCCGCCGAGTACGGTAATTTCCGCTGGACGGTGGCGCTGTCCGATCCCGCCGCTGGCGATGATTGGGATGGGGCGCGTGGCTTCATCCATGAGGTGCTGTGTCAGCGTTACCTGCGTCAGCATCCGGCGCCGGAGGAGTGCGAGTACTACCTGTGCGGCCCGCCCTTGATGATCAAGGCGGTGCTGGCCATGCTCGATCAGCTCGGGGTTGAGCCTGAGCGCATTTTCAATGACGACTTTGGAAGTCGCTGAATCATGTCGACCTGGATCTGGATGTTTCTTGCCTGCTGGCTGGTTCTGTTGCTGGCCATGGCGGGGCTCGGTTTCAGTCTGCTCTGGCGCGGTCGCACGCCCAGTCTGGGGTGTGCCGACCGGGCTCGCTGCACGCGGCTGCGCTGTGAGGCCTGCCCGCGGACGCAGCACAAGGAGTCGTTATGAGTACGTCGCCGCGCTCGCCCAAGGTGCGCAATTACATGGCCACCCGCCTGGTTACCTTGAGCCCGACCATGGAAATCAATCGGGCCATGCATATCCTGCTGGAACAGCAACTGTCCGGCGCGCCGGTTCTCGATCAGGCGCAGCGCCTGGTCGGCGTGTTGTCGAGCAAGGATTGCCTGAAAGCGGTACTGAACGCCAGCTACTACCAGGAGCTGGGCGGCACGGTGGCCGACTATATGAGCACCGAGGTTGAAACCTTGCCAGCCGACCTCGATCTGGTCGATGCCGCCCGGCACTTTCTTAACAGTCACTTCAGGCGGTTTCCGGTGCTGGAGGAAGGCCGGGTGATCGGTCAGATCAGCCGCGCTGACCTGCTGCGAGCGCTATTGCAGAATTGGAGTGATTGAGGCGGGCGCTTTCTTTCGTCGCGACCTCATTGAAATATCCGGGCTAGGCGAACCGCTCACTGAGTCCGTGGAAGCGAGCATCGACAGGGCCAAGTTGGCGAGTCAAGAGCCAAGGATTCAGGGTCGCCCTGGTCGAAACATCCTCGAATGAAAGTGTAGGTGCGGTCTTCGTTTGGCTGGCTTCGACGATCATCTGCAACCGCAAGATAAACGCGGCGCCTCGACCAAGTCGGCTTTGCGCGGAATCTGAGAACTTGTCTTCGTTTGGCTGGCTTCGACGAGCTCAGCCAGCGTTTGCGCTTGGGGCGGGTCAACACGCCGCGAGCCGCTCGCTGAGCTTGTCGAAGCGAGCATCGACAGGGCGAATCATCTGCAACCGCAAGATAAACGCGGCGCCTCGACCAAGTCGGCTTTGCGCGGAATCTGAGAACTTGTCTTCGTTTGGCTGGCTTCGACGAGCTCAGCCAGCGTTTGCGCTTGGGGCGGGTCAACACGCCGCGAGCCGCTCGCTGAGCTTGTCGAAGCGAGCATCGACGGGGCGTCTTGGTCGAGTCATCTTCGAACGGACCCTGAGTGCTCGGCTTCGATTGGCCGACTGCGGCAGGCCCCGCCAGCGAAGCCTCCCGAACCGGGTTTGCGGCTCAGGAGGCTGCAGTTGATCAGGCGACGACCAACTTGACGTCGATATTGCCGCGGGTGGCGTTGGAGTAGGGGCAGACCTGATGTGCCTTGGCGACCAGTTCCTCGGCCTGTTCGCGCGGCATGCCGGGGATCGAAATCTCCAATTCCACTTCGATGCCGAAGGCCGCGCCTTGGCGGATCGGGCCGATGCCAACGGTGCCGTTGATCTGCACATCGTCGGGCAGGTTGATTTTGGTCTTGCCGGCCACCGCCTTCATCGCGCCGATGAAACAGGCGGAATAACCGGCGGCGAACAGCTGTTCCGGATTGGTGCCGTCGCCGCCCGGGCCGCCGAGTTCCTTGGGCGTGCTGAGCTTGACGTCGAGCGCGTTGTCCGAGCTGTGGGCACGACCTTCGCGGCCGCCGACGGCGGTGGCATGGGCGCGGTACAGCACTTTGTCCAATGACATGGGAATTCTCCTCAGGTGAGGCCGCGGTCCTGCGGCGGGACATCCATGGTGAGCCAGTCTAGCGGAAAAATAAATCGCGCGCTATTTAATTTTCTGCGGCAGCGCGGTGACCGAGGTGTTGGTTCAGCTGCTGCCGCAGGCTTTCAAGCTCTTGCCGCAACTGGATCAACTCAGTGGCGGGGCAGCCCGATGCCGCCAAAACCCCGGCTGGAACATCCCGCGCACGGCTCTTCAAGGCCCGCCCGGCCTCGGTGAGTTCGATCAGTACCTCGCGGGCGTCATGCTCGGCCCGTTGGCGCGACACCAATCCGGCCACCTCCAGGCGCTTCAGCAGCGGCGTCAGGGTGGCGGAATCGAGCTGCAATCTGGCGCCAATATCAATGACTCTGAGGCCGTCGGCTTCCCACAACACCAGCATGACCAGGTATTGCGGATAGGTCAGTCCGAGGGGGGCAAGCAGCGGTCGGTAGACCTTCTGCAGGGCCAGGCTGGTCGAGTACAGGGCGAAGCAAACCTGTTGATCGAGACGCAGGGCGGCGTCGGCAGTGGGAGGTTGAGCGCGTCTCATGGTCAAATCCTAGCGCATGCGGTGGCTTGAGCCACGGTGACGCAGGTGATCCTGCAAACTGTCGCGTAGAGCGGTAGGCTTGTCGCTAGCGGCAGTGCCGCGTTGCCATGGCGGGCGTGCATAATCGTCTCGCTACGACAACGGCGGCAACCAGCGCGGCGCACATCAAGGACAGCACTGAATCGGGGGCACCCGTGGAACACGGAACGGTCAAAGGCAAGGTCCTCACTGAGATGACATCGCGGGTCATGACGCCATCAATGGCGGCGGAAACCCGTCCCTGGTGTTTGTCGATCGTCGCCGGTGGTATGGCCGGCCAGAATTTTCCACTGACCGATTCGGTATTGATCGGTCGCACCGGTCAGGTCGATATCACCCTCGGCGAGGCCAGCGTGTCACGACGCCACTGCCATCTATTCCGCAAGCGCGGCGGGTACTGGGTGGCCGATCTCGGGGCGACCAATCCGACCCTGGTCAATGGGTTGCAGATCACCCTCAGCCCGGTGTTCGACGGCGACATGCTACGCCTGGGCGATCTCGATGCGCGGCTGCTGGCGCCCTCCAATCCGGACAATCCGCTGCCCTATGGTCACCGCGAAGATTCCGGCGTCGATTCGCTGACTGGAATTGAGTCGCGCGCCCGTTTCCGCCAGCGTATGGAAGAGTCCTTCGACCCCAAGCGCGGCCCCGATGGGCTGCGCATGGTGGCCCTGGATCTTGATCATTTCAAACATGTGGTCGACCGCTTCAGCCTCGGCGCGGGTGACGATGCCTTGGCTGCCGTCGGCAAGCTGATCCAGGATCAGTTGCCTGATGGGGCCTACGCCGGGCGCATCGGCGGTGAAGAATTCGCCCTGCTGCTGCCAGATACCGGCAAGGATGAGGCGATGCGGATCGCTGAGCGGCTGCGCACCGCTATTGCCGCCATGCAGTTGCTGGAAGACGGTGAACCGATCAGCTTTACCGCCAGCGTTGGCGTCGCCGCGGTACGTGCGACCGACACCAAGGTCGACACCCTGTACGCCCGCGCCGACTCTGCCCTTTACGAAGCCAAACGGCTGGGGCGCAATCGCGTGGTGGCGTTTCCCGATGCTTGAGCGCCGCGATGACGCGCGATAGCGATATCCTGCAGCGACTTAACACGCTGATTGAAGTCGGGGCGGCGCTGTCGTCGGAGCGCGACATTCGCCGTCTGCTGGAAACCATTCTGGAATCGGCACGGCGCCTGACCCGCGCCGATGGCGGCACCCTATACCGAGTGGAAGATCAGAAGAAGCTGCGTTTCGAGGTGCTGCGCAACGACAGCCTGGGATACAACATGGGCGGGCGCAGTGGTCAGCCGATCGATTTTCGGCCGATCGAGCTATACGACCGCAACGGCGAGCCCAATCGCAGCACGGTGGTGACCTATGCCGCGCTGTCCGGCGAAACCGTCAATGTAGCCGACGCCTACAACACCAGCGGTTTCGACTTTGCAGGTACGCGCAAGTTTGATGCCGACAACGGTTATCGCTCGACCTCCTTCCTTACTGTGCCGATGAAGAATGGCGAGGGCGAGGTGATCGGGGTTCTGCAGCTGATCAATGCGCTCGACCCGGAAGGCCGGGTCACCGCCTTCAGCGATGCCGATCAGCAACTGGTCGAATCGCTGGCCTCACAGGCGGCGATCGCACTGTCCAACCGCTTGCTGATCGAGCAACAGGAGCGGCTGTTCGAGAGCCTGATTGGCCTGATCAATGCCGCTATCGACGAGAAGTCGCCTTATACCGGCGGTCACTGCGAGCGCGTGCCGGCGCTGACCATGATGATCGCCGAAGCGGCCGATCGCATCACCAGCGGGCCGCTGGCAGACTTCAGCATGAGCGAGAAGGATCGCTACGAGCTGAAGATCGCCGGCCTGCTGCACGATTGCGGCAAGATCACCACGCCGGTGCACGTGGTCGACAAGGGCACCAAGCTGGAGACCCTGTTCGATCGTGTGCATATGCTCGACACCCGCTTCGAGGTATTGATCCGCGATCAGCAGCTGGCCGCCGCGCGCGGAGAAATCACCGAGCAGGAATGCCAGGCGCGCATTGAGGATCTGCTGCAGCGGCGCGAGCAGGTGCGCAGCAGCAATATCGGTGGCGAATTCATGGATGACGCGAAGATCGCCGAAATCGAGAGCACGGCCAAGCTGCGCTGGACGCCGTACGGTAGCGAAGAGCGCGAGTTTCTCGATGCCGATGAGCGGGAAAATCTGACCATCCGCAAGGGCACCTTGACCCGCCGTGAGCGCGACATCATCAACCACCACATCGTGGTAACGATCAAGATGCTCGAAGCCTTGCCCTGGCCGAAGCATTTGACCAAGGTGCCGGAATATGCCGGCGGCCACCACGAACGCATGGATGGCAAGGGCTATCCGCGTGGATTGACCCGTGAGCAGATGAGCGTGCAGGCGCGGGTGATGGGGATTGCCGATATCTTCGAAGCCCTGACCGCCGGCGACCGGCCGTACAAGGATGGCAAGTCGCTGTCAGAAGCCATTCGCATACTCGCCCTGATGAAGCAGGACCATCACATCGACCCCGATCTGTTCGAAGTGTTCCTGCGCGAGAAGGTCTACCTGCGTTACGCCAAACGCTTCCTTCCGGCGCACCAGATCGACAGCGTCGATTGGAGCAAGATTCCTGGCTTGAGTCCGGAGTTGGTGCGCGACCTGCAGGCCAGTGAGGGTGGTGGACGTAGGCGTTAAGAGCTGGCTTGAGCGGGCAGGGTCCCGCAAGGAGCGATGATGGATGCGGCCGCGGTGGAGAAGGCGATTGCCGACGGCGATCTGCAGGGGATTCGCGAGTTGCTGAAGAGCAGTCCGGAACTGGCGCTGTCCGAGACTAGTGCCGGAGTCAGCGTGCTGATGCTGGCCCTGTATCAGGGCAAGTCAGCGATTGCCGACCTGCTGGCTGAACAGGTTGACTCACTGCCGCTGTTCGAAGCGGTTGCCCTGGGGCGGTTGGAAGCCGTGCGGCCGCTGTTGCAAGCGGACCCCAATCGGCTGCAGGCCTGGTCCAGCGACGGCTTTCAGCCGTTGCATCTGGCCGCCTTCTTCGCCCGCCAACCGGTGCTGAACCATCTGCTCAGTCTGGGGGCCGATCCCAACCAGCGGGCCCGTCAGCCGGGGGCGATGACGCCCTTGCATTCAGCCGCCGCCAGCCGACAGACCGCCGGCGTAGAGGCTTTGTTGGAGGCAGGTGCCGACCCCAACATCCAGCAGGGTGGCGGCTTCACGGCCCTGATGTCGGCCGCCTTGCACGGTAATCTGGCCATGATCGACACTCTGCTGCGCAGCGGCGCCGATCGACAGCTGCAAGCCGATGATGGTCGGCGCGCGCGTGACATGGCGGCGCAGAGTGGTCACAGCGAAGCGGTGCTCAGGCTGGATGCAGTGGACTGAGTGTGCAAATGAAAAGGGCGCCTCGCGGCGCCCTTGCTTCATCAGCCGTGGGTTCACTTACTGGCGCAGGGCGGCAATGCGCTGCTCCAGCGGCGGATGCGAAGCGAACAGGGCCATCAGGCCGTCCTTCTTGCCGGCGATGCCGAAGGCGGCCAGCTCACCCGGCAGCGGCGGCGGTTGCATCGAACGCAGTCGCTCCAGGGCAGCGATCATCTTGCCGCGACCGGCGAACTGCGCACCACCGGCGTCGGCGCGGAACTCGCGCTGGCGGCTGACCCAGGCGACGACCATCGAAGCCAGAACGCCGAGGAAAATCTCCGCGGCGATCGAGGTCACCCAGTAGGCTATGCCAGGACCATCCTCGTTCTTGAACACCACGCGATCGACGGTGTGACCGATGATGCGGGCCAGGAAGATCACGAAGGTATTGACCACGCCCTGCACCAGGGCCAGGGTCACCATGTCGCCATTGGCGACGTGGGCAATCTCGTGGCCGAGAACCGCTTCGACCTCATCGCGCTCCATGTTCTGCAACAGGCCGGTGCTGACCGCCACCAGGGCGGCATTCTTGTTCATGCCGGTGGCGAAGGCGTTGGGATCCGGGCTGTGGTAGATCGCCACTTCGGGCATCTTGATGCCGGCCATCTGCGCCTGGCGCTGCACCGTGCTGAACAGCCACTGCTCGGTAGCATTGCGCGGCTGGGTGATGACTTCGGCGCCGGTGCTGCGCTTGGCCATCCACTTCGACATGGCGAGCGAGATGAAGGCGCCGCCAAAGCCGAACACCGCTGCGAAGATCAGCAGGTTGGTGTAGTTCAGCGCCCCGCCCTGGGCATTCAGGTAGTGGTCGACGCCCAGCAGGCGCAGCACTGTCCCAAGGACCAGGATGACGGCAAGGTTGGTGAGTAGGAAAAGGCCTACGCGACGCATGGGTTGAATCCTCCATCTAGAGTTCTGAGCTGCCCGTGGGCGGGCTCCTCATTGGAAACAGAATTGGTGACAGGACGTCTGGCTTGCAAGTGATCGCTGCACCATGGACGGCAAAATTCGAAATTGTGGACGTGGTGAGTTTGTGAATCGTTCAGCCAGTGAAGCGCCGCTCCACCTCGGCCAGGGTGGGCATGGCCTGGGCCGCGCCGCTGGATTCGATGGCGCAACCAGCCACTTGCACGGCGAATGCGACGTGCTGCTGCAGGTTGCGCCCGGGGGCGCTGGCCAGACTGGCGGCCAGTCCACCATTGAAAGCATCGCCGGCGCCGGTGGTATCGACCACATTGACCGCGGCTGCGGGCGTTCTGAAAAACGGCGGATCTTCACCTGCGGGTGAGGCCTGCGATACGAACACACCGGCGGCGCCCAGGGTGAGGGCGATGGTGGCGGTGGGCAGCATTCGGCACCAGGTATGCAATTGCGCGGCATCGGCCGCAGCCAGCGCCTGTTCGTTGACCTCGACCTCAAACAGCCGCAGCAGATCGCAGAACTCCGTTTCGTTCGGCGTGATGATGTCGGCGGCCTGCAGCAGGGCGCGCACCTGCGGGCTGTCGCTGCTGGGCGCCGGATTATGAATGCAGGTCACTCCGGCCGCGCGGGCCACCTCGATCGCCCGCAGGCTGGCCACCGGATGAACTTCATGTTGGGTCAGCAGCACCCTGGCCTGCTCGATCAACTCGCGCTGCGCCAGCACCTGTGCCGGCGACAGCAAGGCATTGGCGCCGGGCGCCACGATGATCATGTTCTGGCCAGCGCCGTCAAGCCAGATTGCGGCGGTGCCGGTGGCCTCGCTGCACAGTTGCCAGCGGGCATCGATGTTTTCGCTGCGCGCCAATGCGGCGGCGTTATCACCCAGGGGGTCGCGACCGACGGCGGCAATGAAGCCGGTGCGTGCCGCAAGCCTGGCCGCCGCGACGGCCTGATTGAAGCCCTTGCCACCGGGGCCGGAAAAGAACCGGCCCATGCGGGTTTCGCCCGGCTGCGGAAAGCGTGCGCCTTGCCAGACCATGTCCTGGTTGTAGCTGCCCACCACCACGACCTGCGCCGCCGCTTGTTTGGCTTTCTTGCTGCGTGCTTGGCTGCTCATAACAGATACTTCAGTTGCAGCGCTTCACAGCTGCGAAATCACGCCAGCAATGGTGGCGGTCATCAGGGTGGCAATCGAGCCGCCGAGCACTGCGCGCAGTCCAAACACGGCCAGATCCTGGCGCCGCTCTGGCGCCAGCCCGCCGATGCCGCCGATCTGGATCGCGATCGAACTGAAGTTGGCGAAGCCGCACAGGGCGTAGGTCGAGATCAGCACCGAGTGTTCGCTGAGGCTGACGCCGGCCACCTTGCCCTGCACGATATCGCCCAGGCTGAGGTAGGCGACGAACTCGTTCAGCACCACCTTGGTGCCGATCAGGCCGCCAACGGTGGGCGCATCGGCCCAGGGCACCCCGATCAGCCAGGCGATCGGCGCCAGCAGGTAGCCGAGCAGGGAGGCCAGATCGGTCGGTTTGCCCAAGGCGGCGCTCAAGCCGGTAGCGTCGCCGAGCCAGGTGAGCGGCGCGTTGACCAGGGCGATAAGGGCGACAAAAGCCAGCAGCATGGCGCCGACGTTCAGCGCCAGACGCAGGCCATCTGCAGCGCCGGCAGCGGCCGCATCGATGATATTGGCGGTGGTCTTCTCCACCTCGACTTTCACCTTGCCCATGGTCATCGGCTGGCCGGTTTCCGGCACCAGGATCTTGGCCACCACCAGGGTGGCCGGCGCGGCCATGATGCTGGCGGTGATCAGGTGCTTGGCGAAGGCCGCCTGCTGCACCGGATCATCGCCGCCCAACATCAGCACGTAGGCGCCGAGCACGCCGCCGGCGATGGTTGCCATGCCGCCGACCATCAGGGTCAGCAGTTCCGAGGGTGTCATGCTCAACACATAGGGTTTCACCACCAGCGGTGCTTCGGTCTGGCCGATAAAGGCATTGGCGCAGACCGACAGCGTTTCGGCGCCCGACACCGGCATCACCTTGGTGATTACCCAGGCCATGCCCTTGACGATCGCCTGCATCACGCCGAGGTGATACAGCACCGACATGAAGGCGGCGAAGAAAATGATCGTCGGCAATACCTGAAAGGCAAATACAAAGCCGAACTTCTCGATCCTGGCCAGATCGCCAAAGATGAATTGTGAGCCCTGGGCGGTAAAGCCCAGCAGGGCAACAAAGCCCTCACTGAGTTTTCCAAACGCCACCGCGCCCCAGGGCGTCAGCAGCACGAACACCGCAAACACCAGCTGCAGGCCGATGCCGGTGGCGACCAGACGCCAGTTGACTGACCGCTTGTTGTTGGAGAACAGCCAGGTCAGGCCGATCAGACAGGCCAGGCCAAACAGCCCGAACAGGATTGACAGCATGCAACACCCCTAAGCGGACGGGGCGTGCCCCACTCCGAAATAGCCAGCGCCCAGGCGGTTCCCCTGCCCGGACAAACGATCGCGGCAGAGTAGGCGCTTCGGCGGTGGCCGGCAAGCGCTGCGGCCGGGGCGTGCCGCGTAGCAGCCGGTGCGCCCCGCAATCGGCCACGCGCCACGGCCAAGGATCGCCCGGGAGATCTACAGCACATCGTAGGCGCGCAGTTGCCGGATCTTTCGGCGCGACCTGATGGAATATGCCGGGTTGCGTCGACCGAACGGAGGCGAACCGCCGTGCGGAGTAGACTTGAGCCGAGTTCCAAGGAGGAGATTCGTCGATGCACTACCGTCGTATGGGCCGCTCAGGCCTGAAGCTGTCTGCGCTGTCGCTGGGCTCCTGGCTGACCTTTGCGCGGCAGATCGGCCGCAACGATGCGCGCGAACTGGTGGCCCATGCCTACGACAGCGGGGTGAACTTCTTCGACAACGCCGAAGCCTATGCCGACGGCGAGTCGGAACAGTTGATGGGTGATGTGATCGCCGACCTGCGTTTGCCGCGTGATGGCTGGTGCGTATCGAGCAAGGTGTTCTTCGGCTCGGCCAGTGAGCCGCGGCCGACCCAGAAAGGCCTGTCGCGCAAACATATCGTCGATGCCTGCCATGCTGCGCTGAAGCGATTGCGGGTCGATTACCTCGATCTCTACTACTGCCATCGCCACGACCCGGACACGCCGGTGGAAGAGGTGGTGATCAGCATGGATGCGCTGATCCGGCAAGGCAAGGTGCTGTACTGGGGCACCTCGGAATGGCCCGCCGATGCGATCGAAGAAGCCTGCAAGTTTGCCGTCAAGCACGGCTTGATCGCCCCGGCCGTCGAGCAGCCCCAATACAACCTGTTTCATCGACAGCGGGTCGAACTGGAATATGCGCCGCTGTTTTCCGCCTATGGCATCGGCCTGACCACCTGGTCGCCGCTGGCTTCCGGGCTGCTGACCGGAAAATATCTGGATTCGAGCACCTCACACGCGCGACTGCAGCGCAAGGATCTGGACTGGCTGGCGCGCTCGGTGCGCGGCGATTCAGCGGAACAGCGTGACAAGCAGGTGGGGCACTTTGTCGAGCTGTGTCAGCAGTACGAACTTTCGCCGACGCAGCTGGCGATTGCCTGGTGCCTGAGCAATCCGCATGTCAGCTCGGTAATTCTCGGCGCGACCACGGTGGCCCAGCTGGAGCACAATCTGCACAGTCTGAGCTTGCTGGGAAGGGTGGAAGAAGAGCTGATGGCCAAGGCGCAGTCGTTGTTTGAATGCGATTAGCCGCTGAAAGGCCGACCTCCCTGGATGGGCTGCGAAAGCCCTGGCGACACTTGCAATGCAAATGCGAAGCGTTATCATTTGGGCGCACTCCGACCCCAGAGGTGTCCTATGTCTGCCAGCTCCGCATCCCGGCCCGCCCGCAACACCGATCTCAATACGTCAAAGCAGGTGGCCCCGCCGATGGCTGCACTCAACAGCCGCGAATTGCTGCGCGGCGAGCGCGAGTTGTTGATTTTTCATGGTGATCAGCTGTATCGCCTGCGTCACACCCGCAACGACAAGCTGATTCTCACCAAGTGATCGATCGGTGAGGACCACCGCGGCCCATCCGCCGACCGCGGCCGCGCCGGCCATGCGGCGCTGGGCGCGGGTTTGTGGCCCGCTCTGGTGCTGGTCGTCACCGTTGTCGCCGTCCCATCGATGGGCCCCGCACGAACCGACGTCGGTCTGGGCCGAGTATCCGCTCAGCGTCTGTCTCAGCGCGCCGCGCATGCAGCCGCGTCTGTGCCCGGCCATCGCGGTCTGTTCGCCGCACAGCGCCTTCGTGCTGACTGCGGCGCGCGATACCGACTGGTTTGCCTGGGATCGCTGGCTCGATGAAGTGCAGTCGGTTGGTGACTCCGGCATGTGTCTGCGCCTGTCAGGCCTTGCCGCACGCCGTTGTCGCTGGGTCTGCAGCGATGAATGGTCGCTGTCGAAATGTCGGCTCGATGGGTGCGTTGCAGGCTGCCCGCTACGACCTGCTGCAGTGGGTTGCAGCCCACTTGGACGCGCCGCCTTGGATGCGGTGGAACCCTTGGTCTAGAACGGCCAGACCCAGGGCACCACGATCAAGACGGTGATCACCACCAGGAAGCTAAGCGGGCCGCCCACCTTGATGAAGTCATTGAAGCGGTAGTTGGCCACGCCATACACCAGCATATTGGCCTGATGACCAATCGGGGTGATGAATGCGGTCGACGCGGCGATCGCTACGGCCATGGCGAAACCATGCGGTTCGATCCCCAGACCCTCGGCCATCTTGATCGCGATCGGGGCCACCAGCACCACGCAGGCGGCATTCGACATCAGCTGGGTCAGGCCGACGGTGAGTACGATCACTGCCATCATCGCCAAGTAGGGGCTGGCGCCGCCGGTCAGCACCAGCATCGATTCGGCCAGCCAGGCCGCCGTGCCGGTGTGCTCGCCATCCATGGCAATCGACAGCGGCATCAGCGAGGCAATCATGAACACCACGCGCCAGTCGACCTGCGAGTACATGTCGCGCACCGGCATGCAGCCGCTGGTCACCATCACCAACACGCCGGCCAGCGCAGCCACCGAAATATGCAGGGCACCGCTGGCCGCCGCGATCACCGTGCCTGCCATCACCGCCAGGGCGATCCAGCGTTTGCGGTGATCGCGCGCCGGTCCAGCCAGGCGATTGACCACGAGAAAGTCCGGGTTATGACCGAGCAAGGCCATCGCCGAGGGTGTGCCGCGTACCAGCAGCACATCACCGGGTTCCAGTCTTAGCTGATTGATTCGCTCGTCCTCCTGTCGACCGTTGCGCCGCAGCCCGAGCACGGTGACGCCGTAGCGCGCCGGAAAGTCAGCTTCGGCGATGCTGGTGCCGAGTGAGCGTGAGCCTGGCGACAGGGCGAGTTCGCCGATCAACGGCGTTTCGCCGTGGTCGGCTTCCGATTCCGGAATTTCCAGCAGACCGCGACCTTGCTTTTGCAGCAGCAGGGAAGGGTCGCCTTCCAGCTGCAAGTGATCGTCGACGGCAAATCGACACTCCGGCCAGGGTTGGAACGAGTAGCCGCCGTCGCCCTCGTCGCGCCCATAGCGGCCGTAACGCAACCACGGACGGTCATCGGCGGTTTCCTGACCATCGTGGTTATAGGCACGATGGACGCGTACCACACTGACGCCCAGTGTGTCGCGCAGTTTGGCCTCTTCCACGCTGCGCCCGACCAGGGCCGAGCCGCGCGGAACGATGGCTTCGGTGACATAGTGGCGCAGGCTGTTGCCTTCTTCCGGCGCCGATGCCGGAATGCGGATCGGCACCAGTCGCGAGCCGATCAGTACGAAATACAACAGGCCGGTGGAAAACACCACCAATCCGGTCGGCAGGAAATCAAACATCGCGAATGGCGTGTGTCCGGCCCGCTGCAGGGCTTCGGAAGCGAGCAGGTTGGGCGGCGTACCGACCAAGGTCGACAGGCCACCGAGCAGCGAGCCGAACGCCAGCGGCATCAGCAGTTTGGTGACTGGCACGCCGGTACGCTGGGCAATCGCAAATACCGAGGGCATCAGGATGGTGACCGCGGCAATGTTGTTCATGAAGCTCGACATCAAGCCCACCAGCACCATCAGGATGGCAGTCAAGCCAATGGTGTTGCGCACGCCACGCGCCACCACCCAGCCGGCAATTTCATCGGCAACGCCGGTGCGCACCAGGCCACCGGAGAGAATGAACATGCAGACGACGGTGATCACCGCCGGGCTGGCAAAGCCGCTGAACCCCTCCTCGACGCTGATGATGCCTATCACCATCAGTGCCAGCAGCAGGCCCAGAGATACCAGGTCTGCGCGCACCTTTTCCGAGGCGAACAGCGCCAGCGCTCCGAGCAGGAGCAGCATCAGGGTGATGCGTTCGAGGAGCAGCGTATCCATGCTGAACGGAGATCCTTGGGCGAAATGCGCTGCTCATGCTAGCGCGTTGCCACCGCGCATGGTCAATGCGGCGCTCGCGGGTCTTGCGCAGGGGGCCGTCGACCAGCGCCAAGGGAATCGGTTTCAGCGCTGTCGGGGCGCCGTTGGCAGCGCCTCAGACGGGGTGCCGGCACTGCGCCGGGTCAAACAGGATTCGGAGGCGAAATCAGTTGCATTCGGAACCTACAGCGGCTGACGGTCTTTGTCTGCCGGCGCGGACTCCTGCTCGATCAGCCTTTGCAGCAGGCCTGAATCCAGCTCTGCCGAACGGCCCTTGGGTAAACCCGCCTGGCTGTCGATCGGCAGCCGCCAGGTCGCCGCCGGCGACACTTTCAAGTTCAGCATTTCGCGCTGTCGAGCAAACGAAATGTTGTGATGCTGAGTGCCAGGTGTGGGGCGCAGGGCGCGCATTGCCTGATCCGGAGTGTGCACCGGTTGGTCATCGATCGACAGCCAGACATCGCCGCCTTCAACACCCTCCATCGAAGCGCCCGCGGTGAGCACCAGCACGCCGCGCTCATGGCCGAAGTAGCGGCCCAGCTCCGGGTTAAGTTCGGCCAACCGCAGGCCGCGCCAGACGCTGCTATAGAGATCGAAACGGCAGCTGTCCGAGTCTTCGCCGCAGATCAGGCTGGGCGCGTACGGCGCGATGTCGAAGCTGGCCGGAATGATCGGCGCGCTGCCGGGCTGAAGCGCAGGGTTCACCGCGAGCGCGACCAGGGGTCGGGCAGTGATTGAAATCGAACGCGGCTTGCCTGCCGTTTCAACCTCAAGCTTCACCGTCTTCTCGGCGCCCTCTACCTGCAACAGATCCTGCGCCCGTTGCAGCCGCTGCTCAGCGCTGCCGAGCAGCGCCTCGCCGTTGATACTCAACAGGCGATCACCGCTGCGCAGGCCGGCCTGTTCGGCCGGGCCATCGAAGGTGACGCCGCTGATCAGCGCCCCGGCGCTTGGATCGGCCTGCAAGAGCACACCGAAGCGCGGCTGATTGAAGCGGTCAGCGCGCAGCGCCTTGGCATAGTCCTCAGCCTGCAGATCCACCGATAGGGTGGCGATATGCGCGGCCAGTCGGGCCATCTCAGCCTGTGACCGGTGCAGCTCCTCACGCAACTGTTCGTGCTGCTCGGTGGCCGCGCGCCGGGAGGCATCAGCCGATTGCCGCGCAAGCTCGCGCAGCTTTTCCAGCTGTGCCCGCTGAATTGCTCCCTCTTGCCCCTGTTCTGCCGCCTGCAGTTGCTCGCGCAACTCCGCGCGGTGTTTGTCCAGCTCACGCAGCGTCGTCTGCAATTTCCTTCGCACCCGTTCGCGGTTCTGCTCCGACGAAAGCCGGGCCCGTGCGCGATGGATTTCGCCCTCCTGGGTCAGCGGTTGAAGCATCGTCCGGCGCCGTTCTTGCTCTGCTGCATGCAGTCGTTCGCGAAGCTCGGCGCGCTGCTCATCAAGCTGTTCCAGCGTCTGCTGCAGTTGCTCGATCGATTCGGTCGGGCCGGCTGGCTCTGCGCCGATCGCGCTGGAGGCCAGTAGCAGACTTAGCACGGCGGTTAGCAGTGGCAGGGGTGTGTTCATCGAGTTCTCCCATAGGGTGGTAATGGACTCACAGCAACAGGGGGCCGTTGACCAGGGCAGCTGCCGAAAGTGCGGGCCCCAGAGCGCTGTATTCGACTGAGAGTTGCCGCAGCAGCAGAACGCGCTGCTGCCACAGCGCCAGTTCGGTGTCAGCGACCGGTTCTTCGGCCAGCAGCAGATCGACGAACTGCAGCTGGTCGATCAGTTCCTGGCGGGCACTCAAGCGCTCTGCATCGAGCACCGCCGTTGCGCGCTTGAGCTGGCGCTGCTGACGCAGCCAGTTTTCCAGCCACGCCGATTCGGCCTGCAGCGCTTCCAGCGCGGGCGGCTCGACCGCCGTGGCCTGCGGCGCTGAAACCTGGGGTGTAGGCTGCAGCAATAGCGCCAGCGTGATGCCAATCAGCAGGCTGGCGGCGAGCGCAAGACTCGGCCAACGCGACTGATGGCTGTGCGCCTCGCTTCGCAGTCGTGCGCTCAGTTGCGGCCAATCGTCAAACGGCGCCGGTTGTTCGGCCAGCTGTCGTAGTGCCGCCGATAGTGGCAACCGCGGCTCATGCGGGGGGCGGGAAAACTCAAACATGGCTTAGCTCCTCCTTCAGGCAGAGCATTTCGCGCAGTCGCTGCGTGCCACGGGACAGCTGCGATTTTGAGAAGCTGATGGTCCGCTGCATCAGGCTGGCGATCTCTTCGTGGGTATAGCCTTCAACGTGGTACAGCCAGAGCACGGCGCGGGTACTTGTTGGTAGACGTTCCAGCGCACTCTGCAGCAGGCCGCACTCGGCCACTTCCGGCGGCAGGCTGAGATTGGTTTCCTCGGCTTGCAGGTCGGGCTCCTGCTGTTGCTGTTCGATGCGCTGTTGACGGCGCAGGTGCATCAGGCATTCGTTGACCAGCACCTGTCTCAGCCAGGCCCAGAACGGTGCGTCAGCGCGAAATTGATGCAGTTGCCGGAACGCCTTGAACATCGACTCCTGAACCATATCGCGGGCCAGCTCGCGATCGCCGCACAGGCGCCAGGCAAGCTGATAGGCCGGGCCCTGGAACTGCCTGTAGATCGCTTCCAGGGCACGCTCGTCGCCGCGTTTTGCGCTGGCCAGCAGCAGGGCCGGAATCTCGATGGCAAAGGGCGATTGTGGGTTCATATGACCTAAAGATGCGCTGAGCAGGAAAAGGGTCGCAGGCCGCTGGGCGGACGGTCGGATGTGCAAATTACGTGATGAGTATTCTCGCCCAGGATCACTGGTCGAACGCGCTAAAAAGGGCCACTATTGGGGCGACGCCGGAGCCGCCGGCTCCTTGCTCCGCACACCGTTGAAAGCACCCCGCGATGGCTTCAACCACCCGGCTAAGCAGCAAGTTCCTGCTCACGACCATTCCAACCATGGTCGTCGCGGCCTTGCTGTTTGTATTCGGCGCCTATGTGCTGAAGCTGGGTGACCGTGCTGATCTCAATCGGCAGCTGGCCGAGCAGCGCGCGGCCGCCAATGCCAGCCTGCTGAGCTATCCGGTCTGGAATGTCGATGAGGTAACGGTCGCGGCGATCATGCGCTCGTTGAGCGGCGTGCCGGGTCTGGTTTGCGTCGAGCTCGATCAACTGGTCGGCCTGCAGGCTCCGCCTGCGGTCGGCAGCTGCCAGGACCGCCAGGCGAACGTGTTGATCGAAGTGCCGGTGCAGTTCAGCGATCGTGGCTCGGTGCAGGAACTGGGTCGACTTCGCCACTGGTTTGATCTGCAGCCGGACGCCGCCGAGGTGTGGCGCGATCTCTGGCCTTTGTTGTTCCAGCTGGTGCTGCTGGTGATGGTGCTGATGGTCAGCGCGATCTGGGCCTTTCGTCGAACCGTGCTCAATCCGCTGGATCAGGTGGCCGGATCCCTGCGGGTGTTTCGCGAGACCGGTAGGCGCGAGCCGGCGGTGTGCAGCTCAAACGACGAGTTAGGGGAGTTCATTCGCGAGTACAACAATGGTCTGGCGCGGCAGGAGCATGCTGAGCGTGGCTTGCGCGAACAGCTGCTGCTGCAGACCTCGCTGAATCAGACCATGCCGACACCGTTTGCCTTTCTCGACAATGAGTTCAAGCTGATCAGTGCCAACCAGGCGTTCTATCAGCAATTGGGATTGGCGCACGAGATCGATGGTCGCTCGATGCTGGCGACGCTGCCGGCGATCGACTGGCCGAGCATCGCCGCCCTGGTGGCCGGCGAGGTGCATCGGCAGGAATTGCATGGTCTGGTGGTGCGCGGCCGCAGTCGCGGCTTCTCGCTGGCCTGCTCGGCCATGCTCGACCCGGTCGCCGACGCACTGCGAGGTTATGTGCTGGTGCTGCAGGACATCTCCGACCTGCTCGACCACGAGCGCGCGCTGCGTGCCGCCAAGGATCGCAGCGAAGCCACCCTGGCCGAGCTGCACCGCACCCAGGCCAGCTTGGTACAGGCCGAGAAGCTGGCGGCGCTGGGCAGCCTGGTGGCCGGTGTCGCGCACGAGATCAATACACCGCTCGGTGCCAGCGTTACCGTGGTCAGCCACTTGCGCAGTCTGCTCGAGGGACTCGACCAGCAGTTCAATCGTGAGCAATTGCGTCGCAGTGTGCTGGCTGATTTCCTGCAGCAGGCCAACGAGGGCCTGGCCCTGTTGCAGCGCTCTCTGGACAGCGCCAACGAGCAGGTGCGTCGCTTCAAGCAGTCGGCGGTTGATCAGGTCAGCGCCCAGCAGCGCGCCTTCGAGCTTGGCGAACTGATTGGCGATGTGGTGGCAACCTTGCGCAGCCAGTGGCGCAATAGTGCCCAGCGCATCGAGTACGAGGTGCCCCCGGGTATCGTGTTGGACAGCACGCCGGGTCCTTTGGAGCAGGTGATTTCCAACTGTGTAAGCAATGCCTTCGTGCATGCCTTCGATGCCGATCAGGACGGTGTCGTACGGATCCGCGCCGAGCGCATGGCGGGCGACTGGGTACGCATGGTGATCGCCGACAACGGCTGCGGCATGAGTGCAGACCGGGTGCGCCGTGTGTTTGATCCTTTCTTCACAACCAAGCTCGGGCGCGGCGGCAACGGGCTGGGCATGCATCTGGCCTATCAACTGGTCAGCGACGTGCTGCATGGGCGGATTTCGGTCGAGAGCCAGCCCGGCCAAGGTACCCGGGTGATCATCGACCTGCCGCTCAGTTTGCGTGCCGTGGTGACAAACTAGGCTTGGTTGGCATGGCAAGCTGTAGCAGTCTGCTGAGCCGGCTTTCAGCGGCCTGTTAAGGTGTGCCAAGGATGGCGCGCACGAGCATCGGACCCGACAAGTGTTTGATTCTCGGCAAGGGTGGCGCGGATCTGCTGCGACCGTTTGCGCTGAAGAACTCCTGGAGGTTTTTCAGCAACCTGGCAGGCGTCCGGCCGAGCGATGCCAGTGCTATGATTTGAACGCGTCGACCTGTGCCCGGCACAGGGACGATGGGGCAACCGATTTCGCACACCGAGCGCAGGTCGCAAGGAGGGTGAATGCGCGTTAGAAATCAGTCTGGGTCCGGGCGATCAGCCGTTTGGCTGCAAGCTGTGTTCAGACTGTCAGCGGCGCCGGTCTCTGTAACAGACACGTTCGCTCAGCTATTGCAGCGCTAGATCGGATTCCGCATGTCTGCCCCGGCTTTCGACATTCCAGGCTACGAACTGATCCGTGAACTCGGTTCGGGCGGTATGGCGACCGTATTCCTCGCCACCCAGCGCTCGCTGGATCGCAAGGTGGCGATCAAGGTCATGCGCCGCGGTCTGGCCGATGAGAATGTCGAAAAGCGTTTCCTGATTGAAGGCCGCACCATGGCGCGGCTGCCACACCCCAATATCGTTGGGGTGTACGACATCGTGCAGAACGAGTCGATCAACTACATCGCGATGGAGTTCCTCGAGGGCGGCAGCCTGTCTGACCGCATGCGCGAAGGGCTGAGTCTGGCTGACGCCATCGCGGTCGTGGTGCAGATCGCCGGCGCTCTGCAGTACGCCCATGACAACGGCATCATCCATCGCGATCTGAAGCCGGCCAACATCATGTTCCGTGACGGGGTCACTCCCGTGCTGACCGATTTCGGCATTGCCCGGCAGCAGAACTCGGAAGCCACCCGGCTGACCCAGACCGGCATGATGATCGGCACGCCGACCTACATGAGTCCCGAGCAGGCCACCGGTAGCGATCTCGATGGCCGCTCCGACCAGTACTCGCTGGGCGTGATGTTCTACGAAATGTTGACCGGTCGCGCGCCGTTCGAGGGATCGACACCGATCCAGGTCGTGCTGGCGCATATCAATTCACCGCCGCCGCCGCTACCGCCGCAGTTTTCGTTCTTCCAGCCCCTGCTCGACCGCATGCTGTCGAAAGAACGCGATCAGCGCTTCCCAGATCTCAAGGTGTTCGTACGCCAGTTGAAGGACCTGGTTACGGGTAGCGATGCCCTGGTCCATCAGTTGCAGTTCGACCCGACCAGCAGTTCCTCCGAACAGCTGCGCGCACTGGGTTTTTCGGAAAGCCAGATTCATACCGGTGCCGGTCCGCAGGCGCCGGCACAGGCCGCCTTTGCCCGGGTCAGCAGTCAGTCGGCGGCGCCACGCGTCAGCGGCAGCGGGCCCGGAGTGCGTTTGCCGCCGGCCAAGAAGAAACTACCCTGGTGGATTCCGGCCGCGGTGGCTGCGATCGTCGCCGCCGCCGGCCTCGGCGGCTGGTTGATGTTCAGCGGTGGCGGTGGTCTTGATCCGGCGATTGAACGTGTAGTTAGCCGCAATCTGGCCGAGGTCGATCGTCTGATTGCCGCCGGTAAGCTGGTGGCCCCGCCCGGTGACAACGCACTGGAGTTGCTGCAGGAAGCCAATGATCTGGCCCTGCGTGAGGTATCGGTGTATCCGGAGGCGGAAAAGCGCTTTCAGCAGATCGCCGGGCAACTGCGCCAGCAAGCCGAGCAAGCGCTGCAGAAGCAGTCGTTCGAAGTGGCCAAGCAACGCCTCAGTGAGGCCTATCGGGTGCTGCCTGACGCGGCGGAGAACAAGAAGCTGGAACAGGCCATCATGGCTGCCGAGCTCGCGGTGGAACGCCAGGCTAAGGTCAAGTCGCTGATTGCGCGGGCGGGGGAGGCGGAGCGGGCCGGTCGGCTGGCCGGTGAGGGGCAGGACAATGCACTGGCCATCCTTCGCGACGCCCTGCAGATCGACCCCGACTCAGGCGTAGCCAAACAGGCCATGGCCGATCTGGTTGGCAAGATCCTGCAGCCGGTGGAACGTTCAGTGGCGGCCGGTCAGCTCGATCGCGCCGAGTCGGCACTGCAATCCTCGGCCAGCTTCCTAGCCGCTGAGCCTGCCTGGCAGGCGCTGGAGCAGAAGATTCAAAAGGCCCGCCAGATTCAGGCCGAGCGCGCCCGCATTGATCAGCTGGTTGCGGCGGCGCGCCAGCAGCTGGCCGCCGGCCGGGTGGTCGAGCCGGCCGGAAACAATGTGGTCGAGACGCTGCAGCGGATCAGCGAGATCGATCCGGACAACAGCGAGGCCGGCAAGGTGCGGGCCGAAGCGGCGCGCCTGCTGGTGCGAGCGGCCAGTGAAGCCGAGCGCGGCGGCGACTTCAGCCTGGCCTTGACCCGCTATGATCAGGCTCTGCAGTTGCAGCCGGGTGACAGCAGTTCACAGAATGCGCGCAAGGCGCTGGAGCAGCGGGTCGGCGAACGGGCGGCGCAGATCTCGCGTGATCTGACGGCGGCGCGCGATGCGATCGCCAAGCTGCATTATTTCTCTCCCGCCGACAGCAATGCCCATGCGTTGCTGCAGGGCGTGATCAAGCGACAGCCTGACGAGCCGGCTGCCGTTCGCTTGCTGCAGGATCTGCCGCGACTGGTGCGTGAGTCAGCCGAAGCGCTGGCCGCGCGCGGCAATCTTGAACAGGCAGTTGCGCTGTTGGGTGAGGCGCAGGCGGTGTACAAGAACGATGCCGAGATTGCCGCTCTGGCGCGCAAGCTGGCCGGCCAGCAACAGCAGTCGGAACGGCTGGCCAAGCGTCAGGCCCTGCTTGACGCTGTGCAGCGAGCCCTGGCCAAGCGCATCTTGAACGCCGACACGGCGCGTGAGATTGGCTTTGCCATTGCCGAGCTGCAGAAGCTCGATCCCAACGATATCGATGCGCGGCGCTATCGCGACCAGTTTCTGGGCGGCGTCATCCGGGTGCTTGACGCCAGCAACAAGCTGGAAGAGCTGGACGCCATGGAGCCAGTGATCGCTCAGATCAAGGCGCAGTTGGGCGATCGCAGCGAAGACGTGCGGCTGGTAGTCAGCGAGCTGGCGCAACGCCGCGCTGCGCTGACGGCGGCCGAACAGGAGCGGCTGGCGGCGATGAGCGGCGTGCTGGTATTGAATGCCACGCCGTGGGCGACCGTGGAATCGGTGGTCGAGGCTAGCTCCGGGCAGTCGATCGACCTGCCGAGCGAGCGCTCTACACCGCTGCGGCTGAGCCTGCCCAAGGGCAGTTACCGGGTGACCTACAAGCATCCCTTGGTGGGGCGCTCGGTGGTGCAGGTGGTGCAGGTGGATGCCAAGGCCACCCAACTATCGCAGGCCAACTTCGGTGCGCTGACTGCCACCGACTACCTGAAACGGGCCGGCTATGGTGACTAAGGTCAGGCAAACCAGCCGTTGTGCGTGTGCGGTCGCGTGCATCCTGCTGCTGTTCAGCGGCAGCGCCTTGGCAGACTGGAAGCGCGACTACGACCGTGGTCGCAAGGCCTATGCTGATGGCGACTGGGCTGAAGCCGAGGCGCGCTTTCGTGATGCCATCCGCGATGAAGACGATGCCAGTCACCGAAAGCGTTTCGAGGGCATGCGCTTTGACGAATACATGCCGCACTTCTACGCCGGAATGGCAGCGTATCGTCAGGGCCGCTGCGAAGAGGCACTGAACTACTGGTCCAACACCGGTATGCAGAATGTGTTTCGCGGCGAGCTGCCGGAGCTTCGGGCACAGTGGCAACGCGGCAAGCAGGAGTGCGATACCCGGCTAGCAGCGGCCAGTCAACCGGTGGCGCCCGCCACAACAACGGGTTCCAGCAGCACGCCGACCACCGGCAGCTCGACCGCCAGCACGGCAGCGGCAACGCCAGGTTCCGGCAGCTCAAGTTCGGGCAGCACGTCGCCTGTGAGCAGCGGAAGCACCGCCAGCAATACGCCGCGACCCGCCACGACCACCACGCCGCCCGCGCCGCGCCCGCCCGACCCGCGCCCGGCTGCTGTCTCCGTACCTGCTGTTCTGCGCCAAGCGGCTGATCTCTACTTCGCCGGTCGTTACCAGGATCTGCTCAAGCTCGAGGCGCAGTCAGTCAGCGATGGCCGCGCCCGCGCCCATGCGCTGATGCTGCGTGCGGCGGCCGGGTTCAGTCTGGCCGAGCAGAACGGCGATCAGCGAGGTCTCGATCAAGCCCGGCAGGATGTGCGAGCAGCGCGCAGTGCCCAGGCTTCCCTGGCGCCCGATCGCGCTGCCTTCTCGCCCAAGTTCATCGCCTTCTGGTCCAACACGCGCTGACCGTTGATCGCAGTCGTCGGCAATGTCGGCTGCCACACCGTGTTGGGCAAAAACAAAGGGGCGCGTTGCCGCGCCCCTTGTTGAGCAGAGTGCCGGTTGGCTAGAAGCGGTAGACGCCCGACAGCGAGAGCACTTCCATGGTGTCGCTATGGTCATAGCCCAAGTCGACCTGGAAGTTGGGGAAGGCCCAGCCAAAGCCGACCGAAATGTGGTCCTCATCCTCGCCGGTGGAGAACAGCACGGCATTGGCGGTGGCGACTACCGGGTTGTCGAAATTCAGACTGTCCGGATCGGCATTGAAGCTCAGCGTGTGCCGCTTCTCCTGCCACCAGCCGGCGCGCAAACTCACCGGATAGCTCATTTCGGCAAGCACGTACTCGACGCCCAGACGCGGTTCGATCTCGTCTTCGATCTCCAGCGAGCGGAGAATCTGCGGATCGATATTGACTTCGAAATCGCCGCCGGTGAAGAAGGCATCGTCGACCTGCTCGGACAGATTGGAGTAGCCAACCCGATTGATGTCGAGGTTAAAGGTGAGCTGTTCGGTGGCGCGCCAGCTCATGCCGACGCCGAACACATCCGGCGCCTTGAACGGCGTGGTGAAGTTGGCTGCCAGCACCGGCGGATCCAAGGTGATCAGATCGCCGGTGTTCGGATCGTTCACCCGGAACACGGTGTTGCTGGCGCCATAGCTGAATTCCGGCGCCGAGCGATAGCTCAGGCCGAAGCTGAATCGGTCTGAGCCCTTGTAGAGCAGACCCACATTGAAGCCGACATCGTTGTCATCGCCACCTTGCAGCTGGCGGTTGGCCAGGGTGACGCCGTCACTCTCGAATCGATCGGTAATCGAGGCGATCTCGAAGTCGTACCAGATCGCGCCGACCCCGAATGACAGGTTGTCATTGAGGTTCATGGCGAATGAGGCGCCATAGCCGACCACTTCAAGGTCTGCGGCCGAACTGTAAGGACGCACGAAGGTGCCGGGGAAATCCAGCAGGTCAATCTGCTCGGTGGAAAAGTTCGACTCGAAATCGACCATGGTGGTGCGATACAGCGAGAGCGCCCAGGTGTCGCGTGGCAGCACCCAGGCCAGATAGCTCACGTGCTCGACACTGCTTGTGTCTTCACCGTAGCGAACCCGGGTTGGGTTGAACGGGTTGTTGGTGACGCTGCCGCCGGCCGCGTACGGCGTGCGTGGCGAGTTGTGTCGCAACTCCAGCATGACTTGCTGTTCCAGGCCGAGACGGGTCAGGCCGGCCGGGTTGGCCAGTGCCGCGGTAGCATCGTCGGCGGCGCCGAGGAAGGCTCCGCCCATCGCCAGGCTGCGTGCGCCCGGGGTGGAAAAGCTGAAAGGAATATTGGCGTTGGCCTCATTATTGGAAATCGCCAGCGCAGAACCGCTCACGGCCAGCAGACCGCAGCTGACGGCAACAGACAGGATGCGTGCTTTCATGATGTGGAATCTCCCCCGAAGGTGCGAATAGCTTCACAGCTTTTTAACGGCAATGCCAGCCCCGCCCATCTACCACGCCGAGCATGCGACCCGCCATCACGCCTACCTCACAGAGGCAGCGTCACAGCCGCGACGTGCGCGCGTCATCAAGGCATGCGCCGATCGCTGTGGCGCGCGAGTATGATCGCCGAACTCTTCGCAGGCGTGGTCAATCTAGGGGAATGTGGAAATGGACATTTTTGTCTGGGTGTTTATCGGTTTTGTGGTGATTTCGATCTTCAAGGGTGTGCGCTCGGTGCCGCAGGGCTTCGAGTACACCGTGGAACGCTTTGGTCGCTACACCCACACCCTGGCGCCGGGTCTGGGTTTCATCATCCCCTGGATCGACACCGTCGGGCGCAAGATGAACATGATGGAGCAGGTGCTGGATGTGCCGTCGCAGGAAATCATCACCAAGGACAACGCGGTGGTGAAGGTCGATGCGGTGGTGTTCTATCAGGTGCTGGATGCAGCCAAGGCAGCGTACGAGGTGGCTCAGCTGGAAATCGCCGCGCTCAATCTGGTGATGACCAACACCCGTACCGTGCTGGGTTCGATGGATCTCGATGAGTCCCTGTCGAAACGCGATGAGATCAATGCACGCTTGTTGACCGTGGTCGATGAGGCGACCCACCCCTGGGGCATCAAGGTCAACCGCATCGAGATCAAGGACATCCAGCCGCCTCGTGACCTGGTTGACTCGATGGCCAGGCAGATGAAGGCCGAGCGTGACAAGCGCGCCAACATTCTGGAAGCAGAAGGTCATCGTCAGGCGGCGATTCTGAAAGCCGACGGTGAGAAGCAGGCCGCGGTACTCGAGGCCGATGGTCGACGCGAAGCCGCATTTCGCGACGCCGAAGCGCGCGAGCGTTTGGCAGAAGCGGAAGGCAAGGCGACGCAGATGGTGTCCGACGCAATCGCCAAGGGCGATATCCAGGCGATCAATTACTTCGTGGCACAGAAGTACGTCGAGGCGCTGAAGGAGTTTGCCACTTCGCCGAACCAGAAGTTGTTGCTGCTGCCGATGGAAACCACCGGTGTGCTCGGCTCCTTGGCCGGCATCACCGAACTGGCCAAGGGCATCGGCAGTGGCAGCAAGGTCACGCCCCCTAACCTGCCGTCGCGTTGATGGCAGGGTTCGGCTGAGGTGGATGCTTGAGTGACGACCGGCCGACTCGAGTTCTGGTCGGCCGGCGCTGGCAACGCAGCGTGCAGCTGGCGCTTGCAGTTGAACGCGACGTTCAAAGCGCAAGTTGAGCGATCGCAGGGCGACAGGAGGACGATGTATGGAGTGGATGAATTCAACCTGGTTCTGGTGGGCACTGGCACTGGCGCTGTTTGCCGCTGAGGCCCTGGTGCCTGGCGCGTTCATGCTGTGGCTCGGCATTGCGGCGACGGCGACCGGCCTGGTGCATCTGGCCTTGCCAGAGTCGAGTCTGGCTGTGCAGTGGATCTGGTTCAGTCTGTTTGCCCTGGCGTCGACCTATGCCGGTTGGCGCTACAAACTGGCGCATCCGCCGCGCGTTACCGATCAGCCACTGCTGAACAAGCGAGCCGCGCAACTGATGGATCGCGTGCTGACGCTCGATGCGCCGATCGAGAACGGGCGCGGCAAGGTCAAGATCGGCGACGCGCTGTGGTCGGTCTCGGGCGATGATCTCGCCGCTGGTACGCGGGTGCGGGTGATTGCGATCGAAGGCATGGTGTTGCGGGTACGTGCGATCGACTAGCGTCGGGCAGTCGCGGCATCGTTCTATTGCTCCGGCGAGATAATGTCTTAACTCGCCGGAGCAAGTGCAGCCCATGGATGGGCTGCTCGCGAGCGGCGCTAGGAGCCTGGGCGGCAGAAGATTTTTTAACTAAGGACTGTCGAGCTTAGTTTTGATGTCCGGTGTGATCTGCTCTCAGCGCTCCGGGCAGTGGCGCTGCGCTTTCCTGACCGTCTGAACCA
>NZ_JACYTR010000018.1 GCF_014841215.1 Pseudomarimonas arenosa
CTACCCGAACGGAACGAACAACGATCAGATCAACGACTCGATGGCGCCCAACACCTTTCCGTTCGCCGACGACCGCTACACCTACGATTTGCTCGGCAACCGCCTGACCGACCAGCGCCAGACACCCGGTTTCACTTGGCAGTACAACGCAAATAACGAGCTGCTGCACTCAGGCTTTGCCACCTACAGCTACAACGAGAATGGCAGCACCACGGCAAAGAAGGACCCGACGACAGGCCAGCCGATCCAAAGCTATGCCTACAACAGCGAAGAACGCATGAGTGAAGTGCGCGATGCCGCAGGCAACCTCGTCGCAGAGTACTACTACGATCCGTTTGGAAGAAGATTGTGGAAAACGCTGTATCTCGGGGCAGAAGGGCATCCGGGAGGGGAACAGCCAGTTAAGGAGTATTTGGCGTATAGCGATGAGGGGTATGCGGCGGAGGCAGTGGCTTCGATTGGTGCAGCGCCAGCGCCGAACGTGGTCAAGCTCAGTCTCTTTGCGCCGGGCCGGCTATGGTCTACGGACCCAGTCCTGCAGAAGCGGGGCGACAGCATGGACTATTTGCAAGTTGACAATTTGGGAACTCTCCACGGCGCATCGGAGAGTGGCGCGAGTGCGCTTCGACAGAAACGAATCGCAGTGTTTGGCGAAGCCATTGGTGATGTGGTTTCCTTTTTTCGACTTCCGGGGCAGTACTTCGACAAGGAAGTCGCTCACGCGTACAGCTTCACTCGGAGCTACGACCCCAAGTTGGGCAGGTTCATGGAGTTTGATCAGGCTTGGCCTGATTCAAATGAGCACTACTACTCTTACTCAAGGGCGCAGCCGGTGAAAAGACTGGATCCCGATGGGCGAGCCTCAGTCGGGCCATGCTGTGGTGCAGCCAGGATGATGGGCGCCGGATTCGAGGGGTGGCCGTATGATCGGGAAGATCGCGGCATGGTTGTCTGTTGCTTCGGTCGAGCTGTCCCTTGCTCAAACGTTGACTCGACTCGCTACTCCGATGCGTTCGTGTCGGCAATCATTGACTCTTGCATTGAGGACCACGAGGACGCTCACATCCCAAGCGTAGAATGCACAGGATGCGGAATAGCGCGGGGGTACTTCAAAGCCGGAACCGACACGAATTCGAACGAGTGTGCTGCATATGCAAAACAGCTTCGCTGCCTTCGCATGAGGAAGCTTACCTGCAGCACTCCGGAATGCAGCAGCCAAGTCGACGGGGAGATTCGCAGGATCGAACGGTATGACAGGCCGAGGTACGGCTGCCAATGAGCATCTCCCCAATTGCGAAGATGGGTCTTGCTTTCGTCGCACTGGTTCTCGGCGGTTGCGCTCTTGTGGGTACGAAAGCCTGTCCTCCCCAGGCATCGGCAAGCAAGGACGAAGCGTTTGGGAAGGTGAAACAGTTCTTGAACGTGGACGAGCTGTCGGCACTGACTCTGGAGTTGACAGGCGTCAGTTGGAACTGCGCTTGGATAGTTAGCGTCGCTCAGAGCAACGGTCCGGTCGATAGTGGGCTTGAGCTGATTGTGGATCGGATGGGCAACGTTCGTCGCATGACGGAGGATGATTGGAATGACTTTCTGGGAGCCGAAGCAAGGTGAACTCTTCGGGAACCACTGAACAAGTCAGTCTAGGCGTGGTCCGCTGGCCTGGGCACAGGCAGGACTTATGAGTTAAGAGAGCTGCTAGGCTCTGAGGTGATGGACTCTGACTTTCCAATCAGAATTCACTGGAGATGCCGGGTTCGCACGTCAAACGAGCGCAGCGCAGTACTCGATGCGGCAGCGTCTTTTTTGAGGCGGGCAAGTGTCGATTAGCCGGTTTTTCCTCACCCGAGGTTCAAATCTAAATGCGGCGGTTTTTCCCATACGTTGTGTTGCTCTTGACCGCATGCGCAATGAAGGAGTTTGTTCGGACGCAAGAAGCGCCAATTGCCTGTGCGAGTCATCAGACCGATGAAACCATGGTGATTCGAGCAGCCTTGGAGCATGTCGGGCACACCGGAAGGAATGGCGAATTGCATGTCTATGCAACCAGGTTTGAACAGGGATGGCGTGTCACCCTCTCCGAAAACCCGGATATCCCAGGAAACTTTCTTGTGCTTACTCTCGATGAATGTGGTCGAGTGGTAGCTCAGCAGCACGGCTACTAACCTGAGTGGCTGTCGCTTCAGGAGGACTTTGAGATCACAGAGTGCTTGATCTCAGATGTTCTTCTCATCAACCGCCAAACCCCAAACCCCACCGGAACCATCAACAGTATCCACTCCAAATTGTCCTGCCTTGTTTGCACGGGCAGAAAATAGGCCGCGATCGCCACCGCGCCGAGAGTGAGATGAAACAAAGCGAGCCAGCGCCAGCCTTTCCATATTTCCTGATTGCGGGCCAGGGCGGGGAGGGTGGCGAGCAGGAGGGGGGCGAGGGGGGAGAACAGCAGCAGGTTTCGATTGGCCCAGGCGGCGCTGTGGTCGGTGAAGGCCCAGAGGCCGATCATCAGCAGGCCGGCGAGGCCGCTGAACAACCAGATTGCGCCGAGTACGCTGCGGGTGAGGGTGCCGAGCAGGCCGCGGTGGCGACCAAACAGCAGGATAAGAGCGGCCAGGCCGAAGCCGATGGCGGCCGCGCTGAACAGGAAGCGTGGCGTACCCGCGGGCGCAGACTCGACCAGCTGCGGCAGCCATTGCTCGTCGCCGACGATCAGCGGCTCGCCATCGGCGCGCTTGATCAGCGGAATCGCCTCGGCAAAACGATCGGGGATATAGGCTTCATCCCAGCGACTCATCACCTGGTCGGCTTCGATGCCAAGACCAAAGTGCATGCCGTAGTACATCCATTCTTCGTGGTAGCCGACGCGCAGGGCTTCATCGCGATAGCTGAGGCCGCGTGAGCGACCGTTGAGCTGCTGACGGATGACGCCACCGAGCACTTTGTCCAGGGCGTCGCGTACCTTGGTGGAACAGTTGGCTTTGAAGTAGTCGTAGCGGTATTCGGCGTTCTCGGGTTCCGCCTGCCAGGCCAGGTCCTTGGCCAGCGAAGCGCGCTCTTCGGCATTCAGATTGAGCCACTGCACCCGCACCGAGCGCCCTTGGCGGCGGTAGTAATCGAGATCCTGATCAGCCGGCATGGCGACCAGCTGGTAGGTCATATGCCCGCGCAGAAAACGGCCGAGGAAATTCGGCTGGCTGAAATCGAAGAAGCCGTAGTTGTAAGTCGTGGCGCGGCCGTCGTCCTCGATCACCATCAGCGCGTTGTGGCCGAAGCGGGCCCAGTACTCCTCCCCAGGTCCGAGCGTGACCAGGGCGATGCGATCCACGGCGGCCTGAGCGCCGACGGCACTGAACAGCAACCAGACGGCGAGGCAGCGCACCAGCATGCGGGCTATGCCTCGCCGTTTGGCTTCAGGCATCGGTGGCCAAGGTCATCTTGAAGGCATGCACGCGGCGGGCGTCGGCGGCGGTGACCTGAAAGTGGCAGCGACCGATGCGCAGTTCCTCACCGGGCTCGGGCAGGTGGCCAATGGCATGCACCACAAAGCCGCCGACGGTGTCGTACTCGTCGTCGGAGAATTCGGTGCCGAACTGCTCGTTGAAGTCGGAGATCGGGGTGAGCGCATTGATGCGGAAACTGTGCTCGCTTTCGGCCGCGATCATGGCGTTCTCATCGCGCGCATCGTCGTGCTCGTCGTCGATCTCGCCAACGATTTCTTCCAGCACATCTTCAATCGTGACCAGACCAGCCACGCCACCGTACTCGTCGACCACGATCGCCATGTGATTGCGGCTCAGGCGAAACTCCTTGAGCAGGACGTTCAGCCGTTTGGATTCGGGAATCAGCACGGCAGGACGCAGCAGGCTGCGAACACCATCCAGCCGCTCTTGGCCGCAGCCGCGCAGCAGGTCCTTGGCCAGCAAGATGCCAAGGATCTCGTCCTTGTCGTCGCCATGTACGGGAAAACGCGAATGCCCGCTTTCGATCACCTGGTCGAGGATGTCGTCGTAGCTGGCGTCCACCGGCAGGGACACCATTTGCGCACGCGGCACCATGACATCACTGACTTGCTGATCGGCCACGCGCAAGGCGCCCTCGATCATCTCCAGCGTGTCGGCCCCCAACAGGCCGTTGGCCTGCGCGGCGTGCAGCTCTTCGAGCAGTTCTTCGCGATTCTTGGGCTCCCCGGAAAATGCTTGGCTGATACGGTCAAACCAAGAGCGCTGGGGAGCGGTGCTACTGTCGGATTCGTCTGGCATGGAACCTGGATATTCGCCGATCGGCGGAGCCGGCAGTTTACCGCAATCGGGTGACCTGAGGCTTGCAGGAAGTGAGCCGGATCGGGGCCGGGCTGCACCGCACAGTCACATCGGTGGCTATTCGTCTTCGGCGTACGGATCCTCAAAGCCCAGTTCGGCCAGGATTTCGCGCTCCAGGGCTTCCATCGCCTCGGCATCGCGCTCGTCATCGTGGTCGAATCCGAGCAGATGCAGGGTGCCGTGGACAGTGAGGTGGGCGAAGTGCGCCTTGGGCGATTTACCCTGCAGCCGGGCCTCTTTCAGCACGACCGGAGCGCAAATGACAATATCGCCGAGCACCGGCAGATTGACTCCGGGCGGCAGTTCGGCCGGAAAACTGAGCACATTGGTGGCGTAGTCCTTGCCGCGATAGTGGCGGTTCAAGGAGCGTCCTTCGTAGTCGCCGACCAGGCGCAGGGCCAGGTCGGCGCGCTTGACCCGTCCGTACAGGGCGGCTTCCACCCATTGCCGAAACGAGGCCGCCGAGGGCAGGCCGCGGCGTGGCACGGCGTAACTCACACTGAGGTCCAACTGAGCTGAGCGTGGCATTGCGCAAACGTCAGGTGAAGAGAAGGTCATTGTGCCTGGGTGGGCGAGTGGGGGCAAAGAGTGGGTGTCGGGAGGGCCGCCCGTTGGGCGCGCTCAGTCCTGTTCCCGGAGCTGGAAGCGAGCAGGCCGTTGTCCCTGCAGTGCACGCTCGGCGAACCAAGGAAGTGCAAATCCCCCTCGCCCCCGCCAGGGGGGAGGGGCTTGAAGCGGGCTAGCTCGCCTCGCTGTTGCGTTCGCGCTCAGCGTCGCGGGCGTCGTAGGCTTCGACGATGCGGGCGACCAGGGGGTGGCGGACGACGTCGCGGGCGCTGAAGAAGGTGAAGCTGATGCCATTGACCCCTTTCAGCACGTCGGCTGCATCACGCAGGCCGGAGCGCTGGTGGCGTGGCAGGTCGATCTGGGTGAGGTCGCCGGTGACCACGGCGGTGGAGCCGAAGCCGATGCGGGTCAGGAACATCTTCATCTGCTCGACCGAGGTGTTCTGGGCTTCGTCCAGAATCACAAACGCATCGTTGAGGGTGCGGCCGCGCATGTAGGCCAGCGGGGCCACTTCGATCACATTGCGTTCCACCAGTTTCATTACCCGCTCGACGCCGAGCATTTCGTACAGGGCGTCGTACAGCGGTCGCAGATAGGGGTCGACTTTCTGCGCCAGATCACCGGGCAGAAATCCGAGCCGCTCGCCGGCTTCCACCGCCGGTCGCACCAGCACGATGCGTTGGATGCGCGATTCGTTCAGCGCTTCCACCGCCATGGCGACGGCAAGAAAGGTCTTGCCGGTGCCGGCCGGGCCAATGCCGAAATTGATGTCGTGGGTCGCGATGGCATGCAGGTAGCGCTGCTGGTTCGGGCCACGGGCGCGCACTACGCCGCGTTTCACCTTGATAACCACATCCTGTGGTTGGGCGCCATCATGGCCGTGGTGTTCGGCCTCAGGCTCACTCTGCAGGCGCAGGTGTACGTGCTCGGGAGTGAGCACCACCAGGGCGCTTTCATCGGCGAGGTCATTCAAGACCGCCTGGGCTCGGCGCACGGCTCGCTTGGGCCCCGCCACTCGAAACACCGGTCCGCGATTGCCGATGGTCACCCCGAGACGCAGTTCGATCTGCCGCAGGTGCTCATCCAGCGGGCCGCAAAGATTGGCCAAGCGTTCGCCCTCGTCGAGATCCAGGGCGAACTCGAGATTTTCTTCCTGACTCACGCGGTCAGTGCCTCGTTGTTTTGGTTGGCCGTGCCTCGCTCAGTCACCACCCGGCCACGCAGGGAGTTGGCCATGGCATGGGTGATTTCCACCTCGACAAACTGGCCGATCAGCCGCGCCGGGGCGGCGAAATTGACATAGCGCATGTTTTCGGTGCGGCCGGTCATTTCGTTTGGGTCCTTCTTTGACGGTCCCTCGACCAGCACTGTTTGGATGGTGCCGACCATGCCGGCCGAGATGCGCTTGGCGTTCTCGTCGATGGTCTTTTGCAGCCGGCTGAGGCGGGCCGATTTTGCTTCCGCCGGCGTGTCGTCGGCCAGATTCGAGGCCGGGGTGCCGGGGCGGGCCGAATAGATGAAGGAAAAGCTTTGATCGAAGCCAATGTCCTCGATCAGCTTCATGGTCTTCTCGAAGTCAGCTTCGGTTTCGCCGGGAAAGCCGACAATGAAATCCGAGCTGATCGAGATGTTCGGCCGGGCCTCGCGCAGCCGTCGAATCTTGGCCTTGTATTCGAGCCCAGTGTGGCCGCGCTTCATCGCTGCCAGGATGCGATCGGAGCCGGCCTGCACCGGCAGATGCAGATAAGCGGCCAGCTTCGGCACGTCACGATAGGCCTCGACCAGACTGTCGGTGAACTCGACCGGGTGCGAGGTGGTGAAGCGAATCCGGCCGATACCCTCGATCTCGGCAATGGCGCGAATCAGCAGGGCCAGATCAGCCTCCACACCATCGTCCATCGTGCCGCGATAGGCGTTGACGTTCTGGCCCAGCAGATTGACTTCCCGAACACCCTGTTCCGCCAGTTGTATGACCTCGGTCAGCACATCCATGAACGGTCGGCTGACTTCCTCGCCGCGGGTGTAGGGCACCACGCAGAAGGTGCAGTACTTCGAGCAGCCTTCCATGATCGACACGAAAGCGGTAGGGCCCTCGGCGCGCGGCTCGGGCAGCCGATCGAACTTTTCGATCTCGGGAAAGCTGATATCGACCTGGGCCTGACCCGACTTGCGCTTGGCTTCGATCAGCTCGGGCAGGCGGTGCAGGGTCTGCGGTCCGAATACCAGATCGACATAGGGCGCGCGCTTGAGAATGGCATCGCCCTCCTGCGAGGCCACGCAGCCGCCAACGCCGATGATGACCTGCTCGTTCTTCTTCTTCAGCGGCCTCCAGCGACCCAGCTGGCTGAACACCTTTTCCTGCGCCTTCTCGCGAATCGAGCAGGTATTGATCAGGATGACGTCGGCCTCGGCCTCGTTGTCGGTGAGTTCCAGGCCATGCGACTGCGCCAGCACGTCGGCCATCTTGGCCGAGTCGTACTCATTCATCTGGCAGCCGTGGGTTTTGACGAATAGCTTTCCGGACATAGGGCAGGCGCCGCAGGCGAGGCAGAGTGGGACGTAACCGGATACGATAGCGCATTGGAGCTGAATCCGCTGCAGAATGGCCCTGAATGGCCGGCGGGGAACTTGCCGCTGATCCGGTAGGTCCAGGTTCGGCGCTCTACCCTTGCCCGAAAGGGCGGCGTAGGATCGGGAAATTGGCGCGGTATCAAGCTTGGCAAGGCGGAAAGGGCAGTGAGTCGAACGGCAACACATCTGGCGCGACGGGCTTGGGCGTGGGCATGGCCCTGGCTGCTGGTGGCCTTTGCCGCCTTGCCGCCGGCTGAGGTCAGCGCCGGCACTTTGTACCGCTGCACCGGAGCCAAGGGCGAAACCGCCTTCACCAGCAGCCGTGTGGGCTATAGCAATTGCAAGGCGGTCAGCACCGTGCCCGATGCGCCGCCACCTGCCCGCCCGGCGCCGGTTGAGGGCGCCCAGGTGGAGTTCCGCACTGCCACGGGCGAAGCGGCACCCGCAGCGCCGGTGGCGGCAGAGAAGCCCGATCGAGTCACCCGCGGCGCGGTATATCGCTACATCAAGGATGGTGTTACCCACTACACCAATCGACCGCCCAAAGGGGTGCGGTCAGCGGTGCTGTTCACCTATATCGAGAGCTGCTTCGCCTGCCGGGTGCGCTCCAGTGTCGATTTCGAAACGGTGTCGCTGAATACCGATTCCTTTGTCGACGAGGTGGCCACGGCCGCAGCCGAGCATGGCGTTGATCCGGCCTTCGTGCGGGCGGTGATTCATGCCGAATCGGCGTTCAGGGCCAATGCGGTGTCGAACAAGGGCGCGCAGGGTCTGATGCAGCTGATGCCGGATACCGCCAAGCGGTTTGGCGTCGAAGATCCGTTCGTGCCGGCGCAGAACATCAATGGCGGCACGCAGTACTTGGCTTGGTTGCTGAAGCGCTTCAAGGGCAATTCGAAGCTGGCTGCGGCGGCCTACAACAGCGGCGAAGGTGCGGTTGATCGCTTTGCCGGAGTGCCGCCGTACGCCGAGACCGAGCTGTTTGTCGAGCGTGTGGGCATTCTGCATCGTCGCTACGGCAAGGCCCTGGGGCCGAGCGTCAGTACTGCGGTGGCGGCGGCGGGATCAGCTGCGCCGCGCTAGCGGACGCTGGATCAGTACCAACTCGCCGCGGATCGGAAGGCCGGCGCGAAATCCTTCGATCGCTACCCGGCTGCCCGGCTGCAGCGCTGCTTCGCGTTCGCGCAGATCGAGGCGATCGACCACCTCGAAACCGTTGAAGCGGGTCAGGATATCGCCCGGTCGCAGGCCGGCAGCATCGGCCGGGCCACCCGGATACACAAACATCAGGGCCACGCCACGGGTGGTGCCTGGCGTCAATCCGCCCGGGATGATCGGTGCATCGCCGTACTCGGCGCCGATCCAGCCCCTGACCACCATGCCCTTCTCGACGATTTCGGTCAGTACCGACCGCGCCGTCTGCACCGGAATGGCAAAGCCGATGCCTTCGGCGCCTGCCGCCCGATCCAGCACGAAGGTATTGATACCGATCAGGTCGCCCTCGGCATTGACCAGGGCGCCACCGGAGTTGCCCTCATTGATCGCGGCGTCGGTCTGGATGAAGTCTTCGTACGTACTGCGATTGCTGACCTGATTGCGGCCCAGGGCCGAAACGATGCCCTGGGTCACGGTCTGGCTCAGCCCAAACGGGTTGCCGATGGCCAGCACCACGTCGCCGACCCGCGAGCCGCCGGCCGATTCCAGCGACATCGCCGGCAAGTCGCTGCCGTCGACCTTCAGCACGGCCAGCTCGGTGTCCGGATCACTGCCGACGATGCGGGCCTGGGTGACCCGGCCATCCCAGAGCACGACCTGAATGTCGTCGGCGTTGGAAATCACATGATGGTTGGTGAGTACGTAGCCGTCTGAACTCACGATCACCCCGGAGCCCAGGGCTCGCTCCAGCCGCGACCTCGGTTGCCCCAGCCCGGAAAAGCGCTGCGAGACTGGGTTCTGCAGCACCGGGGCCACGGTAATGACACGTGCGGTGTAGATGCTGACCACCGAGGGCGCCGCCTTGGCCACGGCCTCGGCATAGCTCAATCTCGGTGTCTGGACCGACAGCGCTGCTGGCTGGCTGGCACGCACGGCCGGCGCATCGCGCAGCCGTTCGGCCCAATCCGGGCGGAACATCAGGACCACGAAGGCCAGCGCCAGGCCCAGCACAATTGCTTTCACAGTAAGCCGCAGCCACGGCAGCCATCCGGCCATGTTCACCAAACAATTCCTCGGCAGTGATCCACATTCTCGCACGGGCCATCGTCAGCGTTGTGGCTGCCGGACGCGTTCCGCTACACTACGGCGCTTCGCGGGCACCGTCGAGGTCGCATATGACGGCCGTCGATGGGGTCGGGAAATCCTTGCCGGGGGCTTCTGGCACGTTACCCGACAGATCCGAACTGGTTCTGAATTATCTGTGTGTGGAGAGCCGAATGGCTGACCAAGGTGTAAACCCAGGCCGCCGCCGTTTTCTCACCGCGACGACTGCTGTCGTCGGTGGGGCGGGCGCAATCGCGGCCGCAGTGCCGTTCATCAAATCGTGGCAGCCCAGCGCCCGTGCCCAGGGAGCTGGCGCGCCGGTGAAGGTCGATATCAGCAAGCTCGAACCGGGCGCGCGGGTGATCGAGCAATGGCGCGGTCAACCGGTGTGGCTGATCCGGCGCACGCCCGAGCAGCTCGAAACGCTGGCCGGCCAGGAGTCGCGGCTACGCGACCCGAACTCGGAGAATCTGGATCAGCAGCCCGAGTATGCGAAGAACGCACATCGTTCGATCAAGCCGGAAATCGCGGTGCTGATCGGCACCTGCACCCATCTTGGCTGTTCGCCGCTGTTCCGCCCGGAGCTCGAGCCGCAGCCCTTCGATGCTGAGTGGAAAGGCGGCTTCTATTGCCCCTGCCACAATTCACGCTTCGACATGGCCGGTCGCGTCTATGAGGGCGTGCCTGCGCCCAGCAACCTCAAGGTGCCGCCGTACCGCTTCGAGGATGACAAGCACATCGTGATCGGCGTAGATCCGGAAGGAGCGGCCTAATGAGCAATCTCATCACCCGCACCATCGACGGCGTCACCGACTGGGTGAATGCGCGTGCGCCTGGCCTGGCGCCGGCCTACCGCAAGCACATGTCGGAGTACTACGCGCCGAAGAACTTCAACATCTGGTACTACTTCGGCTCGCTGGCCCTGCTGGTACTGGTCAACCAGATCGTCACCGGCATCTGGCTGACGATGAACTACAAGCCGTCGGCAGCTGAGGCGTTCGCCTCGGTCGAATACATCATGCGCGACGTCGAGTGGGGCTGGCTGATCCGCTACATGCACAGTACCGGTGCCTCGGCGTTCTTCATCGTCGTCTACCTGCACATGTTCCGTGGCCTGATCTACGGCTCCTACCAGAAGCCGCGTGAGCTGGTGTGGATCATCGGCATGCTGATCTTCCTCACCCTGATGGCCGAGGCCTTCATGGGCTATGTGCTGCCCTGGGGTCAGATGAGCTACTGGGGTGCGCAGGTGATCATCAACCTGTTCGGTGCCGTGCCCTATATCGGCGATGGCCTGACCGAGTTCATTCGCGGCGACTATCTGGTCTCCGATGCCACCCTGAATCGCTTCTTTGCCCTGCACGTCATCGCGCTGCCACTGGTGATCCTGCTGCTGGTGGTGCTGCATCTGGGCGCCCTGCACGAAGTTGGCTCGAACAACCCGGAAGGCGTCGACATCAAGAAAAAGAAGGACGAAAAGGGCGTGCCGCTGGATGGCATTCCGTTCCATCCGTACTACACAGTGAAAGACCTGTTTGGTGTCGGTTTCTTCCTCACCATCATGGCCTTCATCCTGTTCTTTGCCCCGACCTTCGGCGATTTGTTCCTGGAGTACGACAACTTCATTCCGGCCGATCCGCTGGTCACCCCGGAGCACATCAAGCCGGTGTGGTACTTCACGCCTTACTACGCAATGCTGCGTGCGGTGCCGGATAAGCTGTTCGGCGTGATCGTCATGGGCGGCGCGGTGCTGATCCTGTTCTTGCTGCCTTGGCTGGACAAGAGCCCGGTCAGGTCGATTCGCTATCGCGGCCCGATCACCAAGACCCTGCTGACCATCTTCGTCATCGCCTTCGTGACCTTGGGCTGGCTGGGTATGCAGTCGGGCAGCGCCACGCAGACACTGATGGCCCGATTGTTCACCGTTTACTACTTTGCGTTCTTCATCTTTATGCCGTTCTGGACCAAGCTCGACTCGGTCAAGGCGGTGCCGGAGCGGGTGCCCGAGCATGATTAAGCGTATTGCTGCCTTTTTCCTCGCCTTCGTCCCGGTGGTGGTGTTTGCTGCCAGCGGCGGCGCGCTGCAGAGCTCGGCCGCGACGGTGAACAACAAGGCATCGCTGCAACGCGGCGCTGCCATGTACATGAGCTACTGCGCCGGCTGTCACTCGCTGGGCTTCCAGCGCTACTCGCGCATTGCCCAGGACCTGGAGCTGAGCGAAGAGCAGGTGATGTCGCACCTCAATCTGACCGGTGGCAAGTTTGCCGACCAGATCAAGATCGCCATGGACCCGGCCGACGCGCAGCAATGGTTCGGCAAGACTCCGCCGGATCTGTCGCTGATCGCGCGCAGCAAGCCCGGTGGCCCGGACTGGGTGTATACCTTCCTGAAGTCGTTCTACGTCGATGAGACGCGTCCGGCCGGTTGGAATAACACCCTGTTGCCGAATGCCAGCATGCCGAACGTGCTGTGGGAGCTGCAGGGCATTCAGCGTCCGATCTACGGCGAAGGTGAGCACGCCGGCGCGCCGGCCAAGCTGGAGCTGGCCGTCGAGGGCAAGCTCGACCCCAAGCAATTCGACGCCAAGCTGAGAGATTTGGTGAATTTCCTCACTTATGTGGGTGAACCGGCCGGAATGCAGCGCACCTCGGTCGGCGTCTGGGTTATTCTCTTCCTCGCGGCCTTCACGTTCCTCGCCTGGTTGCTCAAGCACGAATACTGGCGCGACGTGCACTGAGGCCCGGAATTTGCGGTGGGCGCCCCCTGGGGTGCTCACCGTTTTCATCCGGAAAGGGGGAGGGCGTCTATGGCTTCAAGCCCGCGGATTCGCAACACGTTGACCCTGTTCACCGCGGCAGACAATGTGCTCTGCCATCGAGTGCGCCTGGTATTGGCTGCCAAGGGCGTGGCCTACGATCTGGTTCTGGTCGACCCTGCCAAGCCCCCGGACGATCTGGTCGAATTGAATCCCTACCACACCCTGCCCACTCTGGTAGAGCGGGATCTGGTGCTGTATTCGGCGTCGGTGGTCAGTGAGTATCTGGACGAGCGTTACCCGCACCCGCCGCTTATGCCGATCGATCCGCTGTCACGGGCCCGGTTGCGCTTGGCCATGCTGCGGATGGAGCATGACTGGCTGCCTCAGATTCAGCTGATCCGCGAAGCACCCAAGGCCCAGGCCGACACGGCGCGCAAGCGTCTGCGCGAGTTATTGATCGAAATGGCGCCATTGCTGAAGGTCGCCAAGTTCTTCCTCAACACCGAAATGAGTCTGGCCGATTGCGCGCTGGCGCCGATCATCTGGCGATTGCCGTCACTCCATATCAACCTGCCACGCGAAGAGGGCAAGCTGATCGAAGACTACGGTCAGCGGCTTTTCCGCAGTCCTGGTTTTGTGCGCAGCCTGACCGCCGAAGAGCGTGCCCTGCGCGAAGAAACAGCATGACCGAAAGCAATACCCCCCGTATGACGTCGAATCGACCGTACTTGATTCGTGCGATCTACGAATGGATTGGGGACAACCAATTGACACCGTATCTGCTGGTGGACGCGTCCATTCCGGGTGTGGCGGTGCCGGCGCAGGCGATCAAGGACGGACGGGTCGTGCTGAACGTGGCGTCGCGTGCGGTTGCACGGCTCGATCTGGGCAATGATCAGATCAGCTTCATGGCGCGTTTTTCCGGTGTCAGCCAGCAGGTGAAAGTGCCCGTTCAAGCGGTGCTGGCGATCTATGCGCAGGAAACCGGCCAGGGCATGATGCTGCCGCGGGACGACAACGAGCTCGAGCCGCCGCCCTCGCCGGAACCGCCGGAGCCGACCGAAGATGCGCCCAAGCGCAGCCATCTGCGGGTGGTGAAGTAGACCGGTTGCCGGGTGCGTTGTTGATTCAACGGAACCGTCCACAGGCCGTTCAGCAACCCAACGTGAGCCGTCGCAGCAAAGCACCCAGCTACTAGCAGGTTGCTGAAAACCTCCATCCGGGAGTTTTTCAACGCAACCCTTCGACAAGCTCAGGGACCGCCGTTCGGCAGGCTCACGGCAAGCCGGTCGCGGCAGAGCCGCGCCACACTTGCCGTGAGCCTGTCGAACGGTTTGCCGAGAATCAAACATTTGACGTGATCGATTCTCGCGCGCGCCATCCTTGGCGCGCCCTAACAGGCCGCTGAAATCAGTATTTCAGCGGCCTGCCAGAGCCCGTTGAAGGGCGGTCCCTGAGCCCGCTGGACAATGCGGCAGGCCAAGCGCGCTGCCACTTTGCCTAGTATCCTGTCGCAGAAATACGTTTCGCAAGGCGCGCGATCTTTTGCAAGATTGAGTCGGCGGTGGCGATCCACTGGAAAGGGGTTGCGTCAGCGTTGTATCGGGTTACGAAGAGCTCAATCTCACCATCCGCGCGCAATCGGCCCATCAGCGTTTCCCGCAACCAAGCCCGGAAAAGTATACGTCATTGATGAACGTTATTTATGCGACATGACACTAGGGCAGGCTGCTCCAGATCACCCGGTCGCCGAGCAGGGCGATCATTCCGGTTTCGCGGTTCTCACCATTGCTGCTGTAGGCGTAGTGATAGGTCCGCTGCCAGCGCAACCGTCCTTGGTCATCGCGACGTAGCTTGATCGAGCGCAGGGCCACGGTCTGGTCGAGAAGTTGCAGACCATGTTCTCGACACAGCAGCCGGGCCTGGTGTTGTGCCAGCGCAGCGGCATCGCGTGCCGCCGACCAAGCGAATACGGCGGCGGCCAATAGCAGGAGGGTGATAAGTATGGACGTCATTGGCGAATCTTGGGGGCAGGGCGGGCGCGGTTCAACAGCTGCTTCATTCGGTGCATCTGGCAGCGAATGCGTCAGGAACCAGCACAAAGCTCGGCATGCTTCTGATCGCCGGGTCTGCCGGTGCGACCTTCTTAAGTATCCGGGCTAGAATTGTCCATGATCGGTCAGGTCTGGGGGGCGCGGTGATCGAAATTCCGGGGTATACCATCCTCGGTCAAATTGGTCGTGGCGGCATGGCAACGGTATACCGTGCGCGCCAGGATCTGTTGGATCGCGAAGTCGCGCTCAAGGTCATGGCGACCCAGTTGGCTGCCGACGCCAACTATGCCCAGCGCTTCCTGCAGGAAGCGCGCATGCTGGCCTCGTTGAACCACCCGAATATCGTCCCGGTGTACGACGTCGGCGTGACGCCGCAGCACGTGCACTATTTTTCGATGCAGCTGCTGCCGGGCGGAGATTTCGCTTCGCGGTTGCGCGACGGCATGTCCGAGAACGATTTGGTGCGCGTGCTGGTGGCGGTTGCCAGTGCCCTCGGATTCGCCCACGCGCGCGGCATCGTGCATCGCGATGTCACTCCGGGCAACATCATGTTCGATGGTCACGATGTGCCGGTGCTGACTGACTTTGGCATTGCTCGAGCCCTGACCTCGACGTCGCGCATCACCGCCACTGGCCTGTCGATCGGCACCGGACACTACATGAGCCCTGAGCAGGCGCGTGGCGTGGAGATCGACAATCGCTCGGATATCTACAGCCTCGGGGTACTGCTGTTCGAAGCGGTGGCCGGTTATCCGCCGTACCAGGGCGACGACGGGTTTGCTGTGGCCTTTGCTCATGTGCATGAGCCGGTTCCTTCATTGCCGGAGGAGGCGGCGCGCTGGCAGCCGGTGATCGACAAGGCAATGGCGAAGGTGCCGGACCAGCGTTATCGCGACTGTGCTGCCTTCATCGAGGGATTGCGCCAGGCTGCACCGGAGGAGTTCGCTGCAGTGGCCTCGGTGACGCCGCGGCCGATGCCCAGCATCAAGGCAAGTGACCGCGGCCCCTCCATTCTGAGCCGGCTGCAGGCCTTGCCGAAACTACCCCTGTTGCTGGGCGGCGGTGCGGTGCTGTCCGGAGTGGTACTGGCGCTTGGCATCTGGAGTTCGATCCGCGACAACCAGCGCCCACCGAGCAAGCCGCCGGCCAAAGCGGTGACCAAGACAAGCCCGGCAAAGCCGCTGCCCGGGCCGGGCGCCGCAACAGTTGACTCGCAGGTCAAGGACGCCCCCGTGGAGGATCTGCAGGCCGATGAAGAGTTGCTGCCAGTCGATCCAGAGGCGCCAATAGCCACCGTGGTGGATCCGGTGGTGGAGCTGTTGAACCTCGGCAAGATCAACCTGCGCAATGGTCGTTTGACCTCGCCCAAGCCCAACAATGCGTTCGATCGCTATCAGTTGGTGCTGACCATCGAGCCGGGCAACGCCGAGGCACAGCAGGGCCTGGTCGACGTCGGCCACGCCTATGTCGAACTGGCGGAGCGTGTGGATGCCGATACTGAGACTGGCAAGTGGGCGGAACTGTTGGCCAGCGCAGAGCAGGTTGTGGTCAATGTGCCTGGCGGCGACGCGGTGGCATCGAAAGTGCGTTCGATCAAGGAGCAGCGGCTGGCCGAGTGGGAAGCGCGCATCCGCTCGGCACTGCAGGCCTGGAAGCGCAGCGAGGCGCAGCGCTGGATGAGCGCGTACGCCAGCCATGCGCTGGATGGCTCCAAGCGTCAGGCCTTGCAAGCCCTGGTGAATGGGATCGGCAAGGCCGGATACCAGTTCCAGGATGCGCTTGGAAGCGGTCGCGGGCCGATGATGGTGCAGATCAGCGACTCCGTGGCACTGGGACGCTACGAGGTGACCGTGGGGGATTTTCGCGAATTCTGGCAGGCCAAGGGCCAGGCGCGTTTCAGCAAGCTGCCCGATTGCCGCGACAGCGACACGCCGGGCATCGTGCGCTTCTTCTCGCGCAAGAAACTCGACTGGCAGAAACCTGATTTGCCGCAAGATGACCAGCACCCGGTCGTCTGTGTCAGCTATGCCATGGCCGATGCCTATGTCAGCTGGTTGGCGGAACAGACCGGCAAGCCCTACCGCCTGCCACGGTCGGTCGAGTTGAAGCCGATGGTTCGCCCCCCCACCGATTGCAGCGCCAATCTTCGAGACGCCGCCTTCGGTCAGCAGCAGAACACCCGCAAGCTGGCAGTCAGCTGCAATGACGGCTTTCCCGGCACGGCACCGGTCGGCCGTTTCGCCGAGCGCCCGCCAGGGCTGTTCGATGTGGTCGGCAATGTGCGCGAGTGGACACAGAATTGCGAACGCTCGGATTGCAAGAGCCGAATGGCGGTCGGTTTGAGCTGGGAATCGGACTCGCTGAGCAACACCGACCGAGGGTTTCCAGCCGAAGACGCCTCCAATACGATAGGCTTCCGCGTAGCGCGAGATGTCGAGCCGCCGAAATAGTGGCTGATTTGCTCGCTGGGGACGAAATGATTGCGGCTTTTGAGGCGGTGTTCAAACCGGCTCTGGATTGACTCGAGGACAGGATGAAGCTGATTTTCCCGAACGGAGAACACTCTCAGGTATTGCTGAGCGATGGCGTCAATCGCGTTGGCAGTGCGCCCGATTCACAGGTGAAGCTCGACCTCGATGCGATCGCGCCGGTGCACTGTGAGCTGCAGCTGGCCGGCAATATGCTGACCTTGCGCGTGCCCGACGCCAGCAATGCAGTCACCCTGAACAATAAGAAGGTTCAAGGGGTGATGGCGGTGCGCGGCGGTGACACGCTGGGCTTTGGTCCCGTGCAGGCCCGGGTGGTGATGGTCGAGCGTGCCAGCAGCGCACCGGCCAACGCGCCTGAGCCGGAAGGAGATGCCGGTGCCACCCGGATGCGCATGGCCGTGCCGAAATTTGTGTTGCGCGGGGTGTCCGGTCCGGCCTTTGGCAAGGCCTTCCCGGTGGGAACCCTGCAGACCATCGGGCGTTCGGATGAGTGCAATATCTGCATCGCCAGCGACGAAGTCTCGCGTCGCCATGCGCAGGTCAAGCCCACCCAGGATGGCCTGGCAGTCGAAGACTTAGGTTCGGCCAATGGCACCTTCATCAACGGCCAGCGCGTGCAGAACGGCCTGCTGAAGCCAGGTGATGAGTTGCGACTGGACACCATCCGCTTTCTGTTGGTCGCCCCAGGTATGGAAATCGCCAATGCCAGCAAAGCCACTGCTCAGGCGCCATTGCCCAAAGCCGCCGGCAGCAAGCTGCCGTTGATCATCGGAGCGGTGGTGGTCTTGGCGGCGGCGGCTGGCGCGGCGTTCTACTTCTTGCGTTAGGTCTGACTGAGGATGCCTACTCGCCAGTCGGCGGGTAGGCTACTCGACCTTTCTGCCAATCACCTGCGAGGCTTGGCAAGTCCTCCCGGTCCACCCTGTTGATTGAAGTAGCGATACAGCACCGGCACTACGAACAGGGTCAGGGCGGCCGAGAAGCTGAGGCCCCAGACGATGCTGGAGGCCACCGGCCCCCACAACAGCGACTTGCCGCCAATGCCGAAGGCCAGAGAAAACAGGCCGGCAATGGTGGTGCCCGTGGTCATCAACACCGCAATGACACGTCGTCGCGCTGCATAGAGGGTGGCGTGTAGGGTTCGCATGCCGTTGGCGCGCCGCGTATTGGCGGCGTCGATCAGCACGATGGCGGCATTCACCGATATACCGGTCAGGGCGATCACCCCGTACAGGGTGTAGAGCGACATCGGATTCTGTGAGATCAGCAAGCCGAGGGTGACGCCGATAAACGCCAGCGGTACGGTGACCAGGATCAATAGGGGCTGAAAGTAGCTGCGGAACTGCGCGGCCAGAATCAAATAGATCAAGCCCAGACCGAGCAGAAACAGCGGGGGCATGGCGGCCAGCGATTCGTTGATATCGTCCAATTCGCCGGAAAAATCCAGGTCGACACCCGGATAGTTCAGCCGCAATCCTTCCCAGGCAGCCTTCAACAGTCGATCGGCTTCCAGCGTGTCGACGCCGTCGGCAGCCAGTTCAGCTTCCACCGTGATGGCGCGGCGGAAGTTCCAGTGCCGGATCAGGCCTGGGCTGAGGCCCTGTTCGGTGACTAGCAGGGTGCCGAGGCTGGTCATGCCGCCGCCCGGCAGGGCGACCGGATCGGCCAGTAGGGCATCGATTCGATCGAGCGTACGCGGTGCAGCGCGAACACGCAGTTCCAGCTTCTCGCCGCGGTCGCGCAAGTCGGCTACCACTTCGCCATCGACATGCAGACGCACCAGTCGCGCCACGTCGCCTGCATCCAGTCCGGCCCGGCGAGCGGCATCGACATCAACCCGCAGGCTGAATTCGGCGCGGCCGGCGGTATCGTTGTCCTGTACGTTGTGCGCGCCAGGGATTTCTTTGATCCGTTCCTTCAGGGCAGCCGTGGCTCGCCGTAGCTCATCGAGATCATCGCCACGCACCTTGACGCTGATGGGCTTGGAAGCCGGCGGGCCGCCGGCAATGCGCAGAAACGAGTTGTGCGAGGCGCCCGGTGCTTGCTCGATCGCCGTGCGCATTGCCTCGATCACTTCGTCGACATTGCGGTCTTCGTTGCCGGCCGGGTTCAGCGATACGGTGATCTGGCCGTAATGATCGCCGTACACCGGCTCCATTTCGGTGAACTTGATGCCGGCAAGCGACACCACCGAGCGCGCTTCGTCCTTCTGCAAGTACGACCGAACGATCTGTTCCACCTCCGAGGTGCGGCGCAGGGTTTGTTCGATCGGCGAATCGGCCGGCATATCGACATTGACATAGAAAATGCGCAGCGGATCGAAGGCAAAGAACTGCATCTTTACTGCGCCACTGGCAACGGCCCCGATCGCGCCCAGGAACAGAGCCAGTGCGAGCAACAGATAGCGCCCCGGGCGGCGCATCACATGAATCAAGGCGCGGGTGTAGCGCACACGCACCCGATGGGTCCAGCGCTCACGCCAGGCCTGGGTGCCGGATTGACGCAAGGAATGCTTGCCCAAGGTAGTGACATGCGCCGGCAACATCCAGATCGCTTCTACCAGGCTCACCGCCAAGCCGATCGTCACCACCAGCGGGATCACGAACATGAACTTGCCGACGATGCCCGGCAGCAGCATCAGCGGCAGGAAGGCGGCCATCGTCGTCGCCACCGCGGCGGTCACCGGCAGGCCAACTTCGGACAGTGATTCCAATGCCGCCGGCATTGCCGGCATGCCGCGCTGCAGACGGAAGTAGATCGCCTCAACCACCACCACCGCGTCGTCGACTAGCATGCCGAGCACGATCACGATGCCGAGCAGCACTGAGACGTTCAGCGTATTGCCCATCGCACTTAGCACCCAGATCGCGCCGGCAATCGAGAACACCACACCTAGGCTGACCATGATCGCGATGCGTGAACCCAGGAACACCCAGCACACCGCCATTACCAGCACCAGGCCGATCAGGGCGTTCGACTGCATCACCCGCAACGCATCGCGGGTGGGGATGGTCTGATCATCGGCCATGGCAATACTCAGGCCTTGCACCGCAAGTACGTCGTTCTTGGCCTTGACGTAGTCACTGATCCTCTGCACCAGGTCGAGCGTGTTGAGCCCGCTCACTTTGCTCACCGACATCAGTACCGCTGCGCGGCCATCGGTGGCGGCCAGGTGACGTGGGGTGTCCATGCCACGCCGCACCATCGCCACCTGATCGAGTGGAACGCTGTGTGCAGAGCCCGGCAAGCGCAGGGCGAAGTCGCCTACCTCGGCAGGATCTGCCGAGGTACCCTGGACCCGGATCAACCACTCGCTACCGCCTGTCTTGAGCTTTCCGGCAACGATGTCGCGAAACCAGAACCTCAGGGCATCGGCCAGCTGACTGGCGGTGGCACCGCGCGCCGCCAGCGCCTCGGGATCGAACTCGACCAGCAACTCCGGATCCTGAAAGCCGAGCGCCAGTACACGATCGACGCCAGCGATCTGTTCCAGATCCTGTTGCACACCACGGGAGGCAAAACGTAGGGTTTCATCGGCGGCCGGCCCGGTCACCACCACCATGGCGGTGGGGAAACTATTTGAAGTGGTGATCTCCAGCACCACCGGGTCGATCACATCGGCCGGCAACTCGGCGCTGGCGGTATTCTGGATCTCGCGCCGCAGGTCGTTGATGCGCTTGTCGAACTGCCGCTCCGGCATGTCGCGAAAGCGAACCAGGATGTTCGACACGCCCTCGCGCGAGGAGCTAGCGACAAACTTGATGTCCTGCACATTGCGCAGCGAGTCTTCCAGGGGATTGGTGACCCGTTCTTCAACATCCGCAGCGCTGGCGCCGGGCAGAGCAGTGCTGATGTTGACCCAGTTGAAGTTGATCTCCGGGTCTTGCTCGCGCGGCATGCGGAGATAGGACAGCAGGCCCATGATGATCACCACCGCAAAGGCGATGTTCGCCAGTGGGTGGTTGCGGATCAGCGATTCAAGCAGTCTCATTCGGCGCCTTCCGCGACGATGGCTTGGCCGTCTTCGGCGGTGCGCTGACCCTCGGTCACGATCAGTGTGCTGCCCGGCCAATCGACCTGAGCGCTGCGCCCGGGCAGGGCGCCATCAATGGCGCGGAAGCGGGTGGTACCGTTCTCGACGACAAAGGCGCCACGCTGTCCGTTGCGCTCAATCACCAGCGACGGCGGCAAGGCAAAGCCCTGGCCGTCGATGCGCAAGGTGCCACTGCTGCCAGCCGGGGCGGGCGCATCGATGAACTCGAAGCGAGCCAGGCGACTGCGGCTGTTCGGGTCGACCACCTCGCTATGTCGAACCAGGCGCAGGGATAGCCAACTGCCGCGATAGTGGAACGCAAAGCCAAAGCCCGCGTCGGCAGCGCCGATTAGGCCGTCGGGCAGGGCCGCTTCCACTTCCGGGCCGCCGGTGGCAACGATACGCAACATCGGTGCGCCGGGCATGGCCAGGGCACCTACTTGCGCCGTGCGGGCTTGCACTACGCCATCGAACGGTGCGCGAATCGTGCATTTCTCCCGCTGCCGCTTGGCCGCGGCCAGGCCAGCGACGCGAATGGCGCGTTCGGCCTGGGCGGCGCGCACCTGGGTGTCAAGGGCGAGCAACTCATCGTCGGCAATGAAGTCGCGCCGATCGAGCTCCTTGCCCCGCTGCAGGCGTTGCTCGGCCAACAGCAATTGCGCATCGGCGGCCGCCAATTGAGCGCTGGCCTGCTGAACACCGAGTTCGGCATCGCGCGGATCAAGCTCAATCAGCAGCTGGCCCTGCACCACCTTGGTCCCAACATCGGCATGTATCGCCCGCACCACGGCACCGACTTCACTGGCCAGTTGACTGTCATTGGCACTGATTACCACGGCGGTGAATTCGTGCCGGCTTGCGGGCGCCACGTCGGAAAGTCGAGCAGTCTTGAACTCGGCGGCAGCACACGGCGACGCCGCACCAAGCGCCAGCAGTGCGGCGAACAGAAAGACGCGCATAGGGCATCCAGACGACAGCGGGGCAGGCGCCATTATGGCGGCCCGCTGCACGCGCACCAAGCGTTACGCGGCGGCGGCGCCGCTTGGTTCACTCGCCGCTCAGTTGCGCTAGGAAAGTGTTCAGCACGCAGCGGCACCGTCCATGCTGCCGGCGAACGGGCCGCTTCATCCAGGCACCCTTCGACAAGCTCAGCGTGCGTCGGCATGGCGAGTCCGCCGCTCGCCACGTGGCTTGTGTCAGCTGACGGTCAGCGCTTGAGCATCCACCGACCGCACGCCACGGGTTCCCTGCGCCAGCTCAATAGCCAATCGACGCTCTGCCACACTGTCGACCTCACCACTCAGCACGACCTTACCCTGGTTCGATTCCACATCGATCCTGTGGGCATCAATGCCATCGACGTAACGCAAGGTGGAGGTCAACTTGGCTTCGATCCACGTGTCATCCAGCCGACCGTCGCCATCATCGGCCATGGTCACCTGACCCTTGGACTTCGAGTCGACGCTGAGTTGGTTATCGACCTCACGTACGCCGGCGACACTGCCGGCCAGCCGCTCGGCGATCTGTTTGGCATTTTCAGTATCGGCCACGCCGGTCAGAGTGACCTTGCCGTGGTCGGCGTCGACGCTGATATCGAGACCATCCGTGTATTCGTTCCACAGCAGCAAGGAGTTCACCTTGGCGCTGATGGCGGCATTGCCGACCAGCCGGGCGAAGCTGCGCTGCGGCGAGACCGTGGTGGTGACCACGACCAGACTTGGATCGATCGCGATCTGATTGTCGACCTTATTGATGCCCTCGGTGCTCAAGGCAATCGCTTCGGCGAGCTGATGCTCCACCACCGACTGCACGCGACCGTTCAAGATGGCCTTGTTGCCATCGACTTCGACCGAGAGATCCAGCCCATCCAGCGAAGGGTCGACAGCATACGTGGCCCAGATCATGCCCTCGTGGTAAGCATCCCTGGCATCCTGGGTCATTTCGTCCAGTGTTCCGGCGGCAGCGGGAGCGGAAAGCGCGGAACCCGCCAGCAGAGCCAGTGGCGTTAATTTGTTTGCGGTAGTGAGCATACGGAATCCTCCTTCCTGGGAGCACACTGAATTCCTCCAGCAGGAATTCACAATGCGCCTTGCGAACGGCTCCGGTCTGCGGAGATGCGGGGCGCCGGATCGGCGGCCCGATGCAGGTGTGTGTGTTTTGGCTGGCTTCAGTCGCCACACACGGTTGAACCCTGTTTGGGTTGCGATCGTGTGACCCTGCAAAGGGTTCCTTGGAACACCTGCACTGCGTACACCATAGCGCTGATCAGTCTGGCTCGAATTAATTGCTGCTGACTTAACGGGCAGCTTAGCTATTGATGCAGGCGGGGATTGGTCGTCGATCCTGCATAGCCAGGCGATAGCCGGAGTGATGATTAACCATTGGGCGCAGGAAACTACCCGCTTGCCGCGCACGCCACCTGTCGCTCTGCCCGATGGGCTACGCTTACAACGATACAGGCTAACCCATAAGGCCCCTAGTCGATGGCTCGCCTACTGCTTGTGCTGGCGCTCTACGGCGCGGTCGCCATGGTGCACGCAGACCCGCGGTCTTTACGCGAATTCTGCTTGCAGGGCGCGGTTGATCTTGGAGTACGTGGTCAAGGACTGCATCCCAGTAGCGGACAAACTCACCCGGCGCGATGGTGCGTGATCGCCGAGCCGGGTAGTGGGCGGGTGTACTTTTCCAGTGACGCGGCGATCAATGCCGACGTGCGGGAAGAATTCGCCCAGGCCTACCCCGATTCGCGGTCGGTTCGCATCGTCAATGCGCAGCATCCACCGGATCTGGCATTCGTAGACGTGGACGCCACATCAGAGGCCGCACGCTATCGACGTATCGTGCCAGCAGTGCTGGTGTCGGAGTTGGCCGAGCATCCTGAGTGGCGGGTCGAGGGTGCCGCCGAAGGATGGCAGCGTGTGCTGTATCCGGGCAGCGACTTGCCGGTGGATCTGCGGGTGGTGAATGGCCGATTGCACACGCTTCGCGCGATGGCTGATTTGCCCTTGCGCGGACGCGTCGGCGTCGATTGGCATTGGGATTGGGCAGACGGCTCGGCAGCCGACCCGCGTCGACTGCGGATCGAAATCGGTGGCGAGGTGTTCCTGCGTGCCGAAGTCGACGTGAGCGATCTCAGTGCAGAAGAGTCGCAGGGGATATGGCTGCCCAGTGGTGGGCAGACGCCGGTGGAAATTCCTGGCGAGCACTGGCCCTCCCGGGTGGCGCCGCGCCTGCTCGAACTGGAACCGGGTGTATTTCAGGTACGCAATGTCCGCACCGGTTTTCACCATCTGGTGGTCGATACCGAGGATGGGCTGGTGGTGGCCGATGCGCCGGCCGGCTGGGTGGAGTTGGCGCAGATCCCGCCGGCTGATCTGGTGCCCGGGCTCGGAATCAGCGGGCTGTCGGAGCGGCTTGTGGACTTTTTGCGCCAGCACTTTCCGCAGCGCCCGATCCGCGCCGTGGCCTTGACCCATGCGCACGACGACCATGCCGGTGGTGCGCGCGCATTCGCCGCCGAGGAGGCCAGTGTCTATGCGCCGGCGGCGACGGCTGCCTTCCTGCAGGCCTCCCTCAATGCGGCATCGATGCCGGCCGATCGGCTCAGTGAGCGCGGTCTCGAATTGCGTGTGCAGCCCGTTGAACAGCGACTTCGTTTGGATGATGCGCGCCGTCCGCTGGAGTTGTGGTCGCTTGGCGCCAACCCTCATGTCGAGGCCATGCTCGGCGTGTGGTTGCCGGAGCAGCGGATCTTCTTTCAGTCCGACCTGCATATGCCGAATCCAGGCACCACTGCGCCAGCTGAGTCGCGGGCGGGTAGCGAATGCTGGTTCGCTTCCTGGGCCATCAAGCATCTTCCGGCCGACGCGCGGGTGATGTCATCGCACGCCGCTGCGCTCACCGCGCGCCAGCAATTGGAGAGTTGGTTGTCCAGCCCGTTGTGCGAGTCCAGTCGCGCGGCGCACAGCGAATAGGGCAGTTGGCCGCTGGCCCAGCGACCTACGCAGCGACCGGCCTATAATTGCGCTTTCGCATACGGAACGCATAGGCCATGACCCAAGCCAGTCGTCGCGACCCCTCGCGCACTATCCGCGCCCCGCGCGGCTCGGATAAATCCTGCAAGAGCTGGCTTAGCGAAGCCGCCTACCGGATGATCCAGAACAACCTCGACCCGGACGTGGCCGAGAATCCGGCGGAACTGGTGGTGTATGGCGGCATTGGCCGGGCAGCCCGCGATTGGGCCTGTTTCGACAAGATCCTCGAATCGCTGCGCCAGCTGGAAGACGATCAGACCTTGCTGATCCAGTCAGGCAAGCCGGTCGGCGTCTTCCCGACCCATCCCGATGCGCCGCGGGTGCTGATCGCCAATTCCAACCTGGTGCCGCATTGGGCGACCTGGGATCACTTCAACGAGCTGGATAAGAAAGGCCTGATGATGTACGGCCAGATGACTGCCGGCTCGTGGATCTATATCGGTTCGCAGGGCATCGTCCAGGGCACCTACGAAACCTTCGCCGAGATGGGTCGCCAGCACTACGGCGGTGAGTTGAAAGGCAAGTGGGTTCTGACCGCCGGACTCGGCGGCATGGGCGGCGCCCAGCCGTTGGCGGCGACCATGGCGGGGGCCTGCATGCTGGCCATCGAGTGTCGACAATCCAGTATCGATATGCGCCTGCGTACCCGTTATGTCGACGAGCAGGCCAGCGATCTCGACGATGCACTGGCGCGGATCGAGCGCTACTGCGCTGCCGGTGAGGCGAAGTCGATCGCCCTGTTGGGCAATGCCGCCGAAGTGCTGCCTGAGCTGGTGCGCCGCGGTGTGCGGCCGGATGCCGTTACCGATCAGACCTCGGCCCACGATCCGCTGTACGGCTACCTGCCGGCCGGCTGGTCGCTGGAGCACTGGTTCGATATGCAAAAGTCCGATCCGAAAGCGGTAGTCGAAGCGGCCAAGCATTCGATGCGTATCCACGTCGAAGCCATGCTGCACTTCGAGGACATGGGCATTCCCACCTTCGACTATGGCAACAACATTCGGCAGATGGCGCTGGAAGCCGGCTGCCAGAACGCCTTCGATTTCCCCGGTTTTGTGCCGGCCTATGTGCGACCGCTGTTCTGCCGCGGCATCGGGCCGTTCCGCTGGGTGGCCTTGTCGGGCGATCCGGAAGACATCGCCAAGACCGATGCCAAGGTGAAGGAATTGATCCCCAACGACCCGCATCTGCATCGCTGGCTGGATATGGCCAAGGAGCGGATCAGCTTCCAGGGCCTACCGGCGCGAATCTGCTGGGTTGGCCTGGGCGATCGCCATCGTCTGGGCCTGGCGTTCAACGAGATGGTGCGCAATGGCGAGCTGAAAGCACCGGTGGTGATTGGCCGCGATCATCTTGACTCGGGTTCGGTGGCCTCGCCGAACCGCGAAACCGAATCGATGATGGATGGCTCCGATGCGGTGTCCGATTGGCCGCTACTTAACGCGATGTTGAATGTGGCCGGCGGCGCAACCTGGGTCTCGCTGCATCATGGTGGTGGCGTCGGCATGGGCTTCTCGCAGCATAGCGGCGTGGTCATCGTCTGTGACGGTTCAGACGCCGCCGACAAGCGCATCGGCCGGGTGTTGTGGAACGACCCCGGCACCGGCGTAATGCGCCATGCCGATGCCGGCTACGACATCGCCAAGGCTTGCGCCAAGGAGCAGGGCCTCAACTTGCCGATGCTGTAGGCTCGGCGCCGGTGCGTCCAGGACGCACAAAGAGTGGTTGAAAAGATGGGGTGCGTCTTGGACGCACCTATGAGTGGGTGAAAAGATAGGGTGCGTCTTGGACGCACCACTCTCGGCGCCGCTGGAATCTGAGCAAATGCGATGGGAGCTAACCTGTTCCCGGTTGCGTGCATCCAAGGCCCTATGGAAATCGATTCCCAGGACCTGGTGGTGGCGGCTCGGGGCGGGTCAGAAGCCGCTTTTCACCAGATAGTTCAACGACATAGCCGAAAAGTCTTCCAGCTGTGCTGGAGGATCACGCGCGACCACATGCTGGCCGAAGACGCCGCCCAGGAAGCCTTTTACAAGGCCTGGCGCGGGTTGGCCGAGTTCGATGGGCGTTCCGGCTTCGCCACCTGGCTGCACCGGATTGCCGTCAATGCGGCATTGGAGCAATTGCGGCGCAATGCGCGTCATCAGGATGGCCGGCAACAGTCTGCTCCCGCACAGGACGCGTCGGCCGACGACCCCTTCCTTGAGGCGGCCGAGTCCGAACTGCCGACGCCGCAAGACCACTTGGTGGCATCTGCGTTGCAGGGCCGGGTGGTGCAGGAGCTCGAGCAGATGAGTGCAATGGAACGTACCGCCTTCGTACTGAAACACGTCGAAGGCGCGTCGCTGGAAGACATTGCGCAAACCCTTTCGCTCAACATCGGCCAAAGCAAGCAGGCCGTGTTTCGCGCCGTGCGCAAGCTGCGTTCGGCCTTGGTGGATTGGAGGTAGACATGACACCGATCAGTGATAACGAATTGGTGCTGTATCACTTTGGTGACGAGCTGAGCGCCGAGCGTCGGCAACAGATCAGAGATGCACTTGAACAAGACCTTGCCCTGAGTCGTCGTCTTGCGGTCTTGCAGTCGACCCTGCAAGCAGCGGACTTGGATGCAGTGCCGGAACCCGACCCGCAGCTCGGTGACCGGCTGTGGCAAGGTCTGGCGCCTCGATTACGAGGCGCAGGCAATGCCATGGCCTCGAGTTCACCGATCGGCGCGGCGCGAATGCAGCATTCACGGCGACCACGTCGACGCAGTTGGGGGCGCCTGATCGGAGGCGCGTTGGCCGCGTCGCTGCTGCTCGGTGTGGGATTCTTTGCCGGGCGACAGGCGCCGCCGCCCACGGTCGTGGCCGCGCACGTTCCGGAAACCGTCGAGCTGTCTTCCGGACGCATCTACCAGGCCACGATGGTCCGGCATCTGAATGCAACCCGTCGTGCACTGCTGACAGCATCGAACGGGCAGACCGGTTCTATCGCCGAAGGCAATGCCGACCTTGCCCGTTCCTTGCTGGACAACCATCGCCTGTACATGGCGGCCGCCGACCATCAGGGCGATCGCCGTTTGCTGCGGCTGTTGCAGGAAATTGAGCCGGTCCTGATCGAGCTGGCTAACCCCGTGCGCGCTGACGACATCCAAACACGCAAGGGCCTCGGCGACTTCGTTGAGCGCGAGGACCTGATCTTTCAAGTGCGCGCCGTGGAAGCCGGTCTGAGCGCACGTCGAACCACATCAATTTGAACATAGAGGTTGAGCATGAAGCTGATTCTCAAGCCGCTGGCCGCCATTCTGCTGAGCGGCGTTCTGTCGGGAGCGGCGATCGCGGTGCCCAATGATCAGGCCATGGCGCCAAGCGGAAAGGACAACCAGAGCCTGTACTGGCAAGGTCATGAATCCTTGAAGCGCTCGGACTGGAGCGAGGCATTCAAGCAGTTCGAGACGTTGGAGCAGCGCCTGCGCAAGGACGAGCCACAGGCGGTGGATGCTGCCTTGTACTGGCAGGCATATTCACTGAACCAGGCAAAGCGACGCAAAGAGGCCAGTGTTGTCATCGACAAGCTGCGCCGCGAGTTTCCGCTGAGTCGCTGGATGGCAGAGGCTGATCGACTGCTCGAACAGCGCAAGCCGGCCAATGCAGAAAACGGCTTGGTCGATGCTGCCCTGGATGGCTTGATGTCAGCACCGCCTGAGCGTGCGATTCCGCTGCTGAAGAAGGTGATCGAAGGTGACTATCCGGCGCAAAGCAAGCAGCGCGCGCTGTTTGTGCTCAGTCAGCTTGATGGGGGCGAGGCCAGTCAGATGATTCTGGCGGTGGCCAAGGATGCGAACAACCCGTTACGTCGTGAAGCCATTCAGATGCTGGGCATCGGAGGTGACGCTGAGGCGATGAAAGCCTTGGGACAGATCTACCAGCATGGCGATCATGCAAGCCGTGAGGCGGTGCTGGATGCCTACATGGTCGCCGGCAATGTCGACGGGATACTCGTCGCCGCCAAGTCAATCCAGGATGCCGAACTACAGGTGCATGCCATCCACCTGCTGGGCGCGCTCGGGGCCAGTGATGCGCTGAAAGACCTCGCGGCTCATAGTCAAGATCGGAATGTCCTGGGTGCCACTCTCGATGCCTTTGGCATCAGCGGTGATGTCGCCGCCCTGGCCCAATTTTCCCGCGGACAGGCCGATGTAGAGCTGCGTGCCAAAGCGCTGCGCAATCTTGGTGTTGCCGGTGCCAGCGCTGACTTGGCGGCCCTGTATCCCGAACTGTCCCATCCAGAGCTTCGGCGCGCGGCGCTGGAAGGCTTGATGATCAGCGGCGACAGCAAGGCATTGTCGACCCTGTATGGCAGGGCGCGCGATGATGACGAGCGGCGCGAGATTCTGCGCATGATGACGATTACCGGCGATGATGCTGCGCTCGATCTGATCGAACAGGCGATCCGCGAAGGAGAAGGCGAATGAGCGCACAGTATGTGCTGGGTGCGCTGGTGTTGGCGTGTGCCGGTGCCGTCGGCGCTACCGAAATGCCCAGCTTGCCCGACGACGGTTGGGTCAGCTGGCGCGTGCCCATGATTGAGCAGTCTGGCGATGGACCTTGCTGTTACGAGATTCGCGGTACTGAAGTGCGCAACAAGGGCTGCACTCTTGGACGCCGTGGTGCGCCCAAAAGGCTGCAGTGGACGTCAGACGGCGCAGGCGAGGCGGGTGGTCTGTTGATTTTCGCCCTGCGCGAACAAGGCAGGACCCGGCAATTGCATGGCTTGGCAGCCAATTGCCCGGTGAGCCTGGACAGCACGCCGCAGCTACTCGAAGGCGTTCCCTCATCGGCCAGTCTGGCCTGGCTCGATGTCGAACTGGAACAAAGCCTGCACAAGCAAGTACGCAGTGCCGCCGTCGTGCTGATGGCCCAGCACGCTGATGCGCAGGCCACCGGCCGGCTGATCCAGCGTAGCCAAGCCGGGCAGCGCGAACAGGTGCGGCGCGATGCCCTGTTCTGGCTGGGTCAGGTGCGAGGGGCTGAGGGCTTGCCGCCGATACAGCGTGCCGCCGCCGACCCCGGTGCTGGCGATATCCAGCAACACGCCTTGTTTGTGCTCTCGCAATCGGATTTGCCGGCCGCTGCGGACAGCTTGCTAAGCGTCGCCGACGACTCAGGACAGTCTGCCGAATCGCGTGGTCAGGCTTTGTTCTGGATGGCGCAATCCGAGCATCCGCAAACACGGGGCGCGATCGAGCAGGTCCTGCGCAGCAAGCCCTCGGTGGAGCTGCAGGAAAAGGCGGTGTTTGCCCTGAGTCAGTTGGAGCAGGGGGCAGATCAGGCGCTGATCGACCTGATCCAGGGCGACTATCCACGATCGGCCAAGAAGCAGGCGCTGTTCTGGCTCGGTCAATCCGGCTCAGACCAAGCCTTGCGCTTTCTCGACCGTTACCTGGCAGGAAATGTTGACCCGGCAAATTGAAGTTTGAACATCCTGTTCAACTTCACACCCCGTGAGTTCGATACAGGCCCGGACTCGCGGGCGCTGCACGGCGCCTGCAGCACCGTGCGCGAGCGGCCCATTCATGGGCTGCCTTGTTGATCCGATCAAATTTAGGGAATCTCTGAACAAGCTCAGAGATTCCCGCGGTGCAAGGATGCACCGCCGCGATCAACAACGTACGTTGTTGATCAGCGTATTCGAGCGAAGCTCGACGTAGCCGCGGAGCGGCCGAAACGAGTTCGGACCGGTGCCGAACTCGGCGCGTCTGAAAAGTCCAGAATGGACTTGTTCAGACCTTCCTTGGATTTCATTTGGCCGGATCAATAGTAGTCGTCGCGCCGTGCTCGGTCAGCAGACCGGGCGCGGCAGCCGGGTCAGGCCGGGGGAATCAACAACACCGGGCGTTTGGTGTAGTTCGGCACTCGGCTGGCCACCGAGCCGACCAGCACATTGGCCAGATTGGAACGGCCCTTGCTGCCGAGGACGATCATGTCGGCATTGGTCTCGTCGGCGATCTCGGCCAGCCGGTGGGCGGCCGGGCCGATTTCGGTGCGGGCCTCGTAGTTCAGCCCCAGCTCCTGGGCAAGCGCGTTGGCACGCTGCAATTCACGCTCGCCGATCTGTTGCAGCAGCGGGCCATCCATGCCCACGGTCAAGCCAAAGGCATCGGCATGCGGAATCGGCTGCTGCACGTTGAGCAACAGGAAATGATGCTCACCGCCCCATTGGCGGCTGAGAGAAACGGCGCGCTCGAAGGCGTGGATCGAGGTGTCGCTTCCATCAATGGCAACCAAGAATTTCATGATGGCACTCCAAGGCATTGATTGCGGGGGTGGGCTTGTCACTAGACTACATGTTCAGGGTTGGCGGGTCTTGATTCTGGTCAATCGGTGACGTGTCGGAGCGGGCGATGGACGATGAGATCGACTGGGCGCTGGAGTTGTTGAGTGGTCTGGGCAGCGTGCGCGGACGGCGCATGTTTGGCGGCTGGGGCCTGTACCTGGACCAGCGGATGTTTGCCTTGATCGCCGATGGTGAATTGTTCCTCAAGGTCGACGATGGCTGCGAGTCGGCGTTTCGCGATGCCGGTTGTTCACCGTTTGTTTATCGGGCCAAGGACAAGGAACTGACCATGCGCTATTTTCGCCCGCCGAGCGAGGCGCTGGATTCGCCAGAGGAGATGCTGCCCTGGGCGCGCCTGGCTTGGGAAGCCGCCGCGCGCGCGGCGCAGCGACCAGCGCGAGCGCGCAGGACCGCAGGCGCGGCAAAACGGCGCCGACAATGACCGCGTGGCACAGATTGCGCGTTGCGCCCTGCGCAAATCTAGTTGACGAAAAGACCAGGCAGTCTTTACCATTACGCGCTTATGTCTGCTGACCTGCCTGATTCGGTCGATGCGTGGCGCGCGGTAGCCGGTCGTCGGGTGTTCGAGGGCAAGCTGCCCTTGGCCGCGTTCAAGCGCCTGTGCGAAAGTCTCGCTGACGCCGATGGTGCCTGTGTCTGCCGGCTGAGTTTCGATCGCGATGTCTTCGGCGTCGCCACCGTCGAACTGGAGGCTGACGCCGTGTTGCCGCTGATCTGTCAGCGCAGCCTGGAGAGATTCATGCTCCCGGTGTCGATTCGGCAGCGCCTGGGTCTGGTTCGCGACGAAAACGAAGAAATGAGTCTGCCCGGCGAGGTTGAACCTGTCCTGGTTGGTGCGGATGGAGAGTTGAAGCCACTGGAGCTGGTCGAGGATGAGCTGATCCTGGCCCTACCGGTGGTGCCAATGGGGCCGGATGGCCTCGTGGCTGAGCTGTCAAACCCGGCAGCCAGCGACGAGCCCGACGAGCCCAAGCAGAACCCGTTTGCGGCTCTGGCCGCCTTGAAAGCAAAGAAAGAGTAGTTGGAGAGACACCATGGCAGTCCAGAAGAGCCGTAAAACCCCGTCCCGCCGCGGCATGCGTCGTTCGCACGATGCGCTGACCGCAAAGCAGTTGGCCACCGACCCGACCACCGGCGAAGTGCATCTGCGTCACCACATGACCAAAGATGGCTTCTACCGCGGTAAGAAGGTGATCGACGTCAAGAACTCGGTCGTCGACGAAGACTAAGTCGAGTCTTGAACGGTCGGTTCATTCCGACCGGACAAACCGATGCTGAAGCGGCGGGCCCTGCGTCCGCCGTTTTTGTTTCTGTGATGGATGCGCCGGCGTTGCGCTGCGGGTAAGGTGCAGGGCTGGGCGAAGGGAAGCCGAACATGTCTACGTCTGTCTATTCACGAATCATCGGTACCGGCAGCTACTTGCCTGAGTTCGTGCTGACCAATGACGAACTGGCCAAGCGCGTCGAGACCAGTGACGAGTGGATTCGGGACCGGACCGGCATTCGGCAACGGCACGTGGCCGCCGAAGGGCAAACCACCGGTGACCTGGCGTTTGAGGCCGCTACGCGTGCTCTGGCCAATGCCGACGTCGATGCGCGTGAGATCGACCTGCTGATTCTGGGCACCACCACGCCTGACATCATTTTCCCCAGCACCGCCTGCCTGCTGCAGCATCGCCTGGGTGCCAACGGCTGCGCCGCCTTTGACGTCAATGCAGCCTGCTCGGGTTTCATCTACGCCCTGGGTGTCGCCGACAAGTTCATTCGCTCCGGAGCTGCCAGGACGGCACTGGTGGTGGGTGCGGAAACCCTCACCCGGATGCTGGATTGGAATGACCGCACCACCTGCGTGCTGTTCGGTGACGGCGCAGGAGCCGCGGTGCTGCGTGCCGATAGCCAGGCCGGCGTGCTATCGACGCACCTGCATGCCGATGGCGCGCACAAGGAATTGTTATACAACCCGGTAGGCGTGTCGGCCGGGTTCAAGGATGAGCCCAATCACGGCGTGCGCGTGATGATGGCGGGCAATGAGGTGTTCAAGGTGGCAGTCAAGACCCTGGACGCCGTGGTCGAGGAAACCCTGGCCGCCAACCAGCTCGACAAGTCCGCCATCGATTGGCTGATCCCGCATCAGGCCAATCTGCGCATCATCAGTGCCACGGCAAAACGTCTGGCAATGCCGATGGAGCGGGTGATCGTTACCGTCGACAAGCACGGCAATACCTCAGCCGCCTCGGTGCCGCTGGCGCTGGATCACGCCGTCCAATCAGGCAAGGTCAAGCGCGGTGACCTGCTGCTGCTGGAAGCGTTTGGCGGCGGATTTACCTGGGGCTCGGCCTTGGTCAGGTATTGATAGCTCCCCAGCAACAGGCAGAGTGCTGGCATAATTGACCGCTGGCGTGTAGCTGCCTAAACTTTCGCGCCCTATGCCGATGTAGCTCAGTTGGTAGAGCAACTGATTCGTAATCAGTAGGTCGGAGGTTCGATTCCTCTCATCGGCACCACCCTTTGCGGGTAAAGGCAAGGCCGCTTAGATCGCGTGCGGAGGGCCAAGATTGCAGCGCGATCCGCATCCATATAACACACGGTTTCGCCAGTGGCTGGGGCAGGAGTTCTTCGCGCCACAAGAGTGGCGGCGGCGCCTGGCGCTGTGGTTGGGCGGTTGCGTGGTGGGTCTGGCCGCGGTGGCATTTGCCGAGCTAAGTGAGCTGGCCTTTCAGGGGTTTGAGTGGCTGCGCCGACGGGTTTCCTGGGCGCCATTGATTGTCACTCCTGTGATGTTTGCCTTGCTGGCCTGGCTCACCGTCGGTGCCATGCGGCCGACCCGTGGCAGCGGAATTCCCCAGGTCATCGCCGCCTTGCCGCAGGAAAACAGCGAGTTTCGTCATCGATTGCTGTCGCTGCCGATTGCGCTCGGCAAGATGTTGTTGACCTTGATGGCCTTGCTTGGCGGTGCCTCGGTGGGGCGAGAGGGACCAACGGTGCATGTCGGCGCCGGGGTGATGCTTTGGATCGGCGAGCGCTTTGGTTTTCAGGATCCACGCGTGTTGTCGCGCTTTGTGCTGGCCGGCGGTGGCGCTGGCGTGGCGGCGGCCTTCAACACGCCCTTGGCCGGCGTGGTGTTCGCCATCGAAGAGTTGGCCGGCAGCTTTGAACATCGCTTCAGCGGCATCATCCTCACCGCGGTGATCTTTGCTGGTGCCGTTTCACTGGGGTTGATGGGCAATTACGCCTACTTCGGTCAGGTGCATGACGTGCTTCCGATCGGACGGGGCTGGCTCTCGGTGCTGGTCTGCGGTTTGCTGTGCGGTTTGCTGGGCGGATTGTTTGCTCGCGCGCTGTTGATGAGCGATGACATCTTTTCGCGGCTGCGAGCGCTGCGAGAGCGACGCCCGGTGGTGTTTGCGGCGATCTGCGGCTTGCTGCTCGCCCTGATTGGTGTGTTGGCCGGCGGCGCCGTGTTTGGAACCGGCTACGCCGAGGCGCATCAGCTGGTTCAGGGGCAAGCCGGGCCCGGCGGTTGGTTTGCACCCCTGAAGTTGTTGGCCAACGTGTTGTCGTACTGGGCCGGCATTCCCGGTGGGATCTTTGCACCGGCCCTGGCCGTCGGGGCAGGGTTTGGCGATTTGGTTTCGCTGGCGTTTCCCGAGTTGCCCGGGCCGGTGGTGGTCTTGCTCGGCATGGCCAGCTTTCTCGCCGGTGTGACTCAGGCGCCGCTCACCGCGACGGTGATCTCGCTCGAGCTGACCGCCAATCGCACCTTGGTCTTGCCGATCATGGCAGCCTGTTTGTTGGGTCGCGCGGTGTCGTCACTGGTCTGTCCCAGGCCGATCTACCGGGCGTTTGCCGGCAACCTGATTGACGAGTACGAGCGTCGGCGCCAGGAAGAGTCGCGACCGATCACGCCCTCCGTTTGAGCGCGACGCAACCTGCCGTCGTATGGCAGGAAGAAAAGTGATCTTCTTCACACCCTGCATCCAGGGCGACGCGATCGGCGTAACCTAGACGTCCGCACTTCAGAGTCCCGCCTTCGATCGGAGCCGAGCGACGAGGGTGGTGGCGGTGCCAGCTCGGCGTCGACCATGGGGGTTGTCATGCTTTCAGTTAACAAGGGCCAGGCCTGGGCGCGCACGTTCACGTCCTCGATTTTCGCAACCGCAATGGGCGTGTCCGCGCTGCTGATCTCGCTGCCAGCGATCGCGGCGGATCATCGAGACGCGCCGACCGCGACGGCCGATCCGGCCGCGGATATCAACGATATCTACGCTTTCATGAATCCCAACGACAGCAACGAGCTTGTCCTGGTGACAACCGTGGTGCCGGCGGCCGATTACAACTCGCGCTTTTCCGATGCGGTCGAATATCGCGTCTATATCAACAACGGCGCGCAGGATCTCACCATTACCTGCCAGTTCACCCAACAGAGCAACCGGGTCAGCTGTGCCGGTGACGGCGGGCTCAGCGCCAGCGGTGGTATTGAGCGCACCATTCAGGGCGACGGCATGCGAGTGTTCGCCGGCTTGCGCGACGATCCCTTCTTCTTCGATGGGCCAGCGTTCAACGCCACCCGCACTACGCTGACACCTTCTTTCACCAATCCCGGGTTCAATTCCTTCAACGGCAATACCCTGGCTCTGGTCATCGGCGTCGACAAGTCTCGATTGAACAATGGCGGCGCAAACGCGGTGCTGAAGGTCTGGGCAGCGACCGTTCGCACCGGTGAAGTCGGTGTCAGCCCAGGCTTCTCCGGACTCTGGTTCGATGCCACGCAGCCCGGCTTCGGCACCCATATCGAGGTATTGCCGCCGACGACGGCGGGCGGCCCGGATCGCGTTGCCATGACCTGGTACACCTATGACACCCAGGGTCGTCAGCGCTGGATCGTTGGAGACGGCACCATCAGCGGCAACACGATGACCATCAACAATGCCTATAGCACCTCGGGGGGGCTGTTCCCGCCCAATTTCGACTCCTCCCAGGTGACCCAGGTGCCTTTTGGTTCCATCACCATGAGTTTCACTGACTGCAATACGGGATCATTGACATTTACCGCCACCGATACCAGTTTCGGTACAGCGGGCGGCACCTTGAACCTGAACCGACTGACCCAGATCAAGAATCAGCCATGCACGTTCTTTACCTCAGGTCAGGTGGACCGCATGGGGCGCCCGGGTATCAATACCGTGCTGATCAATGTGCTGCCCAATACCGGGACAGCCCTCAAGGAGGCCTACAACCGGTCGAGCAATCCGAATGAATGGTCGGGCCTATTCCTGCAGGAGATGATCGACAATGCCACCGCCCTGGACACCTTGGACGGAGTCAGCGGCAATGCGCTGTTGCCGCCCGCCACTCTGGGAAGTGTGTTGGTTGACGACCGTTTGATCATCGATACATCGAAAGCCAACTGCGATGCTTATCTGGCGGTTGAGTTGATGGCGGCTGACTGCGGTGGACGCACCCTGGCGCGCGATGTGATTGACGACTCACTGGGCGCCTTGGTGGGTCCCGGAGTCAGCGACAATGTCGCCAACGACAGTGTGTTTCTGTCGACCTTCCCGTTCCTCGGCACTCCGCTGTAGAGGGTAGGGGCAATGCATCGACTGGTTAAGTTGAGCTGGTTGCCGATTGCCGCCCTGCTCGCAGCGTGCAGCGCCTCTGATCGGGCGCTGCGCAACGACACTGCGGCCGATGCGGGGTCATCATCGACGATGACCGCTGCATCCAGCTGGCTGATCGTCGGTCCACGCTACCCATTGTCGGCCGGGCAGCGGGTAACCACTGATCCGACCCTGCTGATCGGCAATCTGCAATCCAGCATCTCGGCACTGCAGCAACGCATGCAGCAGCAGCCAGATGATGTGACAGCTGCCAGTCAACTCAGCGCGGCCCTGTTGCAGCGGGCACAGATCATCGGCCGACAGGACGATACTGAGCAGGCTTTGCTGATCGCCGAGCGTGCGGTGCAGATGGCGCCCGAGTCGGCGCCAGCATGGCGTGCCTTAGCCACGGCCCAGGCTGCTCTGCATCGATTCACTGCCGCCGAGCTTTCCCTGCAGAAGGCGCATGCCTTTGGGCTGTCAGCAGAGCAAGTGTTGCCCTTGCAGCGCGATATACAAGTGGCGAAGGGCGACTACTCGGGTTTGAAGAGCGATCTGGACAGCGCATCGCGGCCGGTGGGCGAGTTCGCCGCGCTGGCGCATCGAGCCGACCTGTTGTTGCTGCAAGGAGATCTGCGCGGCGCCAGTCTATGGCTGCGCACCGCGCAGGATCTCTATCACGACGTGAATCCGTTGCCTTTGGCCTGGCTGTACACCCAGCAGGGCATCGCCCTGCTGCGCTTTGGCCGAGTGTCGGAGGCACGGGTCTTCTTTGCCGCAGCCCATCAGCGTTTGCCGGCCTACTACCTGGCCACCGAACATCTGGCTGAATGCGAAGCCCTGCTTGGCAATCTTGATCAGGCGCGGAAACTGTATGTTCAAGTGATCGAACAGACCGGCAACCCTGAGTTCATGGCGGCATTGGCCGATGTCGAGCAGCGCGCCGGAGATGACTCCGAAGCGCAGCGATGGCGCTCGGCGGCCGATAGTGGGTTCCACCGTCTTCTTGCCCGCGACGAAGCCGCCTATGCCGCTCATGCGATCGAGTTCTGGCTCGAGCAGGGGCGGCTGAGCGAGGAGGTGGCGGCGCTGGCCCGGCGCAATGTCGAGCGACGATCTGACCTCGGTAGCTTGATCCTGAATGCACAAGTCGAGTTTGCATTGGGTCAAACCGAGCGTGGTTGTCGGTTGATCTCACGCATCGATGCTGCAGGCCTGCAACCGCCGGAGTTGCAGGATGTTGCTGGCTTCAGGCCGCTTTGCTCGGCGGGCTGATGCTCCGGGCGCGGCTCGTTTGGCGCCCTATCTCATCAAATATCCACAAAGTTGACTGATCGCTGAACGGCTGTTACGGTCCGTATCGCTTTCGTTGGGGAGCGGAATCCGCCGTCGTCGAAGGGTGTGGAGTTCGAAGGGGAGATCGAATTCTAGGGGGCACCCTCGTCGGTTGGCGTCACCGGAAGGACTCCGGGGGTTCTTGGGTGGCTGTCGAACCTGAGTTGTTTCGATGGGCGGTTGGGCAAGACGCCAAACGCCGCGGGCAACTGTATTTCTTGACGCAAGTGGGCGGGATAGGCGCGTGAGCGTGTTGATGGCGCCGGCCCGTGGCTGATGTTTTTCGACGTCTCAACCATGGTCCACAGCAAGGGGCTGGGACCACTCAGCGAGGAGATACCCGATGCGTGTTGTTGTTGCTCCACTAGCAGCTGCCATGCTGCTGAGCTTTTCCGTCGATGTAGCGGCCGCCAAGGTCGATACGAAGTTTGGGGACTTCAATCTCGGCGGCACCACCGTGCTCCCGGCGCCGGATCTGGCGAAATTGAGCATGGAAGATTCCAAGCAGACCGGCGGCCCGTACCGCTACGGTGTGCTGATCGATACCCAAGGCATGCGTCTCGGCGCCAAGGGCTTTGGCACCTGGGAGCGCGTCAGTCGCGGCCAGTGGCGCTGGAGCTGGGACGTGATGTCGCCAGAAGCCAAGTCGCTGGATTTTCACTTCAGCAAGATCAAGTTGCCGGCCTCGGCGCAGCTATTGATTCGTGGCCAGGGCGAGGGCAACGAGCGTCTGATTGACGCCAGCAAGCTCAGTGGCAATGAGTTCTGGTCGCCTTATGTGCTGGGTGAGCGCGCGCGACTCGAAATCACCGTCGATGCACGCGAGAAATCGCAGCTCGAACTGGAAATCGGCTCGGTCACCCATGGTTATCGCGGCCTGTTCGAAGGCGGAGATAGTCTGCAGAAATCCGGTTCCTGCAATGTCGATACTGCCTGCTCGGCGGGTGATGCCTGGCGCGATCAGATCGATTCGGTCGGCCACTACACCTTCAATCAGGGCAGCAGCGCGTACGTCTGTACCGGCACCCTGATCGGCAACACCAGCGGTTCCACCACGCCCTACTTCCTCACCGCCAATCACTGCATGAGCACGCAGACGGTCGTGAGCACCATCGTGGTGTACTGGAACTACCAAAGTTCGACTTGCCGTACGCCGGGCTCTTCATCCAGCGGCACGCCGCTTTCGCGCTCGATTGCCACCCATTCGCAGTCAGGTGCCACCCTGCGCGCCACCAACTCGGCCAGTGACTTTTCGCTGATCGAGCTCAGTCAAGCGGTGCCGTCAGGCGCCAACCCATACTGGTCCGGCTGGGATGCAACCGGCTCAACGCCTAGTTCCGCTGTGGGCATTCACCACCCCGCCGGTCATGAAAAGCGCATCGCAGTCGAAGATCAGGCCCTGTCGGTGTCCGGCTACGGCGGTGGCAGCGGCAGCACCCATTGGCGAGTGATGGACTGGGATCAGGGCACCACCGAGGGCGGTTCCTCGGGCTCGGGTCTATGGAATCAGAACAAGCTGCTGGTCGGCCAGCTGCATGGCGGTTCGGCTGCCTGCGGCAACAACCTTTCCGACTACTACGGCCGTCTGTCGGTGTCCTGGAACGGTGGCGGCAGCAGCAGCTCGCGCCTTAGCAACTGGCTTGATCCGGGCAGCACGGGTGCTACCTCGTTTCCCGGCTACCGCGCCGGCAGCAACCCAGGCGACACCACGGCGCCCAGTGTGCCGGGCAGCCTGAATGCCAACGGTTCCAGCAGCAGCGTGGTTGGATTGAGCTGGTCTGCCTCCAGCGATACCGGTGGCTCGGGCCTGGCCGGCTACAAGATCGAGCGTTGCACTGGCGCCAGCTGCAGCAACTTCAGCCAGGTGGGCACCGCGGCATCAACCAGCTACAACGACACTGGGCTGAGTGCTTCCACCACCTATCGTTACCGCGTGCGTGCCTACGACGGTGCCGGCAACAACAGCGGTTACTCCAGCATTGCATCGGCCACCACTCAGGCCGGTACACAGCCGGGCAACATGCTGTACGACGGCGTGCCGGTGACCGGTCTGTCGGGTGCGACCGGCAGTCAGCTGCAGTACGTGATGAACGTGCCGGCCGGTGCCACCAACCTGGTGTTCAACACCTCGGGTTCCAGCGGTGATGCAGATCTGTACGTGAAGTTCGGTTCGCAGCCGACCACCAGCAGTTACGACTGCCGTTCCTGGTCCAGCAGCAGCAATGAGTCCTGCAGCTTCTCGACCGCACAGGCCGGCACCTACTATGTGATGGTCAATGCCTACAGCAGCTATTCGGGCTTGAGCCTGGTTGGTAACTACGATGTCGACACCACCCCGCCGGGAGGTAGCTACTTCGAAAACACCACCAACGTCTCGATCCCGGACAACAACAGCACCGGCGTGTACAGCAATATCAGTGTCAGCGGTCGCAGTGGCAACGCACCGTCCGATCTGGAAGTTTCGGTCGACATCGTCCACACCTACATCGGCGACCTGATCGTCGATCTGGTGGCGCCGGATGGCAGCGTCTACAACCTGCACAACCGCAGCGGCGGTAGCGCTGACAACATCAGTCAGACCTACACCGTGAATGCCTCCAGCGAGGCTGCCAACGGTACCTGGCGACTGCGCGTGCGCGACCGTGCACGTCGTGACACTGGCTATATCGATGGCTGGAGTCTGCAGTTCTAAGCGGTAACTTCAGGTGCTCAGAGCCCGGCCTTGCGCCGGGCTCTGTGCTTGTGCCTAATGCGCGATTCGGGTTGCAGCGGGTGGAGCATGATCTTCAGGCCCTTGGTATGGCTGTCGCTGGCCGTTGGGTCCGGCACCGCAATCGGCTGCGAAAGCGGGGCGAATCTTCAGGGCACGCTGTCGATTCCGTTCTGCGATGCGACTGAACATGCCGATTGTGTGCCCGCCGGGCAGGTGATCCACGACTACTTCAATGTCCTTGATCTGCCGGGGGTGTTCTCCATCGGCGCGCAGAGCAGTCCCTGGCGCATTTACGACGGCGATGACCGCATACTCACGGTCGAAGAGCTGGCGGCCAGCGTGCGTGCAGGTCGCAAGGACGATACCAGCGTGTATCTGGCGGGATCCTGGTCGGCCGCGCTGCCCGGAGGCGAAGGATATACCTTGGCGCAACGGCTGTCGCGCTCGCTGGACGGATTTCCGGTAAGCGGCAGCGATGGGTTTCTCTGGTTGACTGCACGCGGTGAGATGCGAACGACACGACAGGCCGTTTCGATCTGGAAAAGCGGCCCATACAGCGTACGCAAGGGCGAGGATGTGATGCTCGCAATGAACGCCGGAGCAATGGCCCAGTTCGAAGACCGCTTTGCCGACGATGGGTTTTCCGCGGGTGTGCTGCGGGCGGGCGTGGGTCACGATGTGCTTGGCTTGTGTCCAGAGCGCGCCTTGGCTGCATTTGAGCGCGCGGCTGCTATGGGCAATGCCATCGGCGCTTATAACGCCGCACTGATGCACGAGCAGGCGGGCGACAAGGAGAAAGCTGCCCAGGCCTTTCAGCGAGCAGCGCTGCTCGGTGAAGCGAAAGCGCACGCTCGTCTTGATCAGATTCGTGATACGCACGCGCCTGAAGAGAATCCTGCGGAGTAGGGAGTTCGGCCGCTCAACCCCGATAACTCTGCAAATGAATGCTGGTCTCGGTCGCGCTGATGCCCTTGATCTTGCGGATCCGCTCCAGCGCGCTGGCGAGGTCTGCGAGATTGTCCACCCGTAGTTCGGCCAGCAGGTCCCAACGACCATTGGTGTCGTGTAGCGCAGCGATGCCGGGCTCTCCGAGCAGGGCGTGGAGCACGACCTGCTGATTGCCTTCGACCGCAATGCCGGTCCAGGCGACGATTTCGTTCGGCGTGGCGTCTGGTCGCAGCTTCAGGGTGTAGCCAACGATCACGCCTTCCTTCTCGAGTCGGGCGAGCCGGTTGCTGATGGTGCCGCGGGACACCTTCAGCGCTTTCGCCAAGTCCGCGACAGAGGCGCGGGCGTTGAGCCTGAGTTTGCTGATCAGGGAATGGTCCAGACTATCCATTGTGCATTCCGGCAGTTTGTGTTGACTATTTGATCGATTTCAGATCAAAAACTATCACATTCTGATCTTCTGATTGATGGCGGAAGGCAGGACAATGAACTCAGCCCGATTGATTCGTTGCCATGGAGACGCCCGCATGACTACCTTACTGAGCACCCGCGATGTTGCCCGTTTGATTGCCACGCGTGGCCTGCCGACTGTGCTGGCCGACATGGTCGGCTATCTGGAGCAGGATTTCCGCCGCTGGTCGGAATTCGAGAAGTGCGCCCGTGTCGCCTCGCACAGCGATGTCGGGGTGATCGAGCTGATGCCGGTCTCCGATGCGCTCGAATACAGCTTCAAGTACGTCAATGGGCATCCGAAGAACACGCAGGAGGGCCTGCTGACGGTGATGGCGTTCGGCGTGCTCGCCGACGTGAATACTGGCGAGCCGACTTTGCTTAGTGAGCTCACCCTGACCACCGCCATTCGCACTGCCGCGACCTCGGTGATGGCGGCCAAGGCCCTGGCGCGCCCGAATTCCAAGGTGATGGCTTTGATCGGCAACGGCGCCCAGAGCGAATTCCAGGCGCTGGCGTTCCACTATTTGCTGGGCATCGAAGAGATTCGCCTGTTCGACGTCGATTCGCGCGCCACGGCCAAGCTCGCCGCCCACCTCTCGACCGTGCGCGGTTTGCGGGTGCGGATGTGCAGCAGTACGACACAGGCGGTGCGCGGTGCCGACATCGTTACCACGGTGACTGCCGATAAGACCAATGCCACCATCATCACCCCCGACATGTTGGAGCCGGGCATGCACATCAATGGTGTTGGCGGCGACTGTCCGGGCAAGACGGAACTGCATGCCGAGGTTCTTGCGCAAGCGAAAGTGTTTGTTGAGTACGAACCGCAGACACGCATTGAAGGCGACCTGCAGCAAATGCCGGCCGACTTCGAAGTCACCGAGCTGTGGCAGGTGTTGAGCGGACAAAGCGGCTGGCAGCGCAGCGATAGCGACATCACTGTATTCGACTCGGTCGGTTTCGCTTTGGAAGACTACTCGGCGCTGCGATTGTTGCGCGATCAGGCACGTGAGCTGGGTCTGGGCGAAACCATCAGCCTGATCCCGCAGCCGCGCAACCCCAAGGACCTGTATGGCCATTTGATTGGCGATGCGTTGGGCGAGAGCAAGGGACGCTCGGCCAATCGACTGGCGGCCTGAGTTTAGCCCGCATAGTTCATGAGGTCGCGCCGAAAGACACCGCCAGCCCTAGGCCGCGCGCTCGAATCGACCGGGCGCGTCGCAGGATCCGCGACCGTCGACACCAATGATCGAGCGCCGTAGCATGCCGCTCGACATTGACTGTCGAGCAAAGGATCTGACTTGGCCAAGGGCAAAACCCGTTATGTCTGCACCGAGTGCGGCGCTGTCGCCAGCAAATGGCAGGGACAGTGCGGTGATTGCGGCGCCTGGAACACGCTGACCGAATCGGTTGAGCCCTCAGCGGCAGCGCAACAACGGCGCGGCAGCTGGGCCGGCAATGCGCCGTCGGAAATCACTCCGCTGACCCGGGTGGCCCAGGAAGACACGCAGCGCACGAAAACCGGCATCAGCGAACTCGACCGTGTATTGGGCGGTGGCTTGGTGGAAGGTTCGGTTGTGCTGGTTGGCGGCGATCCTGGGATCGGCAAGTCGACCTTGCTGCTGCAGGCCTTGGCCGCTTTGAGTGGCCGGGTCGAGGGCCTGTATGTCAGCGGTGAGGAGAGTCTGGCGCAGATCGCCGGGCGCGCTGCTCGCCTTGGGCTGCCGCTCGAAGGTCTGCAGGCCTTGGCCGAGACCTGCGTCGAGCGCGTGCTCGCTCTGGCCGCCAAGGCGAAGCCGCGGCTGATCATCGCTGACTCGATACAGACACTGTGGTCCGAGCAGCTGCAGGCAGCGCCTGGCTCGGTCAGTCAGGTGCGCGACAGCGCAGCGCGTCTGGTGCGTTTTGCCAAGGAGACCGGCACCAGCGTGTTCCTGGTTGGGCACGTAACCAAGGAAGGCGGCATTGCCGGTCCGCGGGTGCTCGAGCACATGGTGGATGCGGTGCTGTATTTCGAAGGCGAATCAGGAAGTCGTTTCCGTGTGTTAAGGGCATTCAAGAATCGCTTTGGCGCGGTGAACGAACTGGGTGTTTTCGCCATGGGTGAGCGCGGACTGCGCGAGGTACCCAACCCGTCGGCCATTTTTCTGTCTGGCGCCAGTCAGAACGCTGGCTCGGCGATCATGGTGACCCGTGAAGGTACGCGGCCATTGTTGGTGGAGGTGCAGGCCCTGGTCGATCAGAGCCCCTTGTCCAATCCGCGCCGGGTGACCCTTGGACTGGAGCAGAATCGCCTGTCGATGCTGCTCGCCGTCCTGCATCGGCACGGTGGTGTCGGCGTGTTTGATCAGGATGTGTTCGTCAATGTGGTGGGCGGCATCCGGGTGCAGGAAACCGCGGCCGATCTGCCGGTGTTGCTGGCGGTGGTGTCGTCCTTGCGCGATCGGCCGCTGGCCGACAAGACCATTGCGTTTGGCGAAGTCGGTCTGTCCGGGGAGGTGCGCCCGGTACCCAATGGGGAAGAGCGCCTGCGTGAGGCGGCCAGTCATGGTTTCAAGCGCGCAATCGTGCCCAAGGCGAATGCGCCGAAATCCAACCCCAAGGGCATGGAGGTGCTGGCCGTCGATCGATTGGACCAGGCGCTGGAGATCGCCAGCGACTAGCCAGGCTACTCGCCGAGTGTGGCCAACTCGCGATTCAGAATGTCGGTGTTGCCGACATTGAGTTCCACCAGGCGCTTCAGTCTCGAAAAGCTGTCCAGGTCGATCTTCTGGCAGGAGAACGCCAGGCTGCGCGGGGTCGCCCGCACCAGTTCGACGCCCATGCCGATCATGATCCCGCCCTCGATGCGCACGTCGAGGCGAAAGCGAGTCCCCGGCGTTCCGACCCAGCCCTGAGGGGTGACTACCATCACGCCGCGCAGACTGAGATCGATCAGTTCGGTTTGCCACATCGCTGTGCCGGAGTACAGCCGTACGCTACCCGGCAACGGGAAGCGGCTGAATCGGCGGCGATTGGAATCGCTCATTCGCACTCGATCATCCATTCCGATTCAGCACGAGCTCCAAGACAAACTTGCTGCCAAAAAAGGCCAGCAGCAGCAGACCCATTGCCAGCAAAGTCAGGGTGACGGCGCGACGGCCGCGCCAGCCATAGCGCATCCGGCCTATCAGAAGAGCACCGAACACCGACCAGGACAACACGCTCAGCACGGTTTTGTGAACCAGGTGCTGGGCAAACAGATTCTCCACGAACACGGCGCCGATGGTAAGAGCCACGGTGAGCAGCACAAATCCGGCCTCGATGCTGCGGAACATCAGGCTTTCCAACTCGACCAGGGGTGGCAGCAGCCGCAACAGCGGATGTTGCAGCGCGCGCGCCCGAAGCAGGCGCTCTTGAAACCACAGGGCGCAGGCAAACAGGGCCGCCAATGCCAGGGTGGCGTAGGCCAACAGGGCGAGCAGGGCGTGGACCTTCAGCGGCCAACTCAGTGCCTCGCCGGCCGGCGGCGCACGATACGACAGTACGGCAGCGGCCAGCAGAACGGCGGCGAACGGATACAAGACCCGCCCCAGGGCATCGAAGTGGCGGGCGAACGACACCGCGGTGCCGACCAGGGCCATGGCCGCACTCACCAGCGAAAGGGCAAGAAAAAAATGCAGAGCCAGGGCGTTGGCTTGCATGGCGGTGCCGATATGAAAGGCGATGTGTAGCACGCCGCCGTTCAGGCCGAGCAGCAAGGCAGGGCGGTCAACCGGGGCAGCGCCGTTCGGCCCGGAACGCAGCAAGCGCCAGGAGGCCGCGAAATAGAGGAGGATTGCCGCGATAGCCAGCCATTTCATCGCCGCGAGTGTCGCATAGCCAGACAATTCTTGACATCAGCAGAGTGTGCGCTTCGCGATATACTTGGCGGTCGCTTCCCCCTCATGCGGTGCATTCCATGTTCGAGTCGCTCAGTCAACGCCTTTCTTCCACCGTCCAGCGCTTGCGCGGCCGTGGGCGGCTGACCGAAGACAATATCCGCGAAGCGCTGCGGGAGGTTCGGGTAGCCTTGCTGGAGGCCGACGTGGCGCTGCCGGTGGTGCAGGCCCTGGTTGAGCGGATCAAGGTACGCGCCATCGGTCAGGAGGTGCTGAAGAGCCTGACTCCTGGCCAGGCGCTGATCAAGGTCGTTCGCGACGAACTGACCAAGCTGATGGGCTCTGCGGCCGACGAGCTGAATCTGAACGTGCCGGCGCCGGCGGTGATCCTGATGGCCGGCCTGCAGGGCGCGGGTAAGACCACCACGGTCGGCAAGCTAGCCAAGTTGCTGAAGGAGCGGCGCAAGAAGAAGGTGATGGTGGTGAGTTGCGACGTCTATCGCCCGGCCGCCATCAAGCAGTTGGAGACCCTGGCGCAGCAGGTCGACGTCCTGTTCTTCCCCAGCAGCACCGGCCAGGCACCGGTCGACATTGCCAAGGCCGCAGTGAGCGAGGCGCGCAAGCAGTTCGTCGACGTGCTGCTGGTCGATACCGCCGGCCGCCTGGCCATCGATCCGGCCATGATGGACGAGATCAAGAAGTTGCATGCCGGTCTGGATCCGGTGGAAACCCTGTTTGTGGTCGACTCCATGACCGGTCAGGACGCAGCCACCACGGCACGTGCGTTTGCCGATGCCTTGCCTCTGACCGGTGTGGTGCTAACCAAGACCGATGGCGATGCTCGCGGCGGCGCGGCGCTGTCGGTGCGCTATGTCACCGGGCGGCCGATCAAGTTCATCGGGACCGCGGAGAAAATGGACGGCCTCGATGTGTTCCACCCGGATCGCGTCGCCAGCCGCATTCTCGACATGGGCGACGTGCTGTCGCTGGTCGAAGAGGTAGAGCGCAAGGTCGACAAGGACAAGGCCGCCAAGCTGGCCGAGAAGGTCGTCAAGGGCAAGAAGTTCGATCTCAACGACATGCACGATCAGCTTGAGCAGATGCTCAACATGGGTGGCTTGACCACGCTGCTGGACAAGTTGCCGGGCATCGGTGCGATTCCGGAGAAATTGAAGAGTCAGGTCAACGACAAGGAAATTCACCGCTCGATCGCCATCATCCGTTCGATGACCAAGAAAGAACGCCGCCACCCGACCCTGCTCAATGGTTCGCGGCGTGCGCGCATCGCGCGCGGCTCGGGAACCTCGCCGGCCGACGTCAACAAGCTGATGAAGCAGTATCAGCAGATGGAAAAGATGATGTCGAAGATGTCCGGAGGTGGGCTCAAGGGCATGATGCGAGGCATGAAAGGCATGCTGGGCGGCCGCGGTGGTCCGGGCGGTTTCCCCATGCATTGAACGCCTAGATCAGCGCGCCTTCCAAAATGGAGCGCGCTCGGCTATCATTGCGCGTTCACTACGCCCGGTTGGGCGCTGACCTAAACCTAGAACGACAGAGCAAAGACACATGGTCAAGATCCGTCTGACCCGCGGTGGCGCCAAGAAGCGTCCCTTCTATCACATCATCGTGACCGATCAGCGCAACAAGCGCGACGGCCGAGCGATTGAGCGCGTGGGTTTCTACAATCCGGTGGCTTCCGGCAACGAGCCGAAGCTGCAACTGAACACCGACCGCATCCAGCATTGGATCGGTCACGGCGCGCAAATGACCGACAAGGTCCGCGTGCTGTTCAAGCAGGCCTCTACTCAGGCGCAAGCCTCGGCCTAATTTGCGATCGGTGATCGAGTCGACGATGACCGATCGCCGTGTACTGGTCGCAGAGGTGGTGGGTGCTTTCGGGGTTCGTGGCGAGCTTAAGCTGCGCACCCATACCGAAACGCCCATGGCAGTGGCTCGGTACCGCCCCTGGTATCTGATCCATCGCGGCGTGGTGCAGATCGTCGAAAAGCCCTCTTGTCGGGAAACCGAGAAGGGGGTTTTGGCGCGTCTGGCGGACATAGAAAGTCGCGATCAGGCCGAAGCCCTGGTGGGTGCCGAGATCTGGGTGGATCGCGGCGCGCTACCCGAATTACCGGCCGGTGAATTCTACTGGGTGGACCTCGAAGGCCTACAGGTGGAAACCGTTGCAGGTCAGCCATTGGGCAAGGTGTCTCATCTGCTGTCCACCGGTGCCAATGATGTGGTGGTGGTGCAGGGCGAGCGCGAGCGGCTGATTCCCTACCTGCGACCGGATGTGATCACGGACATCGACCTTTCAGCCGGTCGGATGGTGGTCGATTGGGATCCGGATTTCTGATGGCCGCACAGCGATGACAGCTGCGCCGCGCATCGACGTCATCACCCTGTTCCCCGAGTTCATCGAGTCCAGTCTCGAAGTGGGTGTGGTGGGACGGGCAGTTAAGCGTGGTCTGCTTTCGGTACAAAGCTGGCAACTTAGAGACTTTGCCCACGACAACTACAAGACCATCGATCACCGCCCCTACGGCGGCGGTCCTGGCATGGTGATGCTGATCGATCCGCTTCGTGAGTGTCTGCAGATGGTTCGCCAAGCAGACCCACGTCCGGCGCATGTTGTCTATCTGAGCCCGCAAGGTCAGCCACTGACTCAGGCCAAGGTGCGCGAGCTGGCCCATCGGCCGCGTTTGGTTCTGCTCTGCGGTCGCTACGAAGGCATTGACGAGCGCCTGCTGCAGGCCGAGGTCGATGAAGAAGTCTCGATTGGCGATTACGTGCTGTCGGGTGGCGAACTGGCTGCAGCGGTGCTGGTCGATGCGGTGGGCCGGCTGCAGGACGGCGCGCTCAATGATCCGCAATCAGCGGTACAGGATTCGTTCGAGAACGGCGTGCTGGATTGCCCACACTACACCCGGCCTGAGCGTCATGAACTTGGCGATGTCCCTGCGCTACTGGCCTCCGGCGACCATAGAAAGATCGCCCGCTGGCGGCGGCAACAAAGCCTTGGCCGCACCTGGCTGCGCAGACCGGATGTGCTCGCACGCTGCGATCTGAGTGCCGATGATCGACAGCTGCTAGCGGAATTCATCGCCGAGTGGCGAGCGCAGGATGGCGGCCCGGGCGCAGTGCGCTAAGTCACCAGAAACACTAGAAATCTCTTTTCGAAGTCGGCTATAATGGCCAACTTCCTGACGCGCACGCGCATCAACAATCCACTAGAACTACAGAATCAGATCAGGGTCGGTGCAACCATGAACAAGCTCCTCCAAGAATTCGAAGCCGAGCAGACGCAGCGTCAGCTGCCGGACTTTGGCCCGGGCGACACCGTTGTCGTCAATGTCAAGGTCAAGGAAGGCAACCGTGAGCGCGTCCAGGCCTATGAAGGCGTGGTCATCGCCAAGCGCAATCGCGGCCTGAACTCCGCCTTCACCGTACGCAAGATTTCGCACGGCACCGGCGTTGAGCGCGTGTTCCAGACCCATTCGCCGACCATCGACTCGGTGGAAGTGAAGCGCCGCGGCAAGGTCCGCGCTGCCAAGCTTTACTACCTGCGCGGTCTGGAAGGCAAGGCTGCTCGCATCAAGGAAGACATCAGCGCCCGCGGCGAATAAGCCGTCGCCAGCGCCGAAGCAGAACGGCCGCCCACGAGGCGGCCGTTTTCATTTCCGGCCCTTGAATTCCTGCTGGGAGGGCATACCTTGCAAACAGTCCTGCGCCTTGTTTGCGCGTGTTTTGTTTGAGGGGTTTGCCAATGACGACTGCCGTTGAGTCATTCAAGTTCGAGGCCGAAGTGCAGCAAGTACTGCACCTGGTGATTCATTCGCTGTATTCCAATCGCGACATCTTTCTGCGCGAGCTGATTTCGAATGCGTCGGATGCCTGTGACAAGCTGCGCTTCGAAGCGCTGTCGGACGCCACACTGTATGGTGAACAAGGTGAGCTGAAGATCCGCATCAGTGCAGACAGCGAGAACAAGACGCTGACCGTCTCCGACACCGGCATCGGAATGAGCCGGGAAGAACTGATCGAGAACCTCGGCACGATCGCCCGGTCTGGTACGCGGAAGTTCATTGAGCAGCTCAGCGCCACGCAGAAAGCCGATGCCAATCTGATTGGTCAGTTTGGTGTCGGGTTCTATTCGGCGTTCATCGTTGCCGACAAGGTGACGGTCGAAACGCGGCGTGCCGGCAGCGACCAAGGCTGGCGCTGGGTGTCGGATGGCGCTGGTGAATTCACTCTGGAACCGGCAGCGGGCCTGAGTCGTGGGACCTGCATCACCCTGCATTTGAAGAGCGATGCCGAAGATTACCTGCAGCCGTGGAAGCTGCGCGGTTTGATCAACACCTGGTCAGACCATATTGCCTTCCCGATCGAATTGCCTGTGTTGAAGGAAGGCAAGCCGACCGACGAGTTCGAGGTGGCCAATCAGGCCGCCGCCTTGTGGACACGCCCCAAAGCCGAGATCAGCGACGAAGAGTATCAGGCCTTCTACAAGCACGTCGGGCACGACTTCAACGATGCGCTGGCCTGGACCCACAACCGGGTTGAAGGCAATCAGAACTTTACCTCCCTGCTGTTTCTGCCAAGCAAGGCGCCGTTTGATTTCACTTACAACCGTGATGAGCGCAAGGGGCTGAAACTCTATGTGAAGCGGGTGTTCATCATGGACGCCGCGGAACAGATGCTGCCGAACTATCTGCGCTTCGTGCGTGGTGTGGTCGATTCCGACGATCTGCCGCTCAACGTCAGTCGCGAGTTGCTGCAGAACAACCGTCAGCTCGACAAATTGAAGAGTGCGCTGACCCGGCGTGTGCTGGACTTGCTGGACAAAGTGGCCAATGACGATGCGGCGAAATATGCCGAGTTCTGGGCCCAGTTTGGCGCCTTGCTGAAGGAAGGCGTCACGGAAGATCACGGCAATCGCGAGCGCATCGCCAAACTGTTGCGCTTTGCCTCCACCAAGAGTGAGAAGCCCGATCAGCTGACCTCGCTGGATGAGTACATCGGTCGCATGCCGGCGTCGCAGGAGGAGATCTTCTACCTCACCGCCGATAGCTGGAATGCGGCCCGTCACAGCCCGCAGCTGGAGGGACTGAAAGCGCGCAGCGTAGAAGTGCTGTTGCTGCACGAGCGCATCGACGAGTGGATGATCGGTTACTTGCACGAGTACGCCGGCAAGAGCCTGAAGAATATTGCCAAGGGCGAACTGGATCTCGACAAACTGGGCGAGCCGAAGGACAAGGAGCAGCGCGAGAAGCTGAAGCAAGAGGCAGCCGATACCGTCAAGCGCTTCAAGGACTTGCTGGGCGACAAGGTCAAGGAGGTGCGAGTGTCGGATCGCTTGACCGAATCTGCCGCCTGTCTCGTGTTGGAAGACCAGGACATGGCCCTGCACATGCAGCGCCTGCTGAAAGCGGCCGGCCATGAAGCACCGTCGGCGCAGCCCAGTCTTGAGATCAATCCGGGCCACGGACTGATCAAACGATTTGAGGCTGAGAGTGACGATGAGCGCGCCACCGACTTGGCCTTGCTGGTGTTCGAACAGGCTCAATTGGCTGAGGGCGCCGCGTTGGACGACCCGGCCAGCTTTGTGGCACGGATGAACCGTGCCATCCTGGGCTGATCGGTCGTTGCGCTCGATCTGGCACACTTTCGACTGCGCGGACACGATGCGATGAGCGCAGGCGAGACGGCAAGTTCGGTTCGGATCGATCTTTGGCTGTGGGCTGCGCGCTTCTTCAAGACGCGTAGCCTGGCCAAAGAGGCCGTCGCGCACAGCAAGATCAAACTGGGTGATCAGACAGTCAGCAAGCCGGCCCGCGCGGTGCGAGTCGGTGACCGGCTGCAGATCGAGCGTGGGGGTGAGCTGTATGAGGTCGAAGTACGAGGCCTGTCTGAGCAACGCGGCCCGGCCTCGGTGGCGCAATCACTGTACTTTGAAGACGAAGCATCCGCCAAACGGCGTGCTGAGTTGAGAGAGACGCGCAAGCTTCAGAATGCTGGCTTTCAGCCGCCCGACCATCGGCCCGACAAGCGCGATCGGCGCAAGCTCAATCAGCTGAAGTCGCGCAATAACAAACCCGATGATGGCTTGCCGCCCTGGTTTCCGCGCTAGGCGGCGGGTGCGCGGTGAAGCAAGAGTTTGTGCTTCCGGGACTCCGCAACGAATCATTAGCGCCGAGGTGGAGGGGCATATCGCTCAGCTTTTCGTAGGACGGCAATCCGAGTCGCCTTATGCCGGCATGACTTTCAACACTGCCCTGATATGTGCGTAGGCTTATCTTTGTACAGCCGGAAAGCATGCCCTGCATTCCACGCCTGCTGCTCATGTACCGATTGACGGTGTCGCCGACCAAGTAAGGAATCGCTGTGGAACCCGACAAAAAGAAGAATGATGAAGTCGCAGCCGGCAGTGGCCAGGCGGGAGCGTGGGTGGGCAGCGGAGTCGCCATTGGTGTTGCGCTTGGCGCAGGCTTTGACAATGTCGGACTTGGAGTCGCTCTTGGAATTGCTCTCGGGCTAGCAATGGGCGCCTCGAAAGGCGCCAAGAAGCGAAGTCAGAAAGGTTGAAGGGTCTGCGGCCCGCCAAGCGGACTTGCGATGAGTGTCCAGCAACGCCCAGTAGCCGTGTTGGGCGCGAGCCCGCAGGTGGCTTAAATCCTGGGTGGGCCAGCGCCAGTTGGACTCGTTGTCAGCCGATCAAAACAACTCTACATCGCCCGGGTCGGTGGAAATCGCCGATCCGGCGCTGCGCTCTTCGACCGTGGTGAAGCGCTGCTTGCGGTTCTCGTTCCACGCTTCCAGATCGAACGGTTGATCACCTACCTCAGCCAGGGCGCTGCGCAGGCTTTCAAAGTCGGCCAGCAGATGCTGCAGAATCTGGTCGGTGCGGTCCTGGAACTGCAGCTTGACGATCAGTTGATCGATCGCCGCTCGGCTCGACTCAACGAACTGTTTCACTCTGGCGGCTGCGGCTTCGAGCTCGGCGGTATCGTGGTGCAACAACGAATCGACCTGGTCCAGGCTTTGCTCGAGCTCCTGCAGCGCGCCCAGGCCGGTGGATTGCACGGCCTCTGCCGCGTCCACCAGATGATCGAGGCGATCGATGGAACTGCCCGAGCCGGCTGCAAAGCGTTGGAAGAAGCCACTCAGTTCGGTATCACCGGCATGCTTCTGAGCTAGCGCGGCGGCTTCTTCGCGGATGGTTTCCCACTGCGCATGCAAACTCTTGGCGTCGTCTGCAGCGCTTGCCAGAGGTGCCAGAACGCTCTGCAGCGAGGCGGCGCGGTCGCGCAGGGAGGCGCCCGCTTCGCGGGCCGACGAGGAGGCGCCGACCTTGGCTTCGGTGGTCTTCTGCGCCAGTCCGGCCAGGCCAAACACCGCTGGCAGCAGGCCCTCGACGTTTTCCTTGATCAGGTTGGCCAAGGACCCGATCAACTGGCTCCATTCATGCAGTATGACGTGCAACTGCTCCGGAAGAATCTCGTTCCCACGGTTGCTGGTTTGCGACTCGCTCATGAGCACGGTCCTTCGCAACGTTGGTGACAAAAACCCTGGGTCTCAATCTACCGTGTTTGTAGCGAATCGGCGAATTGCAGTTGTGAAAACCATGTGGTTGGCCACTGCCGGACGCATTCAATCGTCGGCCGACTGCACATAGATCGGCAGTTCATCACCGCGGCGGTATTCGAAGATCAGCCGGGTCTCGATGTGGGCCACTTCTGGTCGTTGGGCGAAGGCGCTCAAGGCGAAATCGCGCAGGTGATCGGCATCCTGCACTGCCACATGGACCTGAAAGTCGTCGGCGCCGGCCAGATGATAGAAGGCCAGCACTTCGCTTAGTTGCAACAGATGCTCGCGGAAACTATCGACCAGGGCGCGGGTGTGCTGGGTCAGGCGGATGGCGACGATGGCCTGCAGGGTGATGCCCAATGCCTTGGGCTGAATGTCGGCGTGGTAGCCCTGGATGACCCGCGCTTCACGCAGCCGGCGAATGCGCTCCAGCGCCGTGGATGGCGCCACGCCAACCCGTTCGGCCAGTTCCTTGTTGGCCATCCGAGCATTCTTTCGCAACAGCCGCAATAGTTCGAAGTCGATTCGATCGAGGTCCATCTATGCATTCCTTGGCGAAATAGTATTCGGCGGGGCAACTTACGCTGCGAATGATATTTCATCATAGCGCCATCTTTTGAGCCAATTGGGGCGGGAAGGCCATGCAACATCTTGATACCAGCGCCGTGCATGCCGGTCGCGAGGACTTTCTCCAGTTGGGCGTGCATGCCTCACCGATCGATCTTTCCTCGACCTATCCGGTCACCGATCTGGCGGTGGGCACCGCCAGTCTGGATGCGCTGGTGGCCGGCGAGGCCAGTGCCGCCAATCCGATCTACGCCCGGCTGCACAATCCCACGGTGGCCCGCGCCGAACAGGCGATTGCGCAGCTGGAAGGGGCCGAGGCCTGCGTGGCCTATGGCTCGGGCATGGCGGCACTCAGCGCCGTCTTGCTGGCTCGTAGGGGCGCCGGCAACCACGTGCTGGTGGTGCGTCCGCTTTACGGAACATCCGATCACCTGCTGGCCAGTGGCTTGCTTGGCATTGAGGCCGACTTCGTCAGCGCCGACGAGATCAGCGCCCGGATCCGCTCGGACACCGTCTTGGTCATCATCGAAACGCCAGCCAATCCGACCCTCGATCTGGTCGACATCGAGGCCGTGGTGGCCGCCGCCGGCAAGGTGCCGGTGCTGGTCGACTCGACCTTTGCCACGCCGATGCTGCAGCAACCGCTGCGTCACGGCGCGCGCTATGTGCTTCATAGTGCCACCAAGTTTCTGGGTGGCCACGGCGACGTGGTGGCCGGGGTGATTTGCTGTGCCGACGAAGATGCCAGGCCGCTGCGTACGGTGCGCGCGGCCACCGGCGGCCTGCTGCATCCGCTGGCGGCTTATTTGTTGCATCGCGGTCTGGCCACCCTGGCCTTGAGAGTCGAGCGGGCACAGAACAATGCCATCGAACTGGCAAAGCGATTGCAGGCGCACCCAGCGGTTTCGCGGGTGCACTACGCTGCACTGGGCACGGTGGCCAATGCGCATCTGCTCGGCTCGCAGATGCGCGGGCCTGGCTGCCTGATTGCTCTGCGTGTGCATGGCGGCTACGAGGCCGCCGCTTCGGTGATGCGAAACGTTAAGTTGATCACTCCCGCGGTGAGCCTGGGCTCGGTGGATTCACTGATCCAGCATCCGGCCGGTCTGACCCATCGGGTGTTGGATGCCGAAACCCAGCTGCGCACCCGTATCACGCCCGACCTGCTGCGCCTCTCGGTCGGTATCGAGCACACCGAGGATCTATGGGACGATCTCAGTGCAGCGCTCGATGCGGCTCATCCGGCGGTGGACAAGGCGGCGTGAAGTAGGGTGTCCATGGGTGCGCCTTGGCGCACCGAATCGCCGTCAAGAGCGGTGCGCCAAGGCGCACCTATGATTGCGCCACCTTACCTGCGCCTTCGTCTTCGGCCGAGACAATCCGATCGCGGCCATCCTTCTTGGCCTCGGCCAGGGCGCGTTCGGTGGCGCGCAGACACAGCGCAGGTTCGCTGCCATGAAGCGGAAACAGGGCGAGACCAATCGAGCAGGTCAGGGCCTCAACCCGCCGGCCATGCAGGTCGATCGGGGTGGAGCGCACCGCCCGGCGCAGCAGTTCGGCGCGATCCATGGCCGTGGAAAGGTCGGCTTCCGGCATCAGCACCATGAACTTCTCGCCGGAGTAGCGCCCGGCCAGGTCTTCCGGACGAATCGTCTGGTTCAGGATCGAGCCGATCTGGCCAAGCGCCGCATCGCCGGCTTCATGGCTGTGTCGTTCGTTGAAATCCTTGAAGCGATCAAGATCGATCAGGATAATCGCCAGGGTCTGCTGTGAACGCCGTGCGCGCAGGCATTCGCGCAGCAGGGCCGATTCGATATAGCGGCGGTTATACAGGCCGGTGGCCATATCGCGCACGCTCTGAACACGTAGATTCTCCTGCAAGCGCAGATTGGCCACCGCTAGCCCGAGCTGGTCGGCCAGCGCCTGGGCAATACGCCGTTCGTGCAGATCGGGCAGCATGCTGCCGCTGAGGTGCAGAACACCCATGATCTCGCCGGTCGCCATCAGCGGTGCGCAGATCACATGCTTGGGATTGGTGCCTTCGGCCAGATGTCGGCAAGGCGGTGAATGTGGCTCGGTCGGATAACAGACGCCGCGCCGCATGGCCCAGCAGTCTTCCGGCGTGAACAGATCTTCCAGCGGTGGATTCGGTTTGCCCCAGCCGACCTGACGCCGCACCACGTTGCGCGACGGCGCCTGCAGGTACAGGGCGCCGTCGAACTGAGCGAACACATTGCGCATGGTGGCGCCCAATACTTCGGCGATGTCCTCGATGCTCTTGGCCGGGCGCAACTGATCACCCAGTTCCGCCAGGCGCTGGATGTCCTGTTCGCGCTTCTGCGCTCGGCGTTCGGCCTGCTCGGTTAGCGCCGCCAGCCGTCCTTGCTCGTGTTCGGCACGGGCCCGGCTGCGCGCCTCGAAATACAGCAGGGCCAGCATCAGGGAGGCGATGATCAGGGAAGCCAGGCCGGCGGCCGCGCTGATCAGAAAGCGACTGGCGGCACGTTCATCCAACGCACGCAGTTCCGACTGTGCGCCGGACTGCAGGGCATTGATCACGCTGTCCAGACGATCCAGCCGCGCAGCAATCAGGCCGTGGCCCATGGCCAGGGTGCCGCTGCTGGGGCCGGCCTGACGCGCGTCACTTAGCACCTCCTGGGCGCGTTCGGTGGATTCCTGCACCAGGGCCAGAAGCTGCTTGGCGTGGCCCGACTGTGCCGAGCCTTGCTCGAAGCGAACCAGCAAGCGTTCCGCGGTCGATAGCAACTCGGTGCCCTTGCGCTGCGCCCGCACCAGCGGATCGGCCACGCCCTGGGTCAGCCACAGCGTTTCCGCCGCCGCCATCGCATGCAGCTCGCCGCGCACCCAGAGTGCATCCTGCAGCACCGCGCTTTGTTCCACGCTGATGCGCTGATCGGCGCGCGCCCACCAGGCCACCCCCAGCTGCACCAGCAGGCTGAGCAACAACAGACCCGACAGCAAGAGCAGCGCTGGTGTGCGTGGCGAGCGGGGCGTCGACGGGGTGGACTTGGCCATGTCCGGCATCTTCCTGTGCCATCGCAGCCAGGGCAAGAGGGCGCGCGCCATCCCAGCGGCGCGATTCGATGATCTGGATCAGTGCTGGCCAGTGGCTGAGCGCTCAGGCTTGGCGCTGGCCGGCCCCCGACAGGAAGCGAATCGAATGCACCACGACTTGCGCAGCTTTCTTGATCGACTGGCATCACGTGGCGATCTGCTGCGCGTCACCGATCCGGTGAGCCCCGATCTGGAAAGTACCTCCCTGTGCTTGCGCGCGCTGCGGGAAGATGGTCCGGCCTTGTTGATGCAGTACCCAACCGGCTCAGCGCATCCGATGCTGGGCAACCTGTTCGGTGCGCGCCGCCGGATCGAAGCCGTGCTGCACGGTCGTCCACTCAGCTCCCTGCATGAGTTGGGGGAGCTGCTGGCGGCACTCAAAGAGCCGCGCTGGCCGGGCAATCTGCGTGAGGCCTTATCGCAATGGCCAGAACTGGCCCAGCTCGCCCTGGTGGCGCCGCGTACGGTAGCGGCAGCGGCGTTCAACCAGCAGGTGCGCGAAGGTGCTGAAGTGGATCTCGGTGTGTTGCCGATCCAGCGCTGCTGGCCAGGCGATGTGGCGCCGCTGATTACCTTCGGCCTGGTGATTACCCGCGGCACCGAGCGCCGCCGACAGAACGTGGCGATCTATCGGCAACAGGTGATCGGGCCGAATCGATTGATCATGCGCTGGCTGCCGCATCGCGGCGGAGCGCTGGACTACGCCCAATGGCGGCGCGAGCGACCAGGCGAACGCTTTCCGCTGCTGGTCGCCATCGGCGCCGATCCAGCCACCGCCCTGGCGGCGGTGGCGCCAGTGCCGGATACGCTGTCGGAGTACGAATTCGCTGGCCTGTTGCGCGGCGAGCGCAGCCGGCTATGGCATAGCGAACTGACCGGGCTGGATGCCCCGGCCGGTGCCGAAATCCTGCTCGAAGGCTTTATCGAACCCGACGATAGCGCCATCGAAGGCCCGTACGGCGATCACACCGGCTACTACAACGCCCAGGGCGAGTTTCCGGTGTTCACCGTGCAGCGCATGCGGATGCGCGAGCAGGCCATTTATCACGGGGCCTACATGGGACGCGCGCCGTATGACGAGCCATCGGTGCTGGCAATGGCCCTTAACGACGTGTTTGTGCCAATTCTTCGCAAGGTGTTTCCCGAGGTGGTGGATTTTTATCTGCCGCCGGAGGCCTGCTCGTACCGGGTGGCAGTGATCAGCATCCGCAAGCAGTACCCCGGTCACGCACGTCGCATCATGATGGGCGTCTGGTCCTACCTCAGACAGTTCACCTACACCAAGTTCGTGATCGTCACCGATGACGATATCGATGTGCGCGATGCGGCTCAGGTGTTGTGGGCGGTGGCGACGCGGGTCGATCCGGCACGTGACAGCCTGATCATTCCCAACACGCCGATCGACTATCTGGACTTCGCCAGTCCAGAGCCGAACCTGGGCTCCAAGATGGGCCTGGATGCCACCCGCAAACTGCCCGGCGAAACCCAGCGCGCCTGGAGCGAGCCGATCAAACTCGATGCTGCGGTCGAACAACGGGTGAGCAGCATCTGGAATCGCCTGCAGCAGGACTGGCGCGCGGGCACAGACAAATCGTCGCGCAACTGATCTGGGTCAGCGACAGCGCCGCGTGGTGGCCCGAGCATGAGCCCTCCTTGGACTTGGATTCGACCATGCATCTGGTTTGCCCAGCCGGCAATCTGCCCGCCCTGCAGGCGGCGGTGGATGCCGGCGCCGACGCGGTCTACCTTGGATTTCGCGATGCCACCAATGCCCGCGCATTTCCCGGCTTGAATTTTTCCGAGGCCGACATCCGCAGCGGCGTGTCCTATGCCAAGGCGCGTCGCTGCCAGGTGTATGTTGCGCTCAACACCTACCCCGAACCCGCGCGCCTCAGTCACTGGTATGCGGCAGTCGATCGTGCGGCGGATCTGGGTGTGGATGCCATCATCGCCGCCGACATGGCCGTGCTGGACTATGCTGCCAACCGCCACCCGGCGCTGCCGCGGCATCTGTCGGTGCAGGGCTCGGCCACCAGCGCAGCGGCGCTGCGCTACTTTCATCAGCGCTTCGGCATCGCCCGCGCCGTGTTGCCGAGGGTATTGGCCATTCAGCAAGTCGAACGCCTGTGTGCCGCCGCGCCGGTGCCGCTGGAAGTGTTTGCCTTTGGCAGCCTGTGCATCATGGTCGAGGGCCGTTGTCAGTTGTCCAGCTATCTGACCGGCGCCTCGCCGAATCGACATGGCGTGTGCTCACCGGCCAAGTTCGTGCGCTGGGATGAGCACCCCGATGGTGGTCGCAGTGTGCGCTTGAACGAGGTGTTGATCGATCGCTTTGCGCCGGGCGAGTTCGCCGGCTACCCGACCGTTTGCAAAGGTCGCTATCGGGTGGGCGAGTCGGTGTTCCATGCCCTGGAAGAGCCGACCAGCCTGAATACCCTGAGTCTGCTGCCGCGCTTGGCCAAGGCCGGCGTCGTTGCGCTGAAGATCGAGGGGCGGCAACGCGGCGTGGCCTATGTCAGCGCGGTCACCCGGGTGTGGCGCCAGGCCATCGACCAGTTCGCCGCCGTAGGCGAAGCGATGAAAATCCGGCCCGAATGGCAGCAGCAGCTGTCGGCGATGGCCGAAGGCCAGCAGACCACACTCGGCCCCTTTCATCGGGGATGGCAGTGATGAACGAAGCCAGCATCGGGCTCAGCCTTGGGCCAGTGCATTATTTCTGGCCGGCCGATCGGGTGCGGGCGTTCTATCGCGATGTTTGTAACTGGCCGGTGGAGCTGGTCTATCTGGGCGAAGTGGTCTGCAGCAAGCGGCGCGAATTGCGCCCGCGCGACTGGTTGCAGTTGGCCCGGCAAGTCCATGAGGCGGGCAAGCAGGTGGTGCTGAGCTCGCTTTCCTTGATCGAGTCGGAATCCGAGCTGTCGGCGCTGAAACGGCTGGTGGAGAACGGCGAGTTCATGCTCGAGGCCAATGATCTTTCGGCCGTGCAGCTGTGTCGTGAGCGCAGCCTGCCCTTCGTCGGTGGCCCGAGCTTGAACGTCTACTCACAACGCAGCCTGGCCCTGCTGATCGAAGATGGCTTGCGACGATGGGTGCCGGGGGTTGAGCAGGGCGAGCAGCAGATCGGCGATATTCTCTCCGCCACCGCGGTCGAAGCGCTGCCGCTGCCGGAACTGGAAGTTCAGATCTGGGGGCGCCTGTCGCTGGCCTGGTCGGCACGCTGCTTCACCGCCCGCGCACACAATCTTGGCAAAGACGCGTGCGGCTTCCGCTGTCTGGAAGACGAGCAGGGCCTGCCCCTGCATACCCGCGATGGCGAATCCCTGTTACGTATCAATGGCATTCAGGTGCAAGGCGCCGAGGTGACCGATCTCGGCCCGCAGTTGCCCAGCCTGCGTCGACTCGGCGCCCGCTGGCTGCGCCTGTTGCCGCACGCCTTCGACATGGCCGCTGTGGTGCAGCACTTCGCCCTGGCCTTGAGCAGCCCGCAGCCACCACCGCGGCTCGGCGCGGTGAATGGCTACTGGACGGGCGAAGCGGGGCGGGCTGCCGGTGAATTGATCGAAGTCAGAGCAGGCTAGGGGGCGATCCACTAGGCTCATGTCATCGCTCCCCATGGCTGTGCCGCGTATGAAGCTGACACCCGACGAGTTGCGTCAACTGCTGGCCTGCATCGATCTCACCAGCCTCAATGAAGACGATGATCCGGCGCGGATCGAATGGCTGTGTCGCCAGGCGGCCGAGGCGCCGACGCCGCCGGCTGCGCTGTGCGTCTATCCGGAGTACGTCTGGATGGCGCGTCAGCGTTTGAAGGACCTGGGCCTGGCGCAGGTCGCGCTGGCCAGTGTGGCCAATTTCCCTGATGGCAGTGTGGATGCCTTGCGCGTAGCGCGCGAATGTCACCGGCTGCGCTCGGCCGGTGCCGACGAGATCGATGTGGTGCTGCCGTATCGGGCCTTGCTGGGCGGCGATACTGCTGGTTATAGCGCGGTGGCCCGCGCTGCGCGCGAGGCCGCGGGTGACTGTCGGCTGAAGTGCATCCTGGAAACCGGGGAGTTGGGCCAGGCCGAGCGCATCGCCGAGGCGGCGCAGCTGGCCTTGGATGCCGGCGCCGATTTCCTCAAGACTTCAACCGGCAAGGTACGGGTCAATGCCACGCCGGAAGCGGCCGAGATTCTGCTGTCGGCGATCGCGGCGCATCCACGCCGGTGCGGCTTCAAGGCAGCCGGCGGCATTCGCAGTGTCGATGAAGCCGAGCGTTATGTGGATCTGGCCCGACGCCTGCTGGGCGCGCAGGCCTTCGATCCGGCGCGCTTTCGCATCGGTGCCAGCGCCCTGTTCGATCAGGTGCTGGTGGCGCTGGGCGAGTCGGCGCAGGGGACGGGTCGTGGGTCGTACTGAGGCCATGGGTTCTGCGACGGCGTTGTCGATTCCCGCCTTTCTTGCGCGCAAACGGCATGATAAGTCCTGGAGTGCCGAGTCTTTGCGCGTGTTCGCCCGAGCGATTGCCGCCGGCCAGGTGGCCGACGCGCAGCTCGGCGCGTTTGCCATGGCGGTGTGCTGTCGCGGCATGGACGAGGCCGAACTGCTGGCCTGGACCGAAGCCGTACGCGACAGCGGTCAGGTTCTGCGTTGGCCGCGACTGGCCGATCGCGGCCCGGTGCTGGACAAGCACAGCACCGGCGGCGTCGGCGATTGCGTCAGCCTGATTCTGGCGCCCCTGCTGGCGGCATGTGGCGGTTTCGTACCGATGCTGTCGGGTCGCGGGCTTGGCCATACCGGGGGCACCTTGGACAAACTCTCCGTGCTGCCTGGCTACCGCCTTGACGTCGACCGCACGACCCTGCAACGCGTGGTTGAGCAGACCGGCATGGCCATCGTGGCGGCTGGTGCGGACCTGGCCCCGGCCGATCGGCGCCTGTATGCGGTGCGCGATGTCAGCGCCACGGTGGAATGCCTGCCGCTGATTGTCGCTAGCATTCTCGGCAAGAAACTGGCTGTGGGCAGCTCGGCCTTGCTGTTGGACGTCAAGACCGGCTCTGGCGCCAATCTCGGCGCCGCCGATCAGGTGCAGGCGCTGGCCAGCGGCCTGGTGCGGGTGGCCAGCCGCGCAGGCCAGCCCTGTCGCGCCCTGCTCAGCGACATGAGCCAGCCCTTGGCCCCGGCGGTGGGCAACGCGTTGGAGCTCGCGCTGTGTCTTGAATACTTGCAGGGTCGATGCCGACCGAAACGACTGCATGCCCTGGTGCTGGCCCTGGGCAGTGAGCTGTTGCAGATGGGTGGGCTGGCGCATTCGGCTGCCGAGGCCGAGGCAGGTTTGCTGGCCGCGCTGGACTCCGGCCGTGGCGCCGAATGCTTCGCCCGTTCGGTGGCCGCGCTGGGCGGGCCGAACGATGTGTTCAAGTGGGCGTCGCAAGGCATCGAGCAGGCGCCGGTCAGGCGGGACTGGCGAGTGGCCAGCGACGGTGTGGTGACCGCGCTCGATGCCCAGCTCATCGGCCTTGCTGCGGTGGCGCTGGGCGCCGGCCGCCAGCATCCGGAGCAGGCCATCGATGTTCGGGTTGGCGTTGAGCTGGCGCTGGAAGTGGGTGATCAAGTCAGGGCAGGGCAGCGGCTTGGTTGTGTCCATGCGCGCACCGAGGCCGAGGCCGAGCAGGCCATCCAGCAGCTCGACCGCGCCTTGTCGATCGGCGAGCAGGCCACCCGGCCCACGCTGATCAGCGGCCGCATCGATGGCGCTGGATCGGCAGCATCGCGATATGCGGATGGAGTAGCCGCATGAGCCGGGTGTTATGGCTGGTGCTGGATTCGCTGGGCATCGGCGCGGCACCCGATGCGGCACGCTTCGGCGATGCCGGCAGCAACACCTTTGGCCATATTGCCGAGTGGTGCGCGCGACCGCAGTCAGAGCAGGGCCGTGGTCAGCCGCTGCAGATTCCCACCCTGCAAAAGCTCGGGCTAGGTCGGGCGGCCGAATTGGTGGCCGGTCGCACTCTGCCCGGGGTTGCCAACTCGGTCAATCCAATCGCCAGCTGGGGCGCCGCCTGCGAGCGCTCTACCGGCAAAGACACCGTTTCCGGCCATTGGGAGCTATGCGGCCTGCCGGTGGAGTTTGAATGGGGTTACTTCCGCTCACCCAGCGAGAGTTTTCCCACTGAACTGGTGGATGCGTTGCAGATGGCGGCGGGTTGCGCCGGTCTGCTCGGCCGTTGCCATGCCTCGGGCACCGAGATCATTCAGCGTCTGGGCGCCGAGCATCTCGCCACCGGTTGGCCGATCGTCTACACCTCGGCCGATTCGGTGTTGCAGATTGCTGCGCATGAGCAGCGCTTCGGTCTGCAGCGGCTGTATGCGCTGTGTCAGCGGGCGCGGGATCTGGTCGATGCCTATTCGATCGGCCGGGTGATTGCCCGACCGTTCAGCGGCGCCCCCGAGCGCGGCTTCGTCCGCACGCCGCAACGGCGTGATTGGGCGGTGCCACCGCCGGCACCGACCTTGCTCAATGCCCTGCAGGCAGCCGGTCATCGGGTCTGCGCGATTGGCAAGATCGACGACATCTTTGCCGGCCGCGGCATCAGCGAATCGATCAAGGCGCATGGCATTCATGCGCTGATGCAGGCCAGTCTGCGCGCTCTGCAGGAAAGTCCCGAGTGCAGCCTGGTGTTCTGCAATCTGGTCGACTTCGATCAGGACTTTGGCCATCGACGCGATGTGGCCGGCTATGCCGCGGCGTTGGAAGAATTCGATCGGCTGCTGTCGATCTGCCTTGCAGGTTGGCGCGCGCAGGATCTGCTGGTGCTGAGCGCGGATCATGGCAATGATCCCACCTGGCCAGGCAGTGATCACACCCGCGAGTGGGTGCCGGTACTGGCCTATTCGCCGCAACTTCCTGCCGGCTCGATCGGGCTGCGTTCGAGCTTTGCCGATGTTGGACAAAGCCTGGCCAGCTGGTTCGGGCTGGCGCCGCTGGCCTTTGGCAGGTCTTTTCTTTCCGCGGCACCGGTTGCTGAGCCTGTGCTGGATTGTCATCACTACGCGTTTCAGCGGTCGCCATGAGTACGCCGCATATCGAAGCCGACCCCGGTGCCTTTGCCGATACCGTACTGCTGCCTGGCGATCCGCTGCGTGCCGCCTATATCGCCGAGCGTTTTTTCAGCGAGGCCGAGTGTGTCAACACGGTGCGCAACATGCTCGGCTTCACCGGGCGTTTCCGCGGCCAGCGGATCTCGGTGATGGGTACGGGCATGGGCATTCCCTCCTGTCTGATCTATGCCACGGAACTGGTCCAGCACTATGGCGTACGTCGGCTGCTGCGCATTGGCACCTGTGGCGGCGTGGCGGAAGGGCTGGCGCTGGGGGACCTGGTACTGGCCCTCGGTGCCTGCACCGACTCGGCGGTTAACCGGCAACGATTCGCTGGCCTGGATTTCGCCGCCACTGCCAGTTGGCCCTTGCTCGCACGGATTGCCGCCGAGGCTGCAGCACAACATTGTCGGCTCAAGGTCGGCAATGTGTTTTCCAGCGACCTGTTCTACGCGACCGACCCTGATGCCACCGTCCGGATGCGAAGGATGGGCGTGCTGGCGGTCGAGATGGAGGCCGCCGGCCTGTATGGCCTGGCAGCGGAACGGGGTGTTGAAGCCGCCGCTTTGCTTAGCGTGTCTGATCTGCTGCCCGATGGCGCCTCGATGAGCGCCGAGCAACGCCGTGCCGGACTCGATCGCATGGTCGAGCTGGCCTTGTCGGCCATCATCGAGCCTTGAGGGCCGATGGCCTATAAGCTACGCCGATGAAGCTCAGTCAGCTGCTGCCGTCGGCCCGACACCTCTGGCGCACCGAGATCCGGCCGCTGGTGTATGGCCGTCTCCCTCCGGTGGTTGCCCAGCGACATCAGCAAATCCTGAGTGACCGGCTAAAGACTCTGTGTATCGTCATCGCCGTGCTGGTGCTGGCCTGGCTGGTGCTGGAATGGCCAGCACTGGATGGTCGCGCACGCCTGATGGTGGCTTCATTGCGGCTGATGCTGGCCACCCTCTTGCTGGTGCTGGCTGCGGGCATTGCGCGCATGCCGCCCACCGTAGGCTTGCTGGGTCTGGTGCTGTTTCAGGCCGGGTTTTTCGCCGGCATGCGCAGTCAGCTCGATGCCGACTCGCCCGACTGGTTGGCAGTCGGCTACGCCCTGTTTCCCTTCGCTCTGGCGGCGCAACTGGCCATCCTGCCCTTGGCCTTGCTGCGCGGCGTTTTGCTGAGTCTGCCGGCCTTGGCCTTACTGTTGATGCCGGTATGGTTTGGCGGTGTTTCGCTGCGCAGTATCTGGTTTGATCTGTGGCTGTATGTGTTGATCGTAGTGCTGGCGCTTTGGGCCTCGGCCGCTCAGCTGGGGTTGCTGTTGAACCTGTTGTCGGCGCGTTGGGATGCCGCCCATGATCCGATGACCGGGCTGAGCAATCGACGCAGCACTCAGCAACGGCTGCAGGCCGAACTGACCCGCAGTCAGCGCAGCCGACAACCCTTGAGCGTGATCCTGCTCGACATCGATCACTTCAAACGCATCAACGACAGCTATGGCCATGATGTCGGCGATGAGGTGATCCGCGCCATGGCCGCCTTACTGAAGTCCGTGGTCCGCGGTGGTGACGACGCCGGGCGTTGGGGCGGTGAGGAGTTCATCGTCCTGCTACCCGAGGTCACCGCTGAAGCAGCCTGTGGAGTGGCCGAGCGGATTCGCCGGCAAAGCGAAGCCTTGTGTGTCGAGTATGCCGAAGCTGAAGCCCCGGTGCGGTTCACGGTCAGCCTGGGCGTGGCCGAATGGCAGCCGTCGGAGTCGATCGAGCAACTGGTGAAGCGTGCCGATGAGGCCCTGTATCAGGCCAAGAGTGAGGGGCGCAATCGGGTTGTTCGTGCAGCGCGGGCGATGGCTATTGATTCGGCGACTTGAAGTTTGAACGTCCTGTTCAACTTCAAGTCCCGCGCCTCCGGTACCGTTCGACAGGCTCACGGCAGGCATGCCCGTACGCGCGGGCGCTTCACAGCGACTACGTCGCTGCGCGCCTTAGCTTGAACGCGAACGGCAGCAAGTCCTCGATGCCCTGGGTGACCTGTTCACCATTGGGGCTGAGGAAGTGCACCCTGGCCTTCGCACCGAGTTCGTGGATGCATTGGCGGCAGGCGCCGCAGGGCGGTGCCGGCTGAGCGACGCCTAGTTCGTCTTCGGCATGCACGGCCACTTCGATGATCTGGCAGGCGCCGCCTTCCTCGCCGACGGCGGCAGCGATGGCGGAGCGCTCGGCGCAGTGTCCGAGCGGGTAGGCGGCATTTTCGACATTGCAGCCACTGAACACCCGACCGCTGGCGGTGCGTACGGCGGCGCCGACCTTGAAGTGCGAATAGGGTGCGTAGGCGTGGCGTGCCGCGTGCTGCGCGGCGAGTAGCAAATCCTTCATGGCCATGTCCACGTGGGCCGGGGCCCGGCTGCAGAACTTATCCTTGTGCAGCGGCCCGGCGCAAGTCGTCGGAGTCAATATCCCAATAGTGCGCGCCGCGACTGATCGGATCGTTCAAGGCCGATTGCAAAAGTGCCGCCAGCAGGTCAAGGCGCCAATGCCGATGCTGCGCACTGAGCGAGCGCACTTCCTGTGTGGCCTGCAGCAGGCGTTCAGGGCGGCGCAGCGGCCCGAGTGCGGCCTCGCTGAGCCCACGCAGGCGCTGATCCAGTGCAGGCGCCAGCGCCGGTTCGAGCAGATGCCAGGCGGAGGGCGTCACAGCTTGTTGAGGGGGGCGCATCGAAGTCGATTCGGTCGCCAGCCGTCGGCCCAGCCGGGTGCCGAACACCACCGCCTCCAGCAGGGAATTGCTGGCCAGACGATTAGCGCCGTGCACGCCCGTGCAGGCCACCTCGCCGACTGCATACAGGCCGGGCAGGGAACTGCGGCCGCTGAGATCGGTGGCCAGGCCACCCATGTGGTAGTGCGCGGCTGGCTGCACAGGAATGGGCTGTTGAGCGGGATTGACACCGGCCGACTGGCACAACAACCACACCGCCGGAAACTCCAGCGGCCAATCGATCGACAAGTGTTCGGCATGCAGCCAGACTGAACCACCGGTTTCGACAGTCCGCGCAACCCGCCGGGCAACGATGTCGCGGGGTGCCAGATCGCCCATCGGGTGCAGCCCGGCCATCAGTCGGCGTCCGTCCGCATCACGCAGGCAGGCGCCGCGCCCGCGCAGGGCCTCGGTCACCAGGGCCATGCGGCCATCCGGCAATCGATGAGCCAGGGACGTGGGGTGAAACTGCAGGTAGTGAAGATCGCGTGCCTGGGCGCCGCTGTGCAGTGCCAAGGCGAGCAGCGCGCCCTCCGAATCCGGAGGGTGCGTGCTATGGGCAAAGCTGCCCACCAGGCTGCCCGAGGCCAGCACCAGATCATCGCAGGCCTGTTCGAACTCGGCGCCACCGGCGCGCAGCCGCACGGCGCTGATGCCGTGCGCCCCGCTACGCCAGCCGAGGCATTCGCAGTCACTGATCCATTCGATGTGGTCGGCGCGTTGCGCTGCCGCACTGAGCGCCTCGATCAAGCGCAGGCCGCTGGCATCGCCGCCAGCATGTAGAACTCGGGCGTAGCGGTGGCCGCCCTCGTGAGCCAGATGCGGGCCGTCCGGGCCGAGGTCGAACTGCAGCCCCTGTTGGCACAGCCAACCGATCGCTGCCGCAGCCCCCTCGGTGAGCAGACGCACGGCGTCGACATGATTGACGCCGGCACCGGCGGCCAGGGTGTCGGCCGCGTGTTGTTGCGGCGAGTCGGGGGCGGCCAGTGCCGCGGCAATTCCGCCCTGGGCCAAGGCCGAGGCGCAGTCGAGCGGGCCGGGGCCGCGACTGATCAGCAGGATGCGACGTGGCGCGGCTGCCAGCGCCGTGCACAGGCCGGCCATGCCAGCGCCGATGATCACCAAAGGGGGTGCGCTCATGGCCGGGTTGGGCGGCCGACCTTGAGCATGGCCTGCAATGCCCGGCGTGCTGCGGCGCTGACGGCCTCATCCAGTTTAACTTCATGCTCCAGCGAGAGCAGGCAGTGATGGATGCCCGGCAGGGTGATGCGTTTCATATGCGGGCAGAGCTGACAGGTGGAGGCGAAGCGCACCTCGGGAAACTGCGCACGCAGGTTGTCTGACATGGCGCACTCGGTGATCAGCGCCACTTCGGCCGGACGTTCGCGCGCCAACCACTGGGCCATGGCATGGGTTGAGCCGACGAAATCGGCTTCCTGCAACACTTCGGGACGGCATTCCGGGTGGGCCAGCACGCGGGTGTCCGGCTGTCGTCGGGCCTCTCTCACCTGCCGGGCGGTGAAGCGCTCATGCACTTCGCAGCTGCCCGGCCACAGAATCAGTTCGACCTCGGTGTGGGCGGCAACATGGCTGCCCAGATAGCGATCGGGCACGAAGATCACCCGTTGCGTGCCCATCGATTCCACCACCTGCACGGCATTGGCCGACGTACAGCAGGCATCCGATTCGGCCTTTACCGCGGCACTGGTATTGACATAGCTCACCACCGGCACACCGGGATGCTGGCGACGCAACTGGCGCACATCTTCGGCGCTGATCGCATCGGCCAGCGAGCAGCCGGCCAAGGCATCGGCAATCAAGACGCGCTTGCCCGGCGCCAGAATCTTCGCCGTTTCAGCCATGAAGTACACACCGCACAACACAATCAGTTCCGCCTCGGCGCTGGCTGCCGCCTGGGCCAGGGCAAGCGAATCGCCGGTGATATCGGCCACACCGTGAAAGATCTCCGGCGCCTGGTAGGTATGCGCCAGGATCAGCGCTCGACGATGCTGCTTCAGGCGTTGAATGGCATCGATCCAGGGTAGCTGCAGCTCCCATTCCAGGCAGGCGGAACTGCGCTCGAGGGTGTGCCGCAAGGGCTCGTACAGGGCGTTCAGGGCAACGTCGGGGCGCGGCTTGAATTCGTCAACGCTGATGTCACTACACATTCCACTTGGCTGCCGCTGATTCATGGTTGGGTCGGATCGTTGCAGAGCTGATCTGAAGCCGTTGGATGGGCTGCGGCGTCGTGTTGCGCGGCTAGCCGCTGGCGATGCGCATCACGGGCGCGGCGGGCGAGCCGGGCCAGGCGGTTGAGCGGAATGCGCAGGGACAGCGGAATGTCCTCCCAGCGCAACTGATCAAGCAGATTGCGCGCGCACAATCCGAGTTCGACATTGCCGGTTAATTGCAGGCGGCGCTGAAAGAACAGGGTATCGGCATCTTCCAGCCGACTGGCCAGCAGCAACAGGTCGGTGACACTGCCGCGTACCGATGCCTCGGCCGGCTGATCGCTGGGCAGCAGCTCGATGCGCGAATTGCGTACCCGTACCACGATGCGCCAGCTCAGATCCTCGGCCTCGATTGCCAACCAGCGCCCTTCGATGGCTTGCAGACCCTGACCGGACAAGGATGCCGCCATCGCCCGTTGCAACAGCGGTTGACTGAGCTGATCGAGCCAGGGCCGCGGCAGGCGGGCCAGCAGCGGCGCCCAACGCGTCGGTGGTGGAAGGCGCGCCAGCAGTCGGTCGCGCAGACGGTGAAAGGTGGAAACCGGGTGTTCGGACACAACACACTCCTTGTCGGTGGCCGGCGCGCGGCAGACTTGCAGACTGAGATTGAGCAGTGCCTCGGCCTGGTCGGCAGCCAGACCGAGAGCTTGCGCATCGAGGGCCGCACGCCTTCGCATCAGCGCTTCGCGCGTTGCATCGCGCGCGTTCAGGCCGCGACACCGTCGTGCGTAGCGAATCGGCGCCACCAATCGCGTGCGCAGACACAACAGGCGACGCATCGCGGCATCGGTGAGATCGATCGGCCAACGCAGCCAGCGCACGCCGAGCGGAAGGTAACCAGTGGCGGAGGTCAGAGCCATCTCCCAGCAAGCCGGCACAAGCGCAGCGGCTGGTCGAGTCTGCCGCCCGAAAGGGCGGTCGTCGCTGATCTAAGTCAGCTGTTCAGTCTACGGCTGCCATTTGCGGCGAAAAGGTAAGCTTGTGGAGGCTTGCTTGTGCGTGCACGCGACTCTTGCCGAGGCCACTCCGCTGTCAGCGGTCCTGCACTCGCACTGGGATGGAGCGCGAGCTGCTGCTGCAGGTCGCGCGCTGCGGGCAACCGGTGCAGGCCACCGAACCCATGCTGCCGGTCGCCGGTGCCGTGTGCAGCAGGGGCTGCAGCCAGCGCCAGGCATGCCGGCCAAGTGAGGTCAGGGCGGCGAGCACGATCAGGCTGACCAGCAGACCTTCCATCAGCCTAGTCCCGCCCAGACGGCGATCTGATACGTGGCCGCGCCGGCCAGCCAGGCCAGGGCAAACAGGTAGCCGGTCATGCCCAAGGCGGTTTTCCAGCTCTGCGTTTCGCGCTTGACGATGGCAATGGTGGAAATGCACTGCGGCGCAAATACGAACCAGGCCAGCAGGGCCAGGGCGCTGGCGATCGACCATTGTTGGGCCAGAATCGGAATCAGGGCAGCTTCCACCGCATCGCCTTCGGCCGACAGCGCATAGACCGTTCCCAAGGCGCCGACCGCGACTTCACGTGCAGCCATGCCGGGCACCAGGGCGATACAGATCTGCCAGTCGAAGCCGAGCGGGGCAAAGATCGGCTGGATCCACTTGCCCAGCATGCCGGCGAAACTCTCGGTGATGGGCAGCGGCTTGCCATCGGCGCCGAGCGGATAACTCGATAGCGCCCAGATCACGATGGTCATGGTCAGGATGATGCCACCCACCCGACGCAGAAAGATCTTGGCGCGCTCGTACAGTCCAAGGCTGAGATTGCGCCAATTGGGCAGCTTCCAGGCTGGCAGCTCAAGTAGCAGCGGATGATGCTCATTGCGACCAAACAGCTTGTTCAGGACGAAGGCAACCACGATAGCGCCGAGCACGCCGAACAGATACAGGCCGAACAGAACCAGACCCTGCAGGCTGAACACTCCGCCCACGGTTTGCGTCGGAATAAAGGCGGCAATCAGCAGGGCATAGACTGGCAACCGCGCCGAACAGGTCATCAGCGGTGCAATCAGGATGGTGACCAGTCGATCGTGTCTATTCGGAATGGTGCGGGTGGCCATGATGCCGGGAATGGCGCAGGCGAAGCTCGACAGCAGGGGAATGAAACTGCGGCCCGACAAACCGACCTTGCCCATAAAGCGGTCGAGCAGAAAGGCCGCACGCGGCAGATAACCCGAATCTTCCAGCGCCAGAATAAAGGCGAACAGGATCAGGATCTGCGGCAGGAACACCAGCACGCCGCCAACCCCGGCAATGATGCCGTCCACCAGCAGACTGCGCAACGGACCATCGGCCATGGCCGCCCCGATCCATTCGCCGACCCAGGTCGCGCCGTCTTCGATCCAGCCCATCGGCGCCTCGGCCCCGATGAATACCGCCTGGAACATGCAGAACAGCACCGCTGCCAGGATGGCCAGACCGGCAACTGGATGCAGCAGCAGGCGGTCGAAAGGTTCGTCCCAGCGGCGATCGAGCGAGGGCGACTGAACTACTTGTTCCAGCAGATGACGAACTTGCTTGTGGGTGTCGACAATGTCGTCCAGGCTGGAGGGCGACCATTTGGCCGGCGCTCGCGGGCCAGCCGTCAATCCGGCGGCATCGAGCTGTTGCAGCAGTTCGTTAGCGCCGCCACGTCGCACACCCACGGTGCGCACGACCGGTATTCCGAGCAACTCGGACAGGCGCTGCAAGTCGACCGCGATGCGCTGCTTTTCGGCCAGATCGCTCATATTCAGCGCCAGCAGCATCGGTTGACCGAGCTTTTTCAGCTCCAGCACCAGGCGCAGGTTAAGTTGCAGCTGGGTGGCATCGCAGACGCAGACCAGCAGGTCGGGTACACGCTCACCCTCGACGTCGCCGAGCAATACGCCGCGAGTGACGACTTCGTCTTCGCTTTCGGCGTTAAGGCTGTAGGCGCCGGGCAGGTCGAGCAGGCGCAGGCGCCGGCCCGAGGGCAGGGGCACGCTGCCTTCCTTGCGTTCGACGGTGACGCCGGCATAGTTGGCCACCTTCTGGCGGCTGCCGGTGAGCAGATTGAACAGGGCGGTCTTGCCGCAGTTCGGGGTGCCCAGCAGGGCAACCAGCGGCTCCTGGCTCAGGGTAGCGCTCATCTCAGCTCGATTCGCGCAGCGCGCGCACGCGAATGTGTTCGGCTTCGTGCAAGCGAAGTGCGAAGGTAGTACCGGCTACGCGCACCGCAATCGGCTCACGCCCGCCCGGGCCGGTGGCGATGATCCGCACCTGTTCGCCCGGCACAAAGCCGAGCTCCAACAGGCGCAACACCAGGGCGCGACCGTGGCCATGCGGCAGCTCGGGCATCTTGATGTGCTCTATTACCGCACGCTGATCGCGTTCGAGTTCATTCAATCCGCACAGCTTGGCATCGGTCGGTGAGACGGCGACGGCAGCACCTGCCAGGGCGATGTCCTCGGCGAGTGGGGCGTCAGCTAGCGATGAGCGTTCGAGGCTTTGCATGCGCGGCAACGAGAGTACGATGCCTGCATTCTATGACAATGCGAATCGTTCGCATATAGTGCCACGCATGAGTTGCGCCCGAAGCTAGTCCTTGCGGACGAATGCGCGGTAGCACTCGCGGAAACCAAGAGCGGCTACGAAGAACACGACCAAACCGCACAGTCCTAGCCAAAAGGGGCCGAACTTGAACCCGATATAGATTGCGAAGCTGGCAGGAACCAGCGCCACGGTGCCCCCCAGAGCCCAGAAGATTCCTGTCGCAATCTTGTCGCCGATATGCACACGAACCTCCTGCAGGTGGCTCACTCGAGGCCGCCATCAGTTGCCCTTACGGGGCAACATATCAGAAACGCATCAGCCGCCCACCGACGCCAGGTGCGGGGTAATCCCGGTATTGCCTTCATGCAGGCCGTGGCCGGCGGTCTTGAGTGCCAGTTGGCCGCTGAGTCGGCCAATCAGCTGCTCGCGGTCGGCGTCGTCCTGCAACAAGGGGCGCAGTGCGATGCCGAACTCGCCGAACAGGCATAGCCGCAGGTCGCCGCGGGCGGTGACCCGCAGGCGATTGCAGCCGGCACAGAAATCCTTGGAGTAGGGCGCGATGATGCCGATCCGGCCCGCGTAGTCGGGGTGGGCATACTCGCGCGCCGGGCCGGCGTCGGCAGCGCGCGGCTGCAGCTGCCAGCCGGCTTCCTGCAATGGCCGCTCAATCGCCTCGGCGGACAGGTGATGGCGTTGGAAGTATTCGCGGTTCTCGCCGGTCTGCATCAACTCGATAAAGCGCAGTCCGATCGGGCGGTCGCGCAGGTACTCGAGCCAGCTTGGCAACTCTTGATCGTTCAGGTCGCGCAGCAGTACAGCATTGAGTTTCACCGAGGAGAAACCCAGCGACAGGCAATCTTCGATGCTCTTGAGTAGTTGCGCGTGGTGGCGATAACCGGTGATTGCCTCGAAACGCTGGCAATCAAGGCTATCAAGGCTGATGTTAAGTGCGGTCAGGCCGGCTGCACGCCAGTCTGTAGCGCGTTTGTGCAGCACACAGCCATTGGTGGTCATGGCTATCTTCTCAATGCCGGGCACCGCTGCGACTTCGGCAATGATGTCGGTTAGATCGCGACGCAAGCTGGGCTCGCCGCCGGTCAGGCGCACCTTTTTCAAACCCACCGCCGAGAAGGCCAGCAGCAGGCGGCGGATTTCATCCAGGCGCAGGAAATCGTGCGAGCCGCAGCGCTGATAGCCATCGGGCAAGCAATAGCTGCACTTGAAGTTGCAGGCCTCGGTCAGCGATAGCCGCAGGTACGGGAATCGTCGACCGAAGCGATCGATCAAAGGGCTGGCAATGGCAGTCATCGGGCTCCTTTCCAAGGTCGGGAGACCAGGCCGTTTCCCGCCTGGCCCTGGCGATCAACCCAGCGCTCACCATGAGCGACGAGTGACCGCGGCCTGTTGCCCTTGCGTGCCGTTGCCAACGGCACATGAAGCTCAGCAGGCTGGGAGCATCGCAGCTTTGTTGCGACTTGCCACTAGGGTGCCACAGATGGCCGGCAACTTCCTGCCTCGCGTCGTCAGCCTTCCGTTGGTGCACCGCAGCGATCGACAACATGAGTTGTTGATCAGACTTTCCCTAAAGCTCCTCCCAGCCACCGACATCTACCCGGGCTTCGACCTGGTTACCTGCCTCGTTGTAATGCAGCGAATCGAAACTCAGATCGCGGGCGACCAAGATGCCGCGCCCGTTGGGGTCAATCAGACGCTCGCCGCGCGGACGCAGATACTGCTGGTAGTCAAAGCCGCTGCCCTCGTCGCTGATTCGATAGCAGACCTGTCCGGCATTGCGCTCAAGCTCAACCAACACGGAGCGCTGACGATAGCGCGGGTCATCGAGGCGGCTTGCCAGCAGTGCCGGCCAGGCGCCCTCGATCAAGGCCTTGCGTTTGGCCTGGTAGCCGATTTCCAGATTGCCATGTTCGATGGCGTTGGAAATCAACGCCTGCAGGCCAAATGCCACGGGGCCGGGGTCACCGCCCGCCCGCGCCAGCCAACGCACCAGTTCATTGGCCTCGGCTGGCGTTCGCAGGCGGAAACGCCCTTGCTCGATCAAGCCGAGCGGGTTGACGCCCGACAATGCCTGGTCGAGCTCACGCAGATGGCGGTAGCTCTCCACCGCACCTCGCACGATCGGAAACAATTGCGCTCGTTCAAACGGCTTCACCAAGTAGTAGTAGGCGCCCGCTTCCAGTCCTTCGATCACCTGCTTGGCATTGCCGGCCGCTGTCTGAAGAATGATCGGTAGGTGCGTATGCCGCGGATCGGCTTTCAGTCGGCGCAGTACTTCAAGGCCATCGAGTCCTGGCATCATGCGGTCCAGCAAGACGGCGTCGAAACACAGATCCGAATCGAGTTGCAGCAGCGCCTGTTCGCCATTCAATGCGCGCCAGAGTTCCACTGGCTGGCGTGCGAACATGCGCTCAAGCAGGTCCAGGTTGTCGGTTTCATCGTCGACCAGCAACAGCCGGGCGGGCGATTCTGACGGTGGGACCAGGGTGTGGATGGCATTCATGCGAGCAGTTCCGGTCGGGCAGGGGAGTGAAGACGGCGACCTGATGGCGCCGCGGCACCTAACGCACGGTTGCGTTGCTGCGCAGGGTGGGGGAGGATCAGGGCGCAGGCGGGCGATGGCAGGGTGCACTCGTGCAAGTAGAGATCGATGCGCACGGAATTTCGCGCGCCGGCTGGTGTCCCGGAACTCTCTCGCTGAAGTTCGGGGAGGGTCCCGGAGGGGCTGGCGAGCCGATCCTGTCCTGCCCAGGGGCCTCGCCAAGCGAGGTTCCTGGGTCGCGGGTCAAGAGGCGGGGGCCGACATCCTAGATCGTAGGGCAGCACAATCGCTCAAAGCCTGTTAGATTTAAACAGAATCATCATTGTCATCATATGGGCTGTCAAGACGGTGCTGAGCGGCCACACTTGGTAGGCAGTAGCGAGGCGGGTACGGCAGGGACAAGGAGCCGCTGGCATGGCATGGCGTTGGGGAAGGTTGAGGCCGGAGACTGAGGTCGCCCATGCTGCGGATGAGTCGGCACAGGATCGCAGGCAACTGATGGACCCGCCACCCGATTGGTCGCCTTGCCTGGACTCGATGCGTAGCCTGACCGAGTCCTTGCCCATTGCCACCTGCCTGCGCGGCATGAGCGGCGAGTTGTTCCATGTCAACACCGAGTTTCAGCGGCTGACCGGCATTCAGCCACAGTCGGCGAAACAGGAGGACTACGCTTGGCTGAGCGCAGAGGCGGCGGAGTCGGCGCGCAACGCTGATCGCAAGGCCTTGCATGGTGGCGCGACGCAACGCGGCATCGAGCAAGTATCCGATCAGCAAACCGGTCGCCGTGTCGACTGTCAGGTTACCCGAAGCCCAGTGCGCGACGCCAAGGGACAGATCTGTGGACTGGCGCTTACCTATTCGCCCACGCAATCAGCGGAAACGCGACGTTCAGTGCCGTTGACGAGTGAAGAGGAAGCGGCCTTTGCTGCGATGACTGCCGATGCCTGGCTCCGCTGTGATCTGGAGGGGCGTCTGCTGGCCGGCAATCCGATCTGCGCGCGCATGCTGAATCTCGATTTCGCTGGGCAGGGCCCGCAGTCGATTGATCGCATTGTGGCACCTGCCCACCGCGCCAAGTTTCTTGCCTGGTTGAGCCAGGTGGCAGCCAGCGAGCAGCAACCGCAGCGTGTGCGAATGCGCTTGATGCGCCGGGATGAGACGGAATTTGCCGCCGAGATCATCGTCAAGGCGGTGGCCGGTCACGCCGGCATAACCGAACTGGCAATGACGGTGCGCGATATTGATGAGCACCATGAGCTGGCGCGGGCGCTGGAGGAGAGCAACGGTCATCTGCGTCGCTTGCGTCGACGTCTGGAACTGGCCGTGCGCGGCACCGGTTACGGCATCTGGGAGTTTGATCTGCGCACCGGACGGGTGGTATGGGACCCGCAGATGTATGTGATCCACGGCCAGTCGGGTGGCGGCGGCGATTTCGACGGCAGTCCGAACAGCTGGCTGCAGTGCATTCACCCGGACGATCGGGCGCGCATGAATCAGCGCTTCAGCGAAGCACAGAACGGTCGCGAAACACTGGGCTTCATTTACCGCATCCGGCGATTTCAACCCAGCTTGATTCGCTTTGTTGAATCAAACGCCTTCGCCGAGCGGGATGATCATGGCGAGGTGATCCGGCTGGTCGGCATGGATCGCGACGTCACCGGCCGGGTCGAGGCCGACATGGAACTCAAGATTCTTAACACGGAACTTGAGAATCTGGTGGCCGCGCGCACGCATGAGTTGCTCGATGCAAAGGAGCATGCGGAGGCTGCCTCACGGGCAAAGAGCGAATTTCTGGCCAACATCTCTCACGAACTCCGCACCCCGCTGCACAGCATTCTGGGCTTCGCCAAGTTGTCGCTGGAAGACGACGACTACCTGAGTGCGGACGATCGGCGCAACTTCCTGCAGCGTATCAGCGCCAGCGGTGGGAACCTGCTGCGACTGGTCAACGATCTGCTCGATTCGGCGCGTATCGAAGCCGAGCGCTTCGCCATCGAGCCGCTGGAGTCAGATCTGGTCGAGGTGGTAAATGGCGTGCTCGACGAGTTCGGTGCCACTGTGCGTGAGCGGCAGCTTCGGCTGCAGATATCGCTGCCTGAGCGAGCCGAGCTGGTTTGTGATCCAGCGCGGATCGCACAGGCGGTTCGGAATCTGCTCTCGAACGCCTGCAAGTTTGCTCCGGCGGATTCTGAGTTGAGTATCCGCCTGGATGGCAACGATCGCGGCTGGGCGCTGCGGATCAGTGATCAGGGACCAGGCGTGCCCGACAACGAACGCGAGAAGATCTTCGACAAGTTCACCCAGAGTTCGATCACCAAGACCGGCGCCGGCGGCGCTGGATTGGGGCTGCCGATTGCGCGCGGCATTGCGCGCCTGCACGGTGGCGATCTGTACCTGGAGGAATGCGCGAACGGTGCCAGATTCCTATTGCAGCTGCCGCTTTCGCCACCATCTGCCGAAAGGCCAGGTCAACAAGTGCGGCACTGACGCAGCCCCGCGCCGCCGGTCAGGGCAACTCGAAGCCGTCACAAAAAGGGGTGTCGGGGCCGCCACCGCATGACCGCAAGGCTGTATGCCCCATCGAGCGACAGGCAGAACTGGGCGACGGGCGATAGACACTGTCGAGCTCGGGGTCGGCAAATATCGATGCAGTATCGAAACCCTGCGCCTGCCAGTCGCTGAAGCGGTACAAAGCGCCCGCAGTACCCCAGGGCTGGCCGGCACCGAAGTAGCTGATGAATGGGTCATTGCTCTCACGAAAGAAGCAATTATTGTTCGAGTTCAGGCCGACGCCGAGCGCATGCTGACTGTCGGATCCGTAGTGCCAGATGGAGTAACCGGAGCCGTACAGCAAGTTGCGTTCAACCACCGCGTCGAACACGCCCAACGGGGTGCCAGGGATGTAGCTGTCGCTGCCTTCGTTCAGCGTGATGCTGCCACCAATCAGGGTGTTATAGGCGATTCGCGGCTGCTGGGTGAACGGGCCCAGCGTGCCGTCCTCAAAGTGCAAGCCAATATCCGCCTCTTCGAGCAGATTTCCGATCACCTCGGCACGATTCTGGTTCAGGGCGATGCCCCGGCCGGAGCTGAGGTTGTAGAAATGATTGCCAACAATGCGCGTGTATCCGCCCAGGCCGGCGCTGTTCTCGCCGTGCTTGTAGTAGATGCCGCCGCCCGCACCATGGAAGCGACTGGCCTGCACGGTGATGTTGCGGGCCCGAAACAGTTTCAGGTAATAGCCGGTGCCTGCGGGGTTGCCAGTTTCGTAGTCGTGAAAATTGAGGTTGTCGATCACGACGTCCGAGTAGCCGTCAATAGTGAGAAAGCCGGCGTTGTCGACATAGCGCACTTGGCTGATTTCGATGTTGCGAAACGCGATGTGCGACATCGGTAGATCCAGGCCTAGCTGGATGGCGTGATTCAGACAATCGCGAATGGCGAAATCTTCAAATCGGTAGTGCGCACGGCGATCGATCAGCACACAGGTCGAGCTGAAATCGCCCTGCAGGACAACGACATGCCCGGGGTAGCCCTTGATCACCAGGGGCGCCTCGGCGGTAGGCAGGGGATGGGCGCGCGGCGCGTCCTTCTCGAGGTTGATGATGGCGCGCGTTCCACCCATATCGACGATGTCGCTGTAGGTGCCGGCCAGCAGATAGACGAAATCACCGGCACTGGCCTGCGCGAGCACCGAAGCGAGTGATCCGGGCGCGGCCGCGCTGCCATTGCCGCTGCCGGCGGGCGAGGCATACAAGCACTTCGACGGCGTCTGGGCCTCGCACATCAGGGCGAGACCCCCAGCCCTGGCGGGCATGGCCAGAAGCGCAAGCGCCGCGACAAGCACGGCATGAAGCAACGAACAAGGTTTCAGCACGATCTGTCGGTCGGAGCGGATTGACTCGGCCCCGCATCAATGGTGGAGGAATGACCGGCAGGGTACGCGCTGAGCGCGATCGCGCCAACCACAGAACGTCGTGGCGATCAATCCAGGTGAAACAGCATGCTGTGGAAAGGTTTGGGCTAGCCCGGATATTTCATGAGGGGGCGCGGATGATCACCGAGGACTTTGCGTCGAGTGCAAGGCGCGACGAGCCCAAGTGGTGGGCCCACTTGGGCGAGAAGCAACGCGGCAATCGGCGC
>NZ_JACYTR010000019.1 GCF_014841215.1 Pseudomarimonas arenosa
CTAACGCTGGGGGTTTCTTCTTTGTGGTCCGCGAGAAACGCTCACTGCTGAAACCCTCAGCAAGCGCACCGTGATCGCGAAGAACAAAGCGTCGTCGCAGACTTGGTCAGCGACAGGGGCTTTATCCAAAACCCCGGTTCCGAAGGTGCCGGGGTTTTCCTTTTGCCGCGCGGCGCGCGGCACGGCTTTCTGCAATCGGCTAGCACGCCAAAACTGACTTGCCTCCGTTGTACTTGAACAACATGTTCAGAACACCGTCCATGCTGAAGTCGGGCCCATTCTGCGGTCCGCAGATCCCGCTCGTCGGGCGCGCTTTGAACGGCTAGAATGGCGCGCTGAAGTCGCGCCGAGACAAGGCATAGGGCCTATAGCTCAACGGTTAGAGCAGAGGACTCATAATTACTTTGTGTGACACCGCTGAAGTAGGTAGGATCGAGCGCTAGGCGGAGCTGAAAAAGTCAAAAAAGGGCCTATAGCTCAATCGGTTAGAGCAGTGGACTCATAATCCATTGGTTGCAGGTTCGAGTCCTGCTGGGCCCACCAAATTGGCATCGAGGTACAATTTCGGTACAGTGCTCATCGTCAGCAGGACGGAGCGCAGCCGTGGCGACCATCGTCAAGACCCCCTCGGGCACCTGGAAAGCGGTCATCCGCAAACAGGGTTGGCCGACCACAGCCAAGACCTTCCGCACCAAACGCGATGCCGAAGACTGGTCACGCCGCACCGAAGACGACATGGTGCGCGGCGTATACATCCAGCGAGGCAGCGCCGAGCGAATGAGCTTCGACGACGCGCTCGACCGCTACTTGCGCGAGGTCACCCCGACCAAGAAGCTGGCGACCCAGCGAGCCGAGAAACTGAAATCCAAGCCGCTGCGAAAATTCTTCGGCGGCTACGCGCTGGCCGCCATCGGCGTCGACTTGGTAGCGAGCTACCGCGACAAGCGCCTCTCGACCGCCAGTCAGCGCAAGAACAAATCCACCGGCAAGGCCACGCCCTTGCGCCCGGCAACCGTGCGCCTGGAGTTGGCCTTGCTCGGCCACGTCTTCACGACCGCGATCAAGGAATGGCGCATCGGCCTGGTTCAGAACCCGGTGCACAACATCCGCAAGCCTTCCGCCGGAGAAGGCCGTGATCGCCGCCTGCATGGCGATGAAGAAACGCGCGTGCTTGCGGCCGTCGATGCCTACTCGAATCCAATGTTGAGTTGGATCGTGCGCATCGCGTTGGAAACCGGCATGCGCTCCAGCGAAATCACCGGCCTGCGCCTGCGACAGGTCGACATCAATCGCCGCATTGTGCGCCTGGCCGATACCAAGAACGACTCGGCCCGCACCGTTCCCATGACGCTCGCCGCGCAGGCCCTGTTCGAACAGGCGCTGGCCAACCCGCTGCGCCCGAAGGATTGCGACCTGGTGTTCTTCGGCGAACCCGGCCGCGACGAAAGGCGCCGGCCCTACAACTTCAACAAGGCCTGGAACGACATCAAGCACAGCATCGGCATCGCCGACCTACGCTTTCATGACCTGCGTCATGAAGCCGTCAGCCGGCTGGTGGAAGCGGGGCTTAGCGATCAGGAAGTCGCTGCAATCAGTGGGCACAAGTCGATGCAGATGTTGAAGCGTTATACGCATTTGCGGGCGGAGGACTTGGTTGGACGGCTCGACGAACTGTCGACAGTGCGGCGTTGAGCTGTGGCTTGCGAGTTACGGACGGGCCGAACGAGGTGGTGATATTCGTCCTCGGAATGGCGCCAATCCCAGCCCATGGGCCGGGATGGAAACTTCACTATGTCGGGTCCAGCAATGTCGTCGAACGGCCACCACACGAGCTCCAGTTGACGCTCCGGGTTGAAATCGAACGATCCTCGCAGGCCAGTCTTTCGCTGAGACACCGCGCTCGCTGAGATTCTCAGATGTTCAGCAATCTCGGAACCCCTCTTGCCTTGAAGCATGAGGTGCGCCAAGGCTAGTCCGCAACGTTGCCCAAGGGCCTTGCCGGTGTCGAGCCGATACCCAGTTGCGCACTGCCTCACGTCTTCCCCTCGTTGCACCGCTTCATCGATCAAGAAGGCCCTGCCGTCATGCAGGCTTTGAGCTAGTGAGTAGGCCACCTTTCGCGCGTTGGCATGAAAGGCCATCAGACTGGGGAAGTCGTCTTTCGATGGATCGAAGCACTCGGTTTCAAAAGGGCGACCTGAACAAAACCGGCAGGACTCCGTATGTTCAATAAGGTCCAATCGACGCGACCCCGTGGCTTGTAAGAATCGTTCCTTGTAGCCCGCGTCCCCCTTAGCTTCGAGCAATACCATCGAATAAATCCATTCGAACTCTCGTCGCTTGAGCACGTCACTCTGGTACAGCTGCCGGTCAGTGCTCGCATGTCGCTCGCAGTAGCGTTTACTACCACTTCCTGCGGCTGATGCGTCGCGCTCATTGGACATCCACTGGGTGAGCTCGTCGCATAGCTCGCAAAAATACGTGCGCCCGCCATTCTCTGCGCTGCGCCTACGATGCAGCCGGCTCTCGAAACGCTCACGCACAAATGCAACCGCGACAAGTAGCGCGTCGATTCCTGATTCGTTCCAGCGAATCCGCGAAGCGCCGTGTCCTGGTCCGAAACGCTCAAATAGGCTCCTCCCGTCCTCAACGCAGCTGGCCGAGTAGCACTCCGCCAAAACTAGGTGCTGCAACAGGCGCTCCAGGCTCGCGCCGGCATCAAGCTCGAACCACTGGCGCAACGTCATGCGCTCCAGCTCGCGGATAATCGCCTCGCCGCCATCGGTGTCCGCTGGCGATTCGCCAATGAAGGCTGGCGTAACCAGTGCCCGTAGCGACTCGAAGATGGGCTGCAAGAATTCGTCGACGAGACGCAAGTCTGATTTATGCCCAGGAGCTGACCCGGGGGCATCCTCTTGCTTCAGGAACGATTGCAATTCGTTCAGCGCGTTCTCGACGATAAACGAGGCATAGCGGTCGCGCATCGCCAAATGAAACAAGTCTTCGCGAAGTGGATCGATATGTTCGCGACGGAGATCCTGATTGAGTTTCGGCCACCAGGTGTGGCCTGAGCCTTGCTCCTTTGCTCGGCGACGGCGCGCCCCGATGGTTCGGGAAATTCGCAGGAGCGCGTCATTCACGCGGATTGAGCCAAGGAGGGTATTGACCGCCTCCGCGATATTGGGATCGCAGTCTGCCGCCAGTTCAGGCCAGTCGACACTCGATAGGCCTCGTCCCCTCTTTCCAGGCTCCAAGCCTGAAGGATTTTCAGACATCGCGTCAGTACACACAGCCGAAGGGTAACTAAGTTGAACGCCAACCTCCCACCGTTGGCGGATCTATCGATGAATGTACCTCAAGCTTCGCTCAGTCAGTCAATGTTTGACCGCTACGGGCCTCTGCTGACCCTGGTCCAGTTGGCACAGATGCTTCATCGCTCTCCCGACGGCATGCGTATGGCGCTACGTGAGCCCACGACGTATGCCGAGCGGCTGAATGCGGCGAAAGTTCGCATTGGTCGGCGTATTTACTTCCGCACGCCCGAAGTGGCGGAGATTCTGCAGGGCAGCGACTGATAGGCACGGGCATTGACGCCAATGGCCTTGCCAGTTCCCGTATTGGAGCGGGAAACAGTCGATTCGCTACGGCGGGGTGGTTCGCATGGACAATCTCCCCTCCAACTAAACTTGTTCGTCGCAGACATCATTGATGCTGCCCCGAAAGACGATCTGGCGAGCATGGAGCATCCGTTGTTCGCCCTCGGAGTAGGAGACATGCGGGTTCGTACGTACGAACGCAATGGCGTAATGGTGAAGATAATGCCAGGTCCGTACGGATGCGCGACCATCCATGACAAGGATGTATGGATCTACTGCATCAGTCAGTTGATGGAAGCAATCAACCGTGGACGTGAGCGCGTCGGTCGCGTGGTGCAATTCACGACCCACGACTTCTTCCGCACGACTGCGCGCCGCCGAGACGGCGAAAGCTACCAACGCATGATCGACACTCTTCGGCGCCTCGCAGGTACCCGAATCGAGACCAACATCGAAACCAACGGCAGGCGAGAACGTGCAGGCTTCGGCTTGCTAGATTCGTGGCGCGTGGTTCAACGCGAACAGGACGGCCGCATGGTAGCGATCGAGGTGACACTGCCAGACTGGCTGTGGCGCTCGGTAGAGGCACGCCGCGTGCTGACTCTGAATCCAGCCTACTTCAAGCTGCGCAAGCCTACCCACAGGCGCATCTACGAGTTGGCGCGCAAGCACTGCGGCGCACAACCGAAGTGGCGAGTGAGCTTGAGCGTCCTACACGAAAAAAGCGGAAGTACTTCTCCGATGCGCAACTTCCGGGTCGATGTTAAAAGGCTGGCGAATAGCAACGATCTGCCCGACTACCAAATCATGCTTGATGTCGCTGCGGACGTCGTTACCTTTTACGCACGGGGCCCTAAGGGCATGCAGGCGCGAATCGTCGACCTCTTGGGGCGACCACCCAAGTAGTAGTCATAGGCTGCGCTTGATTCGGCGAACCCATGGGCGGACGGGCTGGTTGACTGAAATCGTTAGTCCCTCTACCTCGCTAGCATGATTCAGTCTGGCGGTCCTAGACGACGGCCGCTGCGCACATACTGCGGTGCCTCGCGAGCCACCCTGCGCACCGCCTCTCGCAAGGCCGGGTGAAGAGCTCTATCTACAATCACGGATATGCTTGGCTCTTGTTGTCGTTTGGCCTCAATGGCAGCCAAATGGATAGCTATGTGATCTTGAGTGAACTATTTCGCTTGACCGGCCAACCGATAGCGAGTCTCATCCTCTACTCGCAGTTTGACTGTGCGTGCCATCAAAAGAATCGTAAGAGGTCGGCGATGCGGAAGTGGATTCAGCTATTCTTTTTCTCGGTGTTGCCACTGACTTCGACTGCCGCTCTGGCGCAAACAGATCTGTTTAGCTTCTACCCTGGGACGAGTCCGTTGCCATCTTCCGGCACTCGCGCCGTTAGCGCTGAGTTCCCTGTGTCCGTCAACATTCGCACAATAGCGCAATCTCCCAGGTCGCTACGTGTGCTCCTCCCTGATGGGAGTTCGCATGTTTTCTCTGGTCACCTAACTCCTGTTGAAGGATTTATCAGCGGTGGTCTAGATGCGATTCCGGATCCTAATCTCCCAAACTCGGCGATCAGCTATAGTTGGTTTGGTACCTCGGGCCGTCAGTCCCTTAGCTTCTCGGTCCGCCGTGGACATATCTCTGGGACCCTGATTGGCCTGACCGGTCATGCGTCAATCACGCGTCGAGGAACGCAGTTGGTGCTGCGCCAGTATGATTCGTCGCAGGTACTAACCGATGAGCCGTTTCACGAGCTTGCCAACAATCGGCGAAGTTTGACCTGGGCGGAGCCCTCACTCGGTGTGCCTTCGACGTCCTTCATTCCCTACAGCGTAGTAAGAGTGTTGGTTCTACACACGCCTGCTGCGCTCGCCGATGTGGGTAGCCAGGCGCAACTCAATGCGCTGGTGGCAGAATCGATCGATCAGACAAATCAGTCAATTTCGAATAGCGGTATCGTGAGCTATCGATTGGAAAATGTTGCGAGCGGTGCGAACTTGAGCACCCAGATTGCGTACAACGAGCAGAACAGCAATGTCTGTAGTCCAGAAGTATCAGTCGAACTATGCCGGTACGCCGGCCATCGAAATTGGCTGCGTCGAAGCGTATTCGCGCAGAATCTGAGGGACGCTACCAATGCCGACCTTGTCGTCATGTTTGTTGCCGATGTGGAGGCAGCGGCTGGCGTCGCTTACATTCAGCATCCCAATTGTGCGGAAGAGGACTACATTGGGGAGAACACTCCAGGATGCGATGTCGGGGCCGCTTTCAACGACTTTGGGTACTCCGTGGTAAGTACCCTATTTGCTACTTCCTTCCAGGTTTTTGCTCATGAAAACGGACATCAGCTGGGAATGGAACATAACCGTCCGTTTGGCTCCACAGTCGCTTCCTACAACTGGTCCTTTGGTCGAGTGGTTGGCGGCGTTGCGCAATCATTGATGGGGGTGGATGTCGTGATGCCTCGATCGTTGCAATACTCCAACCCAAATGTGAACTTCCTGGGTACAAGCCTGCCGTCCGGAACGGCACTCGAGTGGAACGCAAGGACAGGCGCCGCGTTAGCAGGCTTCGTGGGAGAATTTCGAGATCCGCAGTATCAGGACTTGGTTTTCGGCGCTGGATTTGAGTCGTTGCCGCTCGAATGAAGTTCTTTTTCGCCGTGTTGCTGCTTGGTCTAAGTTCCGCAGCAGTGGCCGCGTTTGATCTTGAGGTCGAGGTTGACTTGCCTCTCGGCCAGCTCGTGCCGCCAGAAACTGACGCGCCCTTGGACGTCACAATCCGCAACTTGGGCCCAGATCCCGCGCCGACGCAGACGGTCGGAACGCTCTACTTTCAAGGGGCGCTCCGGAGCACTATTGGGATCGCAGTGACGCCGGAGACAGCCCCTTGCACCGTGGGGATCACTTCGTTCTCCCCTGTCCCCGGGAATCCCGTCCCCTACGTCGCTACGATCAGGCCTCCGGCCGGGACTTTGCTCGCGGGGGAGGCCATAACTTGCCGAGTGTCTCTTCAAACCTTCTTTGATTCGCCAGATCGAATCGATCAGAGTTTTGGAATGTCTGTATCTCCAGATGATACGAACCCAGACAACAATAGTGCAGTGCTCGGTATCGTTGTCCGTGCGAGACCTGAAATCATCCCCGCGCACGGTTTGCCGACCAAACTCATCATGGTTCTGGGCATCCTTGCGCTTGGTTTGAGTCAGGCATATCGACGAGCATCAGCTTAGGAAGGGGGGGGGGCTGGAGCGCTCTAGCAACTTCGAAAGCTAGTCATTGCCGAAGAGCATGTGTGCCATGCGCCTGTAAAACACGGTTTGCCAAGAACGAGAAGCCAGTTCCCTTCAAAGCGATCTCCCTACCCCCCCGGTCTGGGATTGGATCGTACGATACAACGCGAGGAGACCGCAGTGGCAAGGGCGCCTCAATCAAGACAGGCCGCAGACGGCTACAGTTGGGCAGTGACTGCTTTCAGCCGCGGAAGTGCGGGAGTCTTGTCGTTGGTGCCTTCTGCACATGCCTTTACATCTGGTTCGAATGTTGGGCCCCGCCATGGCTTCGGTTGCTGAGCAGATTCAGAGCGCGAGCCAGACGATCGTGTTCCAGATTGAATCGATCCAATTCGGAAACTGGTTCTCGATAATCCGTTCGTTTCTTGCTCCCAGTGCGGTCTTCGAGCTGACGACGCCATACAGGACGAAGAATCCGGCACTGCTGCGATTCTGGGACAGGGTTCGCAACATCGAGGAAGACATCGACGAAGTGATTGCAAAGAACGGATATTCTAGCGTTCTGGACCGAACCCTCTTTCAGCACGTTAGAGACGACGAAATAATTCTGTGCCTGAACTACGATGGCCTATACGGCATCAACAACGTCAATCGCTTTCTACAGAGCAGCAACCCCAGCCCCGCCGTGATCTGGCGAGAGGCGACATACAAGGTGGGGGACCCGATACTGTTCAATGAGTCTGAGCGGTTCCGTTCGGTGCTGTATAACAATCTGAAGGGGCGCATCGTGGCGATCGTTCAGGGCTTAGACTCGCTGAGCTTTGAAGTCGAAGTGGACCGCTCTCTCAGCGAGTTCGACGTTATGGGTACTGACTTGGAGTTCGTGAAAGAGTCGACTGTACGGTTTACCGTTTTCGATCACGATGCTAGCGACGAAGACGACGATGCACTGCACACGTTGGTTCCGTTTCAGGTTGCTTATGCGGTCTCAATCCACAAGGCGCAAGGGCTCGAATACGATTCGGTCAAGATCGTCGTGACCGACGCGAATGAGGAGGATCTGACGCACAGCATCTTCTACACCGCTATTACTCGAGCGCGTGAGCGTCTGCGAATCTTCTGGACGCCGGAGACTCAACGGAAAGTGCTGCAAAACCTTCGACGTACAGTGAATCCGAAAGATGTCGAACTGCTCGCGGCGCGACGTGGGCTTAAGCGGATTTGCTAGCCCCATGAAAGTGGGGCGAGATCAAGACGCGAAGCCAGGCGCCTGGCGTCCGCCGGTCGCGGTGCATGTGGACAAGTCGCCCATGGCTGTGGATGGATACGTGGTTTCGGGTGCAGACATCTGTGGGTTGCCGCGTGGTATCGGATGCGTCTCGGCACGTGGTTTCGGATGCGCAGCTCAGCCTAGAACCCGCATCACAAAAGGGTTTGAGCACTCTGTAACGCGCGCGCGCGGATTAACCATTTAAGAGATCTAACGGGTGAACAGAGACGACTGCCACTGCGAAGGGGTCTCAGGTGAAAGGGAATTGATGAAGAGGCGCCTGACTGCTGGATGCTGGGCACGCAGTGTCTCGAAGGACGTCGTCCTCATCCTGGAAATTAGCGAGGGCTAGGCAGGTTAAGTCCAGAGGCCGAGTTCTTGCCCCCCTCTGGTCAGTTCGTCGACTGCCACCTGCCGTTTTTGGTCAGAGTGCTTTCGGAACGACTCGATGGAGCTCAGGACGACTTGAAGCCCCGAGTCTTCGCGCCGGGCTACTATCAATCCCTGGTCAATTTGCAGCTGAACATAGTGTTCAGAAACGTTCAAGTAGCTAGCAGCTTCCGCCAAGTCGATTGTTTCGTCATTCGGGTCCATTTCTACCTCGCGAATGCGTGGAAAGCGGCAAGCAGTCCAAACATGGCTGCTGAGAACACAAGTTCATCTGGCAGTGTGGTCAATCGGGGTCTCGATTTCCGAATTCATCTGGTCCTGGTTCAGAGAATCCCTCAAAGTTCACAACTTTCTCCCAGTCCCACTGAACAACACAATTGCGCGCCAAGCCGCTAAAAGCAAACAAATCGCTGGGGGAAATCTCGCCCGTGCGAACGCGCTCGGCATCACGAGCGTGGGTTCGCTCAACGCCCGCAAGCAGCTCTTCGTCGCTAAGACGACACTTGCGGGATCGATTCGCGGATCTGTTGTTCTTCTGGTTCATGATCACTGCAATATCAAGCGGATGTGCAGATGCTCATCTGTTTTCATCGTATGCCCGATTGTTCACGCTGGCAACTGAGTGGTTGTAGGTTGCGGCTGACTCACCAGAGCCTGCCGTCCCGGTCACTGCGTCTCATTGAGATCCGGAAAGTCTGGCGGAAAATCTGCTTGGAAGTCGCCGAAGAAATCGACTTGCTGTTGTTCCGTCATGGCCTGGAGAAACGGCGCCAACGCGATGTCGGTGCGTTCCTGAAACGCCTGAATCGCCTCCAATTCGGCGGCAACCTCTAGCACTCGCGACTCGTCGGAGACGAGCCAGCCGGCATGGATCATCTCCACCACGCTGCCCAAGTGTGAGCTGGCAACGGCGGCGTGGCTCAAGGAGCCGGCCCAGTCGAGTTCATCGGATTGAGAGTTCAACAGACTTGGTTGAACCACACCATCTAGGGGGCGTTTCCTTGGGGCGCTTTCGTTTGGGTTGATCTCTTGCGCGCGCGTCCCTCTGCAGACCTGCTGAGGAGCCATCGGCCGCTCGTCCAAACGCGGAATGGTGGCCGCCGGAACGCCGGGCGCGCTTCGCGCGCCGGATGGGCTGCTTGCGGTCCTATGTCGTTGTTGCGATGTTCTCAAGTGTTCTCCAAGGCGAATGGACCAAGCACCCATCAGCCCAGCGACTTGGGCGACTAATCGCATCAGTGCGATGAGGAAGGCATCCATCGGTCTACTTCCTTCTGTATTTGAGTTGACGGCGGAATCGCCAGAACCACTCGCCCAGACGGATGGAAAGCCGCACCAGCAGGGCGAGCACGAATATGGTCATGCCAGCGAGCAAAGCGAGAGCGAACACAAGCTCCACCCTATTGATGGAACGGGTTGGTGTCGGCCAGGCCGGCATACTCGTCGTCTGACAAGTAGTTGATCCGCTCAAGGCTGTAGGGCCGCTCGCCTTGGACCAATACGATCGGCCGTTCCGCCCCGAGCCGCATCACCTCATCTGGCGTGAGCAGCGAGCGCGCAGTGAGCTGTTGGCTGGTGCTATTGCCGGAGCTGCCACCTTGAAGCGAGGCCGTTGAGGAATCCCCGAGCGTGCGAAACTCAATCGTGGATTGGCCCAACATGTCGGACACGTACTTGGCGGTTTCATAGTCGGCGGTGCCGAAGAATTGTTTGGCGCTGTTGGCAAGAAAGGTCTGCCACTTCGGGTAGACGCCCTTGAGCTGCGACAAATCCTGGACCAACAACCAGAAACGGGCGCCGTAACCACGCACCAACGAGATTGCATCCTCGATGGACTGCATTCGACCGAGCTGGGCAAACTCATCAAGCAGGAACAGCACGTTGTATTGCGGCCTGTCGCTGTTGGCGGTGATCGCCGATAGGGCCGCCCCGACCAGTGCGCGCAGAAAGCGCGACTGGGCGGTCAGCCGATCAGGAGGCATCACAACGTACACGGTCATCGGCTGTCGCTTGAGGTCCGCAAACTCGAAATCCGAACGCGACAGCGCGGCGGCGACACGTGGGTCATCAAGAAACGCGGTATGTCGCAAAGCCGTCGAAAGGACGCCACTGGCTTCCTTCGGTTCTTTGGACAGGAAGCCGTTCGCGCAGCGCGCCGGCACACCGAACGCAAGTGCATCGTCGGCCGACATGTCAGAGAGGTGAGCCAGCAATGATTCGCGGTCGCTTTCCGCAGGAGTGGTCAGCGGTAAAGTGAGCAGCCGACGCACTTCGCCGAGGGTTCGCCGTTCTGGTTCCGGCAAGCTCCTGACATACACGATCAAGCCCTTGACCAGCTCTCTGGCAGAGTCATTGAAGTGCGCCGAATTATCATCCTGATTCGCGCCAACCACGACCAGAGTATCCACCAAGGCCGAGACTTGACCGACTACATCCGGTTTCGCCAAGTCGAGCGCATCCAGGGGATTAAACGAGGCTGAACCGCCACCAGCAATGACACCGAACGGATCTACTAGATGCACGGCATGGCCCATCGCGCTGCGGGCGCTCGCGGTTACCGCGTAGTTCTCCCCTTTGATATCTAAGACCAGCGCTGACCCTGGGTACTCAAGTAAGGCTGGTATCACTGCACCGACGCCCTTGCCGCAGCCGGTCGGAGCGCAAGTTAAGACATGACCCATGTAGCGTAGCCGCGGGTCGAGGTCGGAGGTCGCGCCTGGAAATCGGCCGAGGGCGAATCCGTACGAATCAGCCGAGACGAAGCCGCGTCGAAAGATGCGATTGGCATTCAATGCATCATGTAAACGTGACCAAGCGGCTGAGCCGTGTGTGGCCAGCTGAGAAACGCCGCCAAAGTAGCCCTGCAGCTTGTCGCGGAACAACACATACAACACACCAAATATCACCAGCGCCAAGGCAAATGTGGCCCAGGTCGGGATGCCGGTTAGAACCTGAACGATGCCGCCGCTCAACTGGGCCAAGAAAACGCTGCAAGTGCCGGCGCAAAAAGCGATCAACCTAGCTCGATTGGTCGGCAGGGCTCGTCGAAAGATGAGCACTACGAGGCCGACCATGAGCGCCGTTTCTAGCAACAGCTTGCCCACACCTTGTATCTTCTCCGCGCGTCGTTTCACGCCGTCGAAATGGCTTTCGGATGCGATGGCGCTGGTCTCAGCCTGTTTGGCCGCCGCGTAAGCGCGATGGGTGGCTGGGGCCCCAGAATCAACGATGGATACCCGCGCCGCTTCGTTCGTGAGCAGGAATAATGCGGACGCGCGCTCGGATGCGGTCAACAGGATCTTCCTCTGTTCCGTCGGGTCAACATACGGCTTCGACAGCCGAGCTCTCAGCGCAGTGAACACCTCCGGAATGGATTGCGGTACATCCCAGCCTCGCTCGGCATAGAGCTTCTGCGACCAGTTCAAGTATTCGCCCAGCAAATCGCGTTTTTCCTGGGGTGGCCGCTCGAAGTCGTTGGTAATCCTTGATGCCGACTCGGCAAGTGATGCCAGTGCCGCGTCGGTGCGACGCCGAGCGGCCGAATCATTGAGATTGGCCTCGGGGTTCGGAATGCCATTCTGCGCAACGAGAACAGCACGTTGAAGCGGTTCCCACTGGTATGCCTTCCGCAGCTGATCGCATGAGTACGTCTCGTAGCGATAGTCCGATCCCCGCTCGCCATTCAACGTCTTCGCTTGTTCCTGTTCGCAGGTGTTTGGGTTGAAATGCTGGGGCAGAATCGAGCTCGGCAGCGCTTCGCAGTTGGCTGCAATGGTGCATCCGAGAAGTGCGATTGAAAGTGCTTGAGCGCGTCGGCTACTTGGGTTCATGGATATCCTTGAATAGGGAGTCACCGGCTGACTGAAACCGCGCACGGACGGCAGCCGAGTGCGGGCCTGCTAGCGCCCTGGCTGCGAGCGTCATTGCACCCAGCATCACCGCGTTGGGTTCTTGTCCAAGTCCGGACTTGATGACCAATCCGCCTAGTTCGATCTTGCGGCGGGTATCTTGTTTCCTGGCGTCTGTTTGCATGCGTGAGAACTCTCGCTCAGCTCTCGCCAGACGAGCGCGCACTCGCTGCAGCAGGCTTCCCTTTGCCCCCGGCGCCAGGTTGAAACTTGGCGGCCACGGCCGCGAACTCCTTTGAAAGCAGTTCATCGCTCAGTTCGAGGTCAGCAAGGCCTGCGCGAATTGCGAGTTTGCCGATCCGCTCTGCTGCTTGGCTTTCCAGTCGGGCCAAGTCGTTCTTGATGCGTTCGAGTTCTCCCAGTTTTTCTGACCGGCGTTCGGCCAAGCTTTTTCGTGCCATGCGACTGCCTCCATGTGGTGTGGAGCCAGTTTCGCGGCCTGAGCTTTGTAGTTCCTGACACCTTCGTCGGGAAATCCTTAAGACGTGCGGAAACTCCGTTGACCGAAAAGACGCCGCAGCTGAAAGTCCCGAGCGACAGCAAGGGCGCACTTACGGGTTGGCTGGCGCTAACCCTGTGCTGGCCTGGAGGCCCCGGCGCCGATCACCGGCAATACGCAAGAGGAAATCGTGGCGATCTACCACCTCACTACCTACACGATGTCGCGTGCAACTGGTCACAGCGCAGTTGCTGCCGCGGCCTATCGCTCGGGTTCCCGGTTGATGGATGAACGCACTGGCGAGGCTCACGACTTCACGCGAAAGGGCGGTGTGCTATCGGCCGATATCATCACTCCACAAGGCGTTCCGAAACCAAGCCGCGAGGCGCTTTGGAACGCGGCGGAGGCTGCCGAAAATAGGAAGGATGCTCGCACCGCGCGTGAATGGCGCATCGCCTTGCCGCATGAGCTGGACGAAGACGAGCGCATCACGTTGGCCCAACGCATGGCGCAAAGAATCGCAGACCGCTACGGAGTTGCGGTGGACGTTTGCATTCACGCTCCCGACCAGGCAGGTGATGACCGCAACTTTCACGCGCACATGCTGGCGACCACGCGCTGCATCGGCGCCGATGGAAAACTAGGCGCGAAAGCCGCAATCGAACTCGCGAATAAGGACCGACAGAAGGCGGGGATCACTGGCACCACGCAGATGGACATTCGCGAATTGCGCCGAGAATGGGCGGAGCTGGCGAATGAGGCGCTGGGGCGTGCGGGCCGAAGCGAACGGATCGACGACAGAAGCTATAACGAGCAAGGGATCGCGTTCACGGCGACGCGCCATATTGGCGGCAACGCCGTCGCCATGGACCGTCGCGGGGCTCATGCAGAGCGGATCGAGCTTCACAGCATCGACCGCCAAGAGCAGGCTCAGCAGATCATCGAGCGCCCGGAGCTGATATTCGAAAAGCTGACGGCGACCAAGGCAGTATTCGAGCGCCGCGATATCGCAGCCGAATTGAACAGATACATCGATGACGCCACACAGTTTCAGAGCTTGCTCGCCAAGCTTGAATCCTCACCGCGGTTGATTGAGCTCGAGCCAGCGACGACTCGAGAGCCGGCACGCTATTCGACGATTGAGATGGTTGAAACGGAGCGTCGGATGGCAGACACGGCGCAGCGGCTTTCCGCCACCACTGCACACGGCGTTTCCCCGGCGAAATGCCAAGCCGTTATCGGCGCCTCGGCGACGTTGACCGAAGAGCAACAAGCGGCGGTTCGCCATGCCACTAAGGCGGGCAGCCTGGCCGTGATCGTCGGCGATGCCGGGACCGGTAAGTCGTTCTCCATGAAGGTCGCTCGTGAGGCCTGGGAAGCGCAAGGATTCAACGTGCGCGGCGCCGCCCTGGCGGGAAAGGCGGCCGATGAACTACAGGCGGGAAGCGGAATTCCAAGCCGAACGTTGGCCTCGCTGGAGTACGCCTGGAAAGAAGGTCGAGACAGGCTCAGTCGCAACGAAGTATTGGTAATCGACGAAGCGGGCATGATCGGTAGTCGGCAGCTCGGCCGTGTACTCAAAGCCGTGGAGATGGCGGGCGCAAAGGTCGTTCTGCTCGGAGACCACAAACAGCTCGCAGCCCTTGAGGCAGGCGCTGCATTTCGCGCGATTGAGCAGCATGTCGGCGCAGCGCATATCACCGAAGTTCGCCGACAGCGTCATGCGTGGGCGCGAGACGCCGGGCAATCCTTGGCGCGCGGCTCAACCGCAGAAGGACTGCGGGCCTATGACGAACGTGGTCACGTCCAAATGCTCGCAACTCGTGAAGCAGCAAGGAGAGCGTTAGCCGTAGCCTACGCTGGTGACCGCGGCGAAGGCAGTCAGATAGTGCTTGCACACAGCAAGCGCGAAGTTCTGGCGCTCAATTCCTCAATACGAGAAGTGCGGCAAGAACGAGGCGAACTGGCTGGCGCGGCTCGCTTTGCCGCAGAGTGCGGTGGTCGCGAGTTTGCCAGTGGCGACCGCATCGTGTTCTTGCGAAATGATCGCGAGCTTGGCGTTAAGAACGGCACGCTCGGAACAATCGAGCATGCTCAGCATGACCTTCTTTCGGTTCGCCTTGACAGCGGCGAGTCCCGTCAGGTGAACGCGGCGCAATATGCGGCAGTGGATTACGGCTACGCCGTCACGATTCATAAGGCGCAAGGGCTGACGGTTGAGCACACCTACTTGCTCGCCACGCCAGGCATGGATCGCAGTTTGGCCTATGTCGGCATGACCCGACATCGCGAAAGCGCAACGATGTTCGCGGCCGTAGAAGACTTCGGAAGAAGAACCACGACAGAGGCCCGAGCGCGGTTGTTGCGCACGCTGGGGCGCGAACGCCCCAAGGAGACCACGCTCGACTTTGCTGCGAGGCGGGGTTTTGACGGCGAAAGTGTGCTTCAGCGGTGGATTGGGCGGAGCCGGACCAAGCTTGGCGAGCTGGCCAAGCGGGCACGGTTGGCACTTGGCCACGCCCTGGGAGCAGGCGGTTGGGACAGCTTGGAACCGCAGCGCCAGCCGGATGAAGAAGCTTTCAAGCGACTGTTGAGAGAGCGCGAGGCCGCGCTGCGAGTCCGTGCGGTGCGGACCGCAAAAGCGCTCGAATCTCGGCGAGATGCCTTGCGCCAAACCAATCGCGCTCACCAGCTCGCGCGTCCTCAGGAGCCACGCGGCGTGGCTGCGCTGAAGCCTGGCGCAAGAGCGCAATACAACAGGCGCGTGGATTCCTGGGAGGAACAGCGCGAGCAGATAACGCGTCGGCAAATGGATATCCAGCGGCGATTGAAGGTTGCCGCCGAAGTGGCCAGCGGGCAATTCGAGGCGCGTCGGTTGGCAGAGGCAAAGACCAAACGTGAGCACTCAGTGCTGTGGCAACGAATGCAAGAGAGTCGGGCCGAACAGTTGAAGCAACGCGGCGCCGAAATTCGCAAGGAACTCGAGCTTCGGCTCCGCGGCCGTGATCGCGGCGGCCTCTCTCGTTAACGGCCACGTGGCCATTCAAAGGAGCAAAGATATGAGCAAGACCGAATCGACCCGCAACATGACGCCGGCACAGGCACGCAAGGCATTTTCAGAGGCAGCACGCTCGATGCCGCCGGAGGAAGCCAAGCGAATCGTATCGGGCGCCGTGCGGGCAGCTCGTCGGGCTCGCGCCGAACAGGCTCGCCGTAAGCAAGCCAACGCACGTTTTGTCGAGGCCTGGAATCGCGGCGCGGGGCTGGAGCGATGACGAGCACTTCGCTGGACGAGGGGCGGGCGGCAGCCCGGGAAGCCCGCTTTGCGCAGAGGCAACGATTGCTCGAAGAGCTGCGTCGATTGGGACGGTTCTACATCGATAACGAGAACGAAGATGCCCGCCTTGGAATGGAGGCTATGTGTGATGACTTCTTCCGATATCTCGCCCCAAGCATGTATCCGGGCGGCTGGCTGGGATTGCTTCAGCACGCGATGCGACAGGCAGGATGACGCCCAGTGTCGCGCCGGTCAGCACTGCCAATGCATCCGGAAAGAATATTAAAAACATATCAATAGGAGCCACAATATGATTCTTACGATAGGCAATACGAAGGGCGGCGTCGGCAAGACCACCCTGGCGGTACAGCTCGCAATAACTCGCGCCCTGGCCGGCCGCGAGGTGTGGCTGATCGACGGCGACCGCCAGGGCACCGCAACCGTCGCCATCGCCGCCCGGGCCGAGAACGGCCGGGCGCCCGGCATCGCCTGCGCCCAATACCCCGACGGCAGCATCCTGCGCACCCAGGTGCAGCAGCAGCGCGGCAAGTGGGACGACATCGTGATCGACGCCGGCGGCCGCGACAGTACCGCCCTCCGCGCCGCCCTCACGCTGACCGACGTGCTGGTAGTCCCCTTTGCCCCGCGCAGTTACGATGTCTGGGCCTTAGACGACATCGCCGCCCTGGTCGAAGAAGCCCGCAGCCTGCGCGACGGCCTGCAGGCGTTTGCTGTACTGAACCTCGCCGACCCCGGCGAGCTGTCCGCCGACAACGAAGAAGCCGCCGCGGCCGTTGCCGACGTGCCCCAGTTCGTCTACTTGCCCCAGCCGATCCGCCGGCGGAAAGCCTTCTCCAACGCCGGTGGCCAGGGCTGCTCCGTCCACGAACTCACCCCGCGCGACCCCAAAGCCTGTGTCGAATTGACCACGCTTGCGGAATCTGTTTTTAATATCCAAACGATAGCCTTCGCAAGGTAAGGCCGATGTCGATTCAACGTAAACCAAGGGTCACGGATGCGAAGGCGGAGGAGTTCATCGCCGGCGCGCCTGATGCGAGCGAGATCCCGGCGACCTACAGCAAGGGCATTCGGAAGGGGAACAAACGGCAAATCTCCCTGACGATTGCGCCTGAGTTGCTTCGGAAGGTGGACGAGGTCGCGAAGCGAACTGGCCAGGGCCGCGCGGGAATCATCAACATGGCGATTTACCGTGCCTTGGAGGGCGATGTATTCGCCTCGTAGGCAAAAAGCCGCGGGGTTGCGAGGGCAAGATTGCTAAAGCAGATGGCGCAACTGCGGCGCCGACAAGAACAAGGGCCAGGGAGCGGGGCGCTGCATGAGCATGAACGAGGCGGATACTCGCTACCACCTCATTGATCCGGTGTTGCGCGAGAAGGGTTACGTCAGCCGCGACCGCATTACGCTGGAAACGGTGCTCACGCCTCCGCCTGTAGAACCGAGTGGCCCCAAGGGACGCCGCCGCAATGGACCGGGCCGCACCGACTACTTGTTGTGCGTGCAAGTCGGCGATGCACCGAGGCCCATGCCGGTTGCCGTGCTGGAAGCCAAGAAGGAAGCCGAAGACCCCTTGAAGGGCATGCAGCAGGCCAGAGGCTATGCGGATACGCTGCGCTTTGACGTCAAGTACGTGTTCTCGACCAACGGACACCGATATGGCGAATATGATCGGTTCACTCAACTGATTAACGGCCCGTCTCCGTTTTGCGATTTCCCCTCGCATCCGGATCTGACCGCACGCTACTGCCAGGACACGGGTATTGACCTGGGTCGATCGGCGTCCGCCATGCTGTTTCAGGCCGACAGCCCCGCGTGGGCCGAAAGTCGCTACTACCAAGATGCCGCGATCCGCGCCGCGTTCGAGAAGATCATTAGTGACGGCCAGGCCGGCAAGGCGCCGCGGGCGCTGCTCTCGCTAGCCACTGGCGCCGGCAAGACCATTATCGCCACCAACTTGCTTTGGCGGCTATCCCAGGCCGGACAGTTGCCCAAACCCGCTTTGTTCCTTTGCGATCGTGATGAGTTGCGAGGGCAAGCCTACACCAAGCTCAAGGCCGCATTCGGCGACAACGCCCGCATCGTGCGCAGCGAGCGCGGCGGCAATGCGGCGGCCAACGCCCGCATCCACATCGCCACCTACCAAACGCTGGGCTTGGACGATGAAGAAGGCTTCGCCAGCTTCCTGACCGAGCACTACGGGGAAGACGCTTTCAGCGTCATCATCATCGACGAGTGCCACCGTTCGGCCTGGGGCCGATGGTCTGAGGTGCTGCGGCGCAACCCCAGTGCCATCCACATCGGCCTGACCGCCACGCCGCGCAAGCTGGAGGAGTCCGACAAGGCCTCGAAGGAAGACCAGGAGATCACGGCCAACAACCGGCAGTACTTCGGCGAGCCGGTGTACGAGTACACCCTGATCCAGGCCCAGGAGGACGGTTACCTGGCCGCCTGCGAGATCGTGAAACGAAAGGCGAGCATCGATAGCGCCACCTTCACGAAGAAGGAGATCCTGGCCGCTGGCGTCAAGGACATCAAGACAGGCATGCCGCTAACCGAAGAAGACCTGGCCAAGGACGAATACACCGGCAAGGACTTCGACGACGAGCTCTTCATCGAGCTGCGCACACCCAAGATGTGCGCCGACCTGTTCGAGCTGCTGCGCGAGAACGGCGGGCCGGAACAGAAGGTCATCATCTTCTGCACCCGCGAGATTCATGCTGACCGCGTCGCTCAGCACATGAACAACCTGTACGTGCGCTGGTGCAAGGAGCGGGGCCACACGCCCAAGGACCACTACGCCTTCAAGTGCATGGGCGGCGCTAACAACGGCGCCAACATGATCGAGCCGATGCGCGGCTCGGGCGAGCGCGCCTTCATCGCGTGCACCGTGGACCTGTTGGAGGCCGGCGTCGACATCGAGCGGCTGAACGCCGTGGTGTTCTTCCGCTACCTGCAATCCTCGATCAAGTTCTACCAGATGGTCGGGCGCGGCACGCGCATTCACGAAGAGACGCAGAAGTACAAGTTCTGGCTCTATGACTACACCGACGTCACGAGCCTCTTCGGTACCGACTTCATCACCAAGCCTCCGCGGCCCGGAAGTGGCGGCAGCGGCAACGGAGAAGGTGGTGGTGGAACCGGCGGTGAAGAAGACAATGGTCCGCGAGTCGCTGAGATCAGCGGCCAGTACGTAACGGTGAACGCCCAGGGGCACTTCATCCTCAGCCGCCGCGATGGGCGCGACACGCCGATCCCGGTGGACGAATACCGGCGCGAGGTGATTCAGCGCGTGATTGCCGAAGCGCACAACCTCGACGAGTTCCGCGCGCTGTGGATCGAAACCCAGAAGCGTCGCAGCCTCATCGACCACCTGCTGGGTGACAACTTCAGCCCCGAGGTGATTCGCGAGATTGACCAGATGACCGACTTCGACCTCTATGACTTCTTCGGCCACCACGGCTACCACGCCCGCGCCCTGCGGCGCCCCGAGCGTGGGGATCTGTTCATCCGTAGTCAACAGCCATGGTTCGACGGCATGGACCCCAAGGCCGCCATCGTGCTGAGGGGCCTGGGCCACCAGTTCGCGGCGGGCGGCACCGATGCGCTGGAAACGCCGGCGCTTTGGGAGGTGCCGGAGATCATGATGGCCGGTGGCCTGGATGCGCTGCGTGGGCTCGGCAAGCCCATGGACGTGATGCGCGAGGCGAAGGGAAGGTTGTTCGGGGTATGAACGAAGCAACATCGACGCCTCCATTCCCGCGTAGGCTTGTCCGAATCTCGGACGTGGCCGCGACTGCCAGCGGGACGACTCCGTCGAGGGATCAGAGTCGCTACTGGAAGCCCGCAGAGATCCCGTGGGTAAAGACCGGGGAAATCCACTTCGCCCCGATTCGAAGGACAGAAGAAGCCGTATCAAGAATCGCACTCGACGAGTGCTCGCTACCGCTTCTCCCGCCGGGCACCGTGCTGGTGGCGATGTACGGTCAAGGCAAAACGCGAGGCCAATCTGCTGTTCTTGAGATCGAAGCAACAACAAACCAAGCGTGCTTCGCGGTTTTGCCGACTGAAGCGTTCGCACCTGAATACCTTCAGTACTGGTTCCAATTCTCGTACTCGACGCTTCGTCAGTCGTCGGAAGGGAGGGGCGGAAACCAGGCGAACTTGAACAGCGAAATCCTGGGCAACCTCGAAGTGCCGTGGGTTGAGAGGGAAGAACAGCTCCGAATCGCTGCTCGCCTTCATGCCCAGCTTGCCGACGCGGAAACCGTTCGACGAGCTGCTCAGGCGCAACGCGAGTCTGCCGAGGCCCTTGTGGCCGCGATCTACCGCGAAGCCTTCGCGCAAGTGGTGCCCGTGGCTGTACCGCCGGCGTTTGACGAACCGCCACCCGGGTGGCAGTGGCGCAAACTCACCGACGTGGCACGACTCGAAAGTGGCCATACCCCGAGCCGGTCGCGATCAGACTGGTGGGGCGGTGATGTGTCGTGGATCTCGCTGACCGAAATTCGTGCCCTGGATGGCCAGTGGGTCGAAAGCACGCAACTGCGTACCAACGCAGCGGGTATCGCCAATTCGGCAGCGCGAATCCTGCCGCGTGGGACGGTGTGCTACTCGCGCACGGCATCCGTGGGCTTCGTGGTCATCATGGCCAAGCCCATGGCAACGAGTCAGGACTTCGCAAACTGGGTGTGTGGCGATGCCCTCGACCCGGAGTTCCTGATGCACGCGCTCATCCGTGCCCGCAAGGAACTGCGTGACCTCGCCACTGGCGCGACGCACAAGACGATCTACATGCCGACGCTGGAATCCTTCCGCGTCTGCGCGCCCGATATCGACGCCCAGCGCCGCATCGTCCGCGGCCTCAAGCAGCGCTTGGAGGAGGCATCAGCCCTACGCGCTGCGCTGGATGCACAGCAGGCAGAACTAGCGAAGCTGCCCCAACGCCTGCTCGCCCAAGCCTTCGAGAACTAAACATGGCCCGACCCAAGAAGACCGACAAAGCCCCCAAGGCCATCGCCAGCACCCAATCGCTCTCGGCCTTCGTCAAGAGCATCTGCGACGTGATGCGCCGCTCGAACTGCGCGAGTGCGCTGCAGTACGTGCCGGAGCTGACCTGGATCTTGTTCCTGCGCATCCTCGACGCGCAGGAGGTGCGCGACCAGGAGAAGGCCGAAGCCGTGGGCGCGACTTTCATGCCAGCACTGCGCGCGCCGTACCGCTGGCAGGACTGGGCGGCGCCCCCGCCGAAGAATGAATCCGACAAGCCCGGGCACCCGAAGACACCTGAGGGCAAGCCCTTCGGCTGGAAGCGGCAGGAACTGTTTGCGGCCGGCGACGGCAAGCTGTTCGACTTCATCAACAAGGAACTGCTGCCCCACCTGCACAGCCTGGACGTGGACCCGCGCACCAACCTGCCTATGCCCGGCGCCACGCCGAAGCAGCGCATCATCGGCCGCACGATGACAGCGGTGGAGCGCGTGCGTGTGGACTCCGAGACCAACCTACGCGACATCCTCGACAAGGTGCACGAGATCAGCGTCGACCACATCGACGACCAGCACTTCTTCACGCTGTCGCAGGTATACGAGGACCTGCTGCTGAAGATGGGCGAGAAGAACTCCGACGGTGGCCAGTTCTTTACCCCGCGCGAGGTGATCCGCGCGATGGTGCACACGGTGGACCCCCAGCTCGGGCAGACGGTGTACGACCCCTGCTGCGGCACCGGCGGTTTCCTCGCCATCGCTTACGAGCACATCAATCGCAAGCTGGGGACGCAGGCCCGCAGCACCGACATTGACGCGCTCAAGCACGATACCTTCTTCGGCCGCGAGAAGGAGAACCTGGTGTTCCCCATCGCGCTAGCCAACCTGGTGCTGCACGGCATCGACCAGCCCAACCTGTGGCACGGTAATTCGCTGACGCGGCGTGCCACCTACGGCGCGCTGTTCGACAAGGCCCCCAAGCTGTTCGACGTGATCCTGACCAACCCGCCCTTCGGCGGCAAAGAAGGCAAGGACGCGCAGAAGAACTTCGCGTTCGAGACCAGCGCCACGCAGGTGCTGTTCGTGCAGGACATCCTCGCCGAACTGGCGCCGGGCGGCACCTGCGCCATCGTGCTGGACGAGGGCCTGCTGTTCCGCACCAACGAGAGTGCCTTCGTTGAGACCAAGCGCAAGCTGGTGGACGAGTGCGAGCTGTGGGCCATCCTCAGCTTGCCGGGCGGCGTGTTCTCCACCGCCGGCGCGGGCGTCAAGACCAACCTGCTGTTCTTCACCAAAGGCCGCAAGACCGAGCGCATCTGGTACTACGACCTGTCGCAGGTAAAGGTGGGCAAGAAGACGCCGCTGACCCTGGCGCATTTCGGCTTCGCCCCGGATGGCTCGGTGCTGAACGATGCCGCGCTGCCCGCCGCGCTGGTCGCTGACTGGCAGGCCGATGAAGCCAACAAAGGCAAGCCCTTCCCGAGCTACGCCCGCCAGCTGGCGCGGCGCGGCACGCCGGAGGCCGACAGCCGCTGGTCCTGGACGGTCGACTTCGCCGCCCGCCGCGCCAAGGCGAGCGAGGAGATGCAGCCCCTGCTCGATGACGCCGCCAAGCTCAAGGCCGAGGTGGTGGACCTCAAGGAGCAGTTGAAGCGCCTGAAGAAGGAGAAGGCTGCCGATGACGTGCTGGAAGCGCACGATGCAAAGATCCGCGAGAAGGACAAAGCGGCGCGTGAACTTGAATCACAAGCTGCTGCCATCGATGCAGCGGTGTTCGATCTGAAAGCCGTCAATCCGAACACGGTAGCGACCGTGGACAAGCGAACGCCGGCGGAAATCATCGACAGCATCGAATCGCACGGTAGGTTGGTCAGCGATGCCTTGGCCCGGCTGCGAAATCTGTTGCGCGAGGCGGCGTGATTGTGACTGACCAGCCCATCCAAAACTCCCTGTTCGAGGAAGACTATCTTCTGCGCGAGCTCGGGCAAGTCGCGCATGTGCCGCAGGTTGCACTCACCGAGTTGGTCGCCAACGCATGGGACGCAGGGGCATCCAAGGTCGACCTGATTCTGCCCGATCACCTCGACGGAACTCTGACCGTGACCGACGACGGGCACGGTATGACACCGGAGCAATTCAAGAAGCGCTGGATGACGTTGCGCTATGACCGCCTCCGCCATCAGGGCGCTAACGTCGAGTTTCCGCGTGGTCGGAATGCGCGGCCACGTCGGTCATACGGCCGCAACGGCGTAGGACGACATGGCTTGTTGTGCTTCGCCGACGAGTACCAGGTGGAAACCTGGCGTGACGGTGTGTTAGCTACCTTTGTCGTCGGCACAGAGTCGGGGCCGAGCCCTTTTGTTCTGAGAAGCGAAACCCTCGGGCGATGCGAAGGAAGCGGTACGCGGCTCTCGGTCAGCGTGACGCGCAACCTACCCGATGCCTACGAAATCTTGACCGTACTGGCCGCTCGCTTCGTTCACGATCAAGAGTTCGAGATTCGCGTCAATGGCGCCCAGAGGTCTTTCAACGAGATTGAAGGCCGAGTCAGCGAGGAAACGTTGGTGCTAGGCCACGGCCGGACCGCCAAGGTAACCGTGATCGACTCGACCCACGTGAATCACTCGTCGGTGCACCAGGGTATCGCTTTCTGGGTGCAGGGACGACTGGTCGGCTCGCCATCTTGGACCATCGGGCAGGTCGCAAGCTTCGATGGACGAACACGTTTTGCGCGCCGCTACAAGGTCATCGTCGACACTCAAGGGTTCGAGTCCGACGTTGAGCAGGATTGGACGGCGTTTCGTGCAACGGAGGATGTTCGAGACCTGCATCGAGCGACCGCTGAGCATATCGGCAAAGTGGCGCAGGACCTCGCATCATTTGTTGTCGAGGCGGCATCCGAGGACGCGCTAACACAAAACCGAGCGGAGCTCGCCTCACTTGGGCAAGGCGCCCGGCTTGAAGTCGCCGAATTCACCAAGGTCGTCGCCCAAGAACACCCAACGATTTCGCCCGACTTTCTGGCTACCGCCGTCAAGGCCGTTATCAATCTGGAACGAACCAAGAGCGGCGCGGCGTTGCTGCAGAAGCTGTCTTCATTGCCGCCTGACGACGTCGACGGGCTCGATCGCCTACTCACCGAGTGGTCGATCAAGGACGCGCTTCGTGTTCTCGACGAGATCGACAGTCGAATCAGTGTGATTGAAACCATTCAGCGCTTGGCTGATGACCCGCACACCGACGAGCTTCATACGCTGCACCCACTGATTCTTCGCTCGCGATGGTTGTTTGGGCCTGAATTCGAGTCGCATGAATATTGTTCGAACGTCACGTTGAAGTCGGTGGCGCGCGAGCTTTTCAAGAGCACTGAAGCTCAGTTCATCAATGAACGACAGCGTCCCGACATTGTTGTGCTGCCTGACAAGACCACGTGGCAGATGACGGGCATCGAATCCTTCAATCCTGCAGATCCAACGCTCACGCAGATTCAGAACGTACTTGTTATTGAGCTCAAGAAGGGCGGATTCGAGCTAACGCGCAAGGAAGTGAACCAAGCTGACGGTTACGTGCAAGACATTGCTCAATCTGGTGCGATGTCAGGCGCGCCGCACGTTTGTGCTTGGGTAGTGGGGCAGACGATCGGGGCGGGCGTAGAGCGCGATAAACGGCTCGGCAATCCAGAATATGGTCGGGTCCGAGCTGCCACATTCGCCTGGTTGGTGGACACGGCAAACGCTCGACTGCTTCGACTGCGGACTGTGCTGGCAGACCGCTATGGCGGCGCAACTACAGACGGTCTACTCAATCGCGTCCTCTCCTCACATCCGCAGATGGACTTAACATATCGTCAGGGTGTTGCGAATGTCGGCATTAAATAGCGACTTCCGACCTTGGCTTGTTGACTTGGCTCAGATGACGGCCGAGGTGGTGCATGGCTAACCACTATGCCAGCCTGAATCCGGACAAAGCACTGATTTGGCGTATTGTCCATGCTGACAATCTCTCATGGATACTCGATAACGGCTTGCACTGTGGCAACGGCGGTGTGGTCGCGCCAGGGTGGGTGAGCATCGGGAATCCAGAGCTGATTGATAAGCGCGCCAACCACCCCGTGCCGGTGCCTCCCGGTGGCTGCCTTAATGATTATGTGCCCTTCTATTTCACCCCGTTCTCTCCGATGCTGCGCAACATCAACACCGGATGGGGCGGAGTTCAGAAGCGGCCCAACGACGAGATATTGATTCTTGTTTCAAGCTTGCGCCACGTTGCAGAGCAAGGGTGGCCGTTCCTATTTACGGACAGTCACGCCTATTACCTGTGGGCCAATTTCTACTCAGAACTGACAGATTTGGACAAAGTCGATTGGCCTCTGCTGCAGGCGCGGGATTTTCGACGTGATCCGGATGATCCCGCCAAGTTCGAGCGTTATCAGGCGGAGGCCTTGGTATATCGGCACTTGCCGATTAGTGGCCTGCTTGGCATTGTGTGCTACACCGATCAGGTAAAGCGCGCTGTTGAGGATCAGCTCGGGCGAAGAAACCTAAGCCTGCCTGTCCATGCTCGCGCCGGATGGTACTTCCGATGATTACATTCACCCAAGGCAATCTGCTGGAGGCCCGCGTCGAGGCGCTGGTCAATACCGTCAACACTGTCGGCGTGATGGGCAAGGGCATAGCGCTCATGTTCAAGGAGCGATTCGCTGAGAACTTTCGCCTCTACGCTGCAGCCTGCAAAGCCAACGAGGTGCAGGTTGGAAAAATGTTCATCACTCCTGTCAGTGAATTGGACGGCCCGCGGTGGATTGTTAATTTTCCGACCAAACAACATTGGCGTGGTGATTCCAAGATTGAATGGATCATTGAGGGTTTGCAGGATCTCCGGCAATTCGTGACGAGTAGTCAGATCAAGTCCATTGCCATTCCTCCACTGGGCGCGGGAAACGGCGGATTGGAATGGGCCGAAGTCAGAGCCCAGATCGAGGAAGTGCTTGCTGGCTTGGATAGCGAGATTCTCGTATTTGAGCCGACGCAAAAGTACCAAAACGTGGCCAAACGAGCGGGCGTAGAGAAGCTGACCCCGGCGCGCGCGCTAATCGCTGAAGTGGTGCGTCGATACTGGGTGCTCGGCATCGATTGCAGCATGCTGGAGATCCAGAAGCTGGCTTGGTTTCTGGAACGCAATATTGAGCGAATGGGGCTCCAGCCGCTTGATCTGCGCTTCGTGCCCCACAAGTATGGTCCCTACGCCGATCGGCTGCGCCATTTGTTGAACGGGCTGGATGGGAGCTACTTGCACTGCGACAAACGAGTAGGGGATGCCGATCCTCAAGACGTTATCTGGTTCGATGACGCGCGCAAGGCGGTGGTCCAGGCCTATCTCAAGAGCGAGGCAAAGGAATACGCTGCAGCATTGGAGGCCACTTCAACACTGATTGATGGCTTCGAGTCTCCTTTTGGTTTGGAGTTGCTTGCGACAGTGGATTGGCTATTAAAGGAGGGGGTATCACCGACCGTCTCTGCGGTCAGTTCGGGCTTGCGAGATTGGAGTGGTGATCCGGAGGCAGCGGAACGTAAGGTTAGGTTGTTCAACGAACGGGCGCTGAGCGTTGCGCTCAATCGCCTCGCGCCAAGCGCAACCGCTGCGGCAACTTGATTCGGGCGAGACGCGGTTGGTGGCGGTGCAGCAGCGGTACACAGCTCAGTTCGACCCGGTTCGGCCAACCTTCGCTAAGCTTCTGATTTCAAACTACTTTCGGCTTCCGCTCCCTTCGCTCACCTTCGCTTGTTTTTCAGTACCTTACTGATTTCCAAGCGAACTCATAATCCTTTGGTTCCAGGTTCGAATCCTGGTGGGCCCACCAATCCGCTGAGTCTCATGGCGCGGGTATTCGATGGCACGTGCAATACCGCTGCCGGGCGAGTTCAACACAGCAATCCTGCCAATGCCAAGCGGGTGGTCAACGCCGTGCACAGCACACAAAGCCCGAATCTTGCCGCTGATTCGCCCCAGCAGTCGACACGGTGCCCAGCCATCAACTGATTGACGGCGATGCAGGCTTGTGTAAACATACGCGGCTCTGTTGGCTATGTAGCTCAGCCGGTTAGAGCACGGCACTCATAATGCCGGGGTCGGTGGTTCGAGTCCACCCATAGCCACCAACAGATCCAGCTGCCTAAGCAGCCAGCCGCACAACCTCGCCTTGCGCGGGGTTTTGTGTTTTTGGCGTCAGCGCATGGTCGTCTGATCCGCGTTTCGAGGCGTTGCACGAGATGGCGAACTCCGGGCTAGCTAGCCCAACGCCGTGCCCGGCTCTTTTTCCAGCCTGGCAAAAGAAAGTACCAGCCACTTGCTTCCGCCCTGATCGAAGTTGACCTGTACCCGCGTATGCGCGCCTTCGCCCTCGGCGCCGATGATGGTGCCGCTGCCAAAATTCATGTGTCGGACACGATCGCCGAGCTGCCAGAAGCCACCGATCTTATTGCTGACCATCGCTTTGAATCGAGAGGCCGGTGCACTGTATTGAGGGCGCTCAACCTGCGGTTTTGCGCGCACGGCAATGTAGAGATCGCCGGGTATTTCGCTCAGAAACCGCGAGGGTAGATTGAAGGTGTCGCTGCCATGAAGTCGTCGACATTCGGCATAGCTGAGCACCAGACGTTGTTCGGCACGCGTGATGCCGACATAGGCCAGGCGTCGCTCTTCAGCGAGTCGTTCGTCGTTCTCAACGCTGCGATGACTGGGAAACAGGCCTTCCTCCAGGCCAGTGACAAACACCTGCGGAAATTCCAGTCCCTTGGCCGAGTGCAGGGTCATCAACTGTACGCAATCCTCATGCGCCTCAGCCTGAGATTCGCCCGCCTCAAGCGCTGCATAGCTCAGGAATGCCAACAGCTCGGGTAGCTCCACCTCATCGACCGGCATGACGAATCGGCTGGCCACGGTTACCAGCTCGTTGAGATTGTCCTCCCGTGCTTCCAGGGTGCCGCGAGACTCCGCTGAGTAGTGCGCAAGCAATCCGCTTTGCTTGAGCACCAGGTCAATCTGCTCCGCCAGCAGCTTGTCAGAGACGGCGCCGGCGATCGACTCGATCAACTCACAGAAACCATGAACTGCGCTACGCGCCCGGCCGCTAAGTCCGCCTGCCTGCAGTAGCGAAAGGCAGGCCTCCCAGAGTGAAACACCATGCTGGAAAGCGGCGCTGCGAATCAACTCCAAGGTGCGCGAGCCAATGCCGCGCGAAGGCGTATTGACCGCGCGCTCAAACGCAGGGTCGTCGTGGCGATTGGTGATCAGTCGCAGATAGGCCAGGGCATCCTTGATCTCGGCTCGCTCGAAAAAGCGCAGCCCGCCATGGATTCGATACGGCAGGCCGACCGCAATCAAAGCCTCTTCCAGCGCTCGGGACTGAGCGTTGGAGCGATACAGCACGGCGCAGTCACTGGCCGCGCCGCCGGCCTCGATCCAGGCGCGGATGCGCTCGGCGACAAACCGTGCCTCGTCGATTTCATTGTAGGCGGCAAACAGCAGGATCGGTTCGCCATCGCCACTTTCAGTCCAGAGGTTCTTGCCCAGCCTTCCATCGTTACGCGCGATCACCGCATTGGCAGCGCGCAAGATGGTCCCGGTTGAGCGGTAGTTCTGCTCCAGTCGATGCTGCTGCGCGCCGGGGTAATCGCGCAAGAAGCGATGTACATTTTCAACCTTGGCGCCGCGCCAACCGTAGATGGCCTGATCGTCATCGCCGACGGCCAGGCAATGCCCACGCGTCCCGGTCAGTAGCTGCACGAAGGCATACTGAATGGCATTGGTATCCTGAAACTCATCAACCAGAATTTCGCGAAAGCGTTGTTGATAGTGCTCGAGGAGGGCCGGATGCTCGCGCAGCAGCTCATGTGCGCGCAACAGTAACTCGGCAAAGTCGACCAGTCCGCCGCGTTGGCAGGCCGCCTCGTAGTCGCTGTAGATATCGATCCAGCGCCTGTCCTGTGCGTCCCGGGCCTGCAGGTGGCGGGCACGGCGGCCCTCGTCCTTCTGCTGGTTGATGTACCAGCAGAGCTGGCGCGGCGGATACAGTTTGTCGTCGAGCTGCAGGTTGTTGATGGCCTGCTTGACCAGGCGCAGCTGATCATCGCTATCGATGATCTGGAAACCTTCCGGAAGTCCAGCGTCGCGCCAATGCAGCCGCAGCAAGCGATGGGCGACACTGTGAAAGGTGCCGATCCACATGCCTCGGTGCTCGTGTCCGCTTAATTGGCCGATTCGCCCGCGCATTTCGGCGGCCGCCTTGTTGGTAAAGGTGACGGCGAGAATGCTGTGTGGAGGCACCTGTTCGACTGCCATCAACCAGCCGATCCGGTGCACCAGCACGCGAGTCTTGCCCGAACCTGCACCGGCAAGAATCAGGTGATGTCCTAGCGGCGCACAAACCGCTTCGCGCTGGGCGTCGTTCAGCCCATCAAGCAACAGCGAGGAATCCATCCGCCCAGTCTAGCGACGATGCCGCCTTAGCGCAGTTCCAATCAGTGTGCCGCCTGGGCTTTTGCTTTGCCGTTGCCCGACTGATGCATCACTCGATCGGTCCAGGCGATACCCAGTGCCGAGAGGATAAAGGCGCTGTGGATGATGGTTTGCCAAAGAACGCCTGCTTCGCTCAAATGGCTGCAGGCTGCTTTGACGTTAGCCAAATTGGCCGCAGCGTCGGCTGCGCGCATGATCTCGTGTATCGCCGCGGTGGCCTGGTATGCCTCCAAGCTGCCGCACACCGGTAGTGCGCCGATCGAACCGGCGGCGATGAAGGTCTTCAGCAGATGGATCGAGGATATACCGATAATGGCGGTGGCCAGCTTGACCTTCAGTACGCCGGCATTGACGTGACTCAGCCACTCAGGCTGGTCAGGATGGCCTTGCAGTCGTAGCCGCGAGACAAAGGTCTCATAGCCGCCAACGATTACCATCACCAGCAGATTGCTGATCATCACCACGTCGATCAGGCCCAGCACGATCAGCATGATCTGTTGCTCGCCCAGCGCCAGCCCGTCGGTGATCAGGTGCCAGAGCTCCTTGACGAACAGCACTACATACACGGCCTGGGCCAGAATCAAGCCGAGATACAGGGGCAGCTGCATCCAGCGCGAGCCGAAAATAAGGTCGGCCAGAATGCCTCGGCGGGCGTTGTCTTGAGTTTGCAGGCTCATGGGGCTTTCAAGCAGATTTGAACAGCAGGGCGCGAAGGTTAGACTGCCGCCGCTTCCGTGCCAAGGGGCGCGCTGCGCTTCAACACCGCGTCGATCTCGTGTACGGTCCGCTCCACCGCGCCGCGTGCCCCGGCCACGCTGCTGCTGGCGGCCTCGCCCATGCGCTGGCGCAGGTTCTGGTCGGCAAACAGGGTCTGTACTTCCTGCGCCAGTTGCTCGGCATTGGCAACCCGAAGCGCGGCGCCGCGATCGAGCAGCAAATCAGTCACTTCAGTGAAATTGAAGGTGTGCGGCCCGACCAGCACGGGTACACCGAGAGCGGCCGGCTCCAATACGTTGTGGCCGCCAATCGGGTCGAAGCTTCCGGCGACGAAGGCGACATCGGCGCAGGCCAAGAAGGGCACCAACTCGCCCAATGTGTCGATGATGAAGCACTGAGTATGCGCACTGGGCATGCGCTGTTCGCTGCGGGTGGCGGTGTTGAAACCATGGCCGCGACACAGCTGCGACATCGGCTTGAAACGCTCGGGATGGCGCGGCGCGACCAGCAAGAGGGCATCAGGAAAGCGACGCAGGATGCGCGCATGAGCATCCACCACCGGCCATTCCTCGCCTTCGTGGGTACTAGCCGCAATCCACACCGGGCGGCGTTCACCCCAGTGCTTGCGGCGTTCAGCGGCCTGGCCAGTGATCTCTGCCGGTACCCGCATGTCGAACTTCAGGTTGCCGACGATCTGCAGCTGCTGCGGGCGCACGCCCAGCGACAGAAAGCGCTCGGCATCGCCCTGTGACTGAGCGGCCACGATCTCGACACATTGCGCCGCCCAGCGAGCCAGGGGGCGCACCGGCCCGTAGCCGCGCAGGGATTTTTCCGACAGCCGTGCATTGGCCAACACGATGGGGATATTGCGTCGATCGCACTCGAAATACAGATTGGGCCAGATCTCGGTTTCCATCACCACAGCGATGCTGGGTCGAATCCGTCGCAAGAAGCGCTTGACGGCTGCCGGCAGATCGTAGGGCAGATAGACATGAAAAACCTGATCCTTCCACAGTTGCCGCACCCGATCGGAGCCGGTCGGAGTGACCGTGGTGACCACCATGGGGCGGTTGGCGTAGCGAATGCGCAGCGCATCGATCAGCGGTGCTGCGGCGTTGACCTCGCCAACCGACACCGCGTGCACCCAGATGGCATGGTCGAATCCCGGAGGTGGAAAAAAGCCGAAGCGCTCCAGCCAGCGCGAAAAGTAGCCGCGCAGACGCAAGCCGCGCGCCGCCAGGCGATACAGGATGACCGGCGTTACCAGGTACATGGTGAGGGTGTAAAGCGCGCGCATGAATCGGCGGCGCCAGGAGCGAGAGCGCATCTGCGAAGGATACCGGAAGGCGTGTTCACTGGCGTGCTCGGCCGAATCTCACGACGGTAGCCAGCACAGACCCGCGGCGGGCAAGCAGCTACACTTGCCGGCCATGCCGACGCTTAGTTCACCACCCCCGACCCGGCTGGCCGATTGGCCGGTGCGCTGCGCCATCCTCATCGGCAAGGGGCTGGCCCGACTGCCTTGGTCGTGGCAGCTGCGCCTCGGGCGCGTACTCGGATTCTTGCTCGCTGGCCTGCTGCCGTCTCGCCGCCGGGCGGCGCAACGCAACATCGAGTTGTGCTTTCCTGATCTCAGCGCCGCCGAGCGCAAGCGGCGGGTGCGCGACAGCTTCGCCGCACTGGGCGTTGGGGTATTTGAGTTTCTGCGCGCGTGGTGGGGTGATATCGACCGGTTGCGCGCGGTGACCCGTATCGAGGGCTTGCCGGTGCTGCAGGCGCTGATCGCCGAAAAGCGCGGAATCTTGCTGATCTCGGGTCATTTCCTCACCCTGGAGCTGTGCGGACGATTGCTCTGCGATCACGCCCCACTGGCGGGCATGTATCGTGCCCATGACCAGCGCTGGATGGAGTTCGAAGTGCTGAGGGGACGCCTGCGCTATGCGGCCGCCATGTTTACTCGCGATGAGCTGCGCGGCGCGATTCGTCATCTCAAGCACGGCGGCATCCTGTGGTACGCACCGGATCAGGACATGCGTGGCAAGGACACGGTGTTCGCGCCGTTCTTCGGCATTCCGGCGGCCAGCATTACCGCCACCCATCAGTTGGCGCGCTTGACCGGCGCGGCGGTGGTGCCGTTCTTTCATCGCCGCGAAGGTGACCGCTATGTGCTGCGGGTCGAGCCGCCGTTGCCGGACTTCCCCAGCGATGACGCTACCGCCGACACGGCCAGGGTTAATGCCTGCATCGAGGCCATGGTGCGCGAAGCGCCTGAGCAATATTTGTGGGTGCACAAGCGCTTCAAGCGTCGACCGGCCGGCGAGTCTAGTCTGTATTAGCGGAGCGGCTAATCGATGGGCTGCTCGTGCCGACGACGTAGTCGCTGTGAATCGCCTGCGCGCCAGCAAATTTACCGGACGCGCGGGACTTGGAGTTGAACAGGATGTTCAAGCTTCAAGTGGCCGAATCAAGAAGGATTCGGCAGTTGCCTGCGGCTCTGTCCGGCCCAGCTCGCCAGCCAGCCGGCCGCCAGCACCAACAGCAGGCCGCCCCATTCGCTGGCATACACTGCATAGTGTGTGTTAAGTGGAAACAGCATGGCGATCAGCGCCGTTGCCCAGGCGCTGCGGTAGCTGCTCCGCGCCAGCGCGCACTGCCGTGACTGCCGCAGCAGCAGCCCGATAGCCACCAGCCATAGCAGCAGCCCCAGCAGACCGGTTTCTGACAGCAACTCAAGCACGATGTTATGGGCGTGGGCGGCGCCCTTGCCGGCAGCGAAGTCGACCCAGGGATCACCCGGCGATGCGAAGTCGGCGTAGACATCGCGGTAGGCGCGCACGCCGACACCATTGATCGGGTGCGCCACGGCCATGCGCGCCGCGTTCTCCCAGATCGGCAAGCGAAACGCCAGGGCATGATCCAGCCCTTCGCGATCGGCGCTCAACACGGCCAGGCTGCGGTCGATCCGCGAGGCGAAGCTGGTTGAGGTCTGATAGGCCAGGGTGCCGAGCAGTAGCCCGGCAGCCAGCATACCGAGCAGGGCTTGTGCGCTGCGTCGCGCGCCCAGCTCAACATAACAAAGGCTTCCGACAACGACCGCCAGCATGATCCAGGCCGAGCGGGTGCCGGCCAATAACACGGCAGTGCCGACCAGGGTCAGGGCGGCCAGCGCCCAGCCAGGATGGCGTCGCCAGGCGGAGACCAGCAGGAAGGGGCAAAGCGCCACCAGCATCGGGCCCAGCTTGAGGTCCTCCGCGCCGAAGATGCCGCTGAGTCGGTCCTGACTGCTCTGCCCGCCCAGGCTGAGGCCGGTGCTGGCCTGTAGCAGGGCATCGCCGCCCCATAACAGAACGATCCATCCCAGTCCTTGCGCGCAGCGCTCGGCGCGCTGCCCCTGACTGAGCTCGAGGGTGAAGTACAGCAGCATCGGCAGGTAGCGCAGATCAACCGCGACCTCGAGCCAGCTACGCTGAGCTGATAGCGAATCAACGGCCGACAGCAACTCGGGCAGCCAGTAACCGAGAAACAGCAGCAAGGTCATGGCTGCGGGGCGGCTGCGCAGGCGACCCGGTGTGCGCAGACAGATCATCAGTCCGAGAAGTGCGGCCAATGCCATCGGCAACTCGGCAATCCGGCCGAACGGCAGCACGGCGACCGCAGCCCAGAGCAGCCAGACCGGCAGCGCGTTCACCCGCCGCTCTCCGGCAGAAACGGGCAGCACAGGGTCTGGTACAACTGCAGCGTGGCGAGCTGCATGGCCTGTTTGCTGGGCGCCTCGATCGGGCTCAGCTTGGGCGGAAAGCGCATCATCTCAATCGCCCGCACCGCCAGATGGCTTGGTTGTTCAATCGGCACTGCGCCCTGCGGAAAGTAGCGACGCAGTGATTCGCCGACGCCGCCGTGATCAAAGCCAAGCACCGGGCGACCCAGGCTAAGCGCTTCGACCACCGTGCGGCCAAACGCCTCGGGCTTGTTGGAGAGCTGCAGTACCAGGCGGCTGATCGACATCACCTCGCGGATATCGTGGCGTGGTGCGGAAATCGCCAGAGCCTCGGCCACCCCCAGCCGACGCGCTTGCTCGCGCAACTCTTCCAGGTAGGCAGAGCGCCCGTGCTCGTCGGCGCCGAGCAGCAACAGGCGGGCGTCACAGCCAGCAGCATGCAGCCGAGCCAGCAATTCGATGGCGTCGGCGTGGCCCTTCAGTCGCGTGCCGCGACCCGGCAGACACATCATCGGGCCGCCCAACAGTTGCGGAAACTCGGCGAAGAAGGCTTGCTTCCAGCCCTCATCCGCCACATAGCCGAATGGAAACGCGTTGCTATCAACGCCGCGAGGAATGGTGATCAGTCGACTCGAGTCGATCGCGGGATAGTGCTTCTGAAGATACTCACGCACCGTGTCCGACACGCAGATTACGCGCTCGCCGCGGGTCATGATGGCGCTGTAGTGCCCAGGTGAGTTCAGGCCGTGCACGGTGGTGATGAAATGTGGGCGCCTGCCGCGCAGGCCGTTCAGTGCCCACCAGGCGATCCAGGCCGGCAAGCGCGAACGCGCATGCACGATGTCCGGCTGCAGCTGTTCGATCAGGCGCCGCAGACTGACGATATGGCGCAGCGTCCAAGGCGACTTGCGGCCGATGTCCAGCGCGATGTGGGTGCTGCCCGTGGCCAGCAGAGGTTCCACCAGGCGGCCGCCGGCCGAAGCAACAAACGAAGCGCAACCGTGCTCGGCGAGCGCCTCGGCAATCTCCAGTGTCGATTTCTCAACTCCGCCCGATTCCAGCGCCGGCAGTAGTTGCAGGACGCGCAGTGCAGCCACCGCCAGCGTCAGTCGGTCAGCTCAAAGCGCGCGCCGCAGTAGGGGCAGGTCGCCTTGCCGCTGGTCTCGATCGGCAGGTACACCTTTGGGTGAGAGTTCCACAGGGCCATGTCTGGCATTGGACAGGACAGCGGCAAGTCGCTACGGCCGATCCGGTAGATGGTCTCAGCGTTGGCGGGGCGCAAGTCGGCGGATGCGGTGGTCATGCAGGCGGTCTAGCTTCAAGAGCAGGCGCAAGTTTACACCGAGCTCAGCGGTGGGTTGTGGATTCGCCCGCACATGGCCAGCGCAGCGGGCGCCCGAGCGCTGTCGGGCGCCGCGTCATTCAACTACGCCTTCGGCACGGTGGCCTCGACGGTGATCTCGATCTTGACCTCGTCGCTGACATTGGGGGCGTACTTGCCGACCCCGAGCTCAGTGCGCTTGAGCTCGGTGCTGGCATCGAACCCGATCGCCGGGCGACCGCTCATCGGGTGGTTTTTCAGCGCATTGAGCTGCACATTGAGCACCACCTGCTGCTCGACATCACGCAGCTTCAGCGTGCCGGTTACCTTCAGTTGGTTGTCGCCAACCGCCTCCACCTTGCTGCTGGCGAACTCTGCGTTGGGAAACTTGGCGGTATCGAAGAAGTCCGCTGAGCCCAGATGCTGGTCAAGATCGGCCACGCCGGTGTTGACCTTGGCGAGCGGAATGCTGGCCTTGACAGAGGCCGCGCTGGGGTCAGCCGGATCGTAGCTGACTTCACCACTGACGCCGGTAAACAGGCCGACGATGGTCGACAGGCCAAAGTGGCTGTATTGAAACCGCACCTGGGTGTGGTTGGGGTCGATCTGGTAGGTCTCGGCCTGCGCAGTAAACGCCAGTCCAAGACTGAGGGCGGCAAACAGGGCTTTCATTTTCATCGTTTGGGTTCTCCAGGCAGGGCAGACGCAGGTGTCGGAGTGTCGGCACCTTGGCAAGGTTCCGTGGGTGGGCCATCACCGGTGCGCGAAGGCGTGCCGAGATGGTTTGCATGTGATACTGGGCGCAGTGTGACTGAATATGGGCTCCGAGACCAAGGCGATGGATGCAACGCAGCGTTGCGCCTCTAACGCGCGGCCAAAGGCTGTGGAACGGTCCGCATGACAGCCTCTGAGCGGCGCCTGCTGCTGTCGGTGTCAGACCCCAGTCGCGGCAATCAGCGTCAGGCCGATGCCTTGGCCGAAGCCCTGGCCGAGCGTCTGCGTGCAGGTTGGTCGCATTACACGCTGCGCCCGCGGCTGCCTTGGAAATGGTTGGCGCCGCGCTGGCTGTGGGGCAGCGCGGCCGGGTTTGACCCCGCGTTCGCTGAGCGTCTAGATGCACTGCGTCCGTGCCTGGTGATCGGCTGCGGTCGACAGGCTGCTCTGGCCACGCGTATAGCGAAACGGCGAGTTCAGGCACGGACGGTGCAGATTCTGGATCCGCGTCTCTCCTGCGATGAGTGGGACCTGCGTGTTCAGCCGAACCATGATCCCCATCGTGACAGTCGCACCCTGGTGACCCGGGGAAGTCTGCATCCGGTAAACCTGAGTTGGCTAGGCGCTCAACGCCAGGCTCACCCCGAATGGGGCAGTCGAGACGCACCGCGGCAGCTGATCCTGCTTGGCGGGCCGACCCGGCTGTGTCGCTACGGCGTGGACGAGGCGGGGTCATGGCTGCGGCAACTGGCGGACACGCCGGTCGGTAGTCGCTGGGTCATCGGCTCGGGGCGTACGCCGACCTGGCTGCGAGAGGTCTTTCGGGCCTTGCCCAGTGACTTGCAGTGGTGGACTGCCGATGACGGTGACAACCCCTACGGTCCGGCCCTGGCCTGGGCGGATCAGATCTGGGTCAGCCCCGACTCGGTCAACATGATCAGCGAGGCGGCTGCGACGCAGGCCGAACTGCTGACCCTGCCCGTGCCGCGCCTTGAAGGCAGGTTGGCCGCCTTCCACCAGGTGTTGCGCGCCTCCGCGCGCGTCAGCCAGGGCTTGCCGCGCGGTGATCAGCATAGCCTGGTGGTCGAGCCCTGGCACGATCTGGACGAGGTCGTCGAGCAGGTGCTGCAGCGGCTGTTTCCGCCGTCAGTGGCCAGCCGGCCAACATAGCCAAAGGTTATTTCCGCGCCATACGGCGAGGGCAGAACATGGGGCCCTCGAAGATTGGATGCGGCATCGATGGGCGTGGGCGAGGAGTTCTGGCTGTTCGTGCTGGTCGGTCTGGCCGCGCAACTGGTCGACGGCGCGCTGGGCATGGCCTATGGCGTCACCTGCACCGGTCTGCTGCTGGCCATGGGGGCACCGCCGGCGCTGGCTTCGGCCGCGGTGCATAGCGCCGAGGTCGGCACCACGGCGGTCTCTGGCCTGAGTCACGCCGCCCTCGGCAATGTCAGCAAGCGCTTGTTTCTTAACCTGCTGTTGCCTGGCGTGTTGGGGGCCGCGATCGGCGCGCTGGTAATCGGCAATATCGACGGCCATGCGCTGAAGCCCTGGGTGGCCGGCTACCTTGCCCTGGTCGGCAGCGTAGTGCTGTACCGCACCTTTCGACCGCGTCCGGTTACGCCACTATCGGCCGACAGCCTGTCCAATTCGCGAGTGGCGCCGCAGGGCTTGATTGCCGGCTTCCTCGACGCCGTTGGCGGCGGCGGCTGGGGTTCGATCAATGTCACCACCCTGTTGGCCCGTGGCGTGCCACCGCGCTTCGCCATTGGCAGCGTCAATGCAGCCGAATTCTTTGTCAGCCTGACCGTCGCCAGCCTGCTCTGGCCGGTGGTCGGTACACAGGTGCTGCCGATCGTCGGTGGATTGTTGCTGGGCGGCGTCCTTGCCGCACCGGTAGCGGCCTGGGCGGCGCGCAAGGTGCCGCCACGGCTAGCCTCGGGCTTATCGGCCAGCTTGGTGCTGGCCTTGTCGGTGACCACCCTGGGCACGCTGTTGATCTGACCCGGTATTCGATGTGCTGCTGTCATCCACCGGTCATCGGTGGGTCACGGCGCAGTCACTGGCGTGGCCTAGCGTCTCGAATCCGTGCATTCGAGGGCGACCGGATGGCCGCGTGGCGTGAACGACTGGATCAGCGAGTGTTCAATGCGCTGACCCGAAACAGTCTGATCTACAACGCCTGCTGGGAGGACCCCGCAGTCGATCGACGCATCTTGGGGCTAAGTGATCAGGACGAGGTGCTGGTGATCACCAGCGGCGGCTGCAACGCGCTGGACTATGCCTTGGCCGGCGCACGGCGCATTCATGCAGTGGATATGAATCCGGCGCAGAACGCCCTGCTGGAGCTGAAACTGACTGCCTTGCGCCGCCTTGAGTTCGAGGACCTCTGGTTGTTGTTCGGGGCCGGTCATCATCGCAAGGCCGGGCGCGTCTACAGGCAGGCCCTGCGTGGCGATTTGAGTGACCCCGCCCGGCACTACTGGGACCAACGTATCCGCTGGTTCAGTTCGCCGCGCGGCAGCTTCTACTTTCATGGGCTTTCCGGCTTTGCCGCCTTCGGTGCCCGACGCTACTTCCGATTTCGTCCAGCCTTGCGCTGTGCCATTGATGCCATGTTTGCCGCTGAGAATCTGCAAGAGCAAGCGGCGATCTATCAGCACGAGGTGGCGCCGCGGCTGTGGAACGGACCGGTCAACCGGTTGTTGAGCTCGCAGTGGGTAATGAATCTGTTGGGCGTACCGCAGGCGCAGCGCAAGTTGGTCGAATTGCAGCATGGCGGCAAGGTGGCCGGCTTCATTCAGCACGCTGTGCAGTACGTCGCCTGTCAGCTGAGTCTGCGCGACAACTATTTCTGGCGGGTGTATTTCCATGGCAGTTACACGCCCGAGTGCTGTCCGGAATACCTGAAACCACTCAATGCCGAGCGGCTCAAGCAGGGGCTGTGGGAACGGGTGCAATGGCACACCGACACGGTGACCGGCTTCCTCAGCACTCACCGCGGCAGCATCTCGCGATTCGTCCTGCTCGATCATATGGACTGGATGGGCCTGCATCACCCACAAGCCTTGCAGGAAGAATGGGAATGGATCGTGCGTCGATCGACTCCAGGGGCACGTATTCTCTTGCGCAGTGCACAGGCCTGTCCGGGCTATCTGGAGCGTGTGGTGGTTGGCCCGGAACAACGTCGGTTGCGCGACCTGTTGGCGTTTCCTGAGCACGGCATTGACGACTGGCAGTCCAGCGATCGCGTGCACACCTATGCCGGACTGGTGATCGCCGATGCGCCTGCTTGAACAGGTGGCGTGCTGATCTCGATGTGCTGCGCGCCATGCTGCGCGGCATGCCGAACAGCGGGCCGCAGCAGCGCCGCCTGGAACACTTCTACAGCAAGCAAGCCGCTGACTATGATCGCTTTCGACAACGGCTCTTGCCTGGTCGTTCTGAGCTGATCGCTTCACTGCCGATTGCGCTTGGGGCAAGAGTCGTCGAGTTGGGCGCTGGCACCGGTAGCAATGTCGGTCTGTTCAGTCCGATGCAGCAGCGCGAATGTCAGTTCGAATTGATCGACCTGTGCCGGCCATTGCTGGCTGAGGCGCGCCGCGCCCATGCGGACAAGCCCAATGTCAGGCTGATTGAAGGCGACGCGGTGACCTGGCAGCCCGATCAACCGGTCGATCTGGTGCTGATGTCGTACTCACTGAGCATGATGCCGGCGCCGGACTTGGTAGTCGCCAATGCCATGCGCATGCTGCGTCCTGGCGGTCTGCTGGCGGTGGTTGATTTCTATCTGTCGAGTGCCAAGGCCGAGCCGGGTCGCGCCCAGCACTCGCTGGCCGAACGTCTGTTCTGGTCGCGCTGGTTTGCCCACGACGGTGTAGTGCTAGGCGCCGAGCGACTGGCGCTGGTGCAAGACGCGTGTCGCGAGAGTGTGCTCAGTGAGCGCCGTCATCGCTTGCCGTATCTGCCACTGTTGCGCGTGCCGTATTTTCTGTTTCGCGGTCAGGCCTGAATCAACGGTGTGGCGTGCCACGATGAGGCTTCTGAATTGCTTGTTTCAGCCTGCCAGCGGCCGCGGCGCCAGCGATCGCAACGGCAGAGGGTTGGGCTGCCAGTGGTCGACACGTCCCTGGTCGGCGGTGGCAATTGCCGTGCAGTGATCACTCCAGTGCAGCAGATTCATTCGGCCGTCCTGGTCTTCGGTGAGAGCCGTGCAATGCTCCACCCAGTCGCCGTCGTTCAAGTACAGCACGCCGTCGTAACTCTGCACGTGTCCAAAATGGATGTGGCCGCAGATGTGGCCATCGTACCCTTCGTTACGGGCGTGAAGCGAAACTCTATGTTCAAATTGCTGAATGTAGTGCAGGGCAGCCGAGACGCGCGATTTGGCAATGATGCTGAGCGGCAGGTAGGGCAATGACAGGCCGCGGCGCAATCGGTTGAATGCTCGATTAGCCATGCTGAGCCAGCGCTGCGCATGTTCGCCGACCCAAAGCAGCCAGCGCTTGCCCATTGCTTCGGGATCGAATTCGTCGCCGTGACTGACTCGATAACGACGGCCGTCAGCAGCCGTGTGTTCGGCCCAAAGCTTGATCTCCACGCCACCCCAGGTTTGCCCGGCGAGCCTGCGCAACTGGCAGTCGTGGTTGCCGGGAATGTAAGTAACCTTGATGCCGCGGCGAGCAAGGCTCAGTACTTCCAGCATCACCTGCGTATGTTCGGCCGGCCAATAGTGACGTTTTTCCATTGCTTCCAGATCGATCACGTCGCCGACCAGATACAACTGCTCGCAGTTCAGTTGACGCAGGAAGCTCAACAGGTAGTTTACCCGACACTCCGGCGTTCCTAGATGAATGTCAGAGATGAACACCGAGCGGTATAGCGGCTTCATCAGCACCTCCTGCGCACCTGGCAACAGGCTGCCTGCGCTTGGTCAACTTCGCATGTCGTTATGGTGAATCTTTTCTGACTGCGGTTCTGAAGCCACGTAGCGACCGCGCCGTGGCATCAATGAATTGTCACAATGCCTGACCATACTTTGATGCCTGAACACCGGAGTGGTTGGTGATGCGTCGCTTGACTTGCCTGTTGGGCATGCTGTTGCTGGTGAGCTCGGCGGGTGGCCAGGAACGCTTACGCTTGCATGGATCAAACACCATCGGCGAAGCGCTGGCGCCAGCCATGGTCGAGCGATGGCTGCGTGCGGAAGGCTATGATCAGATTCAGCGTCGTGAGATTGCGTTCGAAGAGATCGAGCTGATCGGACGCGCCGGTTCGAGCGAACTCGTGGTTGAGATTCATGCTCACGGCTCCAGTACCGGATTCGTCGATGTCGCCGCCGGACGTGCTGACATCGCTATGTCCTCCCGTCCAGTCAGGGCATCCGACCGTGCACTATCGCAGGCGGTTGCCGGGCTGGACCGGGCGGAGCAGGAGATCGTCCTGGCCATGGATGGCCTGGCGCTGATCGTGCATCCCAGCAACCCGCTGCGTGGCCTCAGCAAAGGGCAGATTCGCCAGATATTTTCAGGTCAGCTGAGCGATTGGTCGCAGCTGTCTGCGGATATGCGCGGCAGGATTCGCGTGCATGCACGCGACGATCGTTCCGGTACCTATGATTCGTTCCGCGCCATGGTGCTCGGCGATGCCGACGTGCTGGAGGGCGCCCTGCGCTACGAAAGCACAGAAAAGCTGGCTCAGGCGGTGGCAGCTGACCCGCTGGCGATTGGCTTCGTCGGGCTGTCCGGCGTTCGCGGGGTGCGTGCGCTGGAGGTATCGGACGGTGCGCAGGCCCTGGCGCCCAGTGTCGAGAACGTGGCGGTCGAAGATTACCCCTTGTCTCGCCGCCTGTACTTGTACGCGCCGGAGCCGCGCAGCCCAATCGCCGATCGCTTTTTGCGCTTTGCCGTCAGCGATCAGGCTCAGCCGCTGGTGGAGTCGGTGGGCTTGGTCTCTCAGGCGATTCGCCGCTATCAGCCCAGACTGCGCCAGGACGCGCCTGAGGAATACCATCGATTGGTGAAGCAGGCCGAGCGCTTGTCGCTGAACCTGCGTTTCGGCACCGGAATGAGCGTGCTCGATGGCAAGAACGTGCGCGACCTGGATCGCCTTGAGCGCTTCATGCAGCAGCCCGAGCAGCGCGGGCGCTCGCTGATCCTGCTGGGCTTTTCCGATGCCAATGAAACGCTGCCGATCATGGCGCTGCGCATCTCCGGTGATCGCGCGGATTTCGTCGCGCAACTATTGGTTCAGCGCGGCATTGATCCGGCGCGGGTCCGCGGGCTGGGTGGTGCGGCGCCGGTGGCCTCGAACGACAACGATCTGGGCCGTCAGCGCAACCGACGCGTCGAAGTCTGGTTGGGGCAGGCGGCTCCGGGTGTGGCCAGTCGTATAACCAGTCGCACCGCGTCAAAGGCCGCTCCATAGCGGTTCGATGTCGGGTCTATTGATCGCATCAATGACAAGAATCCAATCAATCGATTGGATTTAAGCTTGGCGAGAGCCGACACTACGGCCATCGTCGCCCTGTGCGTCGGCAGCGGCTGAACAGCAGGCAGATCTCACTCCCGTCTGCCGCCGGCTCAGCCCCTTTGCTGGACCCTTTCCTTACGCCTCGGATAAAGAGCGCGACAGAAGCCAAGGTAAAACGGCCAGAAGCGCCCCCGGCGGGGCGCTTTCTTTTTTGGTGCGCCTACTTCTTCTTCGGGATGTAGAGGTCGGTGATAGTGCCCTCATAGACCTCGGCCGCCATGCCCACCGATTCGCTAAGGGTCGGATGTGGGTGGATGGTGTGGCCGATATCGGCTGCCTCACAGCCCATTTCGATCGCCAGTGCCAGCTCCGCAATCAGGTCGCCGGCATGCGGGCCGACGATGCCAGCACCGATCACCCGATGACTGTCCTCGTCGAAGATCAGCTTGGTGAAACCTTCGGTGCGGCCCAGGCCGATGGCGCGGCCAGAGGCGGCCCAGGGGAACTTGCCGATGCCGATCTTCATCTCTTTCTGCTTGGCTTCGGTTTCGGTCACCCCGACCCAGGCGATTTCCGGATCGGTATAGGCCACCGACGGAATCACCCGCGCCACCCACTCCTTCTTTTCGCCGGCTGCGACTTCGGCCGCTAGCTTGCCCTCGTGGGTGGCCTTATGCGCCAGCATCGGCTGACCAATCAGATCGCCGATGGCGAAGATGTGCGGCACATTGGTGCGCATCTGCCGATCGACCGGAATATAGCCGCGCTCGGTGACACCGACGCCGGCCTTGTCGGCCTCCAGCTTGGCGCCGTTCGGCACCCGCCCGACCGAAACCAGTACCCGATCGAACAGCATCGGCTCGGGCGCCTTGTCACCCTCAAAACTGACCTTGATGCCCTTCTTTTCTGCCTTGACTTCGGCCGCTTTGACCTTCAGATGGATCGCCACGCCCTGCTTCTTCAGCCGATCGGCCAGCGGCTTGACCAGATCCTTGTCGGCGCCCGGCATCAACTGGTCCAGCAGTTCCACCACGGTGACCTCACTGCCCAGGGCGCGATAGACGGTGGCCATTTCCAGGCCAATAATGCCGCCACCCACCACCAGCAGTTTCTTTGGCACATCGGCCAGCATCAGCGCGTCGGTGGAATCCATTATCCGCGAATCGTCCCAGGGGAAGCCGGGCAGCTTCACCGGCTGCGAGCCGGCGGCGATGATGCAGTGTTCGAACTGGATCAACTGCGTGCCGTCCTTGCCCTCGACTTCAACTTCGTGCGGCGATACGAAGCGCGCCCGGCCTTCCGCCACCCGCACCTTGCGTTGCTTGGCCATGCCGGCCAGGCCACGGGTCAACTGACCGACCACCTTGTCCTTGTAGCTGCGCAAGGTATCGAGATCGATCTTCGGCGCGCCGAAGCTGATGCCGTAATCCTTGGCGTGGGCAGCCTCGTCGACCACCACGGCGGCGTGCAGCAGGGCCTTGCTGGGAATACAGCCGACATTGAGGCAGACCCCGCCGAGACTGGCATAGCGCTCGACCAGCACGGTGTCGAGGCCGAGATCGGCAGCACGAAATGCTGCGGTATAGCCGCCCGGACCGGCGCCGATCACCAGCATCTGGCATTCGATATCGGCCTTGCGCCCCGACGGCTTGGCCGCCTCGGCAGCCGGCGTCGAGCCCCTCTCCCCCTGGGAAACGGGTTGGGGTGAGGGCCGGGTGTCCTTAACGTCTGATTCGGAACGCTTTTCCTCCGACTTCGCAGATTGCTCAGCAGTTCGCGAATCCTTGCCTTTGTCCTCAGCAGCATCGGCTTCGCTGTCCAGCACGGCGATCACACTGCCCTCGGACACCTCATCGCCCAGCTTGACCTTGAGCTCCTTCACCACTCCGGCATGGCTGGACGGCACCTCCATCGAGGCCTTGTCCGACTCCAAGGTGACCAGCCCCTGGTCCTTCTTGACGCTATCGCCGACCTTGACCAGCAGTTCAATCACCGGCACGCCGGAATAATCACCAATATCCGGCACTTTGACTTCAATGCTGGCCACGTCGATCTCCCTCCAGTAGACGATGCGAAAGGATAGCGCGAGCTCGGCCAAACTCGCAGTCTGCAAACGAATGGATTTTCCCGGCGTCGGCCATCAGCGCCGCCAGTTGACGTGGTAGAGATCGTGGCGGCGATCCTTCAGGTTCTGCACCGTGCCCGAGGCGCGAGCTTGCAGCAGGGCATCGAGGCGTAGGTCGGCGAACGCCACTGCTTCCACATTCGGTGTGGTATCGGCGGCGATGCCGTCGGTGGCGAATGGGAAATCGCAGGGGGTGAGGATGCAGCTCTGGGCGTATTGAATGTCGAAGTTGTTCACCCCGGGCAGGTTGCCGACATTGCCCGACAGCACCACATAACACTGATTTTCGATCGCGCGCGCCGCGCTGCAGTTGCGTACGCGAAGGAATCCCTGCCGCACATCAGTGCAGAACGGCACGAACAGCAGCATCGCGCCCTGATCGCAGAGATGGCGGGCCAGTTCGGGGAACTGGGCGTCGTAGCAGATCATGATGCCGATTGGTCCGCAGTCGGTCATGATGGTCTGTGCGCCTTCGCCGCCGGAAATCTTCCACCAGTGACGCTCGTTCGGCGTTGGATGAAGCTTTTCCCGCACATGCAGCGAGCCGTCGCGCAGGGCGACGTAGCAGTTGTTGTGAATATCGCCCTCCGGCATATGGGTCGGATGGGTGCCGCCGATGATATTGATGTTGTACTGAACGGCAAGTTTGGTCAGGGTTTCGCAGAAACGCTCGGTATAGCTGGTCAGTGAACGCATCGAGTCGGCCGGTGACAGCTTCTTGTTTTCCACGCTGAGCAGCTGCAGGGTGAACAGCTCGGGAAACACGACGAAATCGGCGTCATAGTCGGCGGCGACGTCGACGAAATACTCCACCTGGGTGGCGAAGTCCTCGTAGGCGGCGATTCGCCGTTGCTGGTACTGCACTGTGGCCACGCGAACGACATCGGGCAAATGGCCGCGGCGCTGCACTTCCGCCACCACCGGATGTTCGGCGCGATTGGGGTTGCGCCAAACCAGATGTGCAGCAAAGCCCAGCGACTCCTTGTCCGAGGGCAGATAGCCCTGCAGCACGCCAATCAGTTCGAAACCGTTGCGCAGCTGGAAACTCAGGGTGCCATCGCGTAGTCGATCGGCCTGTACGGCTTCGACGTAGGCCTGGGGCGAGCCATATTGCTTGATTCTGCGCGCCAGCCCAGGCAGGCGCCCGCCAAATACGATGCCCTTCAGGTTCAGCTTGGCACAGAGCTTCTTGCGCTCGGAGTACAGACGGCGGCCGATGCGCAGCCCGCGCCGCTTGGGGTCAACGCATACCTCCATGCCGTACAGCCAATCACCATGGGCGTCGTGACGGCTGCCATAGCCAGCGCCGGTGACCTGACGCCAGGTATGCGGCTTCAACGCGATGTCTTCGGCGATGCGAAAGGTGGCGCAATAGCCAACGATCAGATCCTCATAGATGGCGACGAACTGGCCCTGGTGAAAATGGGTCAGCTGGCCGGCAACCATTTCCGGCGTGTAGCTGTAGTCATCGCCATACACCCGCCGCGATAGATCGACGATTGCCTGGGCATCGCTGAGCTTGGCTTGCCGAACCAAGAGTTTGGCTGTGCTACGGCTGGGTTTTTCTGCCACGATAGGCTCCTTGTCGATACGCGAGCAGGCCGCTGAAATGAGTCTCAGCCGCCTGATAGATGCGCCGGCTAGCGATCGGGCGCCGATTCGGCGCCGGGTGCTTCATCCGCGCTGGGCGGCGCCTTGACTTCGTCGATCGCGTCGTTGCGCGCCAGTTCGGCGCGCTGTTCGCTGCTAAGCAGGGGAGCGCTGTCGGTGGCCGCCGCCGTCGCGGCTGGCGCATCTGACTTGCCCAGCCAACTGCGCACATGTAAGTCGCGCTGTGGGAACGGGATGACCAGTTCGTGTTTGGCCAGCGCGGTTTCCAGCGCCCAATTGTAAGCAGCGCGCACCGCACTGGGTCGCTTGGTGGCCTCGGCGGTCAACCAAACCACCAGTTCAAAATCGAGGCTGCTGTCGCCAAACCCGGCCAGCCAGACCTGTGGCGCCCGCTGGCCTTCCATCGATAGGGTGAACGGCACCTCGCCGGCCGCTTCCAGCGCCGCCTGCTTGACCCGCTCCTTGTCTGAGCCGTAAGCCACGCCAAACGGTATGCGCATGCGCCGAGATACATCGCGGTGGGTCCAATTCACCACCCGGCCGCTGACGAACTCGGAGTTTGGCACCAGGATGTCGAGATTGTCATTGGTGACGATGCGGGTGGCGCGAATCTTGATATCGCGCACCTCGCCGTGCACGCCGGATTCCAGCTCGACAAAATCGCCCACCTTCAGGCTGCGATCAAACAGCAGGATGAGTCCGGAGACGAAATTGTTGAAGATCGCCTGCAGGCCAAATCCGAGCCCGACGCCGATCGCGCCGGCCAGCACGGCAAAGCGGCTGGCATGGATACCGATCATCTCCAACGCCAGCATCGCGCCGATGATCAGCAGGGTGTAGTGGATAACCCGGCCGACGGCATAAAACGCGGCGCGCCGATTGACGTCACTGCTGCGCTGTTCAACCCTATCAAGCCCGCGTTGAATCCAGCGCGAAACGGTCCAGGCGGCGACGAACATCAGCACCGCCAGGGTGAGTTTGCCCGGCGTCAGCACCACATCGGAGACTTGCAGCAGCTCGACGTCCCAGGCCCAGCGCGCACCCGAACCAATCGCCTCGCCGGCATCCTGCAGGCGATCGCTCAGTCCGGGCTCCGTGGGGGCGGGCTTCGGGCTCATATCGGCAAGCTTACAACAGCAGGCGCCTCAGGTCGGTCAGCTGCTGGGCGAAGAAGCTGGTGAAGCGGGCGGCATCGGCGCCGTCAATCACCCGGTGATCGTAGGACAGCGACAGCGGCAGCATCAGCCTGGGTTCGAACGCCTGACCATTCCACACCGGCTTCATGCTGGATTTCGACACGCCGAGGATGGCCACCTCGGGTGCATTGACGATCGGCGTGAAGCCGGTGCCGCCAATGCCACCGAGCGAGCTGATCGAAAAGCAGCCGCCGGACATCTCGGCCGGGCCGAGCTTCTTGTCGCGCGCCTTCTTCGATATCTCGCCCAGTTCGGCCGCCAGCTGCAGCAGGCCCTTCTTGTCGCAGTCGCGAATTACCGGCACCACCAGTCCATCCGGCGTGTCGACGGCGATGCCGATGTTGAAATATTTCTTCAGCACCAGGTTCTCGCCGGTTTCGTCCAGCGAGGCGTTGAAGTGGGGGAATTTCTTCAGTGCTGCCACCGCGGCCTTGATCATGAACACCAAGGGCGTGACCTTCAGATCCTTGCTTTCCGCTGCCAGGCCCTTACGGAAGGCCTCCATTTCGGTGATATCGGCTTCGTCATGTTGGGTGACGTGCGGAATCATCGCCCAGTTGCGGGCCAGATTGGCGCCGGAGATCTTCTTGATGCGCGACAGCGGTTTCGACTCGATCTCGCCAAACTTGCTGAAGTCGATCTTCGGCCAGGGCAGCAGGCTGAGCCCGGCCGCTCCACCACCCGCTGCGCTCACCGATGCAGCACCTTGCATCAGCGACTTGACGAACTGCTGAACATCTTCCTTGGTGATCCGGCCGGCGCGGGCTGAGCCGCTGACCTTGCCAAGATCCACTCCGAGCTCGCGGGCGAACAGGCGCACCGCCGGGCTGGCATAGGGCACCGAAGCAGGGGCGACCGATTCGGCGCCAAAGCTCACCGGCGGGCTGCGCGGTGGGCCCGCCGATACCGCCGGCGCCTGCTTGCTGGCTTCGGCCGGCTTGGCGCTTTCCTTGGCCGGTGGCGATTCTGCTTTCTCAGCCTGCTCAGACTTCTTCGTCGAGTCGTCGGATGTGTCCTTGGGCGAGTCCTTGCCGGTCGATTGGGCGGCCTTTGCCTTATCGTCCGACTTGGCGTCATCGTCGGCGACTTCGATCATCGCCACCGCACTGCCTTCCGCCACCTCGTCGCCGATCTTGACCTTGAGTTCCTTCACCACGCCGTCGAACGGCGCGGGCACTTCCATGGTCGCCTTGTCCGACTCCAAGGTGATGAGACCTTGATCGCGCCGAATGCTGTCGCCTACCGATACCAGCAGTTCGATCACCGGAACGCCGCTGTAGTCGCCGATATCCGGCACGCGGGCTTCCTTGAGTGCGGCCATGAGTCCTCCCCGGAACCAAAGTTGAACGATCGAGCGCGTATTGTGGCCGCTCACGGGGTCAAAGAACCAGCCGCCCGCATTCGATTGCACAAACCGACCGGCGCCCGGCCAGCTGTCACATTGTCGGCAAAGGGTAGTCCTGATATCCGGATCCGGACGTCCGATTTGCGAACCGGACACAGACGAACAAGACAGAGACATCGTTAAAGCGTTGATTTGTCTCGGTTCGTCGACTTGGCACGGAACCTGCTCTGGCTTGCAGTGTCTGCCAAGCTGACCATCAGAGGACAAGCGCCATGAACCGTCTTAATCGCTACTTCACCCTGCCGCTCATCTTTGCTGCCAGCGCGGTCTCGGCGGTGGTGGCCCTCGGCGAGCCGATCGAGCAACCGGCCACCGCGCTGGTCGTGGTCGAGGCGCAGCCCAGCGAACTGCCGATCGCGGTGGCTGAAGTCGAAGCCGCGGTGGAGCGAATGGAGAAGAAAGCGGCACACATGCGTTGGCTGGTGACCCTGCCGAGCGCGCGCAAGCCCAGCGCCTGCTGCAATGCGCCTGCGGTTCGCTGATCACCAGCAGAAGCGGTCCGGCGGTGCGTCCAAGACGCACCCTGCGGACACACGATTTCTTGGCGCGCCGCCGTGCAGGGCAACGATGTGCATAGGGTGCGTCTTGGACGCACCGCAACACCGTTAGTGAGATCACCGCTACTCGGGGCCCGCTACTCCAACACCGTCACCCTATTGCCCAAGGCTATGCGCCCTGCGCCAACGGCGATCAGGTTCACCCCAAAGGTGATGCCGCGCTCGCTGCGCCGATACTCTTTCAAGCTACGCAAGGGTTCGCCGCGCGGGTCGCGCTCGCCACTGTCGGCATCCACCGTGGTAAACACACAGCGCACGCAGGGTTTGACGTTGTGGAACTCGAGTTCGCCGATCCGCAGCCGCTTCCAGCTGTCTTCGGCATGGGCAGCGCAGCCCGACACCACGATATTGGGCCGAAAGCGCCGCGCATCGATGCCTCCGCCGGCCTTCTGATTTACCTCCTCTACCGCCGCCTCGCTGACCAGCAGTAAGGGAAAGCCATCGGCAAAGCTCACTTCCTGCCGGGGGTCGGCGTATTTCGGGTCGGCCGGCCGTGCCGCCTGCTCATCCATATAGACCAGGCGCACTGGGCGCTGCAGGCGTTGGCTAAGCCAGCCATGTGCGGCGGGCTCGGCCAGGGCGGCATTGATCTCATCCTTCCACAAACTGACTCGGTAGCGCGGCGCATCATTCGCCGGCCTGGGCACCTGCAGCGTCTCGCCCTGCCATGCCAGCTGCAGGCCCCGCGTAGTGCCGATCGCCGATAGTTTCACCAGCGCGCCGAGCTCGCGCCCGGAGACAAAACGGCCGTTGTCGTCGATCAGCATCCAGCGCCGATCATGCTGCGGCCCGCGCGGCTCGATCAGCATCGATTCCAGTGACAGGCCGGCGGCGGATTTCAGCGGGTGGATAAACAGTTGTGATACGTGCATCTGCTGTTGATTCATTCTCGCCAGTCCCACACCACCACTTCCCAGACATCATCGGCCTGCGCATCCTCGTACACATGCAGAGTCTCGAAGCCAACCCGGCGATGGGCGCGCAGCGAACGCGCATTGCGCTGCGAGATTTCGGTCACGCTGAAGTCGAAGCGATCGCGGTAGACATCGCGCAGGGTGTGATACATCCCGTCAAACACGCCCTGGCCGCGAAACTCGCGCGCCACACAGACCTGGCCCATCACAAACCAGCGCGGGTTATCGGCCAAGGCTTCGCCGCGCCAGCTCAAGCTATCGAGCATGGCAAACATCGGTTGCAGGATGGGAATCTGATCGCGGAAGCGCTGCGCCATCATCAGACAGTAGCCGGCCAGATCGTCGCCGGACTTGGCAATTACCGACGGATACTCGTGGTTCATCGCCGTCAGCACCGCCGGATCATGTCGCACGCTGGTAAAGCCGTCACTGATCGCGGTGGCGGCGTCGACGCTATGGCGATGATTCAGCGCCTGCAGGGCCAGAATCTGCTCGATCTCGCGATCACGGCTGACGGTGGTGTAGGCCAGGGCCATAGGATTGAGCGGTGGGGAAAGCCTGGCAGCTTAACAGCAGGCTGGTGATCATTTCGCAACGCAGCCTGAGCCCGTCAATGCCCCGCGGCTACCAGAAGTAAATCTGCAACGAGGGGTCGACACGCCGCCGCGGTGGCGCCGCCAGTAGCTCGCGCTGGCTGGGAAAGTTCTCTGCACTGCGGCGGACGAAATCGTCGATCTCGCGCAGGTCGTAGTACTGCTCGTTCGAATTGGCCGGGCGCAGCTCGGGCGGGAAACAGCCCATGCCGGCCAGCAGGCAGTACCAGGAAAACACCGGATAGCCCTTGCCCAGACGCTGACTGCCGACCTCCTCGGCAATCCCCTTGCCGGACAACCATAGCGTGTACAGCTCTTTCAGCGCATCGGATAGTTCGCCATTGGCGGCGCAGTCGCGCCAGTAAGGGGTGTCGCCGCGCGAGTTGGTCTTGTAATGGCTGACGATATAATCACGAGTGCCTTCAAAGTGCTCATTGCTTCGCCGGTTGAACTCGGTGCGCGCCTGTTCCGACAGGTCGCCGCGGCGCAGTTGCTCGCAGAACATCTGCACCGTGCGTTGAATGAAGAGCAGGGCAGTGGCCTCCAGCGGCTCGATGAAACCCTGCGATAAGCCGACCGCCAGGCAATTGCGGTTCCAGTGTTCGCTCAGTCGGCCAATGCGCATCTTCAGATGGCGCGCCTCGGTCGGGTCATCGAGCAGGCCCAGGCTCTCACGTAGTTCGCGCTCGGCCTGCTCGGCGCTGCAATAGGCCGAGCTGTAGACATAGCCGTTGCCGTAGCGCTGGGTCAGCGGAATTTCCCAGCGCCAGCCATGACGCATGGCGATCGAGCGGGTCTGCGAGGGCAGCTGATCGCCGATCGGCGTCGGTAGGGCGACCGCCGCATCATTGAACAGGTTGTTCTTGAAGCTGATAAACGGGGTGTTCAGGGTCTTCTGGATCAGTACCGCGGCAAAGCCGGTACAGTCGACAAAGAGGTCCGCTTCGAAGCGTTGACCGTCTTTCATCAGCAGAGCGGCAAGATCCCCAGTGTCATGCCGTTCCACCGCCTCGACATGGCATTGTCGGTACTGCACGCCGCGTTCGACCGCCTTTAGGTGCAGAAACTTGCCCAACAGCACCGCGTCGAAATGGTAGCCATACCAGATATCGAACGGAAAACTCTGCCGCGGCCGCGGTGCCTTGCCCTGTTCGGCCAGCTGGGCGGCGACGAAGAAGCGATCTGGGTGGGCGTAGACATCGGCGCCACGCAGGCGCTGGTGCACGTTATGCACGAACTGGGTCAGGGTGAGGTTGTCCAGCATCGATGCGAATGGGTGGAAATAGCGCTCGAAGCCCGGCTTGCGTGACCAGCCTTCGAAACTGATCCCGCACTTGTAGGTCGCATGACAAGCCGGCATCCACTCGGCCTCTTCGATACCCAGCTGATCGAAGAAGCCACGCAGCCAGGGCGTCGAGCCTTCGCCGACGCCGATTGTTTCCACGGTTGGCGATTCCAGCACATGCACTTCCACCGGGCTGCCCTTCAGTGCATCGGCCAGCAACAGCGCGCTCATCCAGCCGGCGCTGCCGCCGCCGACCACGGCGATCCGCCTTATCCCGGTGGCCGCCGGCAACTCGCTGGGCGGCAGCGGCGAGCGGTACTGGTTGTAGACCGTGGCGGTGGGGCCTTGGGTGGCGATGGGCATTGCTGTATTCCCTGCGAAGCGTCTCGCATTCTGGAGTGGGCTGCGGCGAGACTCAATGTGTCGCGGGCAGTGGCCGGGTTTGGAAGGAAGGGCAGCCGATTCGGCTGCGCCTCGTCAGGGCTGGCCTTCGATACGCTCAGGCCATCACTTCGACTGGCTCAGCCAAGGTCGGATTGCGTACGCTGAGCGCAGTCGAAGCGTGCCGAACCGGGGCCGGCAACGCGCGCGGATAACCAGGCAGACAGGCGTTGAGTCGTCGGCGCTCTGCGCTGATGTGACATCGGTACGCCCAAGGCGCACCCTAATGCGGCCGCAGGCGGAAGCGCTCGCGGTAGTCGGCCGGGGTCAGGGTAGTGGCGCGCTTGAACAGCTTGCGAAAGCTGGATGAGTCGGAATAGCCGCAGCGTTCGACAATCTCATCGAAGCTGAGGTGGGTGGTTTCCAGCAGGGCCTTGGCGCGTTCAACCCGCAGGTGCTGGATATGTTCCAGCGGGGTGCTGCCGAGCTGGGCCTTGAAGTGGCGCAGCAGGGAGCGCTCGCTCACCCCGACCTGTTCGGCCAGATGTGCCACGCTGAGGCTTTCGTGCAGATTCTTGTTAAGTATCTGCTCGATCCGCTCACCCAGCGAATGGCGCGGTTTTTCCTTCAGCGCCTGACTGATATAGGGCGCCTGACTTTGTCGATCGGGATCGATCAACAGAATACGCGCGGTCTGCTGGGCCAGGTCTTCGCCGCCGACCCGGGCAATGAGCTTGAGCACATAACTCATCACCGAGGAGGTGGCGCCGCAGGTGGTAATCGGGCCATCCTCGACGATCATCTTTTCGATATCGAGCTGGGCGCGCGGATAGCGCTCTCGGAACACCGCATCCAGCCACCAGGCGGTGGTCGCACGACGGCCATCGAGCAGGCCGGCCTCGGCGAGCAGGAAGGCGCCACTGCAGGAACTGGCCAGCTTTACCCCGCGGCGGAACATGGCGTTCAGCAGGTCGATCTCGGGCTGCAGCTGCTGCATACGGGAAATCAACTCACTGCCGCTGCCATGCATGCTGCCGGGCACCAGCAGCACATCCGGATCACTCGGCTCGCAGACCACGCCTTCGATGCGCAGACCGCCCGAGCAGCGCAGCGCGTCCATGCCGCGGGCGGTGACGATCGAGGTGCGAAAGCGCAGCGGGGTGGCGGGGTCGCGCAGCTCAGCCAGCTTCTGCGCCACCCGCAGCATGTCGGTCGGCCCGGCCAGGCTCGACAGCATGGCGCCGTCCAGGGCCAACAGGCCAAGGGTGAATTGACGTTCGCTGCGAGTCGGCGCGGGCATCTGGCTCATGGTGCTCAATGGTGCTCCTGTTTCGGTGCGGCAGGTAGACGGGCTGGTCTCAATTCTGTGCGGCACGCGGGCCGTCGAAAGCTTCGTGAATCAGCAGACTGCCGTGCTCATTGGCCAGGCTCTGATACACGACTGCAGGAACGCCGTAGGCCTGCACTCGGCCATCGCGCAATTCCGGATCATCGCAGCTGCGCAAGGCAACCCGACCACTGTGACCGGTCGGAAGCAGGGTGGCCGAGGGGGCAATCAGCTCCAGCTCGCCTTGGCTATCGCGGCCGATCAGCCACAGTCCAGCCGGCGGCTCGATGCCACGCGGGCAGAACGCATCGCCGGCAATCACCCGCGACTCGCCGAACTGCGGCTGCAGTTCCCAATGCTGATCGAGTGCGTCCAGCGAGGCGGTGTAGTCGATGCCGGGCACGTATTGCGGCAGCAGGGATTCGGGGGCTTGAGCTGACACGGTGCTGCTGCTCAGGCTCAGGGCCAGGGTTGCGGCGGTTATCAAGGAAGCAATCACGGTACGCATCTTAGGTTCTCCGGGTCGCCAACAGTTGGCGGAAGTAGATTGCTACAGGCGATTATCGCCATGCAGTGGCGAATCGGACTCTGAAGGGGCGAATTCCGCCATGTTTGGCTGGCGTTTAGAAAGCCCGTCCCCCCAGTCGCCCAATGACGCGACGCGACGGGCCGCCTATCCTTGTGCAGCCAGTGTGAAGTTGTTTGCCGCCGTCGGCAGTCAGGGGAGCGGGGAGCCTGCCCAACCACGGCTGAATTCTGACTAGGCCAGAAGTCACAGGTGCCGGTGTCTGGCGTCCTGTCATTAACTCAGGGTTTGCGCGCCGAGGCGCGAGGGGGAAGCGATGGACCTGTTCTTGCAAATCGTTACGTCGTTTCCCACGGTGATCTTCACGGTGATTCTGGGTGTTGGGCTTTGCCTGATGCTGTTGACCATGCTGGGCATGGTCGATATCGAGGGACTGAACTTCGACATCGGCTCAGACGGCGATGGTGCCGGCGGCGTGTCGGCCTTGCTGATGAAGCTGGGCCTGGATGGCATGCCGCTGATGTTGATCGTGCTCGGCGTTGGTTTGATCGGTTTCGTTCTGAGCTTCCTGGCCGATTATTGGTTCCTGCGAGAGGTCGAAGCCGACAACTTCAGGCTGCTGTGGATGGTTCTGGCTGTAGTGATTGCATTCTTCCTGTCATTGCCGCTGACCGGTCTGCTGCTGTTTCCGCTGAAGTCAGTATTCCGCGAGCAGCCGGTGATCGACAGCGTGTCCTTGCTCGGCAAGTTGGCCATCGTGCGTAGCCCCTTGGTCGATGCCAAACAAGGAATGGCCAACCTGGATGACGGCGGTGCGGGCCTGATTCTTCAGGTGCGCAGTCGTGATCAGACCTTCGAGCGCGGTCAGCGCGTGGTGCTGGTTGAGTACATCGAGGCGAGCAACGCCTATTGGGTGATCGGCGAGCAATCGCTGGACCCCACGGACCACTGATCGAATTTCTTGTCGTTCAACGTTCTTAGTAGTTTCAGGCCGGCAAATCTGGCCCTTTATTGGAGTCAAGCATGGACATGACCACTTTGATGCTCATCATTACCGTCGGCGGCGTGATCGTTGCCGGCGTGTTGAGTCTCTTTGCCATCCTGAAGATGTTCTACATCAAGGTGCCGCAGGGTACCGCGCTGATCGTCAACGATCTGACCGCCACGCCGAAGGTGCATTTCACCGGTGCCCTGGTCTGGCCGGTGATCCACAAAAAGGAGTTCATGAAGATCTCCTTGATCACCCTGGAGGTCGATCGGCGCGGCAAGGATGGCCTGATCTGCCGCGACAACATGCGCGCCGATATCACCGTTGCCTTCTATCTGCGGGTGAATGAGACCCAGCAGGACGTGCTGAAGGTGGCCAAAGCCATCGGCGTCGATCGCGCCTCGGAAAAGAACGCGGTCAATGAACTGTTCAACGCCAAGTTCAGTGAGGCGCTGAAGACGGTCGGCAAGAAGATCGACTTCGTTGCCTTGTTCGAGAACCGGCAGGAATTCCGTGACCGCATCATCGAGGTGATCGGCAACGATTTGAACGGTTACATCCTGGAAGACGTGGCGATCGATTATCTGGAGCAGACGCCGAAGTCCTCGCTGGATCCGAACAATATTCTCGATGCCGAAGGCATTCGCAAGATCACCGAGCTCACCGCCACCCAGAACGTGGTGACCAATGAGTTGGAGCGCAACAAGGAACTGGCGATCCAGAAGAAGAACGTCGAGACCAAGGAATCGATGCTGGCATTGGCGCGTCAGCAGGCCGATGCCGAAGCCAAGCAGCAGCGTGAGATCGCCACCATCCAGGCGCGCGAATCGGCCGAGACCCTGCGCGTGCAGGAAGAAGAGCGGCTGAAGGCCGAACAGGCGCGCATCGCCACCCAGGAACAGCTCGATATCCGTGAGCAGAATCGGATGCGTGAAGTTGAAGTGGCTGAGCAGAACCGCCAGCGCGCCGTGGTGATCGAGATCGAAAAGGTCGCCCGCGCCAAGGCACTGGAAGAAGTCGCCCGCGAACGCGAAGTCGAACTGCAGCGGATCGAGAAAGAGCGCGCCCTGGAAGAGCAGCGCAAGGAAATTGCCAATGTCATCCGCGAGCGGGTGGTGGTCGAAAAATCGGTGGCAGTGGAAGAAGAGCGGATCAAGGAAGTGCGCGAAATCTCCGAAGCCGAGCGCCTGAAGCAGGTCACCATTCTTGATGCCCAGGCCAAGGCAGAGGAAGAGCTGGTTAAGCAGGTCAAGCAGGCCGAAGCCGACGAAGCCAAGGCCAAGCACAAGTCGGTCGAGATCACCATCCTGGCTCAGGCCGAACTGGAAGCCGCCGGCAAACAGGCCGAAGCCAAGCGCAAGCTGGCCGAAGGTATCGAGGCCGAGCGTGCCGCGCCGGGCCTGGCCGATGCGCGGGTGCGCGAAGTGACCGCGGCGGCGATGGAAAAGGAAGGTCTGGCCAAGGCCAAGGTGATCGCCGAGCAAATGGCGGCCGAGGCGCGCGGCGAGCAGGACAAAGGTGTGGCCCAGGCCAATGTGATCGAGGCGCAGGCCGAAGCGCGGCGCAAGGAAGGTCTGGCCGAGGCCAAGGTGCTGGAAGAAAAGCTGAGCGCGCAGGCGCGGGGCGAGGAACAGGTCGCGCTGACCAAGGCCAAGGCCACCCAGGAGGTCGGCAATGCCGAGGCGGCGGTGCTGCTGGCCAAGTTCGAAGCCGAGGCCAAGGGTCTGGCGGAGAAGTTCGGCTCGCTGGAAGCGCTCAGCGACAAGGCGCGCGCCCACGAAGAGTTCCGCATGCAGCTGGAAAAGACCTTCGAGCAGACCGTGCGCGGCATCGAGGCGAACGAAAAGATCGCCCGCGAACAGGCCGATGTGCTGGCCGCCGCGCTCAGCAAGGCCAAGGTCGACATCGTGTCCGGCGGCGGCGACTACTTCAACAGCCTGGCCCGCGGCATGGGCATGGGCAAGATGGTCGAGGGCGTGACCGGCTCCAGTCCGATCGTCGGTGACCTGCTGCAGCGCTTTCTGGGCAACACCCCGAAGAAGCCGGAAGCGCCGTCGGCTAACGATACCGAGCAGTAATGCTTAAAGCCCCTCTCCCCCGCCAGGGGGAGGGGCTAGAGCTTGAGCAAGTCCGGACCACGGAGTGCTACCCCGCATGGCCAACAATGAGAAATCTGCAGCCACTGAACAGGTCGATACCGCGATCACCGATCAGGCGGTGGCCGAGGGTGGCGCCTATGAGGTTTTGCGCAAGCGACTGAGTGATCAAGGCAGTCAGCTGAAAGTAGCGGCCGAGGCGCTGAATGCTGAGCGGCTGGCAGCCTTCGGCAGCAGTGAGCTGAAGGTGATCGGCCGGCTGCGGGTGCGCACCGAACACAATTGCGTGCCGCGCGATCTGGTCCAGGTCGGGGAGTGTCTGCTGTTCGGCTACAACGTGTTCCTCGGGCTGAAAAAGGAAACCCAGGTCGACGACGTATTTGCCCTGTACAAACTGGTTGAGGGGACAGAGGGTTTCGATGTCGAGCCGCAGGCGCTGAAGGGCAGTTTCCTCGATCAGGCCAGCTTCGTCGCCGATTTCAAGGAGCTGTACGCCTACTACAAGAACACCCGGCTGCTGCAACTGGTACGCAAGGATGAGTGGCTGCTGGCCAGTTTCCAGATCGGCGATCGGATCAGTGATGTGCGGGTGTTCCGCTGGAGCGTCTCAGCCGATGGTCAAACTATTCGTTATGTGGACAACCGTGGCGAACGCGATATCGCCCTGCCACCGAACTACGACTTCGAGTGGACCCGCTGCGGCCGTGAGCATGCGGTCGAGGGGCGTCATCCGCATCTGAATATTCTCGATACGGTATTCGTCGAAACCGTGGGTGGCGACCTCACGGTCAAGATCGAGAACAACACCAATGATGGCCTGGGTATCTATCGCGAGCCGGTCGATGACCAGACCCAGAGTCTGGACGATGCCAAGGTTGATTTCGCCAAGGTCGGCAGCCTGATCTTGCTGCGCATCCTGCCCTACCGCGAAACCCAGTCGCGCTATCTGGCCTACAACACCCTGACCCGCGAAGTTCGGCGGATCGATGCCATCGGTCAGGCCTGCGTGCAATTGCCGGAGGACCACGGCATCGTCTTTCCCGGCGGCTATCTGCTGCAGAACGGCGAATACCGCCAGTTCGAGCAGTCAATGGCTGGCATGCGCTTCAAGCGGATGATCCGCTCGCCCAATGGCGAGGACGTGCTGTACATCTTCTACGAGCCCGAGGACGGTCGCTTTGCCCTGTTCACCTACAACCTGATCGAGCGCAAGCTGCAGCCACCGCTGTTCGGTCACGGTTATGCCCGCTATGACGATGGGCGGATCGTGTTGTTCAGCATGCAGGGCAGTGAGGCAACCCGCGTGCATCCGATGCAGATCTGGCAGACCGCCTTCTGCAGTGATGAGTTCGCCGCCCAGCAGCCGGCCAAGCAGGGCTTTGCCGGCCGCATCGGCAATGCCGAATTGGTGCGTGGTGTTTCCAATCTGCTCAATCTCTGCCGTGAGATTGAGGCGGAGAAGGTCTCCCAGGCGCGCTATGAGCGGCTGATCGCCGACGCCCGCAAGCTGTTCGATCTGCATCACTGGCTGGCCGAGTCGCACTGTGAACAGGCCGCTGCTGTGGTGCGCAGCATCGCCCAGTGCAGCGAGCTGGTGATCGACGAGTTCGTCAAGGTGGAGGCAATTCGCGCATCCGCCGAGCGCGCCTTGGCCGAGGCGCGTACCCTGCAATCGCAGCTCAAGCGCGAATGCCTGCCGGAACGCTGCGAGGCGATCGCCGATTTTGTCACCGCCCTTAACAGGCTGTCACGACAGCGCGGTCATCTGCTCAGTATTCGTGAGTTGCGCTATATGGATGTGGCGGCCATCGATGCCATGGGCGGCGATCTACAGGCCTGGCATGACGAGCTGTCCAGGTCCACTGCCGCGTTTCTCGACCGGCCCGAAGCCCTGGCTGACCTCGCGGCGCAACTCGATGCTCAGGAGAAGCAGCTCGGCATGGCGGAGAACGCCGCCAAGTTGCGTGAGCTGGTCGAAGCGCTGAAGCAAAGCGCGGCCGATCTCGATCTGCTCAGCCAGCTGCTGGCCGGGTTGCCGGTGGATGACGCCGAACAGCGTACCCGCATCGTCGAGGCGATCTCGGCCCTGTATGCGCGGCTGAACCAGATCCGTGCCCGCGCCGAGGCCAAGCGCAAGCAGCTTGGCAGCGCCGAGGCGGTGGCCCAGTTCGGTGCCCAGTTCCATCTGTTCTCGCAATCGGTGTCGGCAGCTCTGGCCGATGCCCGCGACCCCGAGGCCTGCGACGATGCGTTGGCCAGGGTGTTGGTGCAGCTGGAAGGGCTTGAGGGCCAGTTCGGCGAACACGAGCAGTTCCTGCAGGACATCCTGGCCAAGCGCGAGGAAGTGCTGGAGGCGTTCGAGTCGCACAAGCAGACCTTGCTCGATGAACGTCAGCGCCGCGCCCAGGGCCTGCACGATGCCGCGGTGCGCATCATCGATGGTCTGCCGCGGCGAACCGAGAAGTTCAGTGGCGCTGATGAGCTGAACAGTTTCTTTGCCGGTGACGCCCTGATCCTCAAGCTGCGCGACCTGGTCGAGCGCCTGCGTGGCTTCAAAGACAGCGTCAAGGCCGACGATATCGAAGCGCGGCTGAAAGCCTGTCGCGACCAGGCCGCGCGTCGGCTGCGTGATGCCAGCGAGCTGTTCGAGGACGGTGGCAATCTGATCCGGCTGGGTCGGCACCGCTTCAGTGTCAACCGGCAGGAACTCGATCTCACCCTGATTCCACGCGGCGAGCGACTCTGCCTGCATCTCACCGGCACCGATTTCTTCCAGCCGATTCAGGCTGACCAGCTCGATTCGATGCGGCCCTTCTGGGAGGCCTCGCTGCCCTCGGAGTCGGCCGAGCTGTCGCGTGCCGAATACTTAGCTGGTGCTTTCCTCGAGGCGGCCGAGCGTGGCGAGGAGGGGCTCGATGCCGGTCTGCTCATTCCGGGCAAGGATCAGGCCTCGGCGCTGGAGCAAGCCTTGCGCAAGTTCGCTGCCGCGCGTTATCGCGAAGGCTATGAGAAAGGCTTGCACGATCATGATGCAGCACGGATTCTGGCCGCCTGGGCGCCACTGCGACAAACCGCCGGCCTACTGCGTTTTGCGCCTGGCGCGCGCGCCCTGGCCATGCATGCCTGGAAGGCGCTGCGCGAGGGCATCGGCAAGCGCTGGCCGGAACGGGCGCGGGCGGCGGCCCGGCTGCGGGCACAGTTCGACGATCGAGCGGCCTGCGAACAATGGGTTAAGGAGATCGCCACCGACTTGCTGGCGCCTGCTGAAGCGCTGGATTTTGCCAAGGACCAAGCCCGGCAGGCAGCGGCCTACCTGTTCGAGGTGCTGGCCGAGCCGCATCCGCAGTTCGCCTTCAGTCGCCCCGCGCACGACCTGCGCGATGCCCTGCAAAGGGCTCTGGCCAATGATGATGGCTGGCGAAATCTGTTGCAGAGCGCCGCCGAACTGCAGGATTTGCCCAGGCTGCAACGCGAATTGATCCTCCATGCATTGAACGCCTTGTTGCGTCGTCAGCCCAAGGCCGGCGAGCCGCGCTATGTCGACGAGGCCGCAGCCCTGATTCTGCTCGCCGATCACTTGCCGAATCGTTTCAGCGAGGCCGACCTCAGTGTCGAGGTGCAGGGCTTGCTATCTGCGCATCAGCGCATTCAGGAAGGACGACTGCCAATTGCGGTGGATGACCTGGACGCACGACTGGCCCACCACCGCCAGCACTATCTGCCGCAGCTGCAGCGTTTCCAGTCGATACGGCATGCCGAACTGGAAACGGCACGCGAACGCATGCGGCTGGGCGAATTCAAACCGCGGCCGCTGACCTCGTTCGTGCGCAATCGGCTTATTGATCAGGTCTACCTGCCGCTGATTGGCGACAACCTGGCCAAGCAGATGGGCAGTGTCGGCGAGGGCAAGCGCTCCGATCTGATGGGCCTGTTGATGCTGATCTCGCCGCCTGGCTACGGCAAGACCACCTTGATGGAGTACACCGCGCACCAGCTCGGTCTGATCTTCATGAAGATCAATGGGCCGTCGCTGGGTCATGAAGTGCGCTCGCTGGATCCGGCGCAGGCGCCCGATGCCAATGCCCGGCAGGAGCTGGAAAAGCTCAATCTGGCGCTGGAAATGGGCAATAACGTGATGCTGTATGTCGACGACATCCAGCACACCCATCCGGAGTTCCTGCAGAAGTTCATCTCGCTCTGCGATGCCACCCGCCGCATCGAAGGCGTGTACGGCGGCCGCACCAAGACCTATGACATGCGCGGCAAGAAGTTCTGCGTGGTGATGGCCGGCAACCCGTATACCGAATCCGGCGACTTGTTCCGCATTCCCGACATGCTGGCCAACCGCGCCGACGTGTACAACCTGGGTGACGTGCTGGGCGGCATGCAGGAGGCCTTCCTGCTCAGCTATATCGAGAACAGTCTGACCTCGAGCCCGGTGCTGGCGCCGCTGGCCACCCGTGGCATCGAGGATCTGTACAAGCTGGTCGACAAGATTGCCGGCAAGGGTTTTTCTGCCAGCGCCTTGGCGCATAGCTATAGCGCCGCCGAACTCAGCGATATGGAGGCCGTGCTGAGTCGCCTGATGAAACTGCGTGATGTGGTGTTCAAGGTCAATCAGCAATACATCGCCAGTGCCGCCCAGGCCGAGGCCTACCGCACCGAGCCGGCATTCAAGCTGCAGGGCAGCTACCGCAATATGAACAAGCTGGCGGAAAAGGTGTCGGCGGTGATGAATGAGGCCGAGCTCGATCAGTTGGTGCGTGATCACTATCTCGGTGAATCGCAGCTGCTCACCCATGGCGCCGAGGAGAATCTGCTCAAGCTCGGTGAGCTGCTCGGCACGCAAAAGGCTGAAGACAAGACGCGCTGGGAGCAGATCAAGGCCGACTTCCGCCGGCTGAAGGCGATCGGCGGCGCCGATTCTGACACCGGCACACGGGTGGTGGCCCAGCTGCACGATCTGGTTCAGGGGGTGAACTCGCTCAAGGCCAGCGAGCCGGTCGAAGCAGCGGCGAGTCCGCCCTGGTCGCACCTTTCCGATCTGCTGGAACGGATTGTCAACGAACAAACCTTGGCGCGTAACTTCAATCGCGATGCCGCCACCGACAGCGCCATGTTCTTGAGCGGTCTGCGCAATGCCCTGGAACTTGGCTTCAAGCCCCTGGTCGAGGCGGCCAAGACTCGCAGCGAACAGCAGGATGTGTTGATCGAGTTGCTGAAGCGACTGACTAAGAAGCCGTGATTGGTGATTCGGGATTCGGGATTCGGGCGGCGCGCCGCAAGGTGGCTCGAAGCCATCGATTTTGGCGCGGACAGCAGGCGCGTCCCGGCCTCGCCCCCAAGCTAGCCCGTCCATGGCACAATCGGAGTGTGGCTGGGATTGGCCGGGTACCGACTGGGCGCACTCGATGAAGACCACACCGCACTTGCTTGACGAGCTGGTCAAACTGACCTCGATCCGCGATGCCGAGCTGCTCGAATACAGCCTGCTGCGCACTATTCAGGAGATCCTCTCGCCGACCGTGCTGTCGCTGTTCCGGCTCAGCGCCAACGGGCAGCCGTGCTATCAGATGGTCTGCGATGCTGAGCACGGGCCGCGGGTGGTGGCCGAGCCGGTGGTCAGCGCGCGCACCCTGGAGGTGGCGGCGGAATGCATGGGATTGCGCCAGGGCGTGCGGCGCCGACTGGATGACGGCCAGGAGCTGTCGGTGTATCCGGTGGTCGAGCTGCGCGGCTTTACCACCTACCTGGAAGTGGTCGACCGGTTTGGCGACGCCAAGGAGGACGCCCGACTGATCGATGGCTTCCTGCGCTTCTATGAAAACTACTGTGGCCTGCTCGACTACTCACAGCGTGATCAGTTGACCGGCCTGATGAATCGCAAGACCTTCGATGAGAGCGTGTTCAAACTGTTCAGCAGCGGTGATCGTTTTCAACTCGACGCCGCAAGCCCACGGGCCAAGGACGATCGTCGAATCGGCGCGCATCGCGGCGAGTTCTGGCTCGGCATGGTCGATATCGATCACTTCAAGCGCATCAACGATTCGTTTGGTCACTTGTATGGCGATGAGGTCTTGCTGCTGGCCTCGCAGGTAATGCAGCGCGGTTTTCGCGATACCGACCTGCTCTTTCGCTTCGGTGGCGAGGAGTTTGTCATCATCACCCAGAACGTCGATCGCGACGGCGCCCTGCATGTGTTCGAGCGTCTGCGGCAATCGATCGAATCATTCCGCTTTCCGCAGGTAGGTCAGGTCACCATCAGTATCGGGCTGGTGCAACTGGTGCCGGGCAAGCTGACGCCGATCCTGCTCGATCAGGCCGACAAGGCGCTGTACTACGCCAAGCAGCATGGTCGCAATCAGGTGGCTGTCTATCAGGATCTGGTCGAGCGCGGTGACATCGACGAAACCCAGCACACCCAGGGTTCGGTCGACCTGTTCTAGCCCGGCTATTTCATGAGGGGACGCGGATGCCATGGCGGAGGCGATCGAGCAAATTCTGAACTACTGGTTTGGCGATCACGCTGATGACGTGACCATAGCCAAGTCGCAGGCTTCACTGTGGTGGGGCAAGAATGCCGAAGTCGATGCCGACATTGGGCAACGCTTCGGAGCCCTGGTGCCGGATGCCGAGGCGGGGCGGCTGAGTGATTGGCAAACTTCGCCGCGCGGCCTGTTGGCCCTGATCCTGCTCACTGATCAATTTCCGCGCAATGTCTACCGTGACCAGGCGATGGCTTTCCATTTTGATCCGGTGGCGCGCTGGTTCTGCCTGGAGGGTCTGATGCACGGCGTCGATCGCCGCCTGCGGCCGATCCAGCGCGCCTTCTTCTACCTGCCGCTGGAACACGCCGAGGATCTCGCACTGCAGAATCGCAGTGTCGAACTGTTCGAAGCCCTGGTCAGCGAGGTGCCGGCCGCCGCGCAGTCAACCTTCAAGGGCTACCTCGACTTCGCCCGCCAGCACCAGCGCATCATTCAGCGCTTTGGCCGATTCCCACATCGGAACGCCGTGTTAGGCAGGGCGTCGACCGAGCAGGAGCTGGATTTTCTGCAACAGCCCGGTTCCTCGTTCTGAGCAGGAGTCAGGCCAGACTGGCGTTGGCCTCATAGTCGATATGTTCAAGTCCCAGGCCTTCCATCGCCTGATCGAATTCCTGGCTGCGGTCTTCATCCATATCGAGCACCAGCAACACTTCGCCTTGCTCGATTCGCTGCTCGAAGCGCCGATGCACCTCATTCGGTACGCCAGCACCGGCCAGGGCCGCCGACCAACCGCCGACGGTGGCGCCGAGCAGGGTGATCAGGCCGGCGCCGACGATGGTCAGACCCAGACCGGGCACCGCCATTGCTGCCAGCCCAGCTACCAGGCCCATGGCGCCACCGCCCAATGTGCCGCGCGCCATCGCGGGACGAATGTCGGTCGGTGAGCTTTCCTTCAATTCTGCTGGAAGCTTGTCCAATGATTCACTGCGTGTGATCAGGCCGATATCGCGATCCTCGGCGCCGAGTTGCCGGGCGGCCTGCACGCAGCGCACGCCATCGGCCAGCGAACGGGTGGCGTAGACATGGCGAATCTTCATGCGGGTCTCCTTTCTTCGTTTGGTTCAACAGGGCGCTGAGCGCCGTCCATCCCGGAGCTCGTCAGCGCAAGCAGTTGCGGCAAAGCCGCATCGCCTTGGAAGGGAAGCAAACAAACAATTGAGTGTTCGATTCCTTTGGCGCGCCATCCGTGGCTCGCGACTGCAGCTGCTGAAAGCACTCAGCAGCCAGCGCAAGCCTATCGCACCCAGAGTCAAGCCAACGGCAAGCTGATTGTTAATAACATGCCGTTCAACCTAACTGCGGTTGTGGTCTTGGTTGGACGAGGCTGCGCCGCCGATCGATCACGGTTGCATACCCGAGTACACTGAGTACCGGCGACGGAGTAGGTCGCGGCTGCAGGGAGGCGACATGAACCTCCAATCCAGCGTTTGGTGGCTTCTGCTGTGCAGCAGTTTGGCCACCGCAAGTGCGATCAGCGCCGAGTCGCGCGAGTATGCGGCAGGGCGGCGCGCCATGCTGGACGAAATCGCCGCCGATGCCCGCCGCACCGCGTTTGATACAGGCCGCAGTCGATTCTCCGAGCCCGTCATGCAGGCCATGCAGCGCGTGCCGCGACATGCCTTCGTACCCGAGCAGTACCGCACGGTGGCCTATGCCAATCGACCACTGCCGATCGGCCATGGCCAGACCATTTCGCAGCCCTATATCGTCGCCTTGATGAGCGACCTGCTCGATATCGAGCCCGGCGATAGGGTGCTGGAAATCGGTACCGGATCCGGCTACCAGGCTGCAGTCCTGGCTGAACTCGATGCTAAGGTGTTCAGTATCGAGATCATAGAGCCGTTGGCCAAGCAGGCGGCCGAGCGCCTGCCTGAACTTGGTTACCGCAGTATCGAGCTGCGCCATGCCGACGGCTACTACGGTTGGCAGGAAGCGGCGCCCTTCGATGCCATCATCGTTACTGCGGCAGCCAATTCAGTGCCGCCGCCGCTGATTCGCCAGCTCAAACCGGGCGGCGTACTGGTGATCCCGGTCGGCGCACCGTTCCTGACCCAGAGTCTGATCAAGGTGGAGAAGACCGCGGCGGGCGAGTTGCACACGCAAAGAATTCTGCCGGTGCGCTTCGTACCCCTGACCGGTGAGCGCGAGTGAACTGAATCATGGACAGCTCGCCGGCCCGACCTGCGCAGCCGATCGGTCTGCTGCTGTCGGTTGCCTGTATCGCAGCGGCCGCCCTGGCCTATCAAATCGTGCTGATGCGCTTCTATGCCGTGCTGCATTGGCAGTGGTTCGCAGCGATGATCGTCAGCCTGGCCCTGCTCGGTCATGGTTTGAGCGGCAGCCTGCTGGCCTTGCGCAGCGCCGCCTTCGGGCGCTGTTTTGACTGGCTGTACCCGTGGTTGGCGGTGGCCTTTGCGCTGAGCATGCCGCTCGCCTTTGCGATCGCCCAGCGCTGGCCGTTCAACGGCCTGGAGCTGATCTGGGACCCGGCTCAGCTGGCTTGGTTGGCGCTGAGTTATCTCTGCCTTAGCCTGCCGTTTGCCTGCGCCGCGGCCTGCTTCGGGTTGGCCTTTATTCGCTATGGTGCGGCGATCCCGCGGCTGTATGCCGCCGACCTGTTCGGCGCTGGTCTCGGCGCCCTGGGCGTGCTGTGGCTGATGCAGGCCTTGCCCCTACGCCACTGGCTGCCTGCGCTCGGGCTGCTGGCGGTGTTCGGCGCCTGGCTGGGCAGTGCCGGCCTGTCGATCGCGCGGCGCAGCAGCCTGTTGGCGCTGGGTCTGCTGCTCCTGCCGCCATCGTGGACCGCGGTGGAACCCAATCCCTACAAGGGGCTGAGCGCCACGTTGCGACTGCCGGGCGCCGAGCGGCTCGAGCGTCAAGCCGGGCCGCTCGGTGTACTGGATCTGCTGGCCAGTCCCGAGGTGCCGCTGCGTCAGGTGGCCGGCCTGTCGATGCTGGCTGACCGCGAGCCGGTGGCTCAGCTGGGCCTGTTCATTGATGGCGAGGGGCCGAGTCCGATCAGTCAGGTGGTCGATGTCGATCGACTGGGCTACCTGGAGCAAACCACCGCCGCCTTGCCGTATCAGTTACTCAGCGCGCCCAGCGTATTGATCCTCGGCGCAGGCGGCGGCGATGCCGGCTGGCAGGCCTTACGCGGCGGTGCACGCTCGCTGCAGCTGGTGGAACCCAATGCTCAGTTGGCGGCCTGGCTGGATACGCCTGGCTCGCCGGCTTACTCGGCGCTGATCGCTGACCTGCGAGTGCAGCGCCGGGTGGCTGATCCGCGTGCCGTGCTCGATCGGGCCGAGCGGCGCTACGATCTGATCGTGTTGCCGCCGCCCGATAGTCCGATCGGCGCTGGCGGCGGGGTGCAGGCGGCCTCGGACACCTTTCTTTACACCATCGAGGCGCTGCGCTCGGCCTGGCATGGGCTGCAACCGAACGGCATGATCAGTATCAGCCGTTGGGAGCAAAGCCCGCCGCGGGCCAGTCTGAAGCTGATCGCCACTGCCGTGGCAGCGTTGCGCGATCTCGGTGTCAGCGATCCAGCGGCTCATCTGCTGCTGATCCGCGATTGGCAGACCAGCGTACTGCTGATCGGGCGTCGGCCCTTCAGCGCCGAGCAGCAGGCCGCGGCACAATCGTTTTGCCGCCGCTACGCCTTCGAGACGGTTCATCTGGCCGGTCTGGACCTGTCTGATCTGCAATCGAACGATAGGCTAAGGGAGGCGGTGCGGGCTGTGCTGGGCGCAGATGCCGAGCGGTTCATCGCCGAGTATGCGTTCGATATTCGCCCGGCCAAGGATGAGCGGCCGTTCTTTCACAACTACTTTCGCTGGCAGACCCTGCCGGTACTATGGCGGCTGCGCGCCCAGGGCGGCGCGACCCTGCTCGATTCGGGCTATCTGTTGGTGCTGGCGGGCCTGGTCCAGGCCAGCCTGCTGGCCGCATTGCTGATCTTGCTGCCACTGCGCTGGTTGCCGCGCGCCGCCCGTGCATCGACCTCGGCACTGCGCCGCTGGCCGGCCGCCGCGTACTTCTTCGCCCTGGGCCTCGGCTTCTTATTCTTCGAGATCGCCGCCCTGTCGCGCTACACGCTGTATCTTGGTCAGCCGCTGTGGTCGGCCTCCCTGGTTCTGGCCGGGCTGTTGGGGTTTGCCGGTGTGGGCAGTGCCACTGCCCAACGTTGGACGACCCGACCGATGGCGCGGCGTATCGCGGCGTTAAGTGCCGCCGTTGCCATCCTGGCGTTCGAGTGGCTGCATCCGGCCTGGTTTGCCCTCAGCGCGAACTGGCCGGTGTGGGCGCGCGCGCTCAGCGGTGGCCTGTTGCTGGCGCCCTGCGCCTTTCTGCTCGGCCTGCCGTTTCCGCTCGGCCTCAGCCGCCTCGCCACGCATGCCCCGGCCCTGGTGCCCTGGGCCTGGGGCATCAATGGCGTGGCCTCGGTGATCAGTGCCCTGCTGGCCGTGGTGCTGGCCATGGCCTGGGGCTATTCGGTGATCATGCTGATTGCCGCTGGCTTGTATGTGCTGGCGGCGTGGTCGCGGTTTTGAGCGCTTCGGCGAGTGCGGCACGTCTTCAATCGGCACCGGCCAAGGCTGAACGCAATAGACCGCTGCGCAGCAAGTTGGCCACCGCCTCGCCGGGCAGCTGAGTGCTGGGGACCTTTGTCCCCGCCAGTGGAAACAGATCGCGTAGCAGACGTCCGCCCAGAAAGGCGGCACGTTGTCCATTGTCCGTGCAGACCAGGGTAGGGCGCAGGGCGATGCGATCGGTCAGGGCGCAGGGCGCGTCTTCCCAGTGTGTGGTCTCACCCAGCTGTAGCCAGCGCGGCAGCTCCAGCGGCGAAGCGGCTGCATGCGTGTCCTGGGTTTCAAGCTCCGTGCCAGAGCGATCGCGCCAGAACGCACTGCTGATGCCCGCTGCGGCATAGTGCTGCTGCGCGAAGCGCCGGTGTCGGTTGGCAGTGTCACACAATGCCTGCTGATAAAAAGCCAGGGCCGCATTGCGGTCTGCCGAATAGTGCAAGGCGGTGTTCAGTACCAGGGCGGCCAATAGGGCCGTCTGGATCGCCACCTGCACCCCGCTGGCGGCCAGCGGATCGATCTGCAACGCTGCATCGCCCACCGCCAACAGGCCGTCAGGCAGGGGCCAGTCGATCTGCGCGGCGCTGGCATCGACCGCCAACACGCGTCCATGATCGGCCGAGATTTCGCCCTGATCGAGAATCTCGCTGTCGACAACCGCTTGCCGATACGCTGCTGCCAAGGATGAAGCAGCGCGCTGGCGGCGTAGTTCGGTCGCGTCCTTGAACACAAAGATCCGACTCATGCCGGCTGGCAAGGGGACGCGCCACAGCCAGCCCTGTGCCGTTGCCGCCAGCCGTGGCGAGGGCGGCAGTTGCGGCCACTCGGCATGCATTGCCCAGGTACTGGCGCCGACATGCCGCAGCGGCAGTCGCAGCGCGCGCTGCCGGCCGCTGGCGTCGATCAGCCAGCGGCACTGAACGTCGCGTTGAGTTGTGTCATGGCCTAGCCTGAGTCGCCAGCCCTGCTCCATCTGGCTTCGATGGAGCAAGCGCGCGGGCTGCCAGACCTCGGCTCCATGCGCCTGTGCCATGCGCAGCAACAGGGCATCGAACGCGCCGCGATCGACCAGCAGGCCAGGGTATGGGTCGTGCCGAGTCTGCCATTCGCTGCCCCAACGAATACCGATTTCATCGGCGACAGGAAAGCGCAGTGCGGCGATGGCCTCGCCGATACCGAGCGACTGCAGCTGCTGCAGGCAACCGGCACTGATCGACTCGCCTAGGCGTGGCCGAGGAAACGGCTCGCGCTCGACGATCAGGCTGCGCAGACCAAGCTGAGCACAGCGCAGGCCCAACACACTGCCGGCCGGGCCGGCGCCGAGGATCACGAGGTCGTAGTGGGGTCGAGCAGTCAAGGCTGCAGACCGCCTGCTCGCCGCGGAACTCCCTTGCCGATGGTTGGGGAGGCTGCAGGGGTTCGGCAGCCGATCTTTCTCCGCCTAGGGGGCTGGCGTAGCGAGGTGCCTGGGTAGGGGGAAGTGTTTTCGGCGCCCCGGTTTCCCCCTCTCCCCAACCCCTCCCCCGCCAGGGGGGAGGGGCTATAAGAAGGGGCTTGGCGTAGCGAGGTGCCTGGGTGTGGGGAAGTGTTTTCGGTGCCCCGGTTTCCCCCTCTCCCCAACCCCTTCCCCGCCAGGGGGGAGGGGCTATGAGGGGCGTGGCGCAGCGAGGTGCCTGGGTAGGGGGAAGTGTTTTCGGCGCTTCGGTTTCCCCCTCTCCCCAACCCCTCCCCCGCCCGGGGGGAGGGGCTATGAGGGGCGTGGCGTAGCGAGGTGGCTGGGTAGGGGGAAGTGTTTTCGGTGCCCCGGTTTCCCCCTCTCCCCAACCCCTCCCCCGCCCGGGGGGAGGGGCTATAAGAAGGGGCGTGGCGTAGCGAGGTGGCTGGGTAGGGGGAAGTGTTTTCGGTGCCCCGGTTTCCCCCTCTCCCCAACCCCTCCCCCGCCCGGGGGGAGGGGCTATAAGAAGGGGCTTGGCGTAGCGAGGTTCCTGGGTAGGGGGAGATGCCTTCGGATTCCCGAACGCTCTCTGTTCTCAACCCCTGCATCGACAAGTTCAGCACGAATCCCCCGCCAGGGCGGAGGGCCTACAACGAGGTGTTTGGTTGAGTCGCAGCCAGGCCCCCAGGCAATGCAGCAACCAGCCGCGGATGTAGTCGCAGGCCGGGCGGCCGCGGGCGATGACTTCGTGGTGGCAGCCGCCGCCGCAAAGATAGCGGGCCCAGCAGCTTGAACATGGACTTTGCGCGTGGACATGACGTTGGCGCAGCCAGTTCGCCTGCTTGCCACGATCGATGCCATCCTCGATATCGCCAAGCACGGCGCTGCTATCACCGACAAAGCGATGACAGGCGGCCAACTGGCCCTCGGCATCCACGCCGAGATAGCCGGCGCCGGCGCCGCAGGGGTAGGGGCGGTGGGTGCCGCGGCCGAGTTCGCGCAGGGCGTTCATCAAATTGGCAAAGGCATAACGTCGACCTTGGGCGAGCTGTTGCTCGGCGTGCTCGGCGCAGGCGATCATCTGGCCCAGCAGCACACGCAGATCGTCGGCGCCCATTTCCATCTGGCCGTTCGGCGCATGCAGCATCGGTGAGTAGCCGACGCTGTGAAAGCCGAGGCCGAGCATCGCATCCAGTCCCTCGGGGGTGGGCAGATTGTGCGGTGTCACCGTCACCCGCGCTGACACCTGCATCTCGCCCTGCCGCGCCAGCAAGGGCTCGATGCGTTGCAGGATGCGCGCGTAGCTGCCTTGGCCATTCGGAAACGGCCGTAGACGGTCGTGCTCGGCGGCGTCGCCGTCCAGGCTGATAGTGACGGCGAATCGATGTCGCTGGAACAGCTCGATATCGTCATCGCGGATCAGGGTGCCATTGCTGGTGATGGAAAAGCTGAGCGCGATGCCGGCCGCCGCAGCACGTTCGGCGGCATAAGCCGTGGTAGCGTGCAGGACGCTGCGATTGGCCAACGGCTCGCCGCCCATAAAGGCGAGATTGGCCTTGCCCAGTGGCGCGGCGTCGGTCAGCAAGCGGTCGACCGAACGCTGCGCCACCTGCAGAGACATCGCTTTCGGCGCTGCCCCAAAACCGCCTTGCTGGGCATAGCAGTACTGGCAGCCGAGATTGCAGCGCTGCGCCACTGCCAGGCTGAGGGCGTGCAGGGGCGGTTCTTCCGGTGCGCGATCGTCGATTGCCCGACGCGGGTCGACGCCCCAGCGACTTAACAAAGTGCTGCGCTCTATGTCGTCGCCTTGGTGCCAATCCTGGGCCGCCTGATCGGCGATATCGAACAGCTGCGAGGCATTGCAGACCAGCAGCTGCGCGCCATCGGGGCCCTGAAACAGATGGCCATGGGCCGACTGTGGTCGACTGGCCGCGATCGCGCGCTCGGCCCGCGAGCGCGCGGCCAGGCCGTGCTCAGGGCTCAGGGGCATCGCGGCCGCCGATCTGGAATTTCAGCACCTCTTCCCAGCGCGCGAACAGGTCGGCGTAATCGATCAGGCGCTGATCCTGATAATCGTCGATCACATACTCGCCATCGCGTACCTTGCTCATCCAGTTGTCGCCGCGACTGCCGTTTTCGGCCGGTTCCAGGTTGATGTAGTCGGGCCGGCTCGAAGCCCAGTAGTAGCAGACGCATTCGCGAAAGTCGTTCTGCCACGGCGAGCACAGGCCGCGGGTCAATTCGCCGGGTTCGGCGATCGCATCGCTGATCAAGCCCGAGTCGGGTTCGAAAAAGTTCCGAACTTCGAGTTCCACCGTAATGGTTTTCTGATGGGTCGGCTTCAGCTCGTGCGGCGCCACCTCGGCGCTAAATTTGCACGGCACCTTCTGCCCGGCCTTTTGCAGGATCAGGGCAAAGGTGTTCGACCATTCCATGGTGAAGGGCGAGTAGGCCTCATCGCCGGTGCCATCGGCCGAGGGGCCATGGGCCATTGCCACCGTTGGATGGCCATCGACCTCCAGCAGTCGATGATGTAGCAGCTGCTCCAGGCCCGGGTCGGCCTGCACCACGTAGTTGTTGTGCTCGACCAGGGTGATGCCGCACAGCACCCGACGCCAGGCGCTGCGGAAATCGAGTTCCAGGCCGGGGCAGCAATTGCCCACCGAGGAGCTGACCACGCTGACGAAAGAGTTGAACTCGCCCTGATACAGCAATTGCGCACTGCGATTGCGCGGACTTAGCGCGGCGGCTTTGGGTGCTGCGTCGTCATCGAACAGGGTCCACTCGCCGGCGCGTTGCAGGGTGTTCAGTTGGCGCCGGGTCAGGGCCAGGTAATTGGTATCGGCGCCCGACATCAGGGCCGGCATCTTGCGTCGGCCCTGATCGCTGAGGTCACCGGTGGCATCGGGCGAGCGCATCAGGCGCGAGAACCAGGCCGGCGTGCCGCTCTGCATGGTCGCCATCAGCTGCTGGTGCAAAGCCAGAATCGCATAGGTATCGACCGCATGCGGCGCCATCACCGGTGCCAACGGACGCGGATAATCGGAGGAATCATCGGCCGGCATGGTGTCGGCGCGATTCGGTCGGCCGCGGGTGGTGTCGCCATTGAGCACCGCGATGTTCATGAACTGCACGGTCTGGAATGCGCCCCGCACGATCGACTCGGCCTCGGCCAGCGGAATCCGCGCGCCCTGCGGGTGTTCCGGGCCTTCCAGTGCCTGCAGCAGATCGTCGGCCAGGCGACGTACGAACTGCGCATCAGGGGCAAAGATCGGCGGCGCTGAACAGACCCTGCCGCGGGCGCTGTGCACCACACAGTCGTTCTTATCGACCAGTTCCACCTCGACGTAGCCGTCGCAGATATCATCGAACATGCCGCGGCTGGGTTGCGGGTCGTCGGTGAAATTGAAGAACGGCGCCTTGCCATAGGCGGCGTACAGGCCCTGCGACAAGGTGTTCAGGGTTTCATCGTCATCGCGGTAGCCATGCCAGCTGCCCTTCTGGCTGTCGTAGAACACCCGCTCTGGCGGCACTTCGTAGCGCGCGGTGTGCCAGACCGGCGGGATCTTCAGTTCGCGCCGTTGCTCCTCGGTCAGCGGCGTACTGCCGTACACCGCGCCATTGCTGGGCCAGAAGCGCAGGCGCAGCTGCGGGTGCTCGGCATTCGGTTCGATCAGCTGCAGGGCGCCAAACGGCAGTCGGTACTGTTCGCCCTGGAGGAAATTGGCGCATTCGCCGAGCAGGGCCTGTGGCGCATGATCATCGCCCGCGGCGCTCACTTCGGCCCGGATCTTGTCGTTTGGATCATTGGTGCGGCGGAACAGTTTGTTATTGCCGACCACGGCCCGCCAGCGCAGGCTAAGGCCGGCGGCTTTGAGGTCGGCCTCGGTCAGTGGGCGCAACTGCTGATCGTCGCCGACCCGCGCATACAGCTCGATAAATGGCGCCACCGGTCGAATCTTGCCGTCCTGCTTGAACGCGATCGGCTGCTCGTTCGGCGCCAGTTCGCCAATGATCTTGCCGCTGGCGCGATCGGTAAGCAGGGTGCGATCACGGCACAGTCGCGGCAGTTCCAGCGGCTTGTCCGGATCGGGTATCAGGCGGAAGTTGTCCAGCGGCGATTCCGCCGAACCAACCCGGGCGATGGTCAGTGGTGGCAACAGGCGCAGATCGTCGATCTTCATGCCAGGGCTCCTGCGGCAAGGACGGCGTTGGCATTGCGTTGAAAGGCCAGCAAGGCATCGCGCCAGCGCTGATCGGCATCGATCATGGCGGCGAAATAGTCGCGCTCCTCGCCTTCGGCGCTGGCCTTCAGCTCGGCGGAAAGCAGCAGGGCGGTATCGACCAGTTCCAGCTGCACCGTCCAATCGGCGGCGGCATCCAGGGCCAGGGCCTGAGTGTAAGGCAGCTGGAAAGGTGGCCCGGCCATCAGTGCATCGGGGCGTTCAGTCATCGGGGCGTGCATCAGCCGATTGGCCAGGCCTTTCAGCGCGTACATCTCGACAAAGCTGTGCTGCAGCAGGCTGGCCATGGCGCCCGGCGTTTGGTGTTGCTGCGGGTTGCGGGCCAAACGGAAATACTGCGCCAGACAAAACAGCAGGATGCGGTAACGCAGATCGCTGAGTGCGGCCAGCTTGCGTGTGCGCGGGTGACGAATGCGGCTGCCGTTGCCGTCCTCTGTGTCGCGCAAGGTGCTGGGGTTGCTGGCGATATTGCGATACGGCACAGGCGCCTCGTTAGGGAAGCGCTTCTTGTAGTCGCGATAGATGCCGAGAAAGCGCTGGAAGTGCGAGCGCTCATCCGGATCGTGCGGCGCCTCGCCCTGTTCGGCGACCCGCTGCAGCGCCGCCACGGCTTGATCGCGGGTGGCGCAGGGCTCGATCAACATATCCACCCGTTGCGGCGGGGTGCGCGGGTCGCGCGGTGGCGGATCGGTATCCCAGCCGACCTGGCCCTCACCGGTCGGTCGGCCATGATTGCGCGCCCAGCCGGCAAAGTCGGCCTGAATAAAGAAGCGGTATTCGTCGAATACGCTATCCGGCACGCAGTGCCGATCGCTGAGCACCTTGATCAGCCGCTTGTACAGCTTGCCGACGTGGTGGAATTCGTCCTGATTGACCTGCAGGTACTTCACCGGCGCGCCGATCAGGCGGGCAATTTCCTCGGCCTCCGGCCCGCGCCAGTCCGGCGGCGCCTCGGCATAGACAAACCGTGCCAGCGCCTTCAGGGTCAGCGGCTCGAGAGTGAAAGGAAACGGATAAAAAGCGCTGTCCCAGGGCAGGTCGCGACGATCCCAGGTGGTGCTGCCGCCAATCAGAGTAATGACGTTCTGCACCGTCATCAGATGGCCCATTTCTTCCTTGGCGATACTGAGAATGGTGTCTTGCCAGGCCCGTACCGCTTCGCGGTCGGCCTCTGGCACCTGCGAGCCACCCAGCGACCAGGCGGCGTACAGGTACTGCACCATCAGCGCGTGCTCGATCTCGGCGCCCATGTGAGCGAGCAAGGCGGCGTAATCGCGCCAGCCGATCTCATCCGGCTTGCCGCGTGGATGGCGGTGATCGTCCTGCTCCAGGCTGGCCAGCAAGGGCAGCTCCAAACGACGGTGACGCGGTGACCCAGTATCAGCACTCGACATGTCGCCCCCCAGCGCATGGCCTGAACTCAAGGTTTCCCCGGCATCGATCGCCCGAGGATGGAAACGCGTGAGGGGAGTGTGCCAGAAGCGGAATCGTTTCGCCGGGTCGGCCGTAGTGAACAACGGCACAGTGCAGCGTTTGATTGACATGCGAGTCGAATGGGTCAGGTGGGCACGGTCCCTGTCGGATGCGCCTCAATGCGTAGCACAATGCTGAAGTACTCATTTCAGCAGCCTGTTGTTGCGCGGCGCACTCGGAATTCACCCACGCACGTCATTGATGTCCGGCACCTTTGGACGAGTATTCTGGGATTGTTGAGCGGTTGCGCTGAAAACCATCCAGGGTGGAGGTATTTCGACAGCCTGTTAAACCTTTTCCCACCCAACGGCATCCAACCAACACCATTGACCCTAGAGGGAGCTTGCTCATGCGCATCGAATTGCCCTTCACTGCCTGTCTGCTGCTGGCCTCCGGCTCGGCATTCGCCTGGGGCGACTGCGATCACCGCGCCGAGCGCGCGCTCGATATCGCACCCGGCCAGGCCGTCACCCTGGCCCTGGCTGTTGGTGCCGGTGACCTGGAGGTGCGCGGCGACCCCAAGGCCAGCCAGATTCAACTGCGCGGCCGCGCCTGTGCCAGCAGCCAGGCATTGCTCGATCAGATTCAGTTTCTTGGGCAAACCAGCGGCGACCGGGTCGAGGCACAAACCCAGATCCCCAAGCTGGAGGGCGGCTGGGGCTCGGACACTGCCTACATCGATGTCACCGTGGTGATGCCCGCTCACCTGATACTCGATTTGCGCGATTCCTCAGGTGATATCGACATCCATGCCGTGGCCGCGGTCAAGGTGAAGGACAGCTCAGGCGATATCCGTATTCGTGAGATTGGCGGCTCGGTGGAAGTCGCGGACAGCTCTGGCGATATCGAGATTCGCACCGTCGCCGGCAATGTCGAGGTAACCAATGACAGCTCCGGTGACATCGAGATCGATGACGTGCAGGGTAATGCTCTGGTGCGGGTCGACAGCTCGGGCGATATCGAACTAAGCGGCATCCGCAAGAACGCCGAAGTCGGCCGCGACAGCTCCGGCGGCATCGTGTTCAAGGATATCGGCGGCAATGCTACCGTCGGCAGCGACAGCAGTGGCGGCATTCGGGCCAGCAAGGTGCGGGGCGACTTTATCGTCGATGCGGATACCAATGGCGATATCAGCCATAGCGATATTGGCGGCCGGGTTGACGTGCCGATGCGGCGCTGAACAGAAAGGTCCACCTTGGCGCTGGCATTTCGGTGTGTAGCCGCGCGCGTGGCTTTGCCCGATCCTCACCCCCGCCCCGCACTCCGGCCATCGCGCATGCCTGCGCGATGGCGGTTGGCGACTTCGTCGCTACGACGGGCTGACGCCCGAACGGCGGCTCGCAGCGATGCTGCTCGAAGCCCGCCTCACCCCTTGGGGAGAGATCGATGTGCGCCGACTTTCGCCGCACCGGTTGATGCCCCGGAACTCCCTCCCCGATGTTCGGGGAGGGCTGGGCAGGGGTGTAAAGCGCTGGCTCGGCGAATCAATGAGTTAAAGCATCGATTCATGGAAAGAGAGACGTCTCACTTCACCCTGTCCCCGGTGCTTGCACGCCTGGCGGCCGGGGTGCGGTGAGGGTCCTCGAGCTTCAATTCACGTAACAGCCCCTCAATCCACTCATCCTTGGCCTGCTGATACGCCTGCCGCTGATGGGCGAATTGATCCGCCAAGACCCGCTTGGTCTCGGCATAGCTCGCCGCCAGCGCCGGATCTGCACGCAGTAGATCGCGAAAGCTGATCAGCAGCCGCCACTGTTCAGAGTCGAGTTCCAGCATATGCAGATGATGGGTGCGCGGCTCGCCCTTGACGAAATAGTGGCGTCGCGCAACACCGTATTCGCCGCGATAGTGATAGCCGATGAGCTGCAGCGGCTCGATGCAGGCGGTCGCGCTTTCGAAGTTGTCCACGCCAACCACAATATCCAGGATCGGTTTGGCCGGCACGCCGGGGATGGCAGTGCTGCCGACATGTTCAATGCTCAATGCAAGGTTCCCGAGCACGGTGAGCATCCGTCCTCGTTCCTGTTCAAACACATTCGCCCACTCGGTATGCCAGCCGCTCAGCGTCACCTCGCCCCCCGCTTGACCAAGCCTGGCTAGCAGCCTGTCGGACTTCGTCCCGCGAAACGCGATTTCGGTCGATCTTACCCAACGATCGATGGCGTCAGGTGGTTCTTCGATTCCGCAATCGGTCGGCCCTTCGCCGAATCGCTGAACGTGCTGCGAGTCAAGACGTTTTGAGCCCGCTCGGCAGACGTGGTGGGCTGCCTCGGCGGATCAGAGCGCCTGCTGCAGTCGGTGTAGCCG
>NZ_JACYTR010000002.1 GCF_014841215.1 Pseudomarimonas arenosa
CCTCAATAGCGCCAATACCAGGTCTACGCGCTTCTCTGCAGGCATTTCGCTCTTGCGTCCCATGTCTTGCTCCTCGATGGTTGTCTATCATTTCATCGGGTCCAAGGATCTGGGGGCAAGACAAGCTGGTGACGTTGCTGAGATCGCCGCGCCTAGTAATGCTGCAAGAGTATTCAAGGTAAGCCTAACGCTGTATTGAGCTGCCGTTGGCCGGCAGACTATCAGAAAACTCCATCATCTCTCCCAACGGTCAGCTCGAATACGTAGTTAGCTTCCGTACTAGAAGTGCCAGCTTACTCATGCGCAAGGTTCCACTGCTTCACGCGCTCCGAGTCGTTGAGGCGTTCAACGGCCGCTCGTTCGAGAGACTCAAGGAGCTCGCTAGGGTCTGTACTGCATGGAAAGACGAGCACGTCGTTTTCGATCACGCCGAGCGACCTAGCTGAGGCGAGAGCCTCGACGATACACTCAAAGCTCCCTAAAACGTGCTCTTCGAATGTGCCGCGAGCAGCGCTCTCGTTGTAGCTAGCGTTCAGTTGCGCCTGTGGTGCGGAGAACTCTTTGTAGCCACCGAAAGGATAATCGACGGCATCTATCGGGTTGTTAGCATCGCCCTCAGGGTAGCCGGACACATTCGCGGCCCAACCCAAAGAAACCAGACCGTCATCGGTAAAAATTGCGAACGCCGACAGCCGTTGCCCCGGGGCTTTGTCACGGATCGCAGCAACGGACGCTCGGATAGATGCCACGAGGAGCTCGACAAGGGGAGTGCGGGACGCAACAGGAATCATAACCAGGAAGCTAACGCCGTATTGAGCTGCCGTTGGCCGACAGACTAACAGAAAACACCATGACCTCTCCCAACGGTCAGCTCGAATACGTAGTTAGCTTGCAACACGAACGCGCTGAGACAAAGATTCCTCTACCTCGCGAAGCTCTGCAAGAATGACTTCGTCACCAGCCGATTCGGCGGCGGGCCTAGCGTCAGTGGCGATGTTAGCAGCCTCAGCGATGTAGCCCAACTCCAGGAGCCTCGATGCCAGAGCAACTTGCTTTGTGAAGATGGGCTCGCCAGGGAATGCTGAGCTCTGCTCTATTGCGAGACGATATAGTTTCGCGGCCGAGCGAGCGCCGTTTGTATAATCTGCGAGTGTTTCGGTTAGGAACGGATCAGGTTGATTGAGCCTTGAGCGGTACAAGCCTCTGAGCCGCCGAAAAGCACCTCGAGCCTTGCGGCGATCGGCTCGCTCGACTGCATTGGCAATGGCGAGTGCTAAGCCGAGCACTTTGCCGTGAAGGGGTTCAGGGACCTTTCTCATTGCAACGCTAACTACAGTTCGATTGCATTTTACACGTCAGATTAGACGCCATTTGACATCTATTCTGGTCGCGATAGGGCCGGTCTTTTGCAAGTTGCACAGGGGAAACGACACTCATATCAACACCTTGTTCGACTTTTGCTGTTGTCGCTGTCATATAGCGTGGCATTTAATCTCGAATAATCACGCCGCCGCAGGTTCGTTATCGCGGCGCGGGGCTGGGGTTGATATACCTGGTCACCCTACCCCGCTCTGCCTTGTCCGGTATCGGCGTTCGACGTAGTCGTCGATTACAGTGACGAACTCGTCGGCAATATTCTCCCCGCGCAGGGTCATGGCTTTCTGTCCATCGATGAACACCGGGGCGGCGGGGGCTTCGCCGGTGCCGGGTAGCGAAATGCCAATGTCGGCGTGCTTGCTTTCGCCTGGGCCGTTCACCACGCAGCCCATGACGGCGAGGCTGAGGTTCTCGGCGCCGGGGTGGGAAATGCGCCACTCGGGCATTTTGCTACGAACATGCTGTTGCACCTTCTGCGCGAGTTCCTGGAAGAAACTGCTGGTGGTGCGACCGCAGCCTGGGCAGGCGGTCACCATCGGGGTGAAGGCACGCAGCCCCATGGTTTGCAGAAGCTCCTGCGCCACCACTACTTCCTGGGTGCGCGAGGCGCCGGGCTCTGGAGTGAGTGAGATGCGGATGGTGTCGCCAATGCCTTCCTGCAGCAGCACCGACAGGGCGGCCGCGGAAGCGACGATGCCCTTGCTGCCGATACCCGCTTCGGTCAGACCCAGATGCAATGCATGGTCGGTGCGCAATGCCATTTCTCGATACACCGCGATCAACTCCTGCACGCCGCTCACCTTGGCTGACAGCACGATGGCCTCTGCCGACATGCCCAGCTCCATCGCACGGCGCGCCGAGTCGATCGCCGAGCGAACCAGGGCCTCACGCATCACGGCGGCGGCATCCCAGGGCTCGGCCCGCTTGGCATTTTCGTCCATCAAGGCTTGCGCCAGGGCCTGATCCAACGAGCCCCAGTTCACACCGATTCGGATCGGCTTACTGTAGTTCAGCGCGGTTTCGATCATCGCTGCGAACTGCAGGTCCTTCTTCTTGCCAAAACCGACATTGCCCGGATTGATGCGGTACTTGGCCAGTGCTTCGGCACAGGCTGGGTGCTCGGTCAGCAGCTGATGGCCGTTGTAGTGAAAGTCGCCGATCAGCGGCACATCGGCACCCATCGCCTGCAGTCGTTCGCGAATATGCGGAACCGCTGCCGCAGCTTCCTTGGTGTTGACGGTGATGCGCACCAATTCGGAGCCGGCACGGGCGAGTTCGGCAACCTGTCTGGCCGTGGCCGCGATGTCGGCGGTATCGGTATTGGTCATCGACTGCACCACGATCGGTCGGCCGTGACCCAATTCCACGCCACCGATCTTGACCAGCCGCGTCTGTCGCCGCGCCTGATGGCCGGCGATGCTGGGGGATTGCTCTGAGATCATGCTCGTCCTAGATCAGCGGTGAGCAGTACGAAGTCACCGCTCTCTTCCAGCCGCGTAGTATCGCCGGCCTGAACCTTCAGTGGAACTGGGTGTTCGATGTCCGACTGCTCGGCCACCCTGAGCACCTGTAGGCGCGCCTGCTTGCCGACCAGGCTGGTCGGCGCGGCGAAATACAGCTGCGCCTCCTTCTCGCCTTTCAGCGGCCGATACTCGATCGCGCGGTGCGCATGTCGACCGGCGTCGCCACCTTCCATGCTGCGAATGGCCACCGGACGTGGATAGCGCGACAGCAGCTCGATTCCGGCGTCCACCGAGCCGTCTTGCGCGAAGCGCAGCCAGCGCAGCATGCCGAGCAGCCAGTGACGGCCGTCTTCCATCGAGCTGATGGCCAGACCGATCAACTCACCGACCCGCGCCTTGATGCCTTCCTCGCTGCCCCAATGCAGGTGGTATCCGCCAAGGCTCTGATCGATCACCTCGGCGCGGTGCACAGGTATACGCCCGGCGTCCACCGGCGCCCGCGCCCATGCGGCGCGCTGTTTGTCTTCATTCTCTTCAGAAACGCCGGCGCGGCCGAGAAAAGTGTCGAAATCGAGCATGCCGCTGAGATGAAAATGCAGGCTGCCAAGACCCAGCACGGTTTCCAGCTCGTGTCCGGCCGACAGCCGCTGGTTGCGACGTGAGGAGGCCCGCCCCCAGCCGCCGATGATCCGCCGCAGCAGATCGGCCGGCACTTCCTGCGGTCGGGCACCTTTGAAGCGCAACACGATCAGGTCGCGGTCGCTGGCAGCCAGCGCCTGGTCAAGCTGCTGCCGCAGCGGGCCCAGGTCAATCCACAGACCCCCCTCGTCGGCGCGCTCGCCCGCCGTGTAGCCAGGCCCCGCGTCGCTGCCCACCGGCACCGGATGCGCATCGCCGCTGCCCGAGGTGGTCAGGCCCACATAGGCCACCAGATTGGCCGACAACTTCCAGAAGTCGGCCTGCTCGCGCTGGCTGAATCGATAGGGATTGGACAAGGCCACCAACAAGGACTGCAGATACAGCTGCTTGACGTTGGTCGCGCGGCCTTCCGCGGCCTCATCAATGGACTTCTCGTCGAGCCTGCAGCTCACCGCGAACTCATGCACAGCATGCAGGGCCGACCAACTACCTGCCACCGGCTGGTGGTAAAGGAAGTAAGACAGCATCAGGCAGCGGGCCGTGTGGTAGGCGGCACGCTCCAGGCAGGTCGCCACACTGCCACCACGCAGCAGGGGCACCGAACCGGACGGCGCGCAGTACTCGATGGCCGCCAGCCGGTAACACCGAGCCAAGGCACTCTCGAAGCTGTACAGCTGCTCGAAGGCGCGCGCCTTGGCCGCCGACAGCGGGATCCCACCGCCCTGGCACTGCAGCTCCAGGGCGGTGATGGCCTCGAGCAGAGGCAAGCGCAGCGATTCCAACACTCCCAGCCGGGCAGCGCCGTCGAGGTGCACCTCACAGAGGGAGTCCAGGGCATCATCGAGCTGCTTGTAGGTCGCCGCCTGATTGGCTCTGGGCAAGGCTTCCACCCAAGCTTTCACGCGCCGAGGATCAGTGGGAAAGCTCGATTGATCAGGGGCGTGACGCGGCGGCAATCCCTCACAAAGTCGGCGATAGGCATCGCTCATCAGCGGTTCCGGCATCTACAGTCGCTCATAGCTTACCCAGCCTGAGCCGAAACAGCGATGCCGGACCGCCGCCAGCGACTCGGGGTGAAAACCCTGGAACGAGACTGGTATGATCGGGCAGGACTTAGCGCCTGGGGGGGCGCCGCATGACGGAAAGATTCCGCATTGCTGTAGTCGGATCAGGGCCGGGCGGCATGTCTGCAGCCGCTCGCGCCGCTGAACGCGGCATATCGCATGTTCTGCTGGAAGCAGAGCCACATCTATCCAACACGATCTTCCGCTATCAGAAGGGGAAGCACGTGATGGATGAGCCCGGCATTCTGCCACTGCGCTCGCCCCTGCCCTTCAAGGCCGGCAGCCGGGAGGAAATCCTGGGTGCCTGGGATGATGGCGTGGCTGCGTTGAAGGTCAATGTTCGGCATGGCGCCGAGGTCACGGCGATAAAGAAGCAGGCCGAAGGCCATTTCGTGCTGACCACCACGACGGGCAGCTTCGAAGCCGACAACGTCATCATGGGCATCGGCCTGCAGGGCAATATCCGCAAGCTGGGTGTGCCCGGCGAGGACCTGCCCTTCGTGCAGTACCAGCTGGACGACCCCGACGAGTACATGGGTGAGACGGTGATCGTGGTCGGCGCCGGTGACGCTGCCATCGAAAACGCGATAGCGCTGTCGAAACAGAACGAAGTCATCATCATCAACCGGCGTGACGAGTTTGCCCGTGCCAAGCAGGGCAATCTCGATGGCATTCTGAAGGCCATCGATGATGGGCGTATCACCTGCTACTACGGTGCCGGCCCGGAAAAGGTCGAGGCACTGTCGGTCGGCCGCAAGCCGGGCCGAATGGTGCTGGCCACCCCCAAGGGGCGGGCGCAGATTCTCTGCGATCGGGTGATTGCCCGTCTGGGCGCCACGGCGCCACGCAAGTTTGTGGAATCCTGCGGCATTCAGTTCCCGAACAAGGATCCCGCCTCGGTGCCGGCGATTTCGCCGCAATACGAATCAAACGTTAAGGGGCTCTATATCGTCGGTGCGCTGGGCGGCTATCCGCTGATCAAGCAGGCGATGAATCAGGGCTATGAGGTCGTCGAATACATACTCGGCGAGAAGGTCGAGCCGGCCGACGAACCGTTGCTGCGCGGCAAGTTCAACAAGATGCCGGGCTTCACCACGGTGGAAGCGGCATTGAGCAAGATTCAGAACAATGTCCGCCTGCTCTCGCACATCACACCGTTGCAGCTGCGCGAATTCATGCTCGATTCGGAAGTGCGAGCGCCCAAGAAGGGTGAACCGGTGTTTCGCCGCAACGACTACACCAATACCTTCTTCTGTATCGTTGAAGGCACGGTCGAGGTTGAGGTCAACAGCGAGACGGGGCAGCGAATCAGCCTTGGCCAGGGTGAGTTCTTCGGCGAGATGAGCCTGATTTCCGGTCGGCGTCGCTCAGCCAGCGTTTTCGCCGGGCCCAACTGCGTACTTGTGGAAACGCCGCGGCGCTCGATGAATCGACTGATCAACTCGGTCGATGCAGTGAAGCGCGAGATCGATCTGGTGTTCATCACCCGCGCCATTCAACAGCGCTTTACTCCGAAATCCAGCGCCAAGGATCTGGCCGACATCGTCGCCGATGCCGACATTCGCAAGTACCAGCCAGACGAGATTCTGTTCTCCGAGGGTGATGAGGGCGATTCCCTGCACTTGGTCCGGGTCGGCTCACTGACCATCTCGCGCAATATCGGCGGCCGCGAAATCGTGTTGTCCTATGTGCCGGCAGGGAACTATGTCGGTGAGATGGCCCTGCTCGGCGACTCCAAGCGATCGGCTACGGTCAAGGCGGCCGTTGCCACCGAAACGATTCGTTTGAGTGCCGAATCATTCCGCAAGCTGCTGGCCCGCGACCCCGCTCTGCGCCTGCAATTGCAGGGTGAGTATCGCCAGCGGGCGGCCGCCAATCTGGCTGTTCAGACCGCCGGCCAGGGCATCGACATCATTTCCTTCCTGATGCGCCAAGGCATTGGTGAAGCCACTGATGTGCTGCTGATCGATGAGGCACTGTGCGTGCGCTGTGACAACTGTGAGAAGGCCTGCGCCGAAACCCATCAGGGAACCTCACGCCTCGATCGCGAAGCCGGGCCAACCTATGCCAACGTGCACGTGCCCACCTCATGCCGTCACTGCGAACACCCGCATTGCATGAAGGATTGCCCGCCCGACGCCATCCATCGCACGCCGGAAGGCGAGGTCTTCATTGGTGACAACTGCATCGGATGTGGCAACTGCGAACGTAATTGCCCGTATGGCGTGATTCAGATGTCAGGGCGCAAGGCCAAGAAGCCAGGATTGCTGTCATGGCTGCTGTTTGGTTCTGGCAGCGGGCCCGGGGAGGCTCCGTACGCCAAGGACAGCAAACCATCAGAGAAAAAGGCAGTTAAGTGCGATATGTGCAAGGACATCAAAGGCGGGCCGGCCTGCGTGCGCTCCTGCCCCACAGGCGCTGCCATTCGCATTTCGCCCGAAGATCTGGTCGGCTACGCCCAATCAAGATCTTAGCAAGCTGTTAAGATTGCACGCTTCGGCTATGGAGAGCCGATCAGGAAGGCCTGCCAGTTGAACGGCGGGTTCAGCGGTAGAGAGCAGGACCGGGCGCCTCGCCCATCGTTCGAGAAGCACGGCAACGCGCCTTTCGAACAATGAAGCGACAGCGCCATTCGATCGCCGGGGACAAGGGGGAAGTCAGCCATCATGCATGCGTCATTTCTAAACTACCGACGCTACCGCTATTTCTGGTTGGCTGGGTTTCTGGCGCTTGCCTCACTCGCGGCGTATCTGTGGCACCAGCCAGAGGGCGCGCCGCCCAATGGTGGCACCTGGCTCGGCTACACCCTGGGCACGATCGGCGCCCTGATCATCGTTTGGCTGACCTATTTCGGCGTGCGCAAGCGCCGCTACGGCAGCGGCTTTGGCACCGCCGCCGGCTGGTTGTCGGCGCATGTCTACCTCGGTACCGCCCTGATTCTGATCGCCTTCCTGCATTCTGGTTTCCAGGTCGGCTGGAACGTGCATACCTTGGCCCTGGTATTGATGTTGGCGGTGATTTTTTCCGGCTTTTTCGGTGTTTACGCCTACCTGCGCTATCCCACCCTGATGACCCGCAATCGCGACAACGCCACCCGCGAGGCGCTGCTCGACGAGATTGCCGAGATCGATCAGAACGCACTCAATCTGGCCGATGCGGTCGATCCGAAGATTCATGCCATCGTCCTGCGTTCGATTGAGCGCACACGTCTGGGTGGCGGCGTGTGGTCGCAGTTGACTGCGCACGACGATTCCGATGCTGCACTCAGCAGCCTGAAATCGGCCGTCGATGAGCGCGAGAAGAAGGCCCGCAAGGCCACCAAGGATTCACCCACCATGTTCGCCATGGTCGACTTCCTTGCCGGACAGGCGGCCAGCGACAAGCAATCCGAAGCGCTGCGCAAGCTGATCGACCTGTTGAACAGGAAGAAGAATCTGGCCAGCCGCGTGGCACGCGACATTCAACTGCAGGCACTGATGGAGATCTGGCTTTATGTCCATGTGCCCCTGACGATAGCCCTGGCGGGCGCGCTTACCGCGCACATCGTCTCCGTGCTCTTTTACTGGTGAGGTGACGCATGCGCTGGCTGGTGCGACGAATTCATCGCAAGGGCAAGGGCCAACTCAGCTACGAGGATGACATCCATTTCGGCGAGCAGCTGACCATCGGCCGCGCCGCCAATCAGTCACTGTTCCTGACCGATATGCGCGTGGCCTTGGAGCACGCCAGGGTCACTGCCCTGGGCAACGGCCAGTATCGCGTCGAATCTGTCATCGAGGCCGGCATCCGCGTCAACGGCGGTATCGTCCACCAGATCAACTGCGGCCCCGGCACCCAGATCGAGATTGGCAGCCACCGCATCGAGTTGATCGCGGCCCCCGAGGATTACGATGCCGGTGTCGAGATCTCCACCATCGAAAAATCCGAGCAGGAGGCCACCGCCGCACGCAAGCGCCTGCCCACCTCGCTGTCCGAAACCAAACTTGGCAAGCGCATGCCGGCCTGGATTCTGTTTGTAGCCACGCTGACCTTGTTCCTGGTACTGCCGCTGCTCTCCCATTACATCGCGCCGCTCGATGCAGTGCTGAAGAGCGCCCCCCTGCCCTCGCGTGGCGCCTGGGAAGCCGGTGAGCTGGCTTCCGCTCACCATTTCTTCGGCGAAGACTGCCAAGCCTGTCATAGCGAGGGCTTTGCCTGGGTCAAGGACAAGGATTGCTTGACCTGTCACGCCCAGACGCCGGCGCATGCCGACCCGGTGGCCTTCAATCTGCCCGAACTGGGTGAGGCGCGATGCGCCCATTGCCATCGCGATCACAACGGGGTTGCCGGTCTGATCCGGCGTGATCAATCTCTGTGCAGTGACTGTCATCAGGGCCTGCAGCAATCGACCGCGGGCAAGAGCCAGCTGGCCGACGTCAGCGATTTCGGCAGCGACCACCCGCCGTTTCAGGTGTCCTTGCCTACCTGGAGCAAGGAAGGTCAGCTGACGATGGAACGTGTGGCGATGAGCCCCGATCTGCAGGAAAAATCCGGTATCAAGTTCCCGCACGATATTCACCTTGATGCCAAGGGCATTGCCTCGCCCGCCGGCGACAAGGTGCTGGTCTGCGCCAGCTGCCACGAGCCGGAGCCAGGTGGCGCGGCGATGAAGCCGGTGAACTTCGAAACCATGTGCCAGGACTGCCACAAGCTGAGTTTCGACATCACTGAACCCGAGCGTGAGGTGCCGCACGCCAAGATCGACGAGATCGTCTACATGCTCGACGAGTTCTATGCGCGCCGCGCCTTGGAAGGCGAAGTCACCGACCAAGCCGCCCCGGAATCGCTACGCGTGCGTCGTCGTCCTGGCCAATCGATCGAACCGCAACAGCGGCAGTTGGCACTGGCCTGGGCGCGCGACAAGGCCCGCAGCGTCGGCGAGAGCCTGTTTACTGGCCGCGCCTGTACTGTGTGTCACTCGGTGTCGCCGGGTCGGCAGCCCGGCGAGTGGCAGGTCGCACCGGTGCGCGTCGCTGGCGTGTGGTTCGACAAGGCGCATTTCACCCATCGAAAGCACACCACCATGGAGTGCGACAGCTGTCATGCCGCCAAGGAATCCGACTCCAGTCGTGACTTGCTGATTCCCGATATCGCCAACTGCCGTCAGTGTCATGCCGGTGAAGCAGGCGGACACAACATGCTGGAGTCGAGCTGTGTCAGCTGCCACGGCTACCACGAATCGCAGCACTTGCTGCAGGTAGATCTATGACCGACCCGACCTATCCAGCACGCTCCACTAAGACACTCGCTGTGCCACCCGCGTTGCCGCGTCTGCAGCGCAAGACCGGATCCTCGAGGAGGGATCAATCTATGCACAAGCTCGCTTGGACAGCCCTCTCGTTGGCCTTAACACTGGCCTTGAGCGCCTGCAGCGGCGGCAGCAACAGCACCGATCCGGTCGGCACCGCGCCGCCACCGCCAGAACCGCCCCGCGGCTGTGAAGGCGCTTGCGTCAGCGCGCAATCGTTCCTGAGCACGGCTGAGGTTCGCACCATCATTGCCCAGGCCGTGGCCGAAGCCGGCGCCAGAAACGCCAAGGCCACCATCGCGGTCGTCGACCGGGTCGGCAATGTGCTGGCTGTGTACCGCATGAACGGCGCCGAGACCTTGGTTCGGGTCGGAACCCAGCGTGGTGTGGTCGGCGGCCTCGAGGGCCTCAATGTGCCGCGCGAGCTGGCCGCCATCGCCAAGGCCATCACCGGTGCCTACCTGTCCTCCGAGGGCAATGCCTTTTCCACCCGTACCGCCAACCAGATCGTGCAGGAGCACTTCAATCCGGGTGAGTTCAATGCCCCGTCGGGGCCGCTGTTCGGTGTCCAGTTCAGTCAGCTCAGTTGCTCTGACTTCACCACTCGCGACTTCGCCGCCACTGGACCTGGGCCGCACCGCTCACCGCTCGGCCTGTCGGCCGACCCGGGTGGCCTGCCGCTGTACAAGTCCGGTGTGCCGGTCGGCGGTATCGGTGTCGCCGCGGACAACGACTACGGCCTCGATCCGGTGATCTCCGACCGCGACCAGGATCTCGACGAGTTGATCGCCACGGCTGGCACCTTTGGCTTCGCCGCGCCGGTCGATCGTCGCGGCGATCGCATCACCGTCGACGGCAAGACCTTCCGCTTCAATGACGCTGAATTCAGCGATTTGTCTGCCGGACCTGGCAACGCCGCCAGTCTTGAGTCCACCGGCTTCCAGACCGTGCCGGCCTACTGGGATGGTGTTCTGCGCGATGGCACGGTGTTTGGCTCACCGGCCTCGGGTTTCCGTCCAGACGCCGACCATTACCCCGGTCGCGATGCCTTTGTCCTGGTCGACCGCGACGGCGCCTTGCGCTACCCGCCAATCGATGGCACCGACGGCGCCGGCGCGATCACTGCCGAGGAGGCCCGTGTATTGGTCGACGAGGCACTCGCCATCGCCAATGCAGCGCGCGCGCAGATCCGCCAACCGCTGGGCACGCAGGCCCGGGTCAGTATCAGCGTGGTCGACACCAATGGCACCATCCTGGCCTTCGCACGCACCCGCGATGCACCGATTTTCGGCGCCGATGTATCACTGCAAAAGGCCCGCACTGCAGCGTTCTATTCCGGTGCTTTCGCCGCCGAAGAGCTGTTGTCGCGCCCCGAGGTCAACTACTTCGCCACCTCACTGGTCCCCAACGCGAATGCCACCGCGCTGAATCTCAGTGTGGTGGACACCGTGCAGATCGGCGATTACGTCTCCCGAGTGCGCGAATTTCTCGACTCGCCCACCGCACTTGGCGACGGTGCTTTCGCCTTCAGTGACCGCGCGGGCGGCAATCTCAGCCGGCCCTACTTCCCAGACGGCATCATCAGCCCACAATCAGGGCCGTTCAGCCGCCCGTTCGATCAGTGGAGTCCGTTCCACGACGGCATCCAGCTGGACCTGGTCTACAACAATCTCGCCCTGCACGTTGCCCACTACGTCAATCAGCTCGGCCTGCCGATTCTGCTCGAAGGGGAACTGCTGGTGGGGGCGCCGCGCCCGGGCTTTCCGGCACCGCTGGCCGATCCCGCGCCCGGTTCGTGCACCGGCACGCCACGATTGGCCAATGGCATCCAGATCTTCCCCGGCAGCGTGCCGATCTATCGCAACGGCCAGCTGGTGGGCGGCATCGGCGTGTCCGGCGATGGTATCGATCAGGATGACATGATCTCGTTCCTCGGCACCCACAATGCAGGCCTGCGCCTCAACAGCGGTATCGGCAATGCGCCGCCCGAAATCCGCGCCGATCAACTGGAGGTGAGAGGCTCGCGGCTGCGCTACGTACAGTGCCCGCAGTCGCCGTTCCTCAACTCCGACCAACAGAACGTGTGCGGAGGAAAGTGAGATGAAAAGACTTCCCTTAACCTTCGCCTTGGCTGCAGCCACCTTTGGTCTTGTTGCGGCACCGGCCCACGCCGATCCGGGCGACTCTCTGCCAAGCTGGCTGCAGTGGACTCAGATGCTGCCGGCTGGTGTCTACAATCCGCAGGAGTCGGCGATTCCACGGCGTCGTCCGGGGCACCCGGTCACCGAACTAAAAGAAAGTGACTTCGTCAACGAGGGCGCCATCGATCCGGCACCGGTCGATCAGGTCGGCAACTTCGTTCCGCTGCCCGACCGCTGGCGCATTATGGAGGCGCTGGGCTTCAAGTTCCCCTGGTACGACCCGTACAACCAGAATATCTGGAAGGGCGACAAGCCGATGAAGATTCCGGGCTTGGACGGGAAGGATTGGTTCTTCTCCCTGCTTGGTATCTCCGACACCATCATTGAGCCGCGCTCGATTCCAACGCCGGTCGGCCCGCAGTCGAGCGACAACCCGGGCGCGATCGATATCTTTTCCGGCATCGATCAACGCATCCAGGTACAGACCTTCCTGGCCGGCATCATCCTGTTCAAGGGTGACACCGTATTCAAGCCACCCGCGCATGAGTTTCGCCTGACCCTGGCGGCGCAGTACAACCGCGTCGACACCGATGAGATACGCGCACTGCAGATCGATCCGCGCCTCGGTAACACGCGTGACGACGGTTTTGTCGCCGTGCAGGAGCTGTTCTACGACCGACATCTGCGCGATGTGTCCGATCGTTACGATTTCGACTCGCTGCGTGTCGGCATCCAACCCTTTTCCACGGACTTCCGCGGTTTTCTGTTTCAGGACCTGCAGTTCGGCGTGCGCCTGTTCGGCAACCGCCATAACAATCGGTTTCAGTACAACCTGGCCTGGTTCCGCCGAGTGGAGAAGGACACCAACAGCGGTCTGAATGACGTGTTCGAGGGTCTGCGCGACGACGACGTGTTTGTTGTCAATGCCTACTTCCAGGACTGGCCACGACTTGGTTTCGTTTCCCAGGGCACCATCGTTCACAACCGCAACCGCGAAAGCGAGTTCTTCTTCGACGAGAACGGCTTCATTGCTCGACCGGCCTCACTGGGCATCGAGCGCCCGCGCGAGTACGACGTTACCTATCTTGGCTACAACGGTGACGGCCATTTCGGACGCTTCAATCTCACCGTGTCGGCCTATGCGGCATTGGGCAAGAACGATGCGGTGTTCATTCGCCAGGAGAACGATATCTTTGCCGGATTCTTCGCCGCCGAAGCCGGCATGGACTTCGACTGGATCCGCACTCGCGCCTCGGTAGCCTGGGCCTCCGGCGATGACGACCCGTTCGATGATGAATCGAATGGTTATGATGCCATTTTCGAGAACCCGATCTTTGCCGGTGCCGATACCAGCTATTGGATCCGCCAGAACATGCCACTGATTGGCGGCGGTGGTGTGGCGCTGACCGGCCGCAACTCGATGATCCCCACACTTCGCTCATCCAAGGAACTCGGCCAAAGCAACTTCGACGGCCCAGGCTTGCGCTTGATCGGAGCCGGCGCAGACTTTGACCTCACGCCGCAGTCCCGCGTCTCGGTCAACCTCAATCAACTCTGGTTTGACGACACATCATCACTGGAGCTGGCGCGCAATCAGGCACCTATCGATCGCGAAATCGGACAGGACCTCTCGGTCGCCTGGATCTGGCGCCCCTACATGCAACAGAACCTGGTGTTTCGACTCTCAGGCGCGGTGTTGAACCCGGGTGATGGCCTCGCCGATCTGTATGGCGATGACGACACCTACTACACCGTGCTCGCCAACCTGGTGCTCACCTTCTAAGGCGATGACGATCATGCATTCGACCCCACATCGACAACCGAAGGCCGCACCGCGGTCAAACCCACTTAACCGACTGCTTGGCGCTTGCCTGCTCGTGCTGTTCGCCAGCACCGCGCACAGCGCCGAAGAAAAGGGCGTCGATCGCGAGTACACCACGCATCCGCCCGCGCCGTCGTTTCAAACCGCCGCTGAGGCTGATGCCAAGTCCGACGGCTGTATCAGCTGCCACAGCAAGAGCGATGAAAAGACCATGCATCGCAACCCGGCCGTGGTGCTGGGCTGCACCGACTGTCATGGTGGCAATGCACAGGTCACCAACCCAGCCCCTGGCAAGCATTTCGAGCGCCATGCCATCGGCTCGATCAATCCGCTGAAGAAAGTCGAGTACGACGCCCATCACAAGTATCCGCACGTCTCGGTTCCCTACAGCAGCGAGTATCTCGGCGCGATGGAACAAGCTCATGTGCTGCCGCGCTTTCCTGACCGCTGGTACTACCCGGCCTCGCGCAATCCCGAGGATGGCTACGCCCATCTGAATGATGAGTCGCCGGAGTTCATCCGCTTCATCAATCCGGGTGACCTGCGCATCGCGGATGAGGCCTGCGGCGCCTGCCACTTGCCCATTGTTCAGGCCACCAAGACCAGTCTGATGGCCACCTCGGCGATGCTTTGGGGCGGCGCTTCGTACAACAACGGCATCCTGCCCTACAAGCGCTACAACCTGGGTGAGTACTACACAAAAGACAGTGGCTGGGGCGCGATCAGCAACCCGGTCGAGGTCACCGATGAGATGAAGAAGCGCGGCATCTTGCCGGTGCTGTATCCCCTGCCCGCCTGGGAAGTGATCCCGCCCGCAGACGTGTTCCGCGTGTTCGAGCGCGGCGGTCGCAACATTAACACCACCTTCCCGGAAACCGGCCTGCCCAATTCACTCGGCTTGATTCAACGCCTGGAAGAGCCCGGCCGACCGGATCTCAAGCAGAGTAACCGAGGTCCCGGTACCGGCCAGCGTGTGGCCATTCCGGTGCTGAACATTCACAAGTCGCGCCTGAACGACCCGCACCTGTGGTTCCTTGGCACCAATGAGAATCCAGGCGACTTCCGTTCCTCCGGCTGCACTGCCTGCCACGTCGTCTACGCCAACGACCGCGATCCGCGGCATAGCTCGATCTATGCCAAGTTCGGCAACGAGGGCTTCAGCCAGCAGCTCGACCCGACCATTCCGAAGGACGAGCCGGGCCATCCGCTGAAACATGAGTTCACCCGGCAGATTCCCAGCAGCCAATGCATGATCTGCCACATGCATCAGCCGAACATGTTCATTAACACCATGTTGGGCTACATCATGTGGGACTACGAGCCCGATGCCCCGACCATGTTCCCGAAAGAGGAACGCAAACCGACCGATTCGCAGATCCGCGCGATCAACAAGCGCAACCCGGAAGAAGCGGCGATTCGCGGCAACTGGGCCGAACCTGAGTTCCTGCAATCGGTGGCCGAGCGCAATCCTTCCCTCACCGCCACCCAGTTCGCCGACTACCACGGCCATGGCTGGAACTTCCGCGCCGTGTTCAAGCGCGATCGCAAGGGCAATCTGCTTGATGCCGAAGGCAACAAGGTGGCCAACGACGACCCGAAGAAATTCGAGAAAGCCGTACACATGTCATCGGTGCATGTCGATCTTGGCATGCAATGCGTCGACTGCCATTTCCAGCAGGATGCCCATTCCAACGGTCATATCGTTGGCGAGGTGATGGCCGGTGTCGAAATCATGTGTCAGGACTGCCACGGTACCGCCGACGCCTATCCTGAGCTGCGCACCTCCGGCCCGATGGCACCGACCTCGGGCACCAATCTCTCCTTGATCCGCAATCCGGATGGCAAGCGCCGCTTCGAATGGATCGACGGCAAGCTGATCCAGCGCTCGGCGGTGGTGCCAGGTCTGGAATGGACCATGACCCTGCTCAAGGATGTCTCCAGCAAGGCCTCTGATGAGTACAACGTGCTGGCCGATCGCTCACACACCATGTCGCGCGATACCGAGAAGTTCACCTACGGTACCGATGTGCCGAAGGAAGAACGCGCGCATGGCGAGGAAACGATGCTCTGCTACACCTGCCACACCTCCTGGACAACCAGCTGTGGTGGCTGTCATTTGCCGATTCAGGCCAATTGGAAGACCGAACGCCAGCACTACGAGGGCAAGGAGACGCGAAACTATGCCACCTATAACCCGCAGGTGGCACGCGACGACATGTTCCAGCTCGGCATTCACGGCGAGATCAAGAACTACAAGATAGCGCCGGTCCGTTCGTCCTCGGCCTTGGTGCTGTCCTCGACCAATACCAACCGCGAACGCATCTATATCCAACAACCGCCAATCGCCGCCAGCGGCTTCTCATCGCAGGCCTTCGCTCCGCACTATCCGCACACCGAGCGTCGCACGGAAACCAAGCGCTGCACCGATTGCCACGTATCGGACAACAACGACAACAACGCGATCATGGCGCAGCTGCTGCTGCAGGGCACCAAGTTCGTCGATTTTGTTGGCTTCAACGCCTGGGTTGGCGGTGACGGTGAAATCAGTGGTGTAGTGGTGACCGAGTGGGACGAGCCGCAAGCGGTGATCGGCTCGTATCTGCACAAGTACGCCTACCCTGAGCGCTACGGCAAGCATCAGGAACGCGGCAACAAGCTCCCCGAGGGCTACAGTCATAGCGCAGGCACGGCCAACTGCATTCAGCACCGCGGCGAGTACCTGTTTGTCTCCGAGGGCAGCAAGGGCACGCGGGCCTACGACATTGCCAGCATCGCCAACAAGGGCTTCTCGCAGCGCGTGATCACCGCTCCGTTCTCGGAGCTGGGCCATGACACCCACATCGAATCCAAGAACGCTACCTGCGTCGCCCTGCCGACCACCCAACCGGTAGCGCCGGAGCGCAACAAGGGTGAGCTGATGCGAGACATCAATCTCGAGCAGCCGTTCCACCCGATCTACCACTACGCCTTCATCGCCGATGCCGAAGAGGGTCTGATCGTGGTCAACGTTGATACGCTGGCCGATCTCGAACCGCGCAACAATCTCCTTGAGCGCGCTCTCACCTGGAACGAAGGCGGCGTGCTCACCGGCGTTCGTCATCTGACCATCGCCGGCCGCTGGTTCTTCGCTTCGACCCCGCGCGGCGTGGTGGTGCTGGACATGAACGACCCGATGAAGCCACAGCACGTCACCACCGTGGCGGTGGACGATCCACGGGCAGTGCAGGTGCAGTTCCGCTACGCCTTCGTCACCTCGGCCAGGGGCCTGCAGGTCATCGATATCACGCAACCGACGCAGCCGGTACTGCTGGACGCCGTGGTGCCCCTGCAGCAGGCACACAAACTGCATGTGGCGCGTACCTATGCCTACGTCGCCAATGGCAACGAAGGCGTAGCCATCATCGATGTCAGCAAGGCCGATCAACCCACCCTGTATCGGATGTTCAATGCCGGCGGCCAGATCGTCGATGCACGTGACGTCGTAGTGGCCTCGACCAATGCCTCGCCCTTCCTCTACGTCGCCGATGGAACCGGTGGATTGAAGGTGGTGCAGCTGACCTCGCCCGATCTGCAGCCGAATTTCTACGGTTACGCCGCCGAACCCGAGCCACAACTGGTCGCGACCTGGCAGACCAAGCACGCCGCATTGTCGCTGTCACGTGGTCTGGAACGCGATCGAGCGGTGGATGAATCGGGTGGACAGATCGCCGTGCTGGGCCGCGTCGGCTCCCGCCCCTTCAATGCCGAAGAAATGAAACGGCTGTACATGAATGATGATGGATCGGTCTGGAAGGTCAGCGACGAGGTCGAAGGGCCGCGCGGCAAGACCAGCAAGCCGATGCCATTCAAACCCAATCGAATCTGGGATCTGCAACCGGAGAACCACGACGCCTTCGATCTCGAAGCACCCGAGTAGGTCGATGAATTCCGAAGCCACCATGGAATACGCCTTGGATTCAGCACTCGGACGAGTTCAATCGATGCGGCTGCGCCCAAGGCGCAGCCTGTCGCGAACCCGCCGAGACCAGCCGAAGCGCCAGCACGCCGATCACAGGTGGCCAGCAGATAGCAAAACACGCGGCGCATCACCCTCCGGGTGCGCCATCGGCATGTACCTGGTGCGCACAGAAAGTTCGGCATCGCCAATTTCAAGACCCCATGTTCCCTAAGTCCGAACCCGCCAGCCGCCTTCTCACCCCCACCCAGCTCAATGCGCTGGCGCGTTCCTTGTTGGAGGACAGCTTTCCCCTGGTGGAAGTCCTCGGCGAGATCAGCAATTTCGCCTGTCCAAGTTCCGGCCATCTTTACTTCACCCTGAAGGATCGCAACGCCCAGGTGCGTTGTGCCATGTTTCGCCAGCGCAGCCAGTGGATGCGGTTCAAGCCGGAGAATGGCCAATCCGTACAAGTGCGAGGCCGCCTCACCTTGTATGAGCCGCGCGGCGACTACCAGCTGGTACTGGAACACATGCAGCCCGCTGGCGAAGGCGAACTGTTGCGCGCATTCCAGGCCCTGAAGGAAAAGCTGCAGGCCGAGGGCCTGTTCGATGCAGAGCGCAAGAAGCCGATTCCGACCCAGATCAAGCGCTTGGGCGTGCTGAGTTCAGCCGGCGGCGCCGCCATTCACGATGTCTTGAGTGTGCTACGTCGGCGCTGGCCCTTGCTTCAGGTCGAGCTGTTGCCGATACCGGTGCAGGGCAAAGACGCCCCGTCACAGATCGGCTCCATGCTCACCCGAGCTGACGAGAGCCAACGTTACTCGGTGCTCTTGCTGACCCGAGGTGGTGGTTCACTGGAAGATCTGGCTGCGTTCAATGATGAGCGTTTGGCCCGCACTATCGCCGCCTGTGTCACTCCGGTAGTCAGCGCGGTTGGCCATGAAATCGACTTCACCATTGCCGACTTCGTCGCCGACTTGCGCTGCCCCACGCCTTCCGCTGCAGCCGAAACACTCAGTCCGGATGGTCAGGCCATCGGACGTCGCATCGATGAGTTGGGCACGCGTGCTGCGCGCTCGCTGCGCAATCGTCTGCAAACGGCGCAACAGCGACTCGATCATTTGCAACTGCGGCTGCGCAATCAACACCCGCAGGCACGTCTACAACTGGCGCTCGACCGCGGCCGCGCCTTGCATGCCCGCATCACCAAGCTCGGCGAGCAGGTGATTTCCCGTCAGCAACAGCATCTGAACCAACTGCTGGCCCGACTTTCGGCCAAGGCACCCGGCGCACAACTCGGTCTGCAGCGGCGCCGTGTCGACCTTGCCCTGCACACGCTGCAAGCGCAGGTTCGCTTGCAGTTGCAGCGCGCGCAACGCTCGACCCAGGCGCTGGGCCGCACGCTGCATGCCGTCAGTCCGTTGGCCACATTGGACCGCGGCTACGCCATCCTCGCCGATTCAGAACGAACCTTGCGTTCAGTTGCCTCGATCAAGGTCAACGACCCGCTACGCGCCCGCCTTGCCGACGGCGAACTGGGATTGCGCGTCACCGCAGTAAGTCCTGCTCCCCCTCACAAGATGCCGAACTAGGCGGGTGCGAGTCCCCCACGACGTCTGAAACAGCCAAGAGGAATTTCCATGAAAGCATCTGACCTGTTCATCCGCGCACTGGAAGCTGAAGGCGTCGAGTACATGTTCGGCATTCCCGGCGAAGAAAATCTCGATCTACTGGAATCGCTGCGCACCAGCAGCATCAAACTCATTCTCACCCGCCACGAGCAAGGCGCCGGCTTCATGGCCGCCACGTACGGCCGCCTCACCGGCAAGGCAGGTGTTTGTCTTGCCACGCTTGGCCCCGGCGCGACCAACTTTGTCACCGCCGCTGCCTATGCCCAACTCGGCGCCATGCCGATGATGATGGTGACCGGCCAGAAGCCGGTGAAGCTGAGCAAGCAAGGGCATTTTCAGATTGTCGACATCGTCGACATGATGAAACCACTGACCAAGTTCACAAAGCAGATCGTTTCAGCGGACAACATCCCCGCGCGCATTCGCGAGGCGTTTCGTCGGGCAGAAGAAGAGCGTCCAGGCGCCGTGCATCTGGAGCTGCCGGAAGATATTGCCGATGAAGAATCGGACGCCATGCTGATTCCCAAGAGTCATCATCGCCGCCCAGTCGCCGATGACAAGTCGATCGCCTACGCCACCGATGCGATCAGCAATGCCAAGCGTCCTTTGCTGATGGTCGGCGCTGGAGCGAACCGCAAGACCACGGCCAAGATGCTGCGGGAATTCGTAGACAAGATGGGCATTCCATTCTTCACCACGCAGATGGGCAAGGGCGTTGTTGATGAGACACACCCGCTGTGGCTGGGCAATGCAGCCCTTTCCGACGGCGATTTCGTACACCGCGCCATCGACAAGGCCGATTGCATCATCAATGTCGGTCACGATGTCATCGAAAAGCCGCCATTCTTCATGCGCAAGGGGCTGCGCACGGTCATCCACGTCAACTACTTCGGCGCCGAGGTGGATACGGTCTACTTCCCGCAGGTGGAGGTGATCGGCGACATCGCGAACTCAGTCTGGCGCATCAAGCAGCGCCTCGAACCGCAGGCGCACTGGGACTTCAGCTACTACGACACCGTGCGCAAGGCGCTGAACGATCACCTCGCTGTGGGCGCCGAGGATGAGCGATACCCGATCTACCCGCAACGCCTGGTCGCCGACATCCGCAAGGTGCTGGGCCCCAACGACATCCTCAGCCTTGATAACGGCATGTACAAGATCTGGTTTGCTCGCTACTACCGTTGCAAGCAGCCCAACACCCTGCTGCTGGACAATGCCCTGGCCACCATGGGTGCCGGCTTGCCCGCCGGCATGGCTGCAAAGATGGTGTTCCCCGAGCGGAAAGTCGTCGCCCTGGCCGGTGACGGTGGGTTCATGATGAATTCGCAGGAGATCGAAACGGCGGTGCGCCTGAATCTCAACATGACCATGATCGTGGTGCGCGACAATGCCTACGGCATGATCAAGTGGAAGCAGGCCAACATGGACTTCGAGAACTTTGGCATGGACATGGGCAACCCGGATTTCGTCAAGTACGCCGAGAGTTACGGTGCGCGCGGACACCGCCCGGCGAACGCCGCCGAGTTCGCACCACTGCTGGAAAAGACCCTAGCCGAACCGGGCTTCGATCTGATCGAAGTGCCGATCGATTACTCCGACAACGATCGAATCCTTAACAGAGAAATCAAGGAATTGAGCGCGAAACTGTAGGGTCGATGTCATTCCAGGCATACAGGGTGCGCTGCGCCGACAGTTCGTTCTACGTCGGCCACAGCGACAACCAGGAAGCTCGGATGGCGCAGCATGACTGCGGCCTCCCCCTGCGACTTTGGCTCACGCAGTAAGAACGCGGAGAATCCACATGTTAAAAGATGCCTACCCGTACTATCTGGCCAGTGAGCCGGTTCATGCCAACGCCGATCTGAAGGTCACCGACAAGTACAGCGGCGAGGTGGCCACCCGGGTAGCCCTGGCCGATGCCAAGGCGATCGATGCCGGCATCGCGGCTGCTGTGGCCACACAGGAGGAAATGCAGGCGTTTCCGCCCTACAAGCGGCAAGCCGTTCTCAATCACTGCGTCAAGCGCTTTCAGGAACGATTCGAAGAGATCGCCATGGCCTTGTGTATCGAGGCCGGCAAGCCGATCAAGGATGCCCGGGGTGAAGTCTCGCGACTGATTGACACCTTTCGCGTCGGCGCTGAGGAGGCCGTGCGCATCGGTGGCGAGGTGATGAATCTGGAAATCGCCGAGCGGGCTAAAGGCTACCGCGGCATGTGGAAGCGCGTGCCAATCGGGCCATGTTCGCTGATCAGCCCGTTCAACTTTCCGTTGAATCTGGCCGCGCACAAGATCGCCCCAGCGATCGCCGCCGGCTGCACCTGGGTGATGAAACCCGCCTCGCGCACGCCGATTGGCGCCCTGATCATCGGTGAAGTATTGGCCGAGACTGATCTGCCGAAAGGCGCCTTTTCCATCCTGCCCTGCTCGCGCGACGGCGCCGATCTATTCACCGAGGACGATCGTCTGAAGCTGCTCAGCTTTACCGGCTCACCCGGCGTGGGCTGGGATCTGAAAGCCCGGGCTGGACGCAAGAAGGTAGTCCTGGAGCTTGGCGGCAATGCCGCCTGCATCATTGATGCCGACCAGGGCTATCAACTCGACAAGGTAGTGGAACGTGTTGTGTTCGGCGCTTTCTACCAGAGCGGACAAAGTTGCATCAGTGTGCAGCGGATCCTCATTCACGACAGCCTGTACGACACCGTGCGAGACAAGCTCACCACCGCGGTGAAGGCACTGCCGATGGGCGACCCCAAGGATGACAAGACCTTTATCGGCCCAATGATCGCCGAGAGCGAGGCGAAACGGCTGGAGGAGTGGATCGGCAAGGCCCGGGACAAGGGCGCCAAGCTGCTTTGTGGCGGCAAGCGCGAGGGCGCCATGCTAGAGGCCACACTGCTGGAGAATGTACCCCTGGACAGCGAAATCAACTGCGAAGAAGCATTCGGACCGGTGGCCGCACTGTATCGATTCAGTGATTTTGAAGCGGCCCTGAAACAGACCAATAACAGCGCATTCGGTCTGCAAGCCGGCATCTTCAGCAACGATATTCGCAAGGCCATGCGCGCCTGGGATGTGTTGGATGTGGGCGGTGTAGTGATCAATGACGTACCCAGCTGGCGCGTCGACAATATGCCGTATGGCGGGGTCAAGGACTCTGGCCTCGGTCGCGAAGGTGTTCGCTATGCGATTGAAGACATGACTGAAATCCGCCTGCTGGTGATACGCGACGCCTGATTGTTGGCTCAGCGAGAAGCTTGAACAGGCTGTTTGACTTCACGCCCGCAAGCGGCGATGCGGGGCGAGGCAGAACCCCGGCGAGGCCGCGCTTTGCTTCGCTCTGTCCTTGGGCGAGACCCGTGCGTGCGTACGAGAGGGGTGGCGCGACTTTGCCGCGACCAGCTTGCCGTGAGCCTGTCGAACGGCGGTCCCTGAGCTTGTCGAAGGGTTGCGCTGAAAACCCCAAGGATGGAGTTGTTTCAGCAGCCTGTTCTGGCCCCTCTCACCTGGCGCGAGAGCGGTTGGGAAAAGGGGGGGCTGACCCCAGGATGGATTTGTTCAGACCTTTCTTAACGGCTGCTCAAATTCCCGGAGACGTTCAACGCAACCATTCCACGCTCATGCCGTGCCCAGCCAGCACCCGCTCAGTCCATCCCACCGGGCGCGCTTTTCGGAATCACGATACGCATGGTTGTGCCCCCGCTGCTGGGGCATTCCAGATGAATGCTGCCGCCCAGCTTCTGAGTGACCAGATTGTGCACGATATGCAGACCCAGGCCGGTGCCACCTTCGTTGCGCTTGGTGGTGAAGAAGGGATCGAACACCCGGTTTCGACTTTCTTCCGGAATGCCGCGGCCATTGTCGCTGACCAGGATCTCGGCTGAATTGCCCAGATCCCTTGCCTGGATCTGAATGTGTCCGCTGTCCATGCCATCAAACCCATGGATGACTGCGTTCTGCAGCAGGTTGGTGATCACCTGCCCCAGTGCACCGGGGAAACTGTCGATCTGAATCTTGTCCGACACCACAACGTCGGTACGCACTGAACGCCGCCGCCACATCAACTCCAGACTTTCGAGGATCTCGCGCAGCACGCGATCAAGGAAGAACTTGCGCCGGCCATCCGAGGTGCGATCCACCGACACCTGCTTGAAGTTGGCAATCAGATGAGCGGCGCGTCCGAGATTGCGCTCGATCATGTCGCCAGACTCACTCACGGTATTGAAATAGCTGACCAGCTCGCTGCGTTTGAGCTCGTTCTTCTCGAAGTGCTCGCGCACCTTTCGCGTGGCTCCCTGCAGCACACTGCCCGCCGTCACCGCCACGCCCAGCGGGGTGTTGACTTCATGCGCCACGCCCGCCACCAGTTGACCGAGCGCGGCCAGCTTCTCGGCCCGCACCAATTCTGTTTGTGCCGACTCCAACTGCGCCAATGCGCCCTCCGCGGCCACCTTGCTTTCCTGTAAGGCACGCGAGCGCTCCTGCAACTGAGCGGTGCGCTGCGCGACCTCACGACTCAATCGCTCACTCTGACGCGCCAGACTGCGCAGTCGCAGCAAGTGGGCAGCGTAAAGGCCCAGCACCAGAAAAGCTGCCGCGGCGAACCGCACCCACAGGGCCTGCCACCAGTGCGCCTCAACCCGCAGGTCAAAACGCGTCACATCGCCCCATTCCGAGTCGGCCAGTTTGGCCCGCACCATGAACTGATAGTCGCCCGCAGGCAATCGATCGAAACGCGCGCGGCGGCTGTTGCGTTCAACTTCCACCCACTCTGACTGCAAGCCACCCAACTGGTATTGAAAGCGCGTTGACTCAGGCGGCCCAAAGTACGGAAGATTGAACTCGACTTCCAGGCTTGAGCGATCACCGGGCGGCAACACCAGACGTTCGATCTGTCGGCTGTAGCGCGGCACATCCGACATCGGCTCGCCACCGAACTCCACCCGTTTGATCAACGGCGCCAGCGGTGGCTCAGTCGGCTGAATGTTGGCCAGCTGCCGCGGATCGAACAAGGTGAAGCCTTCCATGGCGCCAAACACGATTCGGCCATCACTCAATCGGGTAGCCGCAGCATTGATGTAGTCGCGGCTGAAAGCACCATGGTTGCGATAAAAACTGCGCACCCGGCCGGAATGCAGGTCCAGCATGCTGATGCTGCTGGCCGTGCTGATCCACAGAAAGCCCTGATCGTCCTCAACGATGGATTTGGTGAACCCGTCTTCGAGTCTGGGAACGTTTTCGTGATCGAAAATGGCCGATGAGGGCGGTGCACCGGGCTTCCAGTCCAGCTTGGCCAGACCGGCACCATTCAGCCCGATCCAGCGAGTCCCTTTGCTGTCAGTAATGACGTCCATCGGTGCGGTGCTGAGTTCGCCCTCGCCGTCACCGATGGAATGCGAGTACAGCTCGCTGCCGCTCACACGATCAATCCAATGCAAGCCCGAGTAGCTGCCGACAAGAATCATCGAATCCCATGGCCGAATGAAGGTAGCCGAGCGACTCACAGGCACCAAGGCCAGCACCCGTTTCAGGTCGGGGCTCAGTTTCGCCACGCCGATCGGATCGGCGGCGACCCAGACAGCGTCCTTGTCCACCCACAACCGCCGCACGCGCGAACCGGCCAGCTCGGCCGGCAGGTTCACTGGACGCGCCGTGCCGTCTGCGCCGACAATCACCAACCCTCGGGTGGCACCGAACCACAGCTCATCGCCGACACGTTGGGCGCAGTAGTACACGTAGTTCCCCCAGTCGCCGGTCACGCGCTGCAACTGATCGCCATTCAGAGCCAGACGGTAAAGGCCCTCGCCCGAACCGATGAACAGATCACCGTCATGCTCAATCAACGCGATGGCCGAGGGATTTCGCATGGCCTGAGACAGCTCAAGCTCGGCGGTAAACGACTGAAAAAGATTCTGCTCCGGGCTCAACCAACTTAGCCCACCGTTCCAGGTGCCGGCCCACAGCACGCCATCATCGCTGAGATGCAGGGCCCCTACCGCTCCTCCGCCGATCGAGTTCGGATTCAGCCGACGGTGTCGAAACCTCTGAACAACCAGCTTGCCCTCGGCGTCGGTCGACAATCGATCAAGACCGGCATCGCTGCCAACCCACATCAGGCCGTCGGCCTGCGGCAGCAGGCTGCGTATACTGTTACTGCTCAATAGCGCGCCGTTTTGAGCGCTGCTTGTATCGGCCGCTTGTCGATCATCCGCTTGCAGCAAGCGCCATGCGCCTGGTGCGGGACTCGATATCGCCAGTCCGGCGCTGTCGTAGCCAACCCAGATCGCCCCCTTGTCGCCCTCCGCCAAGGCATCCACGGCGGCGCCCGGAATCGGATCGTCGGCGGCGCGCCAGACCCTTGAATCCGGATCACCCACCGCCAGGCCACGCGCGGTGCCCAACCATAGTCGACCTTGCGAGTCATGCAACACTTCGTTCACTCGATTGTCCGGCAGCCCCGTCGAGCGATCGGCAACGCGCTCAAACCGTTGCGCAGCCGGACTCCAGCGTGCCAGGCCAGCTTCGGTGCCGATCCAGATGCCCGAACCACGCCGATCCGCCTCAAGGTCGTAGATCACCGAGGAAGGCAAGGAATGGGGATCGGCCGGAGCGAAGATGAAGGTCTGAAAGCGCTCGCTAGCGGCATCGTAGCGATTCAGCCCATCCAGCGTGCCGACCCAGAGCACACCGTCCTGATCCAGGGCCAGGCTGGTAATGAAGTTGTCCGACAGCCCGCCTGTCTGATTGGGGGTTGGCAGAAAGATGGTGACTTCGGTTCCATCGAAGCGATTCAAGCCGTTCTGCGTGCCAACCCACATCAAGCCAGCACGATCCTGCAGCACCGCGTTGACGGTGCTCTGAGACAGGCCTTCGTCGGCGCCCAGGCGACGAAAACGCAAGGTCTCGGTCCAGGAATCCTGCGCGGAGGCGACGCCCGACAGGCAAACAGCAAGCACAAGGCTCGCAGCGAGCAGGAGTCGAAGACGAGTTCGGCTGGCTGTTCCCACGCTCGGCGGCCGTCGGTGAGTAAGGGGTCATCATAGCCAACCGCAGCGCCGAATGCGGTGAAGCCTCACCCGCATATGTCATCAGGGGCGCGGATGCCCCATTCAACCCCGATCGTGCTGCAACGCCGTTCCAGGCAACAACCGCCGCGTCTCGACCAAGCTCAGTGACATTCGCCAGCATGCAAATGACAGGTATCAGACTCGACAAGGAGCACGGCGGGCGCGCGGTTTTGCTAGCCTTGTGCGCCGCGCACCCCATTCTCGCCCGCGCCGATCATTTATTCAGCCCCATGTCCGCCGACGATCTTGATGCTCGCTCCGACGAACAATTGATGCAGGCCTACGGCCACGGCGACGGGCGTGCGTTCGAACTGTTGTACCAGCGCAATCGAGGCCGGTTGTATGCGTTCATTGCGCGTGCGCTTTCGCCACGCGCTGCTGTTGACGACTGCTTTCAGGATACCTGGGCGCGGATCATCCGGTCGCGGCAACGCTATCAGCCGACCGCCGCCTTCAGCACCTGGATGTTCCAGATCGCTCACCACCTCATCATCGACCAGCTGCGTCGACGACCGGCGCAGACCGGCCAGGAGATCGAGCGACTGTTGGATCGACCCGACCACACCACCACCGACAGCACGCCGGAGACTGTGCAGTCGCGCTTTCAGCAAGCGCGACGACTGCAGTTGGCCATTGACAGCCTGCCTGCAGAGCAGCGTATCGCCCTGCAGCTCAGATGGAACGAAGAGCTAAGTCTGGAGGAGATTGCGGAAGTGACCGACTGTGGTCGGGAGACGGTGAAATCGCGGCTGCGCTACGGCATGGACAAGCTTCGAGCCCTCCTGGTCAAAACTGCCGCCGACCCGCTTGAGAACGAGCCATGAGCGAGATCGACAATGACAAGGATCTGCGTGAGTCCTGGCGCCAACTGCCGCAGCCGCAGCCGAGTGCCGAACTCGACCGCAGGGTTCTTCTGCAGGCACAGGCGGCCATTCACCGCGGCCCGCGATTTCATTTGCGCTGGGGTGCTGGCGCTGCTGCCGCAGCGCTGCTGTGCTTCGCCCTGCTATTGCCGGTGCAACAGTCCAGCCTGAGCCCGGAAAGCATCACCGTCCCCAGTGACGCGCCGTCGCCCAAGCCGTCTGAACCCGACAGCAGCTCTGCCGATTCGGCAGTCCTGGACCGCATCGAGGTCAGCGGCTCGCGCCTGCGGACGGCGCCACCCGCCGAACCAATGCCCGTTGCGCCGTCCGCGCCCGCGGCATCCGGCCGACTCGGACAAGCCGCAGGTGAAGCGAAGCTTGAACAGACCCGCGCTGCAGAATCACCCGAGGAAGCGGCGGTAAGCATGGGCACGAGCATGCGCGACAGCGCTGAGCCCACCGCACAAGCCGAGCTCGAGGCTGTGCAGCCGCAGCAGGAGATGGCGCGGATCGAGCAGCTGCTCGAGGCCGGTCAGCGCGAGGCGGCCGTGCGAGCGCTGGCCAGACTGCTGCGTGGGCATCCTGATCTTGTGCTCACCCCGGCACTTTCGCCACTGCGCGAGGCCGCCCTGGCGGAGCCGGCAGAGTGAGCCGCTACACGCTGGCGACCGACGCACAACACGAGATCGAGGTAAAGCGCAGCCGCTTCCTTGCCTTGGCGCACCCGGTCAAATCCGCCGATGAAGCGCTGCGCTGGATTGAGGCTGTCCGTGTGCCGGATGCCACCCACAACTGCTGGGCGTTGCGCATCGGTGAAACCTATCGTTCAAGTGATGATGGCGAGCCCGGCGGCAGCGCTGGGCGTCCGATCCTGGCCGCGATCGACGGCAGCGGTCTCGATGCGCTCGCCGTGGTCGTGGTACGTTGGTACGGCGGCACCAAACTCGGTGTCGGCGGGCTGATTCGCGCCTACGGCGGGGCCGCGGCGGAGTGCCTGCGGCTGGCTGATCGACGTGAGATACGCACACTGATCCGCGCCAGCCTGTCGGCGCCGTTCGAACTATCGGGTACGCTGTATCACTTTTGCGCCCAGCACGACCTCCAACGCGAGGGCGAATCCCACCGCAGCGATGGCCTCATCCTCACCGTGATTCTGGAACAACAGCAACTTGATTCGCTGCAGCAGGCTCTCAGCGATGCCACCCGCGGCCGGGCCCAGCTGCAAGCCATGGCGACCTTTGAAGAATGACTGAAAAGAATTCCACCGGTGCCGGTCAACGCGCACTCAGCACCTTGCGTCGGCTATGGCCGTTGATGGCGGCTCAGCGCGGCCTGCTCACGGCCTGGCTTGGCTTTCTGGCGCTGTCGTCCGCGGCCACCTTGAGCCTGCCGGTGGCGGTGCGCTACATGATCGACCGCGGTTTCAGCGAAGGCGACGGCAGTTCCATCGACCGTTGGTTCATCGCCCTGTTCGCGGTCGCCAGCGTGCTGGCCTTTGCCACCGCCGCACGTTTCTTTGCGGTCACCTTGCTCGGTGAGCGTGTGGTGGCCGATCTGCGTCAGCGACTGTACTCGCACCTGCTGTACCTCGATCAGGCCTTCTACGATCGCAACCGCTCGGGCGAACTGGTGTCGCGGCTGTCCGCTGACAGCGAGCAGATTCGCAGCGTGGTGGGCAGCAGCCTGTCGGTGGCACTGCGCAGTGTGGTGACCCTGCTCGGCAGCGCCATCATGCTGGTCAGCACCTCACCCCGGCTGGCCGGCCTGGCCGCGCTCGGTATTCCAGTGGTCGTGCTACCCATCGTGCTGTTTGGACGCAAGGTGCAGGCGATTGCCAAGCAAAGCCAGGACCGTGTCAGCGACGCCAATTCGCGCGCCGCGGAAACCCTGGGTTTCATGGCCACGGTGCAGAGCTTTGCCCGCGAGATGTTCGAGATCGAACGCTTCAACTCCGCGGTGGAACTCTCGGTCGGCACTGCGCGCAAGCGCATTCGCATGCAATCCTTGCTGACTGCCTCGGTGATCGTGCTGGTGTTCGGCGCGATTGTCGCGGTGCTGTGGATCGGCGCCAAGGACGTCAATGCCGGCCACCTGTCAGCCGGCGTGCTCGGCCAGTTTGTGCTGTATGCGGTGCTCGGCGCCGGCTCGGTCGGCGCCTTGAGTGAAGTATGGGCGGAGGTGCAGCGCGCCAGTGGCAGTCTGCAGCGGATCGAGGAGTTATTGCTCGAACAACCCGACGTAGCTCCGCCGGCTCATCCGCTGCCGCTGAACAACATCAGCGGTCGACTGCGCTTCGAAGCGGTGCACTTTCACTATCCGTCGCGAATCGAGCAGCCAGCACTCAGCGGTCTTGATCTCGATGTGCAGAGCGGCGAAACGGTGGCCCTGGTGGGCCCGTCAGGCGCCGGCAAGAGCACCGTGCTGCAGCTGCTGCAGCGTTTTCACGACCCCAGTGCCGGACGCATCACGCTCGACGGCATGGATCTGCGGCAGCTCGATCCACGCGAGCTGCGGGCGCGTATCGCCGTGGTGGCACAGCATCCGGCGGTCTTCGCCGCCAGCGCGGCCGACAATATCCGCTACGGTCGGCTCGACGCCAGTGATGCCGAGGTCGAGCAGGCCGCGCGAGTGGCCGAGGCGGACGAGTTCATTCGCGCCCTGCCCGAGGGCTATGCCACCTGGCTGGGCGAACGCGGCGCCCGCCTGTCAGGTGGCCAGCAGCAACGCATCGCCATCGCTCGGGCAGTGCTGAAGAATGCGCCTATCCTGCTGCTCGACGAGGCGACCAGCGCCCTCGATGCAGCCAGTGAACGCGCCATCCAGCATGCCCTCGATCGACTGATGGAGGGCCGAACCTCCCTGGTCATCGCGCATCGACTGGCCACTGTGCGCAAGGCCGACCGCATCATCGTGCTCGACGGCGGCCGCATCGTCGACCAGGGCCGACACGAGGATCTGGTGGCCAAGGGCGGGCTGTACGCCGAGCTGGCCAGGCTGCAGTTCGGGCCGCACTGATTCGACGGCGGCGCAACCGAATCGCCTCGCACATGTGAACAAATTCGCCCGACCTTTGCATTTTCATCACGCCGGGTGGCGATCCTAGGGGGTTTGTTGTTGCAAGGTGACCCCTCACCCGATGCCCTGGACTTGCTCGACGCCACGACATGCTGTGCCGGTGCTGGCTCTGCTGGCCGTGCTTTTCGCCCCTGCCGACGCCGTCGCCACCGATAGCGGCCAGACCCGCTGCTTTGATGCCAGTGGCAGCACCGGCGTGGTGAGCCCCGCAACGCCCGATCCGGAGGCCGCCGGCTTCAATCGCCAGGATTGCAGCCTGGGTGCCTCCGCTGCAGCAGCACTGGGCGTGCAGTATCCAAGCGATATCGGCTCGCGCGGCAAGGATTTCAGCAAGCTCGGTAGCGATGGCAGTGTGCTACCGGCGAGCGCCAGCAGCTGGTCTTGCGTGCGCGACAATCAGACCGGGCTGATCTGGGAGGTCAAGACCAGCGATGGCGGGCTGCGTGATCGCAACCACAGCTACACCTGGTATAGCGATGACGCCAACAGCAATGGCGGACTCTCGGGCAGCCTGGGCAGCGACACCTGCGCTGGCACACTGACGGCCGGACAATGCAACACGCAGGCCTTTATCGATGCGGTAAACGCGCTGACCGGCAACGACCGACTATGCGCTGCCACCGATTGGCGACTGCCTCGCATCGACGAGCTGCAAAGCATCGTCGACCTTAGCGTCAACCCGCGCCCGGCCATCGACACAGCCTTGTTTCCAAACACCGTGCCAGCCATCTACTGGAGCGCCAGCAATGCCGCCGGCACACCGACCGGGGCATGGGGATTGATGTTTGACGGCGGCGTGGCCAGCTTTTACAGCAAGGGCAGCAGCGGCGCCTACGTGCGTCTGGTCAGGAGCACGCCTTGATCGGCCACTGCGGACGTATCGCGCTTTGGCTGGCTCTGAGCGGCACGTCCTGGGCCAATTGCAGCCTGATCAGCGGCAATCTCGAAGCAGCGCCCGACAGCCGCTACGCACTCAGCGAACCGGTGTCCGGCCAGCCGATCGTCACCGACCTGCAAACCGGACTGCAATGGCAGCGTTGCACCCTCGGCCTGTCCGGCAGCGACTGCGACAGTGGCAGCGCCAGTCTGCTCGACTGGTCGGCAGCGTTGAGCGCTGCTGACACCAACGAACATGCCGGCTTCACTGACTGGCGACTGCCCAATGCGCACGAACTGCAAAGCCTGGTTGAATACGGCTGCCACGCACCGGCGATCAACAGCAGCCTGTTTCCAGCCACCGACTCGGCCCGCTACTGGACCTCGACCACCTCGGTCACCACACCCGCTTCGGCCTGGACCGTTGACTTCACCAGCGGCCTGCGGGAATTCGGTGCCAAGTCAACCAGTCGGCGTCTGCGTCTGGTGCGCGCGGGCACTGGCCTTGCCAGCTTCGATGCCGGCGCAAACTACACCCCCGACGCTTTCACCTTGACGCCCCAATCCGCGGTGGCTGCCGGCAGCACGGTCACCTCCAACAGCGTGGTGGTCACCGGTATCGATACGCCTACCGGCATCAAGGTGGAAGGTGAAACGGCAAGTTACAGGGTCAATGGCGGCGTCTTTGTCAGCAGCAATGGCGTGGTGCACCCGGGCGATGAGGTCGAGGTGCGCCACACGGCAGCGGCCAGCGCCGGACAGCAGCGCAGCAGCACGCTCACCATCGGCGGAATCACGGCCAGCTTCCGGTCGACGACGGCCTCCGACAACGCCCTACTCACCAGCCTCGAATTTTCCGGCCTGGCGCTAGCGCCGACCTTTGACAGCAGCACGCTCAGCTATTCGGCCAGCGTGCCGTTCGAGTCCGACGCCACCGCAGTCACCGCGGGCAGTGCCGATGCCAACGCCAGCATGACGCTGAATGCAGCCCCCTTGTTACAGCTGACCACTTCCGCGCCGCTGACGCTGGCTGTCGGCGACAACACGTTCGCGCTGCAGGTCACCGCCGAAGACGGTGTGACCCGGCGCAGCTACATCACCACGATTCAGCGCGCCAAACAGATCAGCTCGGTATCGATCTCAGGCTCACCCAACCCTGCCCTGCCGGCGCAGCAGGTCACCATCACTGCCCAGCTCAGTGGCGCTGCACCGAGCGGAAACCTCATGTTCAAGATCGGCGACAACGCGATCGCAGGTTGCGAAGCGGTGGCATTGACGGGCAGCGGCGATACCCGTCAAGCGATCTGCGCGAGCAGTGCATTGCCATCGGGAAATCTGCAGATTCATGCCGAATACCTCGGCGATGACAACAATCAGGCCAGCAGCGACATGTACGACCAGCTGGTCAATACGCCTCCGCAAGTTGTGGCTGATAGTTCTGTGCAATTGCTGGAAGACGGCAGCCTGCAGGTGGCGTTTCAGGTCTCTGACCCCGAATCGGTCGCCGAACAGATCGGCGTGACCCTGGGCAGCGACAACGCCACACTGTTCGACGACGCTGTTCTGAATGCCAGCCTCAGCGGCTCGTCCTCAACGCGCAGTTTCAGGCTGACGCCGATCGCCGACGCATTCGGCGCTGCCACCATCATCGTCACTGCAAGTGATCCGATGGGTAGCAGTGTCCAGCATCTGATCTCGGTTCAGGTGCTGCCGGTCAACGATGCCCCGAGCAGCCAGATCCAGACCCACGCGCAATTTGCGGCGGGCAGCAGTGGACTGCAGTCGCTCACGGGTTTCGCCACTCAACTTTCGCCCGGCCCAAGCAACGAAGCGGCGCAGACGCTAGATTTCGCCATACTGCAGTTGGTCGATCGCGAGGGCATCCTAAACTCTGTGTCCCTGGATGCGTCGGGAACATTGTGGGTCGATCTCTCGGGACGCTCAGGCGTGGCCGTTCTCAGCTTGCAGACGCGCGACGACGGCGGCACCAGCAACGGCGGTGAAGATCGCCAGACCGCGCAAACCGCACGCATCTTTGTGGGCGATGCCGCAGATCTTACGGTCACCATCACCCGCAAGACGCCAGCGGCGGCCTACCTGCCTGACGCCCTGGATCTGGGTCAGACCCTGGCCGAGTTCGAGCTCACGCTGCACAACCATGGTCCGGTTGCCACCGAAGCACGACTCGACAGCGAACTGGTACGCGGCCTTTCCGACCCCTTGTGGAGTTGTGACAGCGCCGGCTGCAGCCCTGGTAGCGGCAATGCCGCGCCGGCAGTCAATGTGCCACTCGCCCCTGAGCAGAGCGCGGTGCTTGAACTCAGCGGGCAGTTGCAGGATTCGCACCCCTGGCTGGAACTCAGAACTCGAGTGCGGGCAGTTCCGGGGCCCGCCGCCTTGGGCGCAGAGAATGACCGAGACACCCTGATCGAACCGCTGCAACGCAGCGCGGTTTTCTACACCGGCCTGGAGTAATTCGGCCGGCCTACCCAGCGGGCCGCGCGACCTCACGAAACATGCCGGCTAAGGCCGGCGGAAGATCAGCGCTCACCTTGTTCGGCTTCCAGGCGCTCGACTTCCATGCGGAACAGCTCGACCACAGCGGCGAACGATTTGCGGTTCTCTTCATTGGCTGCAATCAGCGCCTCATGCGCTCGCAACACCATCCGCGCATGCTGCAAGGCGTCTTCCTTGGCTCCATCGTCGAGCACCGGACTGAACGCCGCAACCGCGGGCGCAGAACCATCCTCGACCATCACGAACACATCGTCGAGGCGCAGGTTATGAAACATCTGGGTGATCTCCGGCTCACTGCAGGCGACCGTCGCTGGCGGCAGATCGCGCTCGCTCAATTCGCGCGCCAAGCTCACCACCAGGCCGATCACGGTGCTATCCATGAACACGGCTTCGGACAGATCGATCACCAGGTGCTGGGGAATCTGGTCTTGCTCGAACAGCCGATCGCTGAACTCCTGAATATCTTCAGCCAGCGTATGGCGCAACTCGCCGCTCAGCTTCAGGCAGGCTACGTCGGCGTGCCGAGCGGCCTGCACCTGCGCACTCATGACCGCACTCCGCTCAACATCAGCACGGTCAAGTCATCAGGCAAGGCGGATTCCTCAAGACTCATCCAATCGCTAAGCAGGGAATCGGCATCATCGCCACATTCAACGAAGCGGCGTCGCAGGGAATCGAGCTTTCTGTCGGTGTTGGCGTCAGCCATCAACTCGAGCAAGCCATCGGAGACCAACAGCAGGCGAGACGCCGGCGACAAGGCAATTCGACCGCTCTCGTAACGCGTCGAGTTCATCAGCCCAACGGGCATGCTCTTCTGCTCGAGAAACGTTGTGGACCCACCAGTGTCGACCAGGGGAAAGGGAAAAGCGCCGGCATTGGCGTAGACCAATTGATCGCTCTGGGTATCGAGTACGCCGACGAACAGCGCGATATGCTTGCCCAGCCTATCTCGAAGCAACTCGATGTTAAGTCGTGACAACATCAGGGCCGGATCACTGAGTTCAGCTTCGGCACCGCCGCCTTCCAGCACCGAGCCCATGAAGCGCTTCAGGTACACGGTGACGAAGGCCGAGGCCACACCGTGCCCGGCGACATCGGCAATGTAGAACAGCACGCGATGCTCATCGATGGCGAAATAATCGACGAAGTCGCCGCTCATCACTTCCGAAGCCATCAGCACATGGCTGAAGCGGTAATTGGCAAAGCGCTTTTGCTTGGCCGGCAGCAGCTTGAACTGGATGCGCCGCCCGGCTTGCTCGCCCTGCTCCAGGGCATCCAGCGAGCGGCGCAGACGGTGATTGCTTTGCTCCAGTTCCTCGGTGCGTTGCCGCACCTTGGCTTCCAGCTCACGATTCAGCGCCGCTACTTCGGATATGGCCTGGTAGGTGCGCAACGACGAGATCACCGTCGTCACCAGCTTCTGCGAGGTGAGCTCGGTCTTTTCCTTGTAGTCGTTGATGTCGTATTCGACGATGACATTGCGCTCCGGCGCCTGCCCCGGCTGGCCGGTGCGCAGCACGATCCGTACGCGGTCGTTATGCAGGGTCTCACGCACGAAGCGCGCCACCTTGAGGCCGGCGTCATCGGTTTCCATCACCACATCGAGCAAGATCAGCGCGATATCGTCCTGACTGCGCAGCACCGCCTCGGCCTCGCGCCCGCTATGCGCCGACAGAAAGTTGAGCCCGCGCCCGCGAAAGCTGAGATCACGCAGTGCCAGTCGAGTAATGGCGTGCATCTCCGGCTCGTCATCGACGATCAGAACGTTCCAAGACTCGGCAAAGACTGCCGGAGCTTCGTCATCGAGAAACAACAGTTCGTCCGCAGCCTGCGCACTCATTGCAGAAGGTCCGACTCTGGGCAGCTTCAGCATACACCGCGCAGGTGGCTAACTTGAAGCCACTGTCGGCGCCTGCGATGAGGTGGCGGAGAGAGTGGGATTCGAACCCACGGTGGGCGTAAACCCACGGCAGTTTTCAAGACTGCTGCCTTAAACCACTCGGCCATCTCTCCGAACTGTGACGGGCGCCATGCAGACGCGGCCCCGCGGCGGCGAAGTCTACCGCTTTTTCTGCCGGCTCGCCGCTTTTTCTGCTGAGCGTGACGGTGCATCGGCGCAGGGCGCCGGGGCGGCGTCAGGGCTGAGCAGCGGTGGCAGGTGCTGATCAAGATGATCGATCAGGGCACGCAAGGCCGGCAGCATGCCGCGACGGCTGGCGAATACGATATGGCACACGCCCTGGGGCAGATCCCAGCCCGGCAACACGCGCTGCAGGTAGCCGGCCGCCAACAGGTCACTGCACACGGTATCGGGCAGCAGGCAAATCCCCAGTCCGTCCAGGGCCAGACGGCGCAGCAGGGGGAAGTCCTTGGCGGTGACCCGGGGCTGCAACTCGACCTTCACCTTCTCGCCCGCTGCATTCTGCAGTTCCCAGCGTTGACTGCCGGGATCGTCGATCAGGCTCAGCACCTGGTGATGCGGCAACTGATCGGGATGACTGGGTTCGCCGTTCTCGGCGAAATAGCGCGGACTGGCCACCAGCAGCTCTCGACTGTGACCATAGGTCTTGACGATCAAACCCGGATCTTCGTCGACCCGATGACGCACGCGGAATGCCAGATCAATGCCCTCGTCGATCACGTCGAAGCGGCGGTTGCTGACCAGCATCTGCAGCCTGACCTTGGGATGGGCGCGAAGGAATTCCGGCAGGATCTGCGGCAACTGCTGCTGGGCCAGGGAGACCGGACAACTGATGCGCAGCATCCCGCGCGGCTCGCCGCTAAGCTGGTCGACAACCTGCCGCGCAGCCTCGGCCTCTTCGCGTATCACACGGGCATGCCGATACACCGTCTGACCGACATCAGTCACAGCGAAACGCCGTGTTGAGCGCTGCAGCAACCGCACCCCGAGCAGCTCTTCCAGCGCCGCCACGCGCCGACTTAGCCTGGACTTCGGAATGCCACTGGCCCGCTCAGCTGCGGCGAAACCCTGCTGGTCAACCACCAGGGCGAACAGGGCAAAGTCGTTCAGATCCTCCATCGAATGCGTGCTAGACCGAGGTCAAGCCGCCCATATAGGGCCGTAGGACTTCCGGCACGCTAATGCTCCCATCGGCGTTCTGATAATTCTCCATCACCGCAATCAGGGCACGACCGACGGCCACGCCGGAGCCATTCAAGGAGTGCAGCAGCTCGGGCTTGCCGGATTCCGGGTTGCGCCAACGGGCCTGCATGCGGCGGGCCTGGAAATCACCGCAGTTCGAGCAGGAGCTGATCTCACGATAGGTATTCTGGCTCGGCAGCCAGACCTCCAGATCGAAGGTCTTCTGTGCCGAAAAGCCCATATCACCGGCGCACAGCAGCATGCGCCGATAGGGCAGACCGAGCTTTTCCAGCACCACCTCGGCACAGCGAGTCATGCGCTCGTGCTCAGCGTCGCTCTCGTTCGGTCGACACAGCGACACCAGCTCAACCTTCTCGAACTGGTGCTGACGAATCATGCCGCGGGTATCGCGACCGTGACTGCCGGCTTCGGCGCGAAAGCACATCGAATGAGCGGTGAAGCGCAGCGGCAAAGCGCTTGCGTCGACGATCTCGTCGCGTACCAGATTGGTCAGCGGCACTTCCGAGGTCGGAATCAGATAACGCTTGGCTTCACCTAGCTGCAGGGAGAACAGGTCGTCTTCGAACTTGGGCAGCTGGCCGGTGCCCTGCATCGACTCCGGATTGACGATCAGCGGCACATTGGTCTCGACATAGGCATGCTCGCCGGTGTGCAGATCGAGCATGAACTGCGCCAGCGCGCGATGCAGGCGAGCGATGCCACCACGCAGCACGGTGAAGCGCGCACCACTTAGCTTGGCCGCCGTTTCTCCATCCAGCTCTTTCTTGAGCTCGCCCAACTCAACATGGTCTTTCACCGAAAAATCGAACCCACGCGGCTCGCCCCAGCGATGGATTTCCCGATTCTGCGTTTCGTCCTGACCATCGGGCACGCTGACATCGGGGAGGTTGGGCACGCCGGCCAGCAAGCCCTCCAACTCTGCTCTGATCGCCGCAAGACGGGTCTCCGAGGCCTTCAGTTCCTCGCCAAAACCAGCCACCTCGGCCATCAGGCCGGTGACGTCTTCGCCCTTGGCCTTGGCCTGCCCGATCGCCTTCGACCGGGTATTGCGCAGATTCTGCAGTTCCTGGGTGCGAATCTGGATCGCCTTGCGTTCGGACTCCAGCCCCTCCACCGCAGCCACGTCCAGAGCGAAACCGCGTCGGGCACGCAGCTTGTCGGCGGTGTCGGCCAAATGGGCGCGGAACAGGACCGGGTCGAGCATGAAACACCTTACGATCAGAAGTGAGGGCGAATTATCGGTGTCTCTACCGCGCTGGGCAAACCGAGCAGTGCGGACGGGATGTTCAGGCCTCGAGTCGCCGGATCAAGAACCTCGCAGGAGTTCCGCCAGTCGCATGCCGATCCACAGCAGACCCAGTCCGCCGACTAGACTGGCGGCCAGATACAGCCCACCCCAGTGCGGGCCGCTGCCGCGCTGCATAAGGTAAAGCTCCACCATCAATGCCGACCAGGTGGTCAAGGCACCGAGCATGCCGACCATCAAGAACGCCCGCCACAGCAGGCCACTCGGCCCGCGCGCCTCCAACCAGACCAGCAGGAAGCCGGCCAGCAAACTGCCCAGCATGTTGGCGCTGAAGGTGCCCCAGGGAAAGTCGGCGCCGACATGACGGGTCATCCAACCGCCCAGAAGAAAGCGACCGCCGGCACCCAGGGCGCCCCCTGCCATCACCAGCAGCAGTTGCTGCCACCACAGACTCATTCGGTATTCCCCGATTGCGCCGCGCGGCGTCGGGCGCGTAGATCATCCAGTTTGGCTTTCAACTTGCTTTCCAGTCCACGGTCGACCGGCTGATAGAGCACGCGCTCTCCCAATGACGGCGGAAATCCAGTCTGATCGATAGCGACTCCATCGACCTGGTCATGATCGTACTGATAGCCCTCGCCGTAACCCAAGGACTTCATCAGCCCGGTGGGCGCATTGCGCAGATGCATCGGCACCGGCTCTGTACCGCTGCCGCCGACCAAGGCCTGCGCCGACTTGTAGGCGGCGTAAGCGGCATTCGACTTGGCGGTGCTGGCGAGATACAGCACCAGCTGGGCCAAGGCCAACTCGCCCTCTGGCGAGCCCAGGCGATCGTAAGCCTGCCAGGCATCGTTGGCCATCTGCAATGCACGGGGATCAGCCAGACCGATATCCTCCACCGCCATCCTGACCAAACGTCGCGCTAAGTAGTGCGGGTCGCAGCCACCGTCAAGCATGCGTACGAACCAGTACAGCGCGGCATCCGGGTTGCTGCTGCGCACGCATTTGTGCAGCGCCGAGATCTGATCGTAGAACTGCTCGCCACCCTTGTCGAAGCGACGTCGACGATCGGCCAAGACCGGGGCCAGTCGTTCCAACGTCAGTTCCACCTCCTCAGCGGCACTGGCGCTATCGACGGCGATCTCAAGCAAGGTCAAAGCACGGCGCAGGTCCCCGTCTGCCGCTACGGCCAAAGTTTCAAGCACCGCATCCGCGGCGCGCAGATTGAAACTGCCCAGCCCGCGCTGCGCATCCTCAAGTGCGCGTCGCAACGCCGAGGCGATCTGATCACTGGTCAGCGACTCCAGCACATGTACCCGACAGCGCGACAAGAGGGCGGAGTTCAACTCGAAGCTGGGGTTCTCGGTGGTCGCGCCGACGAACACGATCTCGCCCGCCTCGATGCCGGGCAGAAAAGCATCCTGTTGCAGCTTGTTGAAGCGATGTTTAGCGGATTGCGACATTTCAGGGCGCATCTTGTCAATTTCCTCCTGGCTCCCGGAGCGGCTGGAAGCCGGCTAGCCCTCACTTCCTGCTTGTCGATCTAACTCATCCAAGTATCGCAGCCGTTCGCCAATCTTGCCCTCGAGACCTCTCTCGGTCGGCCTGTACCATCGCTGGTTGGGAATTCCTTCCGGCAAATACTGTTGACCAGGCGAAAATGCGCCGGGTTCGTCATGGGAATAGCGATATTCCGCCCCATAGCCTTGCTCTTTTAAGAGGCGCGTCGGCACATTTCGCAGGTGTATTGGGACCTCGCGGCTCCTGTCATTACGGACGAATGCCATTGCCTCGTTGTAAGCGTTGTAACCGGCGTTACTTTTTGGAGCTGCTGCTAGATATAGGTCGTCGCAGCATCGTTGGCAATTTGAAGCGCCCTCGGATCAGCGAGACCAACGTCCTCCCAAGCCATCCGAACCATTCGTCTGGCCAAGTAATGGGGATCGGCGCCACCGTCCAGCATTCGCGCAAACCAGTAGAGCGAGGCGTCTGGGTTGGAACCCCTCACTGACTTGTGAAGCGCGGAGATCTGGTCGTAAAAGTTCTCTCCTCCTTTGTCGAATCGGCGCCCCCCGCGAGACAGCACCCGTGCGACAAACGCTCCGTTCAAGAGTTTTTGTTTTGCTGACTTTGCGGCAGTTGCGACGTGCTCAAGAAGTCCCAAAGCTCGTCTTGCATCCCCGTCCGCATAGTCGACGATTGTTTCGATCGCTGTGGAGTCGAGATCCAGTTGGAGGCGTTCATTTATCGCTCTAGTGACTATGTCTGCCAAAGCCACGTCCGAAAGGGCTTTGAGCACGAATACCTGGCACTGTGACAAGAGGGCCGAATTGAGCTCGAACGATGGATTCTCAGTGGTTGCGCCAATGAGAACGACCAGGCCGCTTTCTACGAAAGGAAGAAGGCCGTCCTGCTGGCTTTTATTGAATCGGTGGATTTCGTCTATGAAAAGGATGGTCCGGCGGCCGAGCTGACGGTTACTCTCGGCCGCCTCCATCGCTGCCCGAATATCTTTCACGCCAGAGAACACAGCCGAAAGCGGAATAAAGTCATAGTCGAAGGCGGACGCTGCCAATCTCGCGATGGTTGTCTTCCCTGAACCAGGCGGTCCCCAAAGAATCATTGAGTGCGGTTTCCGCGCATCGAACTGACCTGTCGGGTGATTTTTGGACCAGCTGAAAGTTGAGAGGATGGCTCCCCACAGAGCGAGGAGCCCTATGCGCAAGTCCCGATTCACCGAAGACCAGATGGTCAAGATCCTCCGCGGGCCGACAAAGCACCGATTGCGGATGTGGCCAAGAAGCACGGCGTCAGTGAGCAGACGTTGTACGAGGCGATCCGGCGCCACCGTAAGCTCCCCCGTCAAGCGGACACTTCAAAAGTAGAACCCTTGGCGTGGTGATTGCGATATTCGACGGGGGTCATTCCGCCGAGTGCCTCGTGCAGTTCGGCGGATTCGTCAAGCAGTGTCGATAGGCTACGCGTTATTGATGAAGGTAAACCTAGGGAAGACTATTGCTCAACGCTTGATATAGGCCGCGTTGCCAATGATTCGGGAAAATGGCCTCCTTGATACCAGGTATAAGTAGGCATCTGCGGATTGCATCACTACTCAGTCCCTCCTGCTGGAGCATTACCATCTGCCTAAGGACGGTAGTTCGTTGCTGTGCGGCCCTAATCGCATATCTCGTTGACAAGTCGAACGAGGAGAAATGATTGCGCGCGCGCGACACGGCAATGTCATCCCAGCTATCCGGGGGTTGGACAAAGTATTCAAGGTTCACACGTGGGTCTTCCGGGTTCCCATTGAATCGGGCAAATATCCATTGGTCTCTGAAGTACTTCAAGTCATCTGCGTGCGGATGGATGAGTTGGCGTTCCTGCGTAGTTGAGAATTCTTCCGACTTACCCTCCATGTTGCAGTCGCGACAGGAAGGGACCAAGTTCTTGGGGAAGACTGAGAACTGAGGAAAACGAGACTTGGGCAGAAAATGGTCCAGGTTGCGTGGTCGTCCGATTCCTCCGCAGAACGGGCAAATTTCTCTCGCTGCCACAAGCAGATCGGTATAGATTTTCCGCGCAGGCTTGTCCTTGCCTACAAAGTAGGTGGCATAGACCCTAGTAAGCTCGGACTTTTTCATTGTCAGTACAACGTCTGGATCGTCGACGTCTAGCGCAGTCGGGGCAATTGAATGCAATTGCCCGGATTCGCAACGGTTAATGTAGTCGTTACCGAGAGCTAGAAGGTCGGGCTTGGCCGCGGTCAGTTTCAAACGCAAGGCGGTGTTTCCCGTCACTCCCGCGATGCATTGATCCAAAACGTGTTCGTACGCGTGCTTCGGCTCGGCCAGGCGAATCAAGCCGAATCTCCGTTGCGCGCCGCCTTCGAAAGTAACGCAGCCAAAACCGCTTTGCCTTCGAATCCGATCTGATTCCTGTATGAGGCAACAACCTCATCGTAGGTCGGGCCCTTGGCAACGGATTGTGCCAACAAGGCATGAAAGCCAGACTGAGAAACTTCAAGCCCGAATACTTCCGCCGTGAGTAGGCCTACGTTTTCCGCAAACGTCTCAATTTTCGGACGCTGCACGTCTATGCTTTTCGATACGCGGTATATCTTCCAAACGCATGACCGCGGGATCTCTTGCAACACAACGGGTGAATGAGTTGCAACGATGGCAACACCGTTCCTGTCGTGTAATAGGTCGGCAAGTGCTCTGATAAATGCGGACAGTAGGGGTGGGTGTAGATGGCTCTCGGGTTCGTCAAGCAGAACCAGCGTTTTCTCTTCAACTGAAGCAACGAGGCGAGTTATCGTAAGCAGAACAACAGCGTGTCCTGAGCTCATCCGCTCTAAGTACGGATCTACGATGCTGTGAAACTCCTCGAAAACAACGCCGGCTGAAGAGCGCATTTCCAACTCATTGTATTTCTCGAGAAGTTTCGGGAGATCCATCGAGACAAACACTTCATCAGAATCAAGTTTTCCAATCGCTCTCCTCCAACGGACCAGCTTCTGTTGGTTAGAGAAACACTCGGACAATGCGCGGCTACAATCACGCCTCAGCTCTGACAATGGACGGAGGCGGTCAGGATCGGTTGGATCTTTTAGACCAATGTAGTAGTAGCAGGTGCCTTTCGTAGGATCGGATTGCTCGGAGGGCGGAATGAAGGGGTCGAAAGCGCTGAAAGATACAGAAACTAGGCTGCTAAAGTAGCCCAGCCCTATCCTCGACTTGAACATTGATTCGAGGTCGGTGAAATAAGAAGCGCCGGCGCCGCCCGTTAGTGCCCCGATCATCGAATTGAGCAGTATCGTTTTTCCAACGCCATTCCGGCCGATAATCGCGTGAATATTAGTGTTAGGAACGGAGTCCGCTACGACTTGGAAATCCAAATCCACTTTGTCGTATCCGTCTGTGCTCGGCCTAGAGAAAGCAAACTTGTAGTTGGTTAGTTCGACATTCCCATCGAGAATTCTAGAGAACTGACCTGTAATTGCAGGAAGGCTTACGCTCCGAAGTAGGGAAATTCTCAACACGCTTTCGTCGGAAACTTCAGCTAGAAGCTCGGGCATTACTGCCAAATCCCGCAACTGCCTCAATATTTCCTTGCCCTTGCCTCCAGGTATGGCGGTTACCTTCTTGTAGAAATCGACATCCTGCCCGACAGAAAAAAAGCCTTCTTCTAGATGGAAGAATACTGGCGGAAGAATTTTGAAAGTGTCTTGTTCAGTTGTCTGACCCTTGAAGCCAATTTTTACCTGACCGAGTTCAAACAGTTCGCCCGCAATATCTCGGTAGGCGAGGAAGAACATCGTAACGAATGAGTAGTCGTTCCAGTGGTCGACGCGTAAGTAGACTTCATCACTGCCTGTCTGTGGTAGCGGCTGTCCTTTTGGAATGACCCGGAATTGCATCTTTGGAGGTCCTTTATGGATTTCAATGCGACGCCGGATGCGCTGCTTACACGGCATGGCGTGCCATCAACTTTCGTACGTGAGTATTATCAAGCGAACAGCCGTAAGTCCAGTTGGCCTCGCTCACTGGCGGGAGATCGAGGGCCATCCCCGCTGCACCCAAAATCGACAGGTTTCAAGGGGGTGCTGCATGGGTCTATAGAAGGGCGCCTAGTGGCAGCTCGTTTGGTTTGCCCATCGCCAGAAAGAAGTCTGGTGGAAGGTCGAGGTGCCGGTTGGTAGGCATAGGAAGTTCAAAGGCCCTTTTCGGGCAGTCTGCCGGGTAGTCGTCGGGCGCAAAGGGTCGGCTTGGGTGTTCGCTATTCTTGCGCGGATGGTGGCAGCCGGTAACGCACTACCGATCACGTTGGACGACTACTTCGGGTCCGTCCATCACGATTGAGTGCCGCAGGACGTTGGTGTTGAGTCCGATCAGCTCCGGCCTCCCGTAGCCGCCGATCGCTCGGTGACGCGCCAGCGTTCTTCGCTTCGATGCTGATCGGCTTAGCCGGGCTGGGAATTAGCCCCTTCAGTGCCATCACCGACCGCGTGGCCGCGACGACCTCGAACCGACGCTTAGAAACCTCGGCGAACTCAAAGCCAGCGCCGAAGCCGCTGTGAGGTGGCCTGCCCCTACCCCCGATAACCAGCACTTTGTGCATCGCGAAATTTCATGCATCAATCGAATTAGATGCTAAGCCAAACATCAAGTGAATTAGTTCACCTTGTAGGCATATTGACTTCGTTTGACAGGCATTTGCGCTGAACCTTCCGGCTGCGTACCCCCGATAAGGACCCCTAATCGCCCATCGCGCTTCGGCCGCAGCTTTGATAACTGGCTCGCCAGTGGGCTTGGTATTCGGATCAAACGTGCACAACAGGCCGATTGAACGAAACATCAGTGAAAGATCTAACCACGGTCCACCCGCGATGAGAAAAAGTCCCTGGCAGCAATGACAGTGGAAAGAATGAGGATGAGCAAGACAGTCGCGAACTTGGCGAGTTTGACCTTGGTGTTTTCGTAATCGACGATGATATCGTAGTGGTCGCGACAGGCTTCCACAGAATTCCCTAGAAATTGAATCGTATCTTCGCGTTTAGACACAAGGTCTCTTAAGCCTTGTCGAGGGCTAGTGAGACCATTGGTGCCGCCAAACAAGAAGCCCAATCCATTTGTTTCTGAATAGATTTCGCGAGCAACATCTACAATTACAGCTGGATCACTGCCGTCTAACGAGCTAGCCCTTTGTTGTAGTTTCATGAGGCGATCTACTGTCGAACGCACCTCCGCAACGCCCTGCTGGCTCGCCGCAATTGCTTTCATCGCATCGGCTATGCCCTCTGCGCACTGCTTATCATCGGCAGCACGCGCAGCCTTTTGTAGCGTGGACATGACGCTTGTCGCGACTACACTGTCGATTGGGGGATCAACGACCTGAAGAAATGTCGAAAGTCGGGCTGAATAGTGGACTACCGCTTGCTTCCATGACTGGTCGGCAGTCCTTTGTTGATTCAATGCGATAGCAGGCAGAAACTCCCGATCGCCTATTCGATCCGACAGCTGCGCAAGTTGAATTTGGCGGGTCACTATGTAGTTGGCAAGCGAAATCCTGATGTCTTCAAGCGGCTGTTCCTGCTCTAGGAGATCCAAAGCGAGCTGACAGGCTGAGACGAGCGCGATGGCGATCGCGAGGTACATGGTCATTAGCTTTCGGCTGCCCTGAGCGATCGCTGGGTCGACTAGCCCGTTGGTCGAACGCATTTGCGAAGCAGGTTTCGCACGTTTAATTCGCTTTGAATTCTTCATACTTTATGGCCCCTGGAATACAATGGCTCGGAACGTCCGCGCTATGCTGGATGAACCTCTACAGCGTCATTCATTCCGTCAACACGGAGCACGTAACACCCGTTTTCCTGGATCACGTTTGCACGAGGCATGTACGCGTAGTGGTAGTGATACTTGTACTCGGCTTGCCGCCATTTTCGACCACCGTAGAACTCGAAAATGGTGTCGCGATTCTTGAACCCCTTGAAGCTGCCTTTCAGCTGACCTTCGGCGACGACCATGCTTCCTCCAGCGAATGCTTGTTGAACTTCGCGGCGACGGCCGCGCGAGTCAATGAAAGAACCGGGCGAGCAATTTCGCCAACGTGCTCATGAGCGAGATGTCCTCTCCTGCCAGATCGAGCTCGCTAAGAAGCTTCCAGATGGCGATTGCGGTACACACTAGAAGAACGGCCACCCCTGCCCACTGCATGGGCCCAATCACCCGGATCCAGATCATCTGATCAAACAAGCCCGAGAGCTCAGTCGCCATCGATTCGACCATCTTTGCGTTGTGCGCTGCCGTCCATTTCAGCAGCGCCATCGGGAGCACGGCATAGAGAAGCGTAAAGCCGACCGCACCGGTCACCATTGCGCCACCTGGACCAAGACGCGAAGCGATGTAGGCAGAGTCGTCCACCAGCGATCCCAATGAACTACCTCCGCGACTGCGGTACCTTCTTCTGCTCATGACATTACCTCCTCGTCGAGAACGGCGTCGGCGGCGACGGCCGCTTGACGATCCTGCAAGCCGGTTTGGACATGGGGCGTGTGCAGTCCCTGATACCGAACGGGCTGGGAGCCTGTCCGGTAACCCAGGTCCTTCATCTGAAGATCCAGCGTTGCGTGGATGCATCCCCCGTGCAGCGGTCGCACGACCTCGGCAAGGACCATCGCCGATGCCAGCGCACCCACAAACGGTGTTGCCACGGCACGCGACGCCAACTGGGTCATTCCGCACAGGTCATCGTGCTCACGCGCGAGCTTCTCGTAGGTGTCGTTGAGCTCGACAGCCTTCTGTGCGTCAGCCTGGGGAGGCCACAGGTCCGACGCCCGTTTGGCGCCGGGGAAGGTGTGCGTGCGGATGTTGCGGAAGTCGCGGTAACCACTGCCCAAGCCTGCCTCGACGATCTTCGCGAACTTCGCCGAGTCGATATCCCGGCGGGCCGCGGTGTTATCGACGCCGAACAGGGCCGTGGTCGGCTCATTGGTGAGCACTTGATGGTGCGGACCGAAGCGGCGCTCGACCATGTCGATAGCGAACCCGACCGCCTCCAATCGCTGGGCAACCGCCCGAACCTTGCGCGTGCGCAGGTCGTGCTCGCTCAGCAACAGGCACGTGCTGAGGTTGGATTTTTCTGAGCGGTCGAAGTCCTGGAGCACCAGATGAGGTCGTTCTCCAGGCGCATAGGGCAGCATCCCCAAGGTCCATGCGTAGGCCTGGCCCAGGTGTCCCAGCCCCACGAGCCACAGCGACTTGGGCAGGTAGCTCAGAGCCGGTCCGCGATGTGCCTCAGTCTGCCAGTCCTCGATAGCTAGGGGATGCCACAGCGACAACCCGACGCAGCGGTGACCCGCTTCAAGTAGATCGCCGCGCACGTTGAGGAACGCTTCGTTCACTCCCAAGGCCGCGGCGGCCACGCCGGACAACGGGTTGTCCTCAGCACAAGGCAGGCCCGTATCGTCGGCTGCCGGCGAGATGGCGGCGCACCAACCTTCCCAGCTCAGCTGGATACAAAACGGTGCCGTCGCCAGCTGACCTGTTACCCGTCCGATCACGAGGGTAGGAAGGTCCGACGCGGGGCGCTCCATCACTGCTCCGCCCAGGGCTTCGGTCACCGCTCGTACCGTACGCCCTTCGTACAGCGGCACGCTGAGCACCTGGTCCAGGTCGCCCGAGATCACCACACCGCCCAGAAAGGCGCGCACAGCGGAGTTCAACGTCGTCAGGAAGCAGGCTTGCCCTGCAAGCGTATCGGCCCAACCGGCTCCCAGATGAAGGTGCAGGCGATAGCGCGAGAAGAGTTCCAGCGCCTCCTCGGGCGTAGCGACCTCGCCGGCATCCAAAGCAAGCTTGGCCAAGCGATGCATGGATTCGGCATTCCACTGAGTCATGAGTCACCTCCCTCACGGGTAAGTCGTATGCGCTGCGCAATATCGGAACCGGAGTGGCTCGACCACTGGTGGCTCCCTTGGTAGACGTACATGCCGACACCTTGAAAGCCTCGGCCGCCTTGAGCGAAGTTCGGCACGATGAGGGCAACGTGGCCCCTAAGAGCAATCATCGGATTCTCACGGTCCGAACGGCTCTGGCCCGCGCCGAAACGATGCGTGTGGACATCGGCGACCACGCTCAATCCTTTCCTGCCGCACAGCTCCCAGAGCTTGGCGAAGCTGGCGGCATTCAGTGACACGTAGTCGTTGCGCAGGGCATCGACCTGAAGCTGCTCATAAGGCAGGAACGCAGTCACGGTACGCAGGGCCTCCGTCTTCTTCCCCAGCAGGAATGCGCCGCTCTCGCGAACGCCTCCACCTTGGCGACGCAGATGCGCGAGCAGCTCCTCCCACAGACCTTGGCGGAGCTCAAGCAGCGGCGCAGACATAGTCGCGACTCTGCAGAAGTTCATGGACCACCTCCAGGTAATGGCAGATGCCTTTGGCGGGGTTCCAGACAAGCTGGGGGTACTGCGTGACCCAACCGTCGTGCCCGACTAGGCTCTCGCGATCACAAGGGATGTACAGCGCGTCCCCGTTCTTCCACTCAGGCTTGAATGCCAACTGGATACGCTCGCCACCTCGAGGCCAACTATCGAACGCAAGCCGAGCGTTGGCCGTGGAATCCCAGAACGTGCCCGTCGGGGGTGAGGTGGGAAACCCGCTGCAGTTCAGCCGCAGCGTGTACTGGCGCCCGTCCCGTGCCGTGACACGAATGCGCAGGTACGGCCATTGCAGTTGTTCGAACTGCCAGCGGTTTCGGTCCTCGCCAGACAGGAAGCGCGCCGACGCAAGGTCGGCACGCAAGGCTTGCTCATCCGGTGCCATTTGACCCCCACTCAGCCGTTGATGCGGTGCGCCGGCACCAGGTCGAACGTCAACGAGCATTGCGGGCACCGGGCCAGAGTGCCGATGTGGACATCCACGTCCGGCTGCTCGGTGGTCCCTGCCACCTGCAAGACGTGCTCGGCAATGTCGCCGGGCTCCATGCCCAGCTTGCGGCCCGCCCAGTTACGGACCCGGCCCACCGTGGTGGCGGGGCGGAACTTGCGGTGGACGGTTTCGTTGGCGAAGCGCACATACACCTCCACGTGCTTGCAGCGGTGCAGGTGGATGCGGATGCCGTGGCCCTTCTTCAGGTCCCGGACGTGGGTGACCTCGGGTCGGTCCGCCTCTTCGTCATCGTATTGGTCGTCTTCTATGGAGAGCGAGAGTTCGGACACGTCGGTGCCGGCCGGGAGAAGTTCCAGGGCAGCGCCGTTGAGGTCGTGGAGGGTGGCGTCGTCGTCGACCTCAACGAACTGGACGTCGGAGAGGTATTCGGACTGAACATAGACGCGAATGGTCATTTCTGAGCTCCTTACTTGGCGAGCTGCGCGCTATGCGCTGCTCATGACAGGTAAGTCGTCAGTCGGTGCGAAAATCGGAACGAGCTGCTTGGTGTGGCAGCAGACGGTCGTGGGGAATAGCATGAGTTCCCGGTCCGTGTGCCTGGCACGGCGCGGCGAGAATTACTGGAGAGCGTCAGGCTGGGCAATACATGAAATGTCTGCACTTCGGACACGCCCACGGAGCGGGCTGAGCCTGAAAGTCGCCTGCCTTCAGCCCGTCTGCGACCGGAACGAGTACGAAGTCGTCCGGCAGTCTTCTGTACGGAAAAACGGTTTCGGTTGCCCCGTTGCTAAGCGAGTAGAGACTGCCCGTGAACGAGTACTCGCGATGGGCTTCGCTGAGGTACTTCAACACCCATTTCAGGGCAGTACGTTGCGCCGACACTTTCCCCGGCGGGTTCGTTCGTACGAACTCGATTGTGATAGCCGATCCTGACTGGCCAATACGATGCGGTGACACGACCAAGGGAAGTCCTGCGCAGGTCACCCGGAAGGGTTTCGCCATCGCGGCGCGAGACGTACCCAACCAACTGCGCCCGGACGCCAGCAACTGGTCGGCGTAGGCCTTCAGGTACGGCAACGAGTCCCGAAGTTCGGGCCCGAACGAAGCGAGCACCCGCTCGACTTCGCTCGGGGGTTCACCGGGAACGGCGTCATGAAGTGCGAACAGTTCTCTCATGACAGCCCCCCCGACCAGAGTAGCCGGATGCAATCCGGCCGTGGGGCTGAGACCTCGCACCACGTCGTAGTAGTAGCGACGCGGGCAGGCCCGATACGTGAGGAAACCTCCAAAATCGAAGGCATCAACGGACTGGGGCTGAATCGCTCCGGGAGTAGGCGGCGCCTTTGGCAGAACGAAGGTGCCCATGACCCGGTCCAGGAGATGAGCCGCTTTCGTTACCGCGGCGACGCACGCCGCGTTGTGTCGCGCCCGGGTCTCGTAAAGGATGAGATGTTTCTTGGCTCTCGAAAGCGCGACATAGAGCTTGTTGGACGCCTCGGTTTCAGCCTCGAAGTTGTCCCTGGGTACCACCGAATGCAGGAGCGAGCGCGGTACCAAGTCCGAATCATCAAGAACCCGAAAATGCCAGGCGTCAACGTCCACCAGGTGGACGGCCTCGAACTCCAGGCCCTTGCTTTGGTGGATGGTCATGACAGCCACGGCATCCAAGCCGTCGGCTTCGGGTGGCGGCATGCGAAACTCGCGGTCGTCGCCAACCCGCAAGCGACGTCGCAGGCGGGTGATGAAGCTTCCGACGGTTTGATACGTGCGGCCCCCGTCCGGAGCGCGCAGGTAATAGATGAACTGCCACAGCGCCAGTCGGCGAGTGATGTCCAGAATGGTGTCGCCGGCCAGATGCGGTCGAAGAATGTCGGTCCTGTCAAAGAGCAGGATGCACACAACGTCCCAGGGTGAGCAGCCCGAGCTCAATCCGTGGAAGATCGTCGCCCACTGCTGCACCGCCGCCTGTCCCTGCAAAGACAGCCCCTCGGGGGTGGCCTGCAACCAAGACAGCGCGTCAGGCCGTCGGGTCTTGAGGCAGTCAATCAGGAACTCTAGGTCGTTTGGCGGCAGCTGCAATCCGGGTAGACGCGCGGCACGCACCAGACCGCTGCCAGAACGATCCACGAACAGCTGCAGCAATGCCAACAGGTCCTTGATTTCAGGACGATGGAAGATGTCGCCCAAGTGGAGCGCCGGCACGCCCGCTGCATTAAGAGCATCTGCGGCGTCTCCACAAGTGTCATGCATGCTGGCGAGTATCACTTGGTTGCGATAAGGCACTCCCTGCGCATGAAGGCGCCGTACATTGCTCGCCAACTCCCCACGAACGATGTCGTTATTCGCACATTGGATATGCCGCGGCCGGACACCACTGGCGCCGCGTACGGGAGACACATCGTCCAGCGGTAGGACCATTTGCAGCGGATTGGCATCGCGACCGGTGTGCTCGAACACCTTCACGACCTCCGAGTAACTCCGTCGGTTCTCGTTGAGCGGGAATGTCTTGTGGTCCGGGAAGTCTTCGCCGAACGCCAGGATGTTGCGCATCGACGCGCCACGGAACCGGTAGATGGCCTGCCGTGCGTCACCCACGACCCACAAAGAGTCCGCGTGCTTGGCCAACGCCTGGACGAGCCGGGCGCTAGCGCGGTTCACATCCTGGTATTCATCGACGAGCACATGCTTGAAGCGACCCACGCTAGCGAGGAACTTTGCGTGATCCTGGCTAAGGGCCAGTGCGGGCAGCATGACCAGGTCACCCATATCCACCAAGCCGCCATCGGCTCGCAACCGCTCCTCATAGCAACGATAGAGCTTGACGATGTCGCGCTGCTTTTCCAGGGCAATACTGTCGGCCTGCGAAGCAGACAGTTCAACGGCCTGCGCGAAGGCATTCGCATCGGCAAGTTCGTCCTTGGCTCGCTGAATGGCGATCACGACCTGGTTCAGCCAGTCGAGGGGATCTCCCAGCGGACTGAATGCACTGAGATTCAGGCCATAGATGTGCGGTTCGATCAGCGCAATCTGCGCCATTTTGTCGGCCACACCAAAAACGGAACGAAGGCCAAAGCGTTCGTGGTTCTTACGCAGGAACTCCAGCCCGAAGGCGTGAAAGGTACCTACCCAGATCTCATGGGCGTTCTCCACCCCTGCCAGCTGAAGGCGCTCTACCAGTTCACGGGCAGCCCGGTTCGAGAAGGTCAGCAGGAGCAATTCGCTCGGGTTGGCTCCCTGCGAAAGCAGGTGCTGCACGCGCATGAGCAACGTGGCCGTCTTGCCGGTTCCGGGCCCGGCGACCACAAGCGAAGCTTTTGCCTGCGACGTCGTCGCCTCAGTTTGCTCCTTGGTCGGGGTAATCGCCCCCAAGGTCTTGTCGGCCGCCGGACCATGGTCCGGCAGCAGCAGCCCATCCAAGAGTTGCTGGCGAACCAGCTCCAACGGCAAGCACAGGGTCTGTTGGATCCGGGTCGCGGTCCATCCTGCCAGAAACAAGGATCGGGCGAGTTCGCGCGGAAGCAAGAGCTCCCGAGCGAAGATGTTGGCCTGCAACTCCGCCCGTTCGCGGGCACCGTACGCCTCAACCTTCTGGGCGCCGAACGTGTCGGCGTCGTCAGGCTTCAAGGTCGAATCAATCACCCTATGGCAACTGTCATGCTCCTCCGGGTGAAGCTTCCAATGCCCAAACTCATGGGCAATCAGGAACGAACGCTCCTCGCTCGGCACGTCGTTGCGGACAATAATCTGGCGGAACTTGCGCAGTAGTACCGCGTCGGCGCCACCAAGTGCTTTGTCAGCCGGGTGCGCAGGCGAGATATCGAAATCCTCTGCGTCCTCATGCGCGACGGCTTCGACGACGCGAGTCGAAACGAGCGCTGCTGATGACAAGTCGCCAAACAGCGCGGTGCGCAGCTGTTTCGCGGCATCTCGAGCTCGATGGAAAGGGGTCAAGAGCTATCAGCCTCGGTGTTGAAGACTCAGTAGTCGCTTCTTCTCTTCTTCTGGAACTGGGAGAGAGCGAACGGCGCTCTCCCAAGTTTCCTCAGCTTGGTTATTTGGCTTATCAGAGGATTTGTAACTTCGCGCACCTGCCAGCCCCGGACTGAGCGCCTGACCAAGCGCCTCGATCGTGAGATTGAAATGTTCGGCCAATCTATCGAGAACGAAGCGAGGGACGTTTGGTATTCGCTTGGTTAGAACCTTCTGCAAAAGCAGGGTTGATTCTCCAAGCTCAGCAGCTTTGGCCGCCCGCCGAAGCTTTCCTCCCGCCAAGCCTTCTATGGCTGCAGAAACAACATCGCAACTTGGCTTCGCATCGGCCTTGCGGTCGGCTTCGTGCAACAGATTAAGCACGAAGCTCTGAAGACGATTGACAGATACCTCGGACACCTCGTCCATAATTCTTGCAGGCTCTGGCGAAGCCGCATAAGCCGACCAAAGCGACGCGAACTCCATGATGTCCTCCCGATACTCGGGATGGGCTTGGCAGGCATTGAGCACCATAGTGGCGGAGGGTTTGTCGGCTGAGTAGAAGAACTCGTCGAGCACTTCCTCGAGCGACATCCTGCGGGCGGGCGTAGTCATGGGGTGAACTCCTTGCAAATCTTGTCTAGCGCAGCATTCTTGTAGTTGTTGACTGTCCTCGGCGTAACACCCAGGGATGCCGCGATGTCCTTGACCGGCATTTCCTCGACATACAGCATTACGTAGGTCGAAAGCTCCTGCTTGGTCAGGATTGCCTGCATGCGCCTAACAATCAGTGCGTGTTCCTGTTTCGTTGCCAAGACCACTTCTGGGTTCGGAGCTGGATCCGACCAGGAGTCGGGAACGTCTTCCGGCACTTGGTCCAGCGCATCTAGGCTGTCCTGGCACTTGCGCTTCTTGGCCAGAAGCCTTCTCTGAAAATCAATGGCACGGCGGGTAAACAATTGGCCGAAGTACTCTTCAGCATGCGCTGCGTCTTTAGGGCGGGCAACCAGGCATTCCCAGACGAATTGGGAAATCTCCTCCGCGGCCTGGTCCAGGTTGTCGATGTTTCCTGGGTAGATGCCGCTTTGGACAGCAAATCCCTTGGACAAACGGAGAAGGCGTCTTGACAAAGCGGCCGAGAGTTGTCCGGCGCGCGCGCGGTCGCCACTGTCGTTTGCGCGGCGGAACAACCGGAACACTTGTTCGTGTTTGACGAACTCCGTGTCGTTCTCCCAGTCAGTGAGAGCCAGCCGTGCATTCAGCGCCGTACTCGAGAGGGCTTCCAGGGTTGAATCAGGCTCTGGTGTATCCATTGTCCGTCCAGTTCGTCATGCCTAACGTCCCCTACCACGACGGGAACGGTCTTCGGTAGCTAAGTCGTTACGGCCGGTAGAACCCGGAAATCGCGGCCGCTGACCGTGAACGGATGAGTCTGCACCGGGCGGCCATATCCGGTGCGCGGCGCTTGCGAAGAGGCTTCATAAGTGGCCCCTGCTTCTAAGACAGTAGCCTGCGAGTCCACGCACCCTTCAGCACCCCAGATAACCCACCCTAATCGATTTGCGTTGACTTGCGCCCCTATAGGACAGGGCCGTCGCTCAAACATCAAGTGAAGTAATTCACACCCAGTACTTCCTTAGTCTGTCTGGCGCATATGCTTGCCAAACGAAGTGTTTTGCTTACAACAAAGTCTAGACCTAAGGCGCTCAGAATGGGGCGGCAGGCTTGCTTGACGCTGTTGTCGATGCCCCCAAAGGGGCAAGCGAGTTTATCGACATCGACGTCGATCGATGCATGAACATCGGAGTGCGTTACGTGGTGGCCTGCATCAGCAACTACACGCGCCAGCCATTCTGCAACCTTCCCGAGTGTTTCGCCGGCTGGATGGCGCGGCACCACCCAGGTTCCGGCGAGCCCTACGAGCCGGCTACAGTGGTGGATCGCTTCGACGTGTCATCCGCCACCGAGTTCTGCCTGCCGATGGTGTTCGACCTGCAGGCACGCGAGATGATCTGGGCAGACATCGCCGTCAGCACGAGCCCGCAGTGGCAGAACAACGTCCACAACAACCTTGCCGGTGTCTCGTTGATGCTCCGGGCACTCACCCAGCTGCGCAAGCTCGACCTGCACACGCTGTTCGAGCTGCACGTGCGCGCTCGCGGCTCGTCCGTGGATAGTCTTGACGACGCCGATACGGTGTTCGCCGAGCACCAGGGAATCACGCCGATGGATCTGGACAGGATCTCTGCTGAATTCCTGTAGTTGTATTCATCGCTAAGAGGATCGGTCGAATGACCGCTTCTGCCTGAGCTCGGTCCCTGCCTGCCAGTGGAACGGCTCGTTGATCTCCGAGTGGCGGAGTGCGACCCAAAGCAGTCGGTGGCTTTGAAGATTTCCAACGGTAGGAGAGCAGACGTTCCAGCCGTGGCGCCATGGGTGTTGGCTCTATCCGCGTACGTCTGCACGCCTGCCATCGAAAGGCACGGCGGGGGCTCATGAACGGGCCGAGTCGTGCCGCATCATTGGAAAGTCGTGTCGAGCGTTGTCTCGGATTGCTTTTGAAATCTGACCAGCGGTGATTCTGCAGCGAACTCTAACGGCGAAGGTGTTTGGTTGGTCCGGATTAGATCTGACGTTGGCTTGGCGTCGAGCTCTTTGAGCTCTCAAGTATTAGGCGTGCATCATGCCAGTGCTAACGCGTCGTCCAGCGTCATGGGCTTGCCGAGATAATAGCCCTGCGCTTTTTGAACACCCAACGCCTTCAAGGTATCGAGCTCCTCTTGGCGCTCAACGCCCTCCGCCACAATCTTGACGCCAGCGCTCGCAGCAAATCCGATCAGCGCCGTCGCGAGAAATCGCCGATTCGGATCACGATCGATGTCCCGCGTTAGCCCGATGTCTAGCTTAATGACATCGGGCGACAGACTCAGTATGTGCAGGAAGCTCGAGTGCCCTGCGCCGGCATCATCTACCGCCAGCTGCATGCCCTGGGCTCTCAACGGCGTGAGCGCGTCCGCGATTTGTGCATAACAGGTGGTTGCGACGTGCTCGGTTAATTCAAGCACGATGCGTTGCACAGGCAATGGCTTCAAGAGCGAGCGAAGACGATGGTCCAACATCGTTTCGGGGGAGACGTTGATTGACACACGTGCGCGGTCGGGAAAACGCTTGAGACTACCCAAGGCGATTTCAATTGCTTTGAGTTCTAGATCAGGTCCCAGGCCGCAGGCGACCGCTTCGGCAAACCAGTGGTCGGGGCCTCGCGCTGGACCGTGCTGAAATCGAGCCAAGGCTTCATAGCCGACGATCCGTTCTTCGATGAGGTTGTAGATCGGCTGATAGACAATGCGCAGCCCATCTGCCGAACGAAGCATGTGCTCAATGCGCGCCCGGGCCTCGATGGCATGGCGTTTTGCTTCGCGCTCATCGTCAATGCTGTGAGAAACCAATTCAGCAACAGCACGCATAAGCGCCAGATCGCGTTCGCCGAGCCCATGATTTGGCTGCAAGCTGTAGCAGCAGAACGTTCCAAATACGTCGCCATTTTTGAGGGTGATCGGCACACTCAGATGCGCACCGACTGTCAGTTGCAGGCGGCGCGATAGGGCGTTCGCTTCAGGCAAATCCGGCACACAGGGCATCAGTTCGGGGAAGCGACCATCGACCACGCGTTGGCAAAACGTGCTTTCTAGTGGGTCGGACTGACCCTGCACAACGGGACAATCCGTCAAGCACGAGTCGACCCATCGAAACAGCCGGCGTCCTTGACCAAACTCGGACACGAAGGCGACATCCATACCGAGGTGGTTACGAATGACTTGAATCCATCGCTCAAGCCGGATCGCAGCGCACTCTCGTTCGGTCTCGGACCGCCGATTTGTTCCAGACCTGGCCGGACGTAGGCGATTGAGCTTTCGTATTGGCGCGTCCATCAAGGTCTCCTCACTCTCCCGGCTGCTTTCAATTCCTGCGTGGTTGCGGCCGGCGGGCTGGCGTTGTGCTCTTCGTGTCTGCAACTGGGCACGCCTTGGCATTCGCATTCCTTTAAGAGAGTGTCTCGAGCGCGAGCTTTATCTCATCCAAGAGCGTGCTCACCGCGGGGTGAGTGGCGGCCGACGGATACCCCTGAGCGGCGAGTCGACCAAGCCTCGCGCACACGGCGGCAAGCGCAACTTGCGAGTCGTCGCCCAAGGCCGCGCGCGATGAAGCGAGCACCGGACCCAGTTCCCGGGCCGCGGCACTCAACTCCTCCCAGGTAGCACTTGCAAGCTCCGGCCAGTAGCTGGATTCGTTCAGCGACGCATGCCATGCGGCAGCGAGCGTGATCAAGAACTGGTCTGGCGTCTCTATCACCGAATGCTGAGGATCGTTCAGTTGGGAATTCCCTCGGCGCAATGTCACTCGGCGTCAAGTTTGTTGTCACGCAGAAAGGCCTCTACGTTGGCATGCAAGGCACTGGCTTGTTCATCCAAAGCGCGCGCGGCGGCACTGGCCTCCTCCACCATGGCCGCGTTTTGCTGCGTAGCATCGTCCAACTGCACAACCGTCTTGCTGACTTGTTCGATGCCGACGGATTGCTCAGCCGACCCCGCGGCAATCTCTCTCATCAACTCGCTGACGCGATCGATGGAACCTCGTATGCCTTCCATGGTGCGCCCGGCAACTTCCACACGTTGCGTGCCGTCCGCCACTTGTTGCGACGACTCTGCGATCAGCTGCTTGATATCCCGCGCAGCCTCGGCGCAGCGCTGGGCCAGGCTCCGCACTTCAGACGCCACCACCGCAAAACCCCGCCCTTGCTCGCCGGCCCTCGCGGCCTCGACCGCCGCGTTCAAGGCCAGAATGTTGGTTTGGAAAGCTATGCCATCAATCACGCCAATGATTTCACCGACCTTCTTGCTGGACGATGCAATTTTCTTCATTGTCTCCACAATGCCTTCTACAGAGCCCGCGCCCTGCTTCACCTCGGCGGCGGCCTGCGCGGACAACCGGTTGGCTTCGTCCGCCGCGTCGGCGTTTTGCTTGACGGTGGCGGTCAGCTCTTCCATCGACGATGCGGTTTCTTCCAGGCTCGCCGCTTGCGACTCAGTGCGTGCCGACAGGTCGGCATTTCCTGAGGCGATCTCAGCGGAGGCCACCTTTATCTTCTCGGCGGTCTGATTGATCCCCAACACCATCTGCTTCAGCGCATTGGCCAGCGCGACCTGCGCCGTGACGTCGGTGGCGTACTTGATGACTTTGACCGGCTTCCCGTCGGCATCCAGAATCGGGTTGTAACTGGCGTTCAGCCAGATATCGGTGCCGTCCTTCCGGAGGCGCTGGAACTGGCCTGTTATTGGCTGGCCGCTCGCCAGCTGCTCCCACATGGCGCGATAGTCGGCACTGCTCGCGAATTCGGGCGTCACAAACCGCCGATGATGCTGGCCTTGGATCTCTTCCAGTTGATAGCCCATGCTGCGCAAGAAGTTGTCGTTAGCCGTGACGATCTCTCCACTCAGGGTGAATTCGATGACGGCCTGTACCTTGCCAATCGCCCGCAATTGGCTGTTCGCATCGGCCGCGCGCGTGCGCTGCGCCGTCACGTCGGTCGCGTATTTCACGACCTTGAACGGCCTGCCGTCGGGCCCAATGATCGGGTTGTAGCTCGCCTCGATCCATACGCGACGGCCACCTTTGCCGATGCGACCGAATGAGCCAGTACTGGCTTTGCCGGCACGCAGGTCCGCCCAGAACGCCTTGTACTCGGCTTTTCCGTGTTGGGCCGGCTCGATAAACATGGAATGGTGTTGCCCAACCACCTCAGCCTCGGTGTAACCCATCGTCTGCAAGAAGCCGGCATTGGCCCGGAGAATTCTCCCATCCAAGTCGAATTCGATCACGGCCATGTTGGTATTGATGGCGGAAATTTGGCCCTCGACATCGTACTCGCGCAGTTTGAGCACGGTGATATCCATTGCAAACTTCACCACCGATTCCACCCTGCCGCTCCGGTCCATGATCGGGTTGTAGGTGGCCTGCAGCCAGACGTCCTTGCCGGCCTTGTTGCGACGGCAGAACTGCCCCGCTTTGAATTCGCCTTTTTGTAGGTCGCGCCAGAATGTCGAATAGTCGGCCGAGGCCGCCGTTTCCTTGGCGACGAACATTCGGTGATGCTGGCCGACAACCTCGTGCAATCGATAGCCCATGACTGCCAGGAAGTTCTCGTTGGCCCACTCAATCGTGCCGGTTGGCTGGAATTCGATCACGGCCTGCGACCGGCACAAGGCCTCGTTTCGCGCTTCCAGTCGTCCGCGCCCAGAGCGGAAAAAGTCAATGAATCCGCGCGCGTGCTTCCGATCCGACTGCATAGCGACCTCCGACTCATTGGAATGCTCGCGGGTCACGGCGATTGACGGTGATCTGGTGTGACCCCAACCCTTCTGGTTCTACCGGGGTCACTGCAAAACGCAACCCCTTTGAATAGGTCTACGCTATGCAAGTGACATTATTCACAGGGCGGCGATTCCCCAACCTCTGCCGCACGAATACTCAGGCTCAGGAAGCGCGGCGTGAGCCTTCGGCACCCCATCTTTTCATGAACCCGCGAGTTCACGTGCTCCGCTCACCTCAGCGCGTTTCCGCACGTTGCTCACCACGACCAACGGCAGCACGCGAAGCGGCCGGGCGAAACCCTTAAAACTCACTCCAATCGGCATCATGGCTTCCCGCGGCCATCGATGGGGCTCGCTTGGGAGGGCTCACTGTTCGTGAGGCATGGTGCTTCCCGCTCGTCGGTTGGCTCACGTGTGATCGACGAGCATGATGACCGTCAGAAAGCGTGTTCGAGCGTTGCGCACCCACGCCATTCAGCACAAAGGCTGCGACCGATGCATTCAGCTGCACGGCTTGCGTTTCCATCGCGCGCGCCGCAGCCGACGCTTCTTCCACCAAGGCCGCATTCTGCTGCGTGGCCTGGTCCATTTGCACAATCGTGGTGTTGACCAACTCAATGCCACTGGCTTGTTCGTCCGACGCGGCCGTGATCTCGCTCATGATATCGGTGACGCGGCGCACCGAGCCCATGATCTCCTGCATAGTTTGTCCGGCTTCGCCTACCAGCGAGGAACCCTTATCCACCGTTTTCACTGAGCTGGCGATCAGCGTCTTGATCTCTTTGGCCGCCTCCGCTGCTCGCTGAGCCAACGAGCGCACCTCAGAGGCCACCACAGCAAAGCCCCGACCTTGATCGCCGGCGCGTGCGGCTTCCACGGCGGCGTTTAGTGCCAGGATATTGGTCTGGAACGCAATGCCATCAATGGTGCCGATGATGTCTTCGATACGTTTGCTGGACGCGCTGATCTCGGACATGGTCGCTACCACTTCAGTCACCACCGTATCGCCGCGCTGCGCTACGTCCGCTGCCGAAACCGACAGTTGTCGGGCCTGCCGTGAGTTCTCCGCGTTCTGCCGGACCGTCGAGGTCAGTTCCTCCATTGAAGAGGCGGTTTCTTCGAGGCTCGCCGCCTGCGTTTCCGTTCGTGCCGCGAGATCATTGTTGCCTGCCGCGATTTCGGCAGCGGCCGTATTGATGGTTTCCGCCGCGGTCTTGATGCCTGCAATGATCTCCGCCAGCTTGGTCACGGTTGTATTGGCATCGTTAGCGAGTCGTCCGAACGCGCCGGCGTAGTCCTTTTCAACTCGGTGCGTCAGGTCGCCGCGCGCCAGCGCATCCAACACCGTGCCCACATCGGTCAGCCCGGCATCAGCGGTCTTCATTAGCGTGTTCAACGCTTCGATCATTTCCTTGAAAGCGAACTGATAGCGCTTCTCGTCGCCGCGGGCACTGAAATCTCCGGCTGCCGCCGCGGCGACCAAGGTTTGCAGGTCGTTGTTAATCGACTGCAAGTTGCGCTTGACCGTGCCCATGGTCTCCGTGATCGCCGCCTTCTTGCCGGGGAGCTTTTCCATGTCCTGAGAGAGATCACCGATGGCATAGCGCCCCGCCAGATCGATTACGCGCATCTGCACTCCAAGGTGCGCCGCGACGAGATCATTGACAGCCGTGGCCATGACGCCGAATTGGCCGGGGAATTTGGCCGCATCGATCCGATGATCGATCTCGCCGCGCTCATGTTCATTGGCCATGTCGATCTGCGCGGAGGAAAATGCCTGCAAGCGCTCTTGCATATCGCGCATGTCGCGCAGGAGGGACGCGCCCGAGTGATTCAACGCGATGGGGTGACTCAACTCACCCTTGGCCATCAATTGGACTGTGCGCGCGGCATAGGCGGGGTCGCCACCCAATTGTCGAGTGACAATGCGGCTTAGCCAGTAGCCGATGCCAAAACAGCCCATCGCGCCGAGCACAGTCGCGACGATCATCAGCGTTCTGGTTAGGGTGTAGGCATCATCCGCCGCCGTGGCGGCGGCACTGGCGCCGAGTTGGTTGAATTCCTTTAACACGCCCAGTGCCGTATCCAACCGCTGAAAGTGGGTCTTTGACTCACCGCTCATCGCGAGCCGGGCGCCTTCTTGGTCGCCGCTGTTCGACAGCGCCAATATGTCCTTTCCTGAGGCACGGTAGTCGCGCCAAGCGGCTTGCACGTCCGAGAGATGTTGGCGTTCTTTGTCGCCACTGACCAACGGCTCGTATTGGGACAGGCCTCGCTCGAAAGCCGCCGCTCGCTCTTCTTCCTGCGATTCGATCGATCGCATTTCATTCGTATCCGTGGCCAACACGTGGCTGTAATGCGAGGTGCGAACCCGAGCCGCGTAATAGCGAAGCTCTCCTGCAAGGTTCACGCTTGGCAGCCACCCATCCGAGATCTCCCGAGTCTGACCGTCAAGTTCATGTGCCTCATAAACGGCGAACACCGCCACCGTAACGAGCAATGCGATCACCGAACCGAACGCCAAGTTCAAGCGCATTTTGAGTGTCATAGTGCTCATGCGGAGTAAGCTCCTTTGACGCTAAGTTGGCCGGCGTCGCATCGGCCTTGAGTGTTCGCACACCCAGCGAGTGGTATGAGTTGCCTTGTTAACGCGCTTGTACCGATTCTTTTGCCTCCAGCGGTTCCGACTGGACGCCCGTCGCGCGGCTGACCTGTCCGGCCCGGCGCTGACGACAAGCCCCGCATGCTCCCTAGCCGCAGTCCTGCAAATACCCTGTCTAGTCAGCACCCGGTTGCACTGCGTCCCCCAGGGTGCCCGCACACGCGTGGTTGTTCGCCCCGTCCTTGCAAGCGCTCATGATCCGGCCGCACCGCATTCGCCGACCGAGCGGCCAGTTCCCCGCGACCACCGTCACTCACGGTGACCACAGCCCCTCCTCTTTCTACATCGAAGTCTGAAAAATTAAGCCGTCTTGCATAGGATGCCCCTATACAACAGGTGATGCCGTCCGATGCGTGTGCGCTACTGTCCGGATAGCGAAACGGTAGGCAGGGGGCCATGTTTGCGATCACAGATGTCGCTCGGCTAACCAAAGTATCCGCGCTCACCTTGCGCACTTGGGAGACCCGCTATGGCGTCGTGAGTCCACGACGGGCCACAAGTGGCCTGCGTGGCTATTCCATGAGCGAGGTGCGCCGACTCAACTTGATCGCCGAATCTTGCCGTAGCGGGTTTCGCATCGGACAGGTGGCTGCGAGATCAACGCCTGAACTCGCGGTGATGATGCGCGCGCGTCGAGACGCTTGGCGCCCCCAGTATCCTGAGGTGGAGCGTCTAGTCGAGGCGGTGCGGGTCGGTGACGTGACCAAGATTGAACACGAATTGCATGCCTCATTGGCCCAACGATCGTTGTCCGAATTCGCCGATCATGTGCTCGCTCCCTGGGCCGCCAAGACGACGCAGGCAACGTGCCCGGCAGGCCCAGTCGCTAGGGAACGCTTGTGGTCCGGGCTTTTGACAGAATCACTGGTCAGGATGGTGACCCAGGGACCAACGCCGCAGGTCGCGGCGGCGCATGTGCTGACCGGCGCGCTGGGTCCGGAGAGGCACGGCGTGGGCGCACTCATTTGCTACGGGCTCGCAAAGCTCTGCGGGGCTCCGAGCATCAATCTCGGTGTGGATCTTCGCGTCGAGGATCTCGTTGAGGCGGCGGACTTGGTGCCCTCGGCACTTATCGCGCTCAGTTTCGTGGAGGAGGTCTCCGCGCAGCGCTTGAACAAACACCTGACGCAGTTGGATCAGCAACTCCCTTCCGACTGCCGCGTGATCATCGGTGGACGGGGTGTCTCCGCCATTCAGGACACATTGCTGCCTAGTCGCTGCCTTCGCGTTCGGTCGATCTCAGAGCTGTCCGATGTGTTGCTGCTCTTACTGTCCGAGACGTATGCCAAGCTTGCCATCCCTGGCTCGGCAGATGAGGCCGAAGACAATGGCTAGCGTACCGGGCGTGTTCTATGCCCTGGGGTGCGCAGCATGGCTGGCGCAGTGATGGACGTTCAAACGGCGTTTGAACTCGGCGCCGTCCTCACGCTGGCATTGGGTGGCGTGCTGATGTTCGTGGCGCGCGACCTGCCACGTGACCTCCGGGCCTCCGTGCGAAGTTGGACAGCCGGCACGGTGCTGCAAGCAACAGCCTACTTCTTGTTCTCTCGGCAGCCAGCCTGGCCCCAGCTGCTCACCATTGTCTTGGCCAATGCGTGCTTTGTCGGTGGACTGACCGGGTACTGGCGGGCAGTGCGGCAATTTGATGGGCGCCCTGACCGACCCGCGCTTTGGCTTCCTATTGCGTTCAATGTGCCTCTGATCTCTTTGTTTACGTACGCCCTACCATCCACAACGGCGCGGTTCGTCGTGTCATCTGCCATCGCCGCGTGTCTGTTCGGGTGGACCGGGCTGTCGCTCCTGCGCATTCGCAGCATTCGGCAAAGTGCCAGCCGACACTTGTTACTTGGCATTTGTTGCGTGGCGAGCGTGTATATGGGGAGTCGTGCTCTCTACTACGGACTCGTCATCGAAGTGCCTTCCGGTCTGCTTCGACAAGGAGCCGCTGCCAGCGCCGATGCCCTCCTCGCTCCGCTGCTGCCCGTGACGAGCACCGCGGCCTTCCTGGCGCTGTCAATCGACCGAGTGCGACGGCGTTTTGAGCGCATCGCGGCGACCGACCACCTCACCGGATTGCTCAGCCGTCGGTCGTTGGACGCGGCTGGCGAGAGTGCATTCGCACTGCGCAATACCGAAGATCGGGCTCTCACGGTGCTGCTCGCCGATATCGATCATTTCAAGCGCATCAACGACGAAGCTGGCCATGCGGTGGGCGACCAAGTGCTTCGCGACGTGGCGAGGGCGCTGCAAAGCCAAGTGCGCGCGGGTGACCTCGTCGGTCGATTTGGCGGAGAGGAGTTTCTCGTCGTAGCGCGCTTTTCACGGCGGGACGAGTCCCGGGTATTGGCAGAACGGTTGCGCGCCCGAGTTCGCCGCACGCCAATCAGCGCCAACGGCTGGTCCTTTACGGTCACCGTCTCCATTGGCATCGCAAGTTGCTGCGAGCGCGACACGTGCTTTGAGGATCTCGTGCAGCGCGCCGACGTGGCCTTGTACGACGCCAAACAGGCCGGTCGTGACCGTGTCTCGCTCGCCGAGTCGCCGACCCGGAACCACGCTTTCGATTTGACTTGAATGGGGAACAAGAAGCCCATGACCGACCTTGAGCCTATCAACGATGTTTTCCAATTCTCTCGTCGCGCAGATTTGCTGGGGCGCTGGGCCGCTCAACTGATCGATCCCGCGGTGCCCTCTTCTGAGCGGTGGCTATGTTATTCCAGGGTGAGCCGAGAGCTGTCCGAGCTCGTAGCCGATGCGATTGCCTACACCGATCACGTTCAGCGGGCAGAAGTGTCGTCGGAAACAGATCGGACCATGATTCTGAATGCCCTTAGAGCCCTGCTCGGGCAACTCAGAAAACTCGAAGCGCGAGTTGGCTTGTTGGGACCTGTGCTGGCAGCGCAGGCGCACGTTCAGCGCGATCGATAGAGGCTGGAACATCAATGCCGATGAGCACAAGAACACTGTCACTCAAGCACGACGGGTGTTCGGCATGTCGCGGCAGCAACTGGCATTGCCGGCGCCATGATCTCTGACATAGAAGCCTAATCCGCAGTTCCCAAATCGCGGTTTTTGAAGAACGAATCAATTCACATGTCCAGGCGACTCTTAACAATCGATCACCCTTTGATCTGTATAGCTTGGGGGTCCACTTTCCCGGCGACCAGCAGATTGCCGTCGACTGCCCGCTCTTGGCCGACCTCAGCCCCTGCCTTCCAGTGGAACGGCTCGTTGAGCTCCGAGTGGCGGAATGCGACCCGAAGCGGACAGCGCGCCCAGACTGGTAGCCTCTAGGATCGCAGCGCTAGCCTTTCAACTGGGATAGCGGCGACGTGCTATCGCGCCGCATTCAAGACGGATGTCTGCGAACATACAACCAGCCCTTTAGCTCCTCTTGTAAAGGCGACATAGAGGTTCTGGGCGGTCATTGTTTCTGGCTGAACAACTACCGCAATATCTGCCTCAAGTCCCTTCAAGAGCAGCGTGCTTCCTACGGATCGGCGCGGGATTGGGCGGCCGATGTCAACGCCAGTTGAATCTTGACCCACCCCGCCGAAGTAAATCTGACCCACCCGGCGCTGTCATTCTGCCGAGCTAGCGGCAGTCCTTCGTTCGATCAATCCGGCCTTGCGTTTGTCTTTCAGTCGGTAGCTTTCTCCTCTCAACGGAATCACGTGAGCGTGGTGCAGCAGGCGATCGAGCAGGGCTGCCGCCAGAGCGCTGTCGCCGGCCAGGGTTTGGTCCCACTGGCCAAAATTGAGATTGCTGGTGATGATCAGGCTGCCGTACTCGTAGCGTTTGGCGATAACCTGAAACAGGTCGTGAGCTGCGGCTTTGTCAAGCGGCAGGTAGCCGAGTTCATCTATGATCAACAGCTTGGGCATTCGGACATTGCCGCGTAACAGGCTGTTCAAGCGTTCCTGCCGTCGAGCAGTCTCGATCTCGCGCATCAAGTCGGCGGCGGTGTAGAACCGCACCTTGTAGCCGTTCTCTGCCGCCTTCAGCCCGAGTGCCAGCGCCAGATGCGTTTTGCCGACTCCACTGGGGCCGAGCAGCACCACATTCTCCCCGCGCTCGATAAAGGCCAGATTGGCCAGTTCGGTGAACTGCTTCTTGTTGGCGCCGGCGAAGCTGAAGTCGAAGTCCTCCAGCCGCTTGACCACCGGGAAGCCGGCTGTGCGAACCAGCATGGTTCGACTGCGTTCCTGGCGTTGCGCCGTCTCAGCACGCAGCACGCGCTCCAGGAAGTCGAGATAACTCCAGCTTGCCGTGCTGGCTTCTTGCGCCAGGTGGGTGGCGACATCAACCACACTGGACAGCTTGAGATCACCGCACAGGGCGGCCAGCCGCTGCTGCGCTAGATTCATGGCTGCACCCCACGACTGTAGTGATCGTAGCTCGACAGCGGTCGCTGCAACGGTGTGCTCAGTCGTGGCGGTGGTGCCGGTTTGGACTGAATCTCGCGCACGCTGGGCGCCGGTTGAACGCCTGGCAATGGCAGCAGCTTGGCGCGCTCCAATAGCAGCCGATCCGCAGGGCGCTCGCCGGTCGTGCCATGCACGCGTTGGTTGGCGATGGAGGCCTGCCAATCCGCGAAGCGCGCATTGACGATATTCAAGGTCAGGGCCTCACCTCGTTGCCGGAACTCGGCCCGTAGCGGCTCGAAGAAGCTCTCGCGCACGTAGCGGATGCCGCGCTCCACCTTGCCCTTGGTACGTGCCCGATACGGCTTGCAAAGCCGCAAGGTGAAGCCATACTCGCGCGACAGCGTGAGCATGCCATCGTGGAATCGATGGCGGCCCTTGCCGTCGGCATCGCGCTTCAACACCACCGTGGCCATGTTGTCGTACAGGCCCTCGCGCGGCACCCCGCCCATGGCCTCGAAGGCCGCCACATGCAGATCGCGCAAGGTCTCGAAGCGCTGGTCATCGACAAAGCGACCGAAGATCCAGCGCGAATAACCCAGCACCACCACGAACGCAAACCAGCGCAGGCCGTCAAAGCGAAATTCCGCCCAGTCGATCTGCATCTGCTGCCCCGGCGCCGTTTCAAACCGCACCACCGGCTCAGGCGGTTTTACCGGGCGCAGGCTCGCCATAAACGCGCGCAGAATCGAATGCGATCCCCGATAGCCCAGCTCGCGAATCTCCCGCAGGATCACCGTCGCTGGAATCCAGGCCGGCGCCGCGGCCGCCAGGCGATCCCGAACGTAATCCTGGAACGGATCCAGCTTGCTGGCCCGTTCGGCACGACGATAGCGCCGCCGTGATCCCTCGTCGCGTACACGGCGAACCGTGTTGCGAGACACCCCACATCGACGAGCGACCTCGCGCACGCCCATCCCCTGTTTCAACAACACCTCGATCTCCACTGCGTCCTCCTGGACCAACATCGGCGCTTCCATCAATTCGGGAAGCCGCCGGGGTACGCCCAGGTGGGTCAGTTTTCAACCGGCAGGTGGGTCAGTTTCCAACTGGCGCTAACAGCCGAGGTGGCGGTTGCGCTCACGGGCCTGAAGCGTGGCGGAGACAAAGTCCTGCCCACCGTTGATTACTGCCTGCATAGCCGACCGACAGCAGCGGAGAATTTCGGGGCGATACACGCGCGTTTCAGGGTGATCCGCCAACATATTCACCAGCTCAAGGGCGCGAGGCATGGTTCGCTCAGCTTCAAACGTCAAGGCTGCCCGCTCAACTGGAGTGGGCGCTGTTCGCGCCCGTCCGGAGCGCAGCGAACCGACGCGTGTGACAAGGTTGCTGGCCCCCACTCCGGTCATCACGGCGGAAGCAATCTCGGCAAGGTTTTGCAGCGCATCGGGGGCGCGTAAGTCGAAGCGCCGCGCAAAGTTGACCAAGTCGCGAAGGTCCACTGCCTCGACTGTCATTGCCCCAGGCGTTTGGCTGGTTAGCTGGTGACGGCCCTGAACGTTCATGGAGTCACCGATGACAAGCACCGTCCCTTCGCTGCCAGGTGCGTTTGTGCGCGCAGCAACTAGCCGCTGTTGCGCTTCAGTGCCATGAGTCAATTGGACCCAACGAACCTCTGATGGGGCGTTGCGAAGGTCGATGGGTTGACCAGCAGAGAGAAAAGGCCTCAGGGACAAAAGCCACTGTCCTAAGTTCTCCGCACCGGCAAGCCGCCAGCGCCACGGCGTTGCGAGAGCTCCGGCTGCAGGAAACCGTTCTTCAACATGCCCTTCCCAGTGAACCAGCTGATTCCCTCCAAACCCGAAGATCGCTTGGAGGGGATCGCCCAGGACGCAGGTGGGCAGGCTCTCAGCCAACGAGGATACGACGGCGTGTTGGATAAGGCTGCAATCCTGGTATTCGTCCACTAGCAAGCGGGCATACGTGGAAGCGATAGCTTGGCTAACATGGCCAGCTTCCAAGAGGTGTCGAGCGGCCGCACGAATCGCAGGGTAGTCGCTGCTAGGGTTCCTGAGCTCTAGCGTCTGGGGAGGATGGCCGCTTCGCGCGGGGAACTTCGCGATGAGCCTTATCGAGAAGCCATCGATCGTAGAAAGCCGATACGCGCTACTTGGAACCCCTGCTCGTTTCAGGCGCGCTCGCAGTGCGGCGACGCCAGCGTTTGTATGGGTAAGGACCAAGAACGGCCTGTCCCCTGGGTGAGATTTGAGTGCATCCGCGATCAGCTGGGTCTTTCCGCAGCCGGCCGGCGCGGTGACGGACCCACGTTGGATAGCCAGCAGATCGATCTCAGGCGGCACTGGTGAAGCCCCAAAGCTGATCTGTCACGCCCTTGAAGCCGGGTTCCGCATGTGGCAGCGAAGGACCCACGATGTTTAGTGCGATCTCTTGGTAGCAGGTCAGTGACTTGAACCAACCGCTGTTACGGATGCGGGATGCTTGGCCTAGGAGCGCGCGGGCGTCGACTGAATAGCCATGAATTAGTCTCTCGGTTTCAACACTATCCAAGGTGGCGCGGCCATCTGATCGCGTCTGGATGTGCTGGTTCATCAACTCGGCACCAACGAGTTCCTTGGCCTTGGTCATGAGGGCGTCGACCGCGTCCATGCTGAGATGGCGAAAGAGTTCGTCTTCCAGTGTTAGGCCATTACGCCAGGTCAGGAGCTGCCCGCCCGTTGCGAGGTAGGCCTCGGCGACACCGGCGCTGGTGGGCTTGTCAGCATCGATGAATACCAAGACGCGATAACCCAGCTTGCGAAGCGCAGCTCCTCGAGCAAAGGCTTTGTCAGGGCTACCACCGCCTGCGTTGACGTAGGCACCGCCATTCGCCAGAAAGGAGGTGGCGCCACAATTTACCCACCACTGGTCCAAGCCGCGGGCGAAGCCCACTTCGCTTGCCCCTTCGCACACGATGACGGATTTGGCCAGGAATGCTTCCGGGTCAGTCCGGAGCGTGCTTTGGATTTCGTCGGAAGTTCCGGCGACAGCCACTGCGTGGCTCGGAGGTCCCGGGCGCACTACAAACAGTTGGTTGCCTGACAGTTCACGCAAGGCCACCGGGGAATGGGTGGTCAAGAAAGCTTGGAGGGGAGAGGTTGCGTCTTTGGCGCCGAGCGAGTCCAACAACCGCATTAGCCGATGGGGTTCCAGCCCAAACTCCACCTCATCCACCAGGGCGATTGATGCTGAGGTGGACGCGGCCCGTTGGAGACCCGTGACCAGAAGGCGGGCAGAGCCCGTGCCCAGGGAGCGCAGTGGTATGCCAATGTCACTGTGCAGCGCGATAGCGCCTTCGCTTATCGAAACCGAGTGCGAATCGAGTAGGGCTTGCGGCATCGTTCCAACCGAAACTCCCAAAGCTTGCGCGGTTGTTTGCACGATGGAGAGGGTTTGGCCCAAATGGGACGACGCTTGGGTGCCAAAGTTGGCTCGCGCTTGGCGAGCAGCTAGTGCAAGTTGGGCCCCGAGTTCAGCTCGTTCGTCAGTGAGCCGATTGAGCACAGAGCCGCGGCTCCAGGACAAATTAGAACTGGCGAAGCTTCCGATGCGAGCGGGTGCCAGTGCTGTCCGGTCTTTCCATGGCAGTCCTCGCTCAAGGCCGTCGCGGCTGGCCCTCTCTGAGAAAAGCGTCCATGAAGGCTCTAAATCTGCCCCGATCTTGAGCAGCAGGGTTAACACCGTCTCCAGCCCAGCTCGCGGCTCGTCATCAACGGCTCCGGTGAGCGCGTCGAACCCACGCAAGAAGTCGCCGTAAAGATCAATGTCCATCAGTGAAGCAGGGAGTTCTCCCAGCGTGACCATGATGGATATTGGAGCCTCGACATTAAGGCCGTAGAAGTCCATGTCTCCGAAGGAAACGCTTCGTCGCGCGCCCAAGCACAGATCGATGGCGTCCAAGAGTGTGGACTTCCCACTGTCACCAGGACCGATCAGGCAGTTGATGCCCGGCGCTGGCGCCCATTCCAACGAGTGGATAGACCGGAAGTTCCGGATGGATACATGGCGAACGCGGGGCATAAAGGTTCCTTGTCGAGATCTACGACCAGTCCGTATTGGGCCCGGCAGGCTGCGAACTACCTTATCCCCGCGGTGATGCTAGTTCCATCTCCCTAAGAGTTCATCCGTCCTCACGATCACCTGCGGTTCGACGCCCGGTAACGACTGGAAACGTTAGAACTTTTAGCGCACGAAGACGTGTTGAGCTCGTCCTCTTCTGAGCTGGTTGCCAATGTCCGCTTCATGTCCGATCTGTGCCGGTTAACTCGCTGGAATCGTCGGGCAGTTGGTGTACCGGACGTGGTCAGCTTCGCTGGCGAACCTTGTAAGGTCGCTTGGCGAAGGTGGACACGTGCGTGGCGGCTTGCAGTTGCATGCTGCAGGACGAATAACCCCGCGTCATAGTTTGGGTGCAGTTCGCGTGCGCATATTGGATGCATATACCGATGCTTCCTCGCGCAAGCCCATGTCGATCATTGCGAGCAGAACGTCCATGACTGAGGCGCAACGTACTCCCTCGATCACATTGGTGCGCGTCTCATGTTCGTCTGCACGCACTAAGGTGACCACGACCGGGGCTGTCGCTAACACGTTCGGCTCGTACTCCAGTCCGTCGCTCAGTTTGCGTATGGCGGGGGCATCAAAGGTTCTGACGTCCCGCGGGACAAAGGCGACTAAATCGAGGCGGGGCATGCCGGCGATATTCAGGGTCGGCACTTCAGCGTGTGCAACTGGGACGCCAGACAAGGCGATCCCTGACCAGGTCGGGGTTTGGCTTGATCCTAGCAAGGACACTGCCCGATCCAACAATTCGACGGGCGTACGCAACCGCGCGCCTCGTTCGAACCGAAAGCGCAGCATTTGCGACCTTGCTCGAAGCATCGCTATCAGTTCGGTGGATAAATTCTCCGGCCCCAGATCAACTTGGTCGCCAAATCGCTCTTTGAGTAATCCGCAATACTTAAGCGCTTGCAGAGCTTCCCGTATGGGTGTCTGCGAGGCGCCAATCTGCTCGATCAGCCCCTTGACCGAACACGTTCCATGGTTGGTGACACTCGCGCCCACCAAAAGCCTAAGCACCTCTGCTCGGTAGTTGGGGCGATCCAGAGGGATCAGTTCAGACGCTGGTACCCCTATCCGCACTGAATTCGTTTTGACTCGCGCAGCAGGCGCTGGCTTCAATTCAAGTCGCATCCGCGCGGTGATCTCAGGTTTCACAGCTGCGAGCATGCGGCACCACTCGTCGCGAACGGTGACCTCACTGATCGCCGGGTCCTCCACCCGTATAACGGCGGCAATCGGGTTTTCCGCTAGGTCAGCCGCGATACTTAGCAGCTCTGCGCGGAAGTCCCGCGTGTTGCGCAGGTTCCGCAATGTTTTCTCTAGCCTGATAGTCATCTTGCGATTGTGTATTACCGAAGTCACTCTGCAAGTATTTTCTTACTCTGCATGTAATTCTCAGAGTCTATCAATGCCACATGGCCCAGTGACAGGGAAGCTGTAGTAGCCGGCCAAAAACTTCCCAACTATTTGATTATTCAGGCGAAAGTCGAAAAATTGATATTACCCGCTTCTCGTGCTCCTTGGACCAAGTAAACCAAACTGAGGTCACGGCCGTGACCTATTAGTTCGAGTGATCTCCTGAAGCCAGGAGCTATCAGCTTTGAGGATCTGATGCGGACGACTTTGCATGTTCAAGTGCGCCCACCATGGCGCGCATTCCGGCCAGCTCAGCAACGGCGGCAGCCAGTTCGACGCGGGCTCGCCCCAACTCTTCCTGTAAGCGTAGACGGGCCTGATCCTTCTGTTCAATGGTCTCTTTGACGCTGGCTTGTTCTGCAGCGGACTTGGCCAGGTCAGTTTCGAGCTGCTGAACGCGGGCCGGCAACACGGCCAGCTTGTCGCTCTCTAAACGTGCCGCGTCACGCTCGCTTGCTACCGAACGAACTTCCTGTTGCAGTCGATTGGTGTGTTCAAGCAAGCGGCTGTTGTCGCGATTGAGATGGATGAGATCGGTGTTCTTCGCATTCAATTGCTCCGCTGCCTGTCGTAGCTCGACCTGTAGGATCTGCACGGCTTGGTCATGTTGTCGCTGCTCCCGTTCACGTTGCTCCTTGGCTGCATTCCTGAAGTGCTCCAACGCATCGCGAGCCGCCTCATGCTTCTCCTCCAATGATTCCAGATGCTCCGCCTGCTCCCGTTCGCGGCGTTCCTGAGCGGTGAGCCTTTCCTGCAATTGCGCCATTTGCACGTGGGCCTGCTGCAGTTGGTCGGTGGTGGCCTCGTGGGCGGTGCGCTCACTTCCCAATGAGGTTTCTAGGTCCTGGAGCCTAGATCGAAGAGAGGTTAGCTCCTGTTCCAGCGCTCTGGCCCGAGCGTTGGACTCGTTGATCTTCGCTTGGCTTATCCCTCGCTGCTCTTCGATGCGCTCGTCCGCTTCTTTTTGAAGTTGCGAAGCTAGGCTATCCACCAAAGACTGAAGGCTCTCGCTGATGGGAATTCGGGCGCCGACAGATACCCCCTCATCGGCCTCGATCTCCTTCAGGAGACGATGGATGGTGGTGCGCGATCCCGTGTTGCCAAGGGTGGCTCTGACCAGGTCAATGGAGGGGTGTTTGCCTTGGGCCATCAGCGCTCGGCGGGCCTTCTCTACGTCGGTGCGGTACACGCCAGCGCGGGCCATGAAGCCTCCTTGGATTATTTCGTACTGTGGTACGTATTACGTTAATACGTACCATGAAATGCCGCAATATGTCCGGTAAGGCAGTCGTTTCTAACATGGAATAATGCGGGATTATCCCATCTAGACTCACTGCCGGGCCTCGCCCCCGCCAAAAGTTCGTACGGAACCGTGGGTTCGGGGGTTACAAGAGACGGACTCCGTGCCAGTCGCCGAAATTCGATTGCCGGCGGCGGTTGTCTTTGCCGCCCTGTGGACCTTCCGACATGTTCATGCCTTGGCACCCAGCAAAATGATGCTCGCGCCCAGGAGAGTCACGGCGACGCCAACGGCATCGCTCCAGCTGGGTCGATGGAGTCCACCACCCAGAGCCAAGTCAAGGCTACGCCGATGTACACGCCGCCGTAGGCAGCATATACGCGGCCGGCGGCATGCGGATGCAAGGTCAGCAGCCAGACGAATACGGCCAGGCTTGCGGCGGCCGGCAAGAGCAGCCAAGCAGTGCGGTCGTGCTTCAACCACAGGTAAGGGAGATAGCAGCGGATGATCTCCGCCAAGGCGGTGGCAACAAACAGCCAAGAATCTTGAATAGTTCCATGGCGGTCCTTCGGATGAGCCGATTGGGTTCTCGCCTAAGACGCGAAACGCGACATGAGCCAACTGCCTGGGTCCTATGGCACTGAATCTGTCAGCAGGCATGACAGACGTGCGATGAACTGCACGGGTTAGGCAATCGTGTCGACTTGGATTTACTTACGCAAACGCGAGGCATTTGTCGATCGGGCCTTTCCCATTTTTTGGATGCTTCTTGGTCGATTTGATAACGCCGGCAAAGCACAATCAGAGCAACCGGACAATCAAGGCCACATAGTCTCCGATGAAATTGTGTACGCCCATAACGCGCGGTATCGTCCGCGCATGTTTGCTCCCAGGACACCATTGCTCGCAGCCCTTCGCCGCTCAACCCGGCTGGCGGCGTTTGCGCTTGTTGTCTTCGTTTTCCGGCTCGGGTTAGTAGCAGCGTGCGCGCCCGGTGATTTGGCGGAAAGCCTTGCGTCGGGTGGCGGAGATCCCGCTGTTCACCTATCCGTTGAAGGCGACCAAGCCGACCTCGGTGGGATCAAGGCGCATGACAGCGGCCATTGCTTGCATTGCGGCTGCCATGTCCCCGCTGCATTGCCGACTGCCATCGTCGCGCAACTGCTCTCCTTGCCAATCTCGCAGGATCGCCAGGAGGCGCATTCCCCTCCCGATGCCCACGTTTGGCGTGAGCTAAGACCGCCCATCGCCTAGTCCTCGACCGTCCGACCCCGTCGCCACCGCGTGATGGGCCTGTCCGTTCGTTCAAGGATTTCTTTCCATGGATTTTCATGCTGTTGCGCGAGCCCGTTGGCTTGCCAGCGGCGTGTTGCTGGCCGCTCATTCACTGAGCTCAGCGCACGCTGCCATTCCACTTGATTCGCCCTGCGCCGTTCGCCAAGCTTGGTCCGATCATCCGGCGTCGGAGGCGGCGGAGCAGACACTCGCGGCGGCCCGTGCGCGTGCCGAAGCATCCTCGCTACCTCTCTACAACCCCGACCTGGAAGTCGCGGTAGACAAGGAAGGCGGCGACCGCACTTCGACGGCAGGGTTGTCCCTGACGCTTGATCTGTTCGGCAAGCGCGACGCCAATCGCGCACTCGGTGTCGCTGAATACGATGCTGCGGCCGCCGAGGCCGCCTATCGCCGAAGCGCCTTCGCACAGCAGTGGTTATTGGCATCCATCGATCGCCAATCTGCACTGTCCCGCCGCGATCTGGATTTGCAGCGTTTGGCTCTGATGCAACGCTTTGCTGACCTAGCTCAGCGTCAGTTCGATGCGGGCGATGTTTCGGCGCCCGAACGCGATCTGGCGGCGCTGGCGCGGGATCAAGCAGAAGCCGAACACGCTGCCTTGTTGGCTGATGTCGCGCGCGCGGAAGAAGCGTTTCGGGCGGTTGGTGGCGCTACCAGCACGAGCGATTTCGCAAAGTGCACATCACAGAACCTGGTGTTAGATGCCGACTTTGACCCTTGGCGCACTCCAGAAGGTCGGCTCGCACGTGCCAACCAGCAGGCCGCCGCACAGCGGGTGTCCGTTGCGGATAGAGCACGCCGCGCCGATCCGACGCTCAGCATCAAAGCGGGGCGGATTGAGCTGGGCCCGACTACTGACAACGTACTCGGGTTCTCCGTCAGCGTGCCGTTGCAGTTCCGCAATCCGTATCGTGCAGAAGTAACGGCCGCGCGCGCCGAGGCGGAAGCCGCTTCAGCAGAGCAGGCACGGATCGAGCGCGAATTGATCGCCCGGGCGGAACGCGCCAAGTCGACCCTGAGCGCACTCAAAGCGGCCTGGCAGCGCTGGCAAGCCGGACCCGGTGCGCGGCTTGGCGAGCGGACGGATCTTCTGGAGCGCCTGTGGCGTGCCGGCGAACTCAGTACCGCCGACTACCTGACGCAACTGAATCAATCGCTGGCGACCGCATTCGCCGGCGTGGACCTGCAAGGCCAGGCCGCACGTGCCGAGGTCGAGGCGCTGTACGCCACCGGCCGGCTCGATGCCTGGATCGGTTTCGATGCCCCCCATTCCGAGAACACCCCATGATGATGATAAATCGAACCCTGGCGATCGCCTTGGCGAGCCTGCTCCTGCTCAGTGCGTGCACGGATGACAGCAACCCGAGTGTTGCCAAGCAGCGTGATCACGCGGACCGCGCGGCGACTGCCGATGGCGGCGAAAACCACAACGACGACGGTGACGAACACGGCGATGAACACGGCGACGAGGCGCATGACGAAGAGGCGCCGCGCTGGAATGCCACCTCGCTGGAGGCCGCCGGCATTCGCTTGGAAGCCCTGCAGCCGCAGGTCCTGAGCGAAACTCTGCGTGCGCCCGGCGAAGTGGTCGATAACGGCTATGGCACGACGCTGATCACTCCGCGAATCGATGCGCTGGTGGTCAAGCGCCATGCGCGGCTCGGTGAGGAAGTGCCGAAGGGCGCGCCCTTGGTCACTTTGTCTAGTGTTGAGGTCGCAGAGGCGCAGTCCGCGCTTCGTTTGGCCGAGCAGGAATGGAAACGGGTGCAGGCGCTGGGTCGCGACGCGGTTTCGGGCCGACGCTACGGCGAAGCCCAGATCGCCGCGGAACAGGCACGTGCGACGGCACAGGCCTACGGAATGGGCAGCGACGTCGAAGTCAATGCGCGGGGCGATTTCACCCTGAAGGCGCCGCATGCGGGTCGGATCACGCAAGATGCCTTCGTGATCGGCCAGCGAATCGAGTCGGGTCAGGTGTTGTTCCGCCTGGTGGACGAGTCGATCGTGTGGGTCGATGCCAAACTTCCCGCCGAGCAGGCGCATCGCATCGCGATCGGGGCTGAGGCCGAAGTCGCGCTGGGTCAGCTACGGCTGCGCGGCAAGGTGATGCAGCACGCTCATCACACCTCGGAAGACACCCGAAACGCCAAGATTCGTTTGGAGGTGCCCAACGCAGGCGATCGCCTGCATGGCGGCGACTTTGTCGATGTCTACCTGCCGGCGGGTGAGCCGGGCCCGGCGCAGCTGGCGCTGCCGACCGCCGCTCTGGTGCAGATGGAAGGCGAGACCGTCGCGTTTCGACAAGACGGCGAATCCATCGAACCTGTGCCGGTGCGTACTGGCGCGGTGATCGGCGATCAGACCGTGATCCTGAGCGGCCTTGCTGCCGGAGATCGGGTGGTGATTGAAGGTGCCTACGTGCTCAAGTCGCAGGCCTTGAAGTCACAGCTGGGAGAAGGTCATGCGCATTAACATCGCCTTCCACCTCAATGGGAGGGCAGCATGCTGAATCGCCTGGTGGAAATCTCCCTGCGTTACAAATTCCTGGTGCTGATCATCTTTGCCGTGGTCGCCTTTCTCGGTGCCCGGGCGGTCCGGGATGTGCCGATCGATGCGTTCCCGGATGTCACGCCGGCCCAGGTCAACATCTACACTGAGTCGCCAGGGCTTGCGGCCGAAGATGTCGAGCAACTGCTGACCTTTCCGGTCGAGTCGGCCATGGCCGGCCTGCCCAAGGTGAAGGAGATTCGTTCGGTCAGCCTGTTTGGCCTGTCCTATGTCGCGGTCTACTTCGACGATGACATGGACATCTACTTTGCGCGCCAGTTGGTCAACGAACGGCTGCAGGAAGTGGGCGATCGCTTGCCGGAAGGCTATGGCAAACCCAGCATGGGGCCGAATGCCTCTGGCCTCGGTCAGGTGTTCTGGTACACCGTCGAGCGTGCGCCGGGCATTTCGGCCGAGCAGATCTCCGACATGGATCTGCGTACCTGGCAGGACTGGACGCTGCGGCTGATCCTGCGCACGGCGCCCGGCGTCGACGATGTCACGTCTTGGGGTGGCGGTGAGCGCGAGTTCCAAGTGCAGATCGATCCGCAACGTCTGTATGCCCGCGGTCTGGGTTTTGCCGATGTGATCGAGGCTATCCCGGCCAACAACGGCCAGGTCGGCGGCAATGTCATGGACGTGGGGCGTGAGCAGTATCTGGTCCGCGGCCTGGGCTTGGTGCGCTCGGCGGCAGATATCGGTGCCATCGTACTCAAGTCCGAGGACGGCGTGCCGGTGTATCTGCGTGATGTGGCCCGCGTGGAGCAGGCGCCAGCACCGCGGTTCGGTGCGGTGACCCGCGATGGCGAGGAAGTGGTGTTGGGCATGGCCTTGGCGCGCATCGGCGAAAACGCCAAGGATGTGGTTGAGGCAGTGAAGGCCAAGCTCGACACGGTGGCCAAAGCACTGCCCGAGGGCATGGTAGTGCGGCCGATCTACGAGCGCACTGATCTGGTCAACAAGGCAGTCGGTACCGCCACACGCGCGCTGATCGAGGGTTCGATCCTGGTGGCCCTGGTTCTGTTCTTGTTTCTCGGCGAGTTACGCTCGGCCCTGGTGGTGATTGTGACATTGCCGCTGGCGATGCTGATTGCCTTTATCGGCATGGGCCAGACCGGGCTGTCGGCCAATCTGATGTCGCTGGCGGGGCTGGCCATAGGCATCGGCATGATGGTGGATGGCGCGGTAGTGATGGTGGAGAACGCCTACCGCATCATGGCCGAGCGACGCGCGCATGGCGAACAAGTCAATCGCACGGCCGCTGTGTTGGCCGCCGCGCATGAGGTGGCCAACCCGATCGCTTTTGCCATCCTGATAATCATCGTCGTGTTCCTGCCGCTGTTCAGCCTGGAGGGTTTGGAAGGCAAATTGTTCAAGCCCATGGCCTTTAACATCGCATTTGCGATGGCGGGTTCGCTGGTATTGAGCTTGACCTTGATTCCGGTGCTGGCGGCGATGCTGCTCAAGCCCGGCGAGGAAAAGGACACCCGTCTGATGGGCTTCATCAAACGGCGCTACCGACCGCTCCTATTGGCCGCAATGACACGCAAACGTGTGGTGGTGATCTCGGCAGGTGTGGCGATGCTAGGCAGCCTCGCGCTGTTCCCGCTGCTCGGCAAGGAATTCATGCCGCAGCTGCAGGAGGGCTCGATCATGTGGCGGGTCACCGGGATTCCGTCCACTTCGCTGGATGAATCGATCCGCACTAGCAATACGATCGCCGAGGCCTTCAAGAAGTTTCCGGAGGTGGAGACGACGCTGGCGATGATCGGCCGCGCAGAAAAGGGCGAAACAGCCGATGTGAACTACATGGAGATCTACACCGCCTTGCATCCGGAGGACGAGTGGGACACCGGGCGCTCGATCAAAGAACTTGAAGAGGCCATGCAGGAAACGCTGGAAGAGGTCGTTCCCAACGTCGTACCCGGCTACACGCAGCCGATCCAGATGCGCGTGGAAGAGTTGATCTCCGGTGTGCGGGCCACGCTTGCGCTCAAACTCTATGGCGAGAATCTGGGCGAGCTCGATCGCCTCAGCGCACAGATCAAGACGGTGCTGGCAAGCGTGCCCGGCGTCGCTGATCTCTCCCTGGAAGCGAACGTCGGCAAGCCGCAGATCCGCATCGAGGTCGACCGCGACGAACTGGCCCGCCACGGCATGAATGCCGAAGAGGTGCTCACCGTCGTGCGCAACGGACTCGGCGGCGAGCCGGTCAGCGTGTTGCTCGATGGCGTCAAGCGCTTCGATATTGCCGTGCGACTGGATCAGGGCACGCGTGACTCGGTCGAATCATTGCGGCGCATTCCCTTGCTGACAGCCAGTGGCGCCTTGGTGCCCCTGGGTGAAGTGGCCGAGGTGAGTGTGGCTGAAGGGTATTCCTTCGTGCGGCGCGAGCAGTTGCAACGCTATGCGGTGATTCAGATGGACGTGCGCGGTCGCGATGTCGATGGCTTTGTGCGCGAGGCAAGTGCAGCGGTGGAACAGCAGGTAAGAATGCCAGCCGGCTACTGGATCGAATGGGGCGGCGCCTTCGAAAACCAGCAACGCGCGTTGGCCAAGCTGAGCCTGATCGTGCCTATCACGATCTTCTTCATCTTCGTGTTGCTCTACACCGCGTTCAACTCGATCAAATACGCCACTTTGATCATCGCCAATGTGCCCTTTGCCACCATCGGTGGGCTGCTCGCGTTGTTCATCACCGGGCAGTACCTATCCGTGCCCTCGGCGATTGGCTTTATCGCCGTGTTCGGCGTGGCGATGCTCAACGGCATCGTGTTGGTCAGCTTCCTCAACGAACAGCAGCAGAAGGGGCTCAGTGTGCGTGATGCGGTACTGCAGGGCACGGCCCTGCGACTGCGCCCGGTGCTGATGACCGCTAGCGTGGCGATCCTCGGCTTGGTGCCGATGCTGATATCCAGCGGGGTGGGCGCTGAAACCCAGCGTCCGCTTGCCACCGTCGTCGTCGGTGGACTGCTGAGTTCCACCTTGCTCACCCTGATCCTGCTGCCCGTGCTCTACGAGTGGCTGGAAACCCGAACCACCCGCCCGGAGGATCGCGCATGAAACGCATCACTGCTTTATTGCACGCGCATCGCATGAGCGACATCGTGCATGCGCTGGAGGCCGTCGGTCAGCGGCGGCTGAGCATCACCCACGCGCATGGCCTGCTGTCGGCCAGTGACAGCCGGGAAAGACAGTTTTCGGTGGAACTGGGTGAGTTGGTCACGCAAGAGATCCAACTCGATGTGTTCTGCGAGGACGCCGAAGCGGCGTCGGTGGTCGCCCTGCTCAAGCGTCACGGTCGCACGGGTCAGCACGTGGCCGGCTGGATCTTCGTGGCGGATGTGCTCGACGGACTGGTCATTGATGGGGGTGGTGGATGACGGAAGAGGATTGCATGGGGCGTCATGTGCCGGCCCGCACTGCGGTCCGATCAAGGGGGCGCGCTCGGCGCGCGCCCCTCCTCCTGGCCGGGCGCCACTCTGTCGTCGCGGCGCCGCAAGGCGCCAAGGATCGTGCAGCCACCGCGTACGGTGCCGGCACATTGGCTGATCACACGCTGCAGTTCATCGGCCATTCGCGTGAGTTCTTCCACTCGCCGCAGTACTTCCGCCAAGTGGCTGCGAGCCACCGCATCGACTTCGTTGCAAGACAGGTTGGGGTCGTCGTTCAAACGCACCAGGCTGCGTATCTCGTCGAGGCTAAAGCCCAGTTCCCGACCGCGGCTGATGAACCGAAGCCGGTCGACATCCGCTGCCCCGTACGTGCGATAGCCGGCGCCGGTCCGCAATGGCGCCGGAATGAGGCCAATGCGCTCGTAGTAACGGATGGTTTCGAGGTGGCAGCCGCTCAGAGCGGCTGCCTCACTGATTTTCATTCGCATTTGCCTTGACCCTGTACCTACTACGGAGTTTACTCTGTGCGCGCCTTCCACCGCCCAGTCAACTCATCAGTTGCGTGATTGCCATGACAGTTTCAAATACGCTCGCTCGACTCAGTCTTCTGACCCTTTTGCTGGGATGCATGCTCCCCCCATCGGCCGCGGCCGATCAGGTGTCGGTGAACCCCCGTCAGACCTGGCAGATGCTGGAATACATCGCGGTGGACTATGCCGGGGCAGTGCAAGAGGGTCAGGTTCGGGACGCTGCCGAATATGCCGAGATGCGCGAGTTCGCCGGTGTGGTGAAGGCGCAATTGATGCAACTCCCGGAAACACCGAATCAAGCCCGCCTCTTGGCAGCGGGCGATCGATTGATCGCATCGGTTGCCGCGAAGGCCGAGCCGGCGCAGGTAGCTTCACTGGCACGTGCACTGGCCGACGAACTGCTAGCCAGTTATTCCCTCGCAACGGTGCCTTCGCTTCCACTTGATCTGGACCGGGCAGCTCAACTTTATGTACAGCAATGTGCTGGCTGTCATGGCGTGGAAGGGCGTGGCGATGGCCCCACCTCGGCCAGTCTCGATCCTCGCCCGATCGCGTTCACTGACCAAGTCCGGGCCGCTGAGCGCACTCCGCTCGCGCTCTATGAAGTGATTTCCCAGGGCGTGCCGGGGACAGGTATGGGCAGCTTTGCGGGCTTGGCTGACAACGATCGATGGGCGCTGGCGTTTCATGTCGGCGGTCTTGCGTATTCGGCAAGTTCTCGCCGGGAAGGCGCGAAATTTTGGCCCAAAGCGGTTCGAGCCCACACGCGGGTCCCAACGTTGGAGGCACTAACGCGACTGCGGGAAGCGGACTTGGCGACCACTCTGCCAGCCGACCAGGCCAACGCGATCGTTGCCTACTTGCGAGCCAATCCCCAGGCAGTGCTGGAACCGTCGGGCAAGAGCAACCCGTTGGCCTTGGCACGCCAGCAATTGGCTGCCAGCGAACGCGCGTTCGGCAAAGGCGACTATCAGGGGGCCACTACCCTGGCATTGTCGGCCTACTTGGACGGCGTCGAACCGATCGAGCCTACCCTCGCGGCGCGCAACCCTGACTTGCTGCGAGAGATTGAGGCCGCCATGGGACGGTTTCGAGCCTTGGTCGGGGGCCATTCCAGCCCAGAAGCCCTCAATGCACAGGCCTCACTCATGAACTTGCTGTTCGATCGTGCTGACGCCGTCGTTCAGGACGGCCAGGCAGACCCGACCGCTGCCTTTCTTGGCAGTTTTACCATTTTGGTCCGTGAGGGGCTTGAGGCGTTGCTGATTGTGATCGGCATTATTGCGTTCTTGCGCAAAACCGAGCGCGAAGACGTGCTGCCGTACGTCCATGCTGGCTGGCTGGGCGCCCTTCTGGCCGGTGGCCTCACGTGGGCTATTGCGACCTACGTCGTCGATATCAGTGGGGCCAATCGTGAGGTGACCGAAGGGGTGTCAGGCCTATTCGCCGCTGCAGTTCTGCTGAGCGTGGGCATCTGGATGCATCAGAAGAGCGTGGCCGGGCGCTGGCAACAGTATCTGCACGCCAAACTATCTGCGGCCTTAACGCGTCGTTCCGCGATCTTTCTGTTCACCTTGGCGTTTGTGGCGGTATACCGAGAGGTGTTCGAGACCATTCTATTTTTTATCGCTCTGTGGAGCGAACAAAGTGCCGGTGCCATGACAGCGGGCCTGCTAGCGGGCATCGTCGTATTGGTCGTTGTTGCCTATTGCATGTTGCGTGTCAGCAAGCGCCTGCCCATCGGCCGCTTCTTCTCGGTGAGCTCCTGGTTCATTGCCGTGCTTGCCGTCGTACTGGTTGGCAAAGGGGTAGCGGCGCTGCAAGAAGCCGGTTGGGTGGGGCTACGCTTTATCAACATGCCGAGGATCGAATGGTTGGGCGTTTACCCCTCTTGGCAGTCCTTGCTGGCCCAGATTTCTGTCGCCTTGGCCGCCGTCCTGGGGTTTTACGTCAATGCCCGCGTTTCCCGTGCACCGGCCCCTTAATTCGCCTTGTCCCGAGCGTCCCCAGTACGTAGGAATTCCGACATGTCAGTCGATCAAAGTGATTCACGTGCGGCCAACCAGTCGTCGAAGCCTTCGGCCGTGAAGCCGGGGCGCGCGTTTCGCATCTCGAATATGGATTGCCCCAGTGAAGAGAGCGAGATTCGCCAGGCGGTTGCGGGCCTTGGTGAGGTGCGCGGATTGCACTTCGATCTCTCGGCCCGGGTCGTGCGGATCGATGCATCTGATTCCGCGACACAGCGTGCGCTTGGCGCGATCCGGCGCGCGGGTTTCGATCCGCTGCCACTGCCCGACGCGGATTCCGCCGCGTCGACGGATCGTCTAGTGGAAGGACTGCCGCGACTCGGGGCGGGTCTGCTTATCGCCCTGGCGGCCGAGGCCGTGCACTTCTTCGTTGAGGGTTCGATGGCAGGCTCGGTATTGGGCATGGCGCTGGCGCTGACGGCCATCGCACTAGCCGGCGCGTCGACCTATCGCAAAGGGCTGGCGGCCTTGATTCGTGGGCGGCTCAACATGAACGCGCTGATGTCGGTGGCAGTGACCGGCGCCTTCCTGATTGGCGAATGGCCGGAAGCGGCCATGGTGATGGTGCTTTATGCATTGGCTGAAGCAATCGAGGCGCGTGCTCTCGATCGCGCCCGCAATGCCATCAAGAGCTTGATGGCGATGGCACCGGACACCGCCGAGGTCCAGCAGCCCGATGGCCGCTGGGCCGACGCACCGGTATCGCAGGTCGCCTTGGGAACGCGCGTACGGGTCAAGCCGGGCGCGCGAATTCCGCTCGATGGTGTGATTGTGTCGGGCCAAACATCGATCAATCAGGCCCCGGTCACCGGCGAGAGCCTGCCGGTCGACAAGGGGCCGCAGGATTCGGTGTTTGCCGCCACGATCAATGTCACCGGAACCATCGAACTCACTACGACTGCACTGGCCTCCGACAGCACTTTGGCACGCATCATCCGCGCTGTTGAAAGCGCGCAGGCGGCGCGGGCGCCTACCCAGCAGTTCGTTGATCGCTTTGCCGCGGTGTACACGCCGGCCGTCTTTGTCGTGGCCCTGTTGGTGGCGTTGGCCAGTCCCTGGCTGTTGGGATGGGCTTGGGCCGAGTCGGCCTACCGCGCCTTGGTGCTCTTGGTGATCGCCTGTCCCTGCGCCTTGGTGATTGCCACGCCCGTGACCGTCGTCAGCGGCCTGGCGGCGGCGGCGCGGCGCGGCATCATCATCAAGGGCGGCGTCTACCTGGAGTCAGCCCGACGTCTACGCGTCGTGGCCCTGGACAAGACCGGCACCATTACCGAGGGCAAGCCGAAGCTGGTGGATCAGCGTGTTGTGGCTGATGATCCAGATCGCGTTTTGGCCTGGGCATCCCGCTTGGCCGGCCACTCCGATCACCCGGTTGCGCAGGCCATCGCCCAAGGCCTGCCGCGTGTCGATGGCGACGTGGAAGGCTTTGCGGCCTTGGCGGGCCGCGGCGTGCGTGGCCGGATCGATGGCGAACTGCTGCACTTGGGGAACCATCGGTTGATCGAAGAGTTGGGAGTGTGTTCTCCAAGCATTGAAGCCGTGCTCAACGAGCATGAGCGTCAGGGCCGGTCCGTCACCTTGCTGGCAACCACGACCAAAGTGCTGGCGATCTTTGCGGTAGCCGACACCATCAAGGACAGCTCGCGTGCGGCGATCGCACACTTACACCGTCTCGGCGTTCGATCGGTGATGCTGACCGGCGACAACGCCGTCACCGCCCGCACCATTGCCGCGCAGGCCGGCATCGACGACGCACGCGGCGACCTGTTGCCCGACGACAAGCTTCGCATCATCGGCGAACAGCAGGCCGAGTACGGGCCGACCGCGATGACCGGCGACGGTATCAATGATGCGCCGGCCTTGGCCAAGGCCGACATCGGCTTCGCCATGGGCCGGGCCGGCACCGACACCGCGATGGAAGCCGCCGACGTGGTGGTGATGAACGACGACTTGCGGCGCGTCCCCGAGACCATTGAGCTATCGCAGCGCACACACCGTCTGCTGTGGCAGAACATCAGCTTTGCACTCGGCGTGAAAGTCGTGTTCCTCATTCTCGCCATGCTTGGTCACGCAACCATGTGGATGGCGGTGTTCGCTGATATGGGTGCGAGTTTGATCGTGGTGTTCAACGGGCTCCGAATCCTGCGGCAGTCGGCGCGCGTCTAACAACGCGTTCGCCCACTGACGGCAGCACTTGACTCCGTAGTTGGGTACGGGGTGCATCATGGTCGTACCGTCATGGATGGATACGACGTATGTCCGCTCTCACCATCGGAAAACTTGCACAGCAGGCTGGTGTCGGTGTCGAGACCGTGCGCTTCTACGAGCGCGAAGGGCTGTTGCCGGTCCCGCCGCGGCGCGGGTTCGGGTTCCGCCACTACCCGGCCGAATCAGTCGAGCGACTGCACTTCATTCAACGTGCCAAACGTCTCGGGTTCGCCCTCAAAGAGGTCCGCGAACTGCTCGAACTACGCGTCACTGCCGATGTGAGTTGTGCGGAGGTGCAGCAGCTGGCCAGCGCTAAGTTGGCCGACATCGAGGAGCGCATTCGCGACTTGCAGCGCATGCGCAAGGCGCTGCGCGCATTGGCCGAGCATTGTCAGGCTGACGGCCCGATTAGCGATTGCCCGATCTTGGACTTCCTGTCTCGGGAAGGAGGCTGATCATGCGCAGCGTCGACTTCATCTACTTCAGCGGGTGCCCTCACATCGAGCAGACGCGGGCCCATCTGCGGCAAGCCTTCGATGCTGTTGGCGCCGAGCCGCGCTGGCTGGAATGGGATGCCAGCGATCCGGCGACCCCCGACGAGTTTCGGCAGCACGGCTCGCCCACGGTGCTGATCAACGGGCGCGACGTTGCCGGCGTGACATCGGCCACCGGTGGCGGCTGCCGGGTCTATGACGGAGGCGACGGACTCACCGGCGTGCCATCCGTCCCCTTGCTGATCGCGGCGCTGGGTGGGCTACCATCGCCGGCAGCAAGCGCCGCAACGGCTCCGCCCCAGCTCGGATGGCGTCGCCTGTTGGCCGTGGCGCCGAGTCTCGCCGTGGCTGCGGTGCCGGTCGGCACCTGTCCGGTCTGCATCGCTGGAACCGTGGGTGCGCTGAGCGCCCTGGGCATCGGGTTTCTTCTGGAGACCCGCTTCCTGCTGCCGATCACCGTGCTGGCGCTGACCTTGGCGCTGGGCTCACTTGCCTGGCGTGCGCGTGCGCGCTGGGGTTATTCGCCACTCGCGCTCGGTATCGTGGGCGCGATCACGCTGAGTGTCGGACAGTTTGTTATCACGAGTGCGCAGACCACCGTCATCGGCGCCATCGTGTTGATGGCCGCTGCGTTGTGGAATGCCTTGCCGCGGGCACGAAACGGGGCGTCCTGTGCCGACTGCGTGCCGCGGGTTCCAACGGAGCGGCAGCGATGACCGGTCAGGGCGACACCTCAGCACCCATTCGCGAGCGGAGCGTGAGCGTGGTCGCGCTGCTGTTGTCGCTGAGCACACTGCTGTGTTGTGCCTTGCCGCTGCTCTTGGTGGCGCTGGGATTCGGAAGCGCGGTGGCCGCATTGACCTCCAGCGCACCGTGGCTGGTGACTTTGAGCCAGTACAAGGTCTGGACGTTCGGGGTGGCGGCAGGAGTGCTCGGGCTGGCCGGCTACATGCTGTACCGGCGGGGCCGAAGCTGCCCGACCGAACCGCTGCTGGCTGACGCCTGCCAACGCGCCCAGCGCTGGTCGCGTCGCATTTGGTGGTGCGCAGTCTTGGTGTGGTGTATCGCCGCCGTCGTCGCCTTCGCCTGGATTCCGCTGCAGCGCCTGTTGGCTTGAGGAGAATCACATGAACCGGACGCGACTTTATCCCCTGGCCTTCGCGCTGGCTCTTGTCGCGTCGGCGGCGCAGAGCGAAGGCCATGGTCCGCTGTTTGGTCTGGCCACGCCGACCCTGGGTGCAGGCCAGTGGAGCAGCGACACCGGGTTTATGCGCATGGCATCTGAGCAGGGTGGCGACTGGCGAACCCGGCAAATGATCGGCTACGGGATTCATGAGGATTTGCAGGCGACCCTGACCCTGCCGCTGGACCAGCGCGATAGCCGCATGGTTGCCAACGCGCGCGGTGGCGCCATGATGGGGAAACCCGGTGCCGTGGAAGCCTCGCTACTTTGGCGCTTCCACCGCGAGGCCCCGCGCATAGGCGTGCGTCGGGAAAGCAGCCTGCTGGTCGGGGTGGCCGACGGTGACACCTTTGGCCCGGACGCGCGGAATGCCGGCCCCGCCCTGCACTTGGCGGCGGTCACCGGCTACGCCTCGCGCACGACCTACTGGTGGCTGGGCGGCGGCGGCCAATGGCATCGGGCTGAGGGTGGCAATCGCCGTGGCGACCTGACTTACGCCACCGCGGTGTTTGGTTGGCGCCCACCGATCTTTCGCGGCGATTATCCGAAACCGGACTGGCGGCTGTTCATCGAGGCCGTCGCCGAGCATGCAGAACGGGATCGGCGCGACGGCCTGGCGGATGCCGATTCCGGTGGGTACCGATTGTTGGCCGGCCCCTCGGTGCTGGGCTTGTTTGGCGCCTGGGGCGTTTCGGCCGGCGTGTTGTTTCCGGTCGAGGAGCGGCTCAACGGCAGCCAGCCTGGTACCGACTATCGCGCCAAGCTGGTCTTCACCTATTGGTTCTGACGGAGCATCCCCATGAAAACGACTCTCTACGCTGTCTTGTTGATTGCGGCCATGAGTGGCTCAACCAGCGTTCATTCCGACGGCTTGGTGCACGCCAAGCAAGTCATCTTCGGTATGGATTGCGCGCCGTGTGCCTACGGCATGGAGAAAGGACTCAAGGCCTTACCCGGGGTGCAATCGGTGACGGTCAGTCTCAATGAAGGCTATGCTGAAGTGCACTTGGCGCCCAATTCCACCACATCGTTAACGGATATCCGCGAGGTCGTTCGCAAGGGCGGATTCACGCCCAATGACGCGCAGATCACACTGCAGGGGCGGCTTCAGCTCTCGCCAAGCCCGATGTTGACGACCGCTGCCGGCCAATTCGCGCTGGAACTCGGCGCATTGGGCGAACCGTCGGTCCCACTGCAAGGGCTTCGAGTTCAGGTTTCCGGCTCAGTGGCCGCGGACTCTGCCGAACTGATCGTCGCGCGCATCGACCCCGTCGCGTCCCAATAACCGACCCTCGAAAACGGCCAGCGCAGTTGACCAAGGTACGAGGTCGGAAACTCGGCGTCGTCCAGCCCAACGTCATCCGCGCCTACTGCCTTAAGATCATCGAAACGCGTTCCCAACAACCAATCCCACAGCAACCAGAACTCGCCGAAATTGACCTGCGCGTCGGTGTAGTCGCGGCGATGGTGCCAGCGATGCAGTTCGGCACCGCCGATCCACCGGCGCAGCGGACCCAAGGAGTAGTCGAGATTGGCGTGCTGAAATCCGAGGTGAACCGTCAACAGGGTCAACCATGCCGTGATGACGGCAGCCGGCGCGCCGAGCAGTACCGTCGCCACGAGGCCGGGGCCGGCCAGGATGAGGGCGCTCAGGGGATGGCGACGATCGCCGTTCATCCAGTAGAGGCGCTCAGAACTGTGATGGATCGCGTGCAGTCGCCACAACCAGGGAACGTGATGGCTTGCGCGGTGCATCGCATACAAGCCGAAATCCACGATCAGCCCGGCGAGCAGTACCTGCAGCGCGATCGGCCACGCCTGCGGCCAGATCATGGTGGTCGGCACACGACCCATCAGCAAATGCAGCAGATACGCCGTGCCCGACATCAGCAGGAGATTCACCAGGACATGGATGGCGTCGGTCAGGGTGTCGTTGTGGTCTTCGTTCCAATCCCTTTCGAACGGTTGCACCCGTTCCAGCCAGGCGATGGCAAGCAGGCCGGCGATCGCGACGAGAAAAAAGGCGGGCCAGGGCGACCAACCCAGCGTCGACCAGATCAGCACGAAGGCGCTGACGCTGCCAAATACGATGGGATAAGCGCCGTAGCGCAGAAAGGTGGCAAACCGCATGCGTGGTGTCTCCGAGTCGAGGCATGCAGTGTTGCCCGAGCGTCCGCAGACGCGCTTGAACGTACTGGCTGGAAACACGCGTTTCCAGCCCTAAGAGCCGCCGTCTTGGGCTCGCATGGTCGCCGTTGTCACCGTGGCGGCCGCGCTTGGGTGGACGCGCGGAGTCTTCAATCGCTCTCCGTGAGTTGCATCCATACGACCTGCGGATCTTGATCACGCGGGTGAAGATCAAGCCGGACCCGTCGCAATCCTGCCAGATCGATTTCAGCCTCGCCGACCAGGGCGCCCTTGGCTCCGGGTGACAGTTCGATTTCCTGAGTTTCCTCAAGGTGCGTGAACTGGATTCTGGCTTGAAGGTGCCGAATATCCACTGGCCAATTGCGGCGATCACGCACGTACAGCCGGATAACTCGACCCTCCGAGACCAGCTCGAGATTGAACGTCCGAGTGGTGCGCGTGTACCCGCCGAAATAGGCCTTGGCAGGCTCGGGCGGCGAATGCGCTGCCACGATTTGACCGAAGGACAACAGGGACAGTAGCGAAGCGAAAGTCACGGCGAGATAGCGAACGCGCTTGATCATGGACGGGTCGTTCCTGCTTCAAGGGATGGATCGGGATGGCGGCTCCGCAGCGGTACCAGCAGGCTGCCTGGGGTAACGCCGAAATGGCGACGCATAGTCCGCGTGAAGTGTGCGGCGTCGGCAAAGCCCGCTGCGTGCGCGGCGTCGGTCAGGGAGGCGCCGCGACTGACCGCTCCCAAAGCCAGGGCCAAGCGCAGCCAGCGCAGGTAAGGACGGAGCGCCATGCCGGTCTGTTCGCGAAATGCGTGGGCGAATCGGCTAGGAGATAGTGCTGTGGCTGCCGATAGTCTGGCGAGCGTCCACTCGGCCGCAGGACGCTGCGGCAAGTCGGCGATGACGGCACGAATCCTTCGTCGGGAACTCGTGGGCTGAGCGGAACTTTGTTCGACTTGAGTATCGATTGATCCCCCAGCCAACGCAGCGATCAATGGATCGATCGACGCTGCGTCGTTATGCGTCTGCCACAGCGCGCACAAGCGCGATGCGGTTGCTGCGTCGAACACGACCAGGCCATGTCGGCAGAGGGCGCCGAGGCGCAGTCCTGCCGCCGATTGCCGCTCCACATACAACAAGCGCACAGGTCCAGGATGCAGGCGGTGAGTGACATCGGGGCCGATCAGCAGGCCGGCGCCTTCGACGAGTCGACCGTCGACGTCGGCACGAACCGGCCCCTCCACACTCAGCGCGAGCTGCAGGGCGGGATGCCGGTGCGGCCGGTTGTCGCCAGCGCAACCGGTAAACACCGCCCACCCCGGGCCGAGCGCAACGCGCCCGACCCAAGCGGACCCTTGGTCTTGACCCGTCATTGCCCAGTGCGCAGTCGCAACGCGTTGGCGACCACTGACACCGAGGACAGGCTCATGGCCAAGGCGGCAATCATCGGGCTGAGCAACCAACCGAACACCGGATACAGCACCCCGGCAGCGATCGGCACACCGAGGGCGTTGTAGGCAAAGGCGAAGCCGAGGTTCTGCTTCATGTTCGCCACGGTCGCTTGCGAGATCTGGCGCGCGCGCAGGATGCCGCGCAGGTCGCCCTTCACCAGCGTGACCTGGGCGCTGGACATCGCCACGTCGGTGCCGGTACCCATGGCAATGCCGACATCGGCCGCCGCCAGTGCCGGCGCATCGTTGATGCCATCACCGGCCATAGCCACGCGCCGGCCTTCGCGCTTGAGGCGCGCGACGAGTTCGGACTTGTCCTGCGGTCGCACTTCGCCATGCACCTCATCGATTCCGAGTTGCGCCGCAACCGCCTTCGCGGTGCTGACGCCATCGCCGGTCGCCATGACGATGCGAAACCCGGCCGCGTGCAGCGCCTCGATCGCTTCGGCCGTGGTGTCCTTGATCGGATCGGCAACCGCCAGCAGCCCGGCGAGACGGCGGTCGACCGCCAGATACATCACGCTGGCGCCTTCGCCACGCAGCTTCTCGGCGGTCTCCGAGAGCGATGTTACGTCGACACCCAACTCGTCCATCAGCGCGGTATTGCCCAGCGCCAGATTGTGATCGTCGACGCGTCCGCGAACGCCGATGCCGGTCACCGACTCGAAGTCCTCCACCGGGTTCAGCACTGTTTCCCGGCGTCTGGACTCGGCCACAATCGCTTCCGCCAGCGGGTGCTCACTGCCCTGATCGAGGCTGGCCGCGAGTCGCAAGACCTCGTCCTCGCCAAAGTCCGCTGTTGCGATGACCGATCGGAACGCGGGCTTGCCTTGAGTGAGGGTGCCGGTCTTGTCGACGATCAGCGTGTCGATCAGGCGCAACCGCTCGATCGCCTCGGCATCGCGAAACAGCACCCCGGCCTGGGCGGCGCGGCCGGTCGCCACCATGATCGACATCGGCGTGGCCAGCCCGAGCGCACAGGGACAGGCGATGATCAGCACCGCCACGGCATTGACGATGGCGAAGGTCCACGCCGGCTCAGGCCCAAAAAATCCCCAGACCAGAAACGTGGCAACGGCGATCGCCAACACCGCCAGCACGAACCAAAAGCTCACGCGATCGGCCATGCGCTGCATTGGCGCGCGCGAGCGCTGTGCCTGCGCCACCAGTTGCACGATCTGCGCCAGCACCGTGTTCGATCCGACCTTGTCGGCACGGATCACCAGGCTGCCGTTGCCGTTGATCGTGGCGCCGATGACGCTGTCGCCCGGTGTTTTCTCTACCGGCATGGGCTCACCGGTCAGCATCGACTCGTCCAGCCGCGAGCGCCCTTCGATCACTTCGCCGTCGACCGGCACCTTCTCGCCCGGCCGCACGCGCAGGCGATCGCCAATGTGCACGTGAGTCAGTGGGATGTCCTCCTCGCTACCGTCGTCGCCAAGTCGTCGCGCCGTCTTGGGCGCCAGTCCGAGCAGGGCCTTGATCGCTGCCGAGGTGCTCGATCGCGCTTTGAGCTCCAGCAGTTGTCCGAGCAGTGTGAGCGACACAATGATGGCGGCGGCCTCGTAGTAGACGCCGACGCGGCCGTGCTCCTGAAACGACGCCGGAAACCACTCCGGGGCAAGCGTCGCGACCACGCTGTAGCCGAACGCCGCGCCGACGCCGGTGCCGATCAGCGTCCACATGTTCGGACTGCGATTTACGATCGACTGCGCCCAGCGCTGGAAGAATGGCCAGCCTGCCCACAGCACGACCGGCACCGAGAGCGCGAACTCCATCCAGGTGCGCACGCTGGCCGACAGCGCGGGCACGCGATGACCGACCATGGCGATGACCAGCACGGCAAGCGACAGCGGCAATGTCCACCAGAATCGCCGCCGGAAATCGGTCAGTTCGGGATTCTCCGCCTCGTCCAGGCTGGGCATCATCGGCTCCAGCGCCATCCCGCACTTGGGGCAGGTTCCCGGATGGTCCTGCACGATTTCCGGATGCATCGGGCAGGTGAACTGGGTGCCTGCGGGTGCGGGAATCGCGTCCGCGGGCTCGGTCGACAGATAGCGCGCTGGGTCGTTGACGAACTTGCTGCGACAGCCCGCCGAGCAGAAGTAGTGGCTCTGGCCTTCGTGGTCGGCACGATGCGGCGATGCGGGGCTGACGGTCATTCCGCACACAGGATCTCGAAGCTCCGGACCGTCGCCCGCCGCGCCGGCTGCCTCGCCACCGGCCGCGCTGCCATCGAGATGTGTGGGGCTGCCTGCCGCCGCACCTGCCGAGTGCGCGGGCTTCGTGCTGCAGCACGCCTTCGCGGCGTGCGGGTCATTCTGGGTGCTCATTCGGGCTCCTGCTGCGTGAGTGCGTTGAGGATCGGGCAGGCCTCGGCCTGACCATGACCCGGGCATGCAGTGATCAACGTCTGCAGGCCGTGTCGGATGCGCTCCAGTTCGACGATGCGTGCGTTGATATCGAGCAGCTTGGTTTGCGCTGCCTGCTTGACCCGAGCCACGTCTCGGCTGTCACTGAGCGTCAGCAATCCGCGGATGTCCTCCAGCGAAAAGCCCAATGCCTTCGCCCGGCGAATGAATCGCAGACGCTTCAGCTCGATCGCTCCGTAGCGACGATAGCCGGAGGCCAACCGTCCTGCCGGCGCGAGAAGCGAGTTGCGCTCGTAGTAGCGCACCGTGTCGATGGCGACCCCGGCGCGTTGCGCAAGTTGGCCGATGCTGAGGTGTGACATGCCCGATCTCCTGTGGGAGGCCAGTCTGCAGTCTGGACCCAAGTCCAGAGTCAAGCGCTATCGCTGGCTTCTCTCCAGTTCGTTCACATGGGGTGGGAATGCCCGGCTTCAGGGTGCAGCCGGCTTCGGCGCTCGCGACGAGCTGTGCATCGAGCGGATCCGCCACTCGCCATCCAGACGTTGCAGGACCGTGGTGCTGAGGCCCTGGCGCTCGATCGGCTCGGCACGGTCCTTCAGTTCGATCACATAGCGGTAGGTTTCCGTGGCCCAGGCCACATCGCCCACGCCCTCGACGCGTACGACGTAGTCGGAGAAGGCAAAGCGCGAAAAGTGCCCCAGTTCCGGACCGATATGGTGCTCAATGTAGTCGCGGTAGCTGCCTTCCAGCTTGCCCGATTCAGCGACCACGTTGTGGTCGGCAAACAGTGCCTCGGTGCCGGCCAGATCGCGGCGCTCCAAGGCCGATTTGTAGGCCGCCAGCACGGCTTTCACTGCGGCTTCGTCGGCATCGGGCAGCGCCGACGCGGCGTTCGCTCCGGATAGCAGAAACAGGCTCGCAATCAATATGAGCAATCGGGTCATGGTGTTGTCCTTTGAGTGATTGGGTATCGATGATTGGACGCCGCGCGTCAATGCGTTCCGTGTCGTTGGAAGGGCGACGTACTGCCGTCCTCAGCCAGTAACTCCACCGTGTAGGGCTGAATCCGTCCGTCCGGCATCTCCATGCCGGGCGAGCCGAGCGGCATGCCCGGCAGCACCAGACCGCGCGCCTTGGGGCGTTCGTTCAAAAGACGGAGGATGTCGCCGACCGGAACATGGCCTTCCACCACGTAGCCATCGACCTCTGCGGTGTGGCACGAACCCTTGCCGGGCGGGACGCCCAGACGAAGCTTCACGGGGTTCAGATACTCGCTGTCGCGCACATCGACGGTGAAGCCGGCCTTTTGCAGGTGCTCGACCCACAGGCTGCAGCAGCCGCAGGTCGCCGTCTTGTGCACGATGATCGTTGGCAAGGTCGACGTGCTTGCTGCCGCGGGCGCATCCGATGCTGCGCTCGTGCGGGTGCTGGGACTATCCGGCTCGCTCGTACACGCGGTCGTCAACAGCAGCACGCCCAGGGTGAGGGCGTGCCACGACTGCGATAGCGGAATGACGATGCGATTCACTTCTGCGCCCGTGACGACCAATGGATGTGCACGATCTTCCAGCCTTGCGCGGTCTTGCGCAGGACCGCCGTTTCGGTCGACGAAATCATCAGCATCTTGTCGCCGCGGCTGGCGTGGATCTCGCTCTCGCTACCGACCCAGACCAGGTCGCCCGAAGCCTGTGCGACGCGGCGCTGCAAGGTGGTGTGCGCCGCCTTGAGGAACTCGGCATCGTGCTTGGCGTGTCCACCCAGGTATTCATCGCGGGTGCGCTCGGCACCGCCGCTTTCCAGGATCAGCACGGATGGGTCGAGTTCGGCGCCAGCGGCGCTGAGATCGTCTGCACTCAATGCCGCGGAAAACCGCTCCAGGGCAGCGACGGCATCTTCGGCTTCGGCCGCGACGCTGAGGACGGCACCCGCTGTTTCTCGTCCCGGCTCCACTTGTGAAGGTTTGTGTTTCTCGTCGCCATGCCCCCAGGCGGTCGATGCGGTGAGGGCAAGCGCGAGGGCAAGCGATGTAATGCGAAGGTTCATGGCTATCTCCAGAGTGAGTGAGGCAAGGCCTCGGGGTAGAATTCAGTGCTGATGGTCGTCGCGATGGTCATCGCCTTCGGGCGCTGCCATCGGGTCCTCAATGGGCTCGAACGAGGAGCGTTCCGCGCTTGATGCTTGGTGATGGGCATGCGGGTCACCGCCGCCGACATCGGTTTCGCCGCCGCCATGGTCGTGCCCGGGGCTTGCGTCAACGTGTTTGCGGTACTCGGCGGGTGTCATGCCGGGAAACTGCTGCATGAAGGCGACCATGCCCCAGAGGTAGCGGTCGTCCATGCTCTTGCCCCAGGCCGGCATGCCGGACGCCTTGATGCCGTGCTTGAGCGCCCAGTACGCTTGGCGCGGCTCCACCTCTGCCAGCGCATCCCAGCGCGGCGGCTTCGGATACAGGCCGACGCTCAGCTCGGTCTCTTCCGCACCGGGGCTGAGATGGCAGGTGACGCACATCGCGCTGTAATTGCCGGCACCACTGCGGATCAAAGCAGGGTCCGATAGATCGGGCGTTTCGATGCCGGCTGCGCGCGTGGCAATCGAGCGTTGCCGGGCGATCTCCAGCACCCGGTAGGTGGCCGACCAGTGCGGATCGTCGGCCCCGATGTTGTACACACCGCTCCAGATCACCGTGGCGGCACCGATCAGCCCCAGCAAAAGCAGAATGGCCAATGTCTTCAGCAGCTTCATGACGCGCTCCTTATCCGTGCTTCATCGATGAATGGTCGACAGGCTTGGCCTTGAGCTCGGCCGGGGGGCCTGGCGGTGGTCCGCGCCGTGCGGGACGGCCGAAATCGGGATCGCCGGAGACGCGATGGGCGACCGTGCCGCGGGGATTCGGATACCAACCGGGGTCGCGGTAGTCGCCGGTGGCGAGGTCGTCGCGCACCTTGACCACGGTGAACATGCCGCCCATTTCGAGGTTCCCGAACGGGCCCTTGCCCATCATCATCGCCAGGGTGTTTTCTGGGCCGCGCATATGGCCCGAGTCGGTGTGTTCCTGGTGTTCGGCCATGCCGCCTTGGCCCATCGCCATATAGCCCGGCAGCAGTTTGCGGATTTCCGCTTCGACGCCGGATTGATCGACGCCGAGGGTGTTGGGGATCTCGTGCCCCATGGCATTCATCGTGTGATGCGACATATGGCAGTGGAAGGCCCAATCGCCGGGTACCGCGACGAACTCCAGATCCCGGGTCTGGCCGACGCCGACGATTTCCGTGGTTTCCGGTCGCCACAGGCCTTGCGGCCAGCGGCCACCGTCCGAGCCGGTGACAAAGAACTGCACCCCGTGCATATGCATCGGGTGGTTCCACATCGACAGATTGCCGATGCGGACGCGAACGCGCTCACCGCTGCGCGCGACCAAGGGCTCGATCGCCGGAAAGACCTTGCTGTTCATGGTCCACAGATCGAAGTCCTGCATCACCGACGGGTCGGGCCGGTAGGTGCCGGGATGCAGCGCCCAGTTGTGCAAGAGCACGACGTAATCACGATCGACCGGATTAGGCTCGCCGTTCTTGGGGTGGATGACGAACATGCCCATCATGCCCACCGCCATCTGCACCATCTCATCGGCGTGTGGGTGATACATGTGGGTGCCGTGCTGGCGCAGGGTAAACTCGTAGACGTAGGTTTCGCCCGGGCGGATATGCGGTTGCGACAACCCGCCGACACCATCCATGCCACTTGGCAGCAGGATGCCGTGCCAGTGCACGCTGGTGTGCTCGGGCAAGCGGTTGGTGACATAGATGCGGACACGATCGCCCTCGACCGCCTCGATCGTCGGCCCCGGCGTCGTGCCGTTGTAGCCCCAGCACTTGGCGCGACAGCCGGGCGCGAACTCGTGCTCGATCTCCTCGGCGACGAGGTGAAATTCCTTCACGCCGTCGACCATGCGATGCGGCAAGGCCCAGCCATTGAGCGTGCGCACCGGGGTATAGCGACCATTGCCTGCCGGCGCCAAGGACGGGGCGGGCTCCGGTGGCGGCATGACATGGCCGGTGTGGTCCTGGGCGAAGCTGCGCCGCGCGAACAGGCCTAGCGGTGCCAGGCTGGCCAGGCCCGCGACGCGGAACCAATGACGTCGGGAAGGGTTCATGGTTGCTCTCCGTGATCGTGTGTGTGCTCAGTCTCTTCGTCCGGTTCCGGAGCCTTTTCCGCTTTCGTCGGCTCGGCCTGCTGGCGATGCTGCGCGTGTGGGTCAGGTTCGCTACGGTCCTGCGGCATGGCGTGGCCGGCGTGCGGATCGGCCGCATCGGCGGACTTGGGCATGTGATGGCCGGCATGCGGATCGTTTGATTTCTCACCGTGCTGCGAGTGATCCATTTCGGCCGCCGCCGGCGCGGGCATGATCGCCTCCACACCCAGCGTCGGCTCGGTCGCTTCACCATCGTCCGGCAGACGCCCGCCGACCGCGCCGCGCAGGGCGGCACGCGCGATCCAGTAGTCGCGCACGGCCTCGAGGTAGGCTTGGTAAGCGTCGTATTCCTGCTGCTTGGCCAGCAGCAACTCGAATACGCCTACCAGCATGAAGTTCACCTGCTCTTGCGTTCGCGCCACGATCGCTTCGCGCCGCGGCACGATGTCCACGCGGTAGCGCTCCGCAATCGTCCGTGCGACCTGCAATGCATCGAGGCCCAGACGCGTATCGTTTTGCACCGCAAGCAGCCGGCCGTCCAACTCCGCCCGAGCTTGCTGCAACTCCGCTTGGGCCCGCGCCAGGGCGCCTTGGCCTTGGTTGAACAGCGGCAGTGCCAGGGCCAGCGAAGGGCCGCGCAGCACTTCGCCGTCCAGCTCGCGCTCACGCTCGTAGCCGACTTCGACGTCGCCTACCCAACGCCAGCGACGCGTGACGCCCAGCGCGTCTTCGCGCAGCGCCACCGCCCTTTTTGCCGCGGCGAGATCCAGGCGTGACTCCAACGCCAGTTGCACCAGTGCATCAGCTGAGAAGCCGACATCGCGCGGGGCGGGAAGCTGGGTCTGAATCGTCCAGGAGGCGCTGGTCGGCAAGCCCATCAGGGCAGCCAGTGCATGACGGGAGCGCAGGGCATCGGCGCCGGCGCGGGTCGCGTCGATCCGTGCCTGCGAGGCGGCGGCGCGTTCCTGTTCAAGCTGCAGGCGGTTGATGTTGCCGGCGTCGAAGAAGCGCTGCGCGAGTTCGGCCGACTGTTCACTGGCACGCGCCACCAGATCGCGCATCGCCGCAATCTGTTCGGCACCGACCGCTTCGTACCAGACCGCTTCCACTTCGGTCGCCAGTTCGAGCGCGGCGCCGGCAACGGCCAGCTGGATGCGCTCAAGCTCGCCTTCGGCAAGGCGCTTGCGAGCAGACAACAGCAGCAGATCCGTCAGTCCGAGCGAAAGGCTGCCTGTGATTTGCGTCCCATTACCGGCCCTAGGCGAGAGCCGCAGGTAGCCGAGGCTGGGATTGGCAATTCGGCGGGCATCCTCAAGCTCGGCGCGACCGAATCCAAGGCGGGTGAATTCCTCGCGCAGGCGCGGGTTGTTGAAGAAGGCGATCCGGACCGCGTCGTCGATGGACAGCGGAGTGGTCGGGATCAACGGCGATTGATCGGTTGCCAACGGCGACCAGTCCGTCGGCAGCGGGCGTTGCTGCGCGATGAGGTCGCGCGTTTCGGTGTAGCCGCGCTCACGCGGCAGGCTGACACAGCCTGACAGCACGAGCACCGTCGCAAGGGCCGCGACGGAGCGAGAAAGCGGTGACATGGGTTGTTCTCCTGAGCAGCCGGGGGGCGTAGGAGCACGCAGCCGGCGACAGCGGGCGCGGCGACCCTCCAGGGCGTCGCCGCGGGCAGATTGCAGGAGATTAAGCCGCCGGTGGGCGGAGCGGCGGAGCGTCGCGGCGCGCTAACAGTAGCGCGATCGGTACGGCGTAGCGTTGCGTGTCAACGCTGCCAACGGGGGAAGCGGTTCCAGCGTGGGACACTACCGGCGGCAACACGCAGCCACACTGACAAAGGGAGCCGTCGCAACAGGGTCCGGAATCTGCGTCGCCGGGCGCGGTGTCGGCCGCGGCCAACGCGGTCCCCGACTCATGATGGCCGTGATGGGCTGTTGTTGCGTCCTGGGTCACGCCGCTCCGGTGGTCGGGCATGGCGTGGTGCTGGCCGTGCCCCATCGCGCTCGCATGATTGCCATGCCCCATGTGCGCCATCGCCAAAGGCGCCAGAACCCCGTTCAGGGCAAGCGTCAGGGCCAACAGCAGATGGAGGGCGCGGCGGAGCATGATCCGAACAGACTGCGCCAGCGGGGAAAAAGTTTCAAGTTTGAAGAGGCTAAGGCCAGCGTGAGTCCGGTTCGTTTCTCCTACACTCGGTCGTGAAAAAATGCGTCAGCCCTCACGCCGCTGCTTGCCGCTCTACTTCAATCCATTTCCGCAAGTAAAGTCGCTCGAAAACAAACACCGCTGCGATGGATAGGACTGCGTAGGCGACGATGGATGGGTCGGACTTAAGCTTCATCAGCGCGAAGGCGCTGAGAATCGATCCATCCAGCAGCAGCGTTCCCAGCAGCGGGACGGCCGAGGCCCCCGTGTCTCCTCGACGAAACCGCCATATGCCGAACTGCACGATCATGTCCATTACCAAGTAAAAGAAAACGCCGAGGGACGCAATCCGGCTCAGGTCGAAGAAAATCGCCAACATCGAAGCCATCACCACGGTATAAACCAAGGTGTGACGCTGGATCGGGCCCGACATACCGAAGTGGCGATGCGGAATCATTTTCATCTCGGTGAGCATCGCCAGCATGCGTGAAACGGCAAACACGCTGGCCAACACTGCAGAGGCCGTGGCGACAACTGCCAGCACGACGGTCAGCTCGAATCCCAGCTGTCCCAATGCTGGCTGGGCCGCCTCAGCGAGCGAGTAATCGCGCGCGGCGATGATCTCGTCGATGCTCAGACTTGCGCCGACGCCGAAGGCCACGAGCAGGTAAAGAACGACACAGGCAGCGATCGAAATTGAAATCGCCCTTCCCACGTTTCGGTGTGGATGAGTGATCTCGGCTCCGCTGTTGGTGATGGTAGTGAAGCCTTTGAACGCAAGGATCGCCAGCGCAATGGATGCAATGAATCCAACCGCTCCGAACGGATCGCGCTCATCGCTGACACTGGCGAACTCGAAACCGCTGGACCATAGCGCCGCGATACCGAACGCGGCGATACCGCCGATCTTGGCGATTGCCATCACGATCGAGAACAGGCCTATCGAGCGATTGCCGGCGATGTTCACCAGAAAGGCGAACAAGATGACAGACACCGCCAGCGCCGGCACCAGCGGTCCGCCGGTGATGTCGAAAGGACGCAGAAAATAGGCGGCAAAAGTCCTGGCGACCAGACTCTCTGCAATGATCATGCTAAGCGCCATCAGCAAAGCGGCACCGGCTGCGATGCCGCCGGCGCCGTAGCACTTATGCAGGATCATGGCAATGCCGCCCGAAGAGGGCCAAGCGTTGACCATTTTGACGTATCCGTAGGCACTGATGCCGGTAACGAGCGCCCCAGCAACAAAGGCAAGGGGAAACAAGGGGCCAGCCAGTTCGGCGATCTGGCCAGTGAGTGCGAAGATTCCAGCACCAATCATGACACCGGTACCCATCGCAACAGCGCCTTTCAATGTGATGGAGTTTTGTGTGTAGCTCTCATTCTTCGTGTCGTGATCCATCGCTCACCTCAGCGTAGTTCTGGCGGCCACACCCGGCCAAGGACTTGGGCCTGAGTCTCGACGCTTCGCCCCCCCGTGGCTGCGAGCTGCCCGCGCAACCAATCTGATAGCCCGCATTGAAGGAACGCAGGTGGGCCGATTGTCACATCGTGCCACTTGCGTGGCGGTGGCGTCGAAACACGGTTTGGAACCCCGTTGGTACGCTTGCGGTCGCCGCATTTTCCTGGGTGGACGTGATTCTTGGTAGGACGATTCGCACGCTCACATTCACTTTGGTGCCAAGCTGCGTCGCTTAACCAGGGCATAGATCGCCGGAATGACGGCCAGGGTGAGCACCGTCGACGAGACCATGCCTCCGACCATCGGCGCCGCAATGCGCCGCATCACTTCGGAACCGGTGCCAGTGCTCCACATGATCGGAAGCAATCCGGCCATGATGGCAACCACGGTCATCATCTTCGGCCGAACGCGCTCCACTGCGCCTTCAACGATGGCCTCGGTAAGATCGCTAAACGTTAGCGATTGGCTCTGCAAGCGTCGCATTTCTGCCCTTGTCTTTAACGCTTGGTCCAAATAGATCAGCATCACTACGCCGGTTTCGGCAGCAACGCCGGCCAGCGCAATGAACCCCACGGCGACCGCTACGCTGAGGTTGTAGTTAAGTATCCACATCAGCCACACGCCGCCGACCAGGGCGAACGGCACCGAGAGCATCACGATCAGCGACTCGGTCACCCGGCGGAAATTGAGGTAAAGCAGCAGGAAGATGATTGCCAGGGTCAGCGGCACGACGATCTTCATCTTGGCGATGGCGCGCTGCATGTATTCGTACTGGCCGCTCCAGGTGGCGTAGTAGCCGGGGGGGAACTTAACCTTGCGCGCCACCGCTTCCTGCGCGGCCTGCACGTAGGCGCCGAGATCCGAGTCCCGCGTATCCACATAGATGTAAGCCGAAAGCAGAGCGTTCTCAGTGCGAATCGACGGCGCGCCCTTTCTGAGCTTGATGTCGGCCAGTTCGCCGAGTGGAATCTGTGCCCCCATCATGGTGGGCACCAGCACCTGGGTGGCGATGGACTCCGGGCTGTCACGCAGTTCGCGCGGATAGCGCACGATCACCCCGAAACGCTCGCGTCCTTCCACGGTCGTGGTGACCATCTCCCCGCCCAGAGCCGCCGCAATCACGTCCTGCACATCTCCCACTGTCAAGCCGTATCGAGCCAATCGGCGCAGATCGGGCTCAATGTCCAAATAGAAGCCACCAGTGAGGCGTTCCGCATAGGCGCTGGTTGTGCCAGGTACCTCGCGGACAGCGGCTTCGATTTCCTTAGCTAGGCGTTCCATCTCGCCAAGGTCGGTGCCAAAGACCTTGATGCCGATCGGCGTGCGGATGCCGGTGGCAAGCATGTCGGTGCGCGCCTTGATTGGCATGGTCCAGGAATTGGCCACGCCCGGGAACTGCAGCGCACGGTCCATTTCGGCGATCAGTGCGTCGATCGTCATGCCAGGCCGCCATTGTTCTTCAGGCGTGAGGTTGATGACGGTCTCGAACATCTCCAGGGGCGCAGGATCGGTGGCGGTCAGTGCACGACCGGCCTTGCCGAATACGGAGTCAACTTCGGGAAACGACTTGATGATCCGATCTTGCTGTTGCAGCAGTTCGGCCGCCTTGGTCGGCGACATCCCGGGCAACGAGGCAGGCATGTAGAGCAAGGTGCCTTCGTTGAGCGAGGGCATAAATTCGCTGCCGAGCTTGGACGCCGGCCAAGCCGTTGCGAGCAATACGATCAATGCGCCCACCAAGGTGGCGCCCTTGAAGCGGAGCACGACGGCAATCACCGGGCGGTACAGTGCAATCAGCAGGCGGTTCACGGGGTTTTTCGCCTCCGGCAGAATCTTGCCGCGAACGAACAGCAACATCAGCACCGGAACTAACGTGACTGACAACAACGCACCGCCGGCCATCGCGAACGTCTTGGTGAACGCCAGCGGGTGGAACAGCCGGCCTTCCTGGGCTTCGAGCGCGAACACCGGTAGGAACGACACCGTAATGATCAGAAGGCTGAAGAACAGCGCCGGACCGACCTCGCGGCAAGCGTCGATGATGAGCTGATGTCTCGGCGTGCTGCCGTCGTCGCGCTCAATGTGTTTGTGCGCGTTTTCAATCATCACGATGGCCGCATCGACCATCGCGCCGATGGCGATCGCGATGCCGCCCAGACTCATGATGTTGGAATTCATGCCAAGCAGGCGCATGGCGAGGAACGCGATCAACACGCCGACCGGCAGCATGATGATGGCCACTAGCGCGCTGCGTGCATGGAACAGAAACACCACGCAGACCAGGGCGACGATCAGGCTTTCTTCGATCAGGGTCCAACGCAGCGTGGCAATCGCGCGGTATATCAATTCGGAGCGGTCGTACACCGCTCGCAGCGAAACCCCTTCGGGCAGTCCGGCGCCGATTTCGGCGATTTTCTGTTTCAGGCCATCGATCACCGAAAGCGCATTTTCACCGTAACGTGCCACCGCTATGCCGCCGACAACCTCGCCCTCGCCATTGAGTTCGGCGATGCCCCGACGCTCGTCGGGTGCCAGCTCAACTCTGGCCACATCGCCGATCAGCACCGGTGTGCCGCCCTCGGCCTTCAGTGCCAGCTGTTCGATGTCGTCGATGCCACGCAAGTAGCCGCGACCACGCACCATGTACTCCGTTTCGCTCATCTCAACGATGCGCCCACCAACGTCGCGGTTGCTCTCGGCGATCACCTGCATGACGCGATCGAGACCGATGCCGTACTGACGCAGCCGCACCGGGTCGACGGTCACCGAGTACTGGCGTACGAAGCCGCCCACGCTGGCCACCTCAGCCACACCGGGGGCTTTGGTCAGCTGGTAGCGCACGTACCAGTCCTGAGTGGCGCGAAGTTCGTCGAGCGAGCGCTGCTCGCCCTCCAGGGCGTATTGGTAGACCCAGCCCACGCCCGTCGCGTCGGGCCCTAAGGTCGGCGTCACGCCTTCGGGCAGCTTCTGAGAGGCGAAGTTCAAGTACTCAAGCACGCGCGATCGCGCCCAGTACAGATCGGTGCCGTCCTCGAAAATAATGTAGACGAACGAGGCGCCGAAGAACGAAAACCCGCGCACTACTTTCGACTTCGGCACCGCCAGCATGGCGGTGGTCAGTGGATAAGTGACCTGGTCCTCCACCACCTGCGGCCCTTGACCCGGGACTTCAGTGAAGACGATGACCTGTACGTCGGACAAGTCGGGCAAAGCATCCAGAGGAGTCCGCAAAACGGCGTAGATGCCTGCAGCCGTGACTGCCAGAGACAGCACCACGACCAGGAACACATTGCGGATCGACCACTCGATCAGACGGGCGAGCATGTCAGTGCTCCTCGCCGTGTCCGGCGTGGCCCGCATGCGGGTCGGCCGTGGTTTCCGTGGCGTGCGACCCATGGTCGGCCGCGGCATCTTCGCTGTCGTGCGCTGCGTCGTGCGCGTCGTCCTCGCCCCCCGTTGTCAGACCTTGCAACGCCGAGGTGAGGTTGCTTTCGGCATCGATCAGGAAATTGGCCGAGACGACCACCGCCTCGCCGTCGGCGAGGCCTTCGAGTACCGCGACCCCGTCCGAAGTGCGGCGGCCAATGCGCACCGTCCTCGGTTCGTATCGGCCTTCGGCGATTTGCACCAGCACGACCTGACGTGTGCCGCTGTCGATGATGGCGGACCGCGGCACGACCACCGCGTCATCGTCCGGTCTGCTTTGCAGGGTCACTTCACCGTACACGCCCGGTCGGAGTTGGCCATCCGGGTTCGGCAGCACCAGCCGCACGCCCACCGTGCGGCTCTCCATCGCCACCACCGGGTAGATGAAGTCGATTTGCCCTTGCCGCGAGGCGCCCGGCAATGTTGGCGTTTCAAACACCGCCGCCTGGCCGACCGACAGTTCGCCCACCTGCGTCACTGGCACCTGCGCTATCACCCAGACCGTCGATAGGTCAGCCAGACGCAACACGGTCTGCCCGGCCACGAAGCGATCGCCCTCGACCACGGGTTTGTCGATGACAATGGCGTCCATCGGTGCATTGAGGGCAAGGCGGGCCGGATCGCCCGTTCCACCGAGCCGAGCGCCAGCCACCTGCCAGTTGCGCAGTCGCACGTTCGCGGCGTCGCGCAGCTGATTCATGGCGGCCGCGCTCGCGGGGTCACTGTCGGCCAATCGCTTTGCCGCCTCGTCGGCAATTCGGAATTCCTCCTGCGCCGCAAGCAGTTCCGGGCTGTACAGCGTCATGAGCGGCTGCCCACGACGCACCGCCATGCCGGTCTGGTTTGCGTGCAGACGCTCGATCCAGCCATCGAAACGCGGCGCCACCACAAACTGGCGCGTTTCGTCGACTTCGACGCTGGCGCTTGCACGGACCACGGCGGTGAGGCGCTCGCGGCTGGCTAGCGAGGTGCGGACGCCCAGCCTCTGAACCTTCTCGGGTGGCAGGACGACGGTCCCCGGCTCGGTGGGCGCTTCGCCATCAAACACGGGAATGTAGTCCATGCCCATGCTGTCCTTCTTCGGCACTGGCGAGGTGTCGGGCAGTCCCATGGGGTTGCGGTAGTAGAGAATTTTCGGCTCGGATTCCCGCTCCGCGGCAGAAGCGGATTCGAGTGACATGGAAGTAGGCGCGCTGGCTCGACCGATCCAGACTCCAGCGCCTAGGGCCGACAGCGCGATGGTGGCAATAGCCACCCAGTTCATCGTCTTCATGGGGTGCTCCCGATCAGGGCGCGCAGATCGGCGGCGCCATTGAGTTCATCGCGCTGCGCATCGATGCGCGACAGGTCTGCGCCTTGCCAAGCCTCCAGCGCTTCCAGCAAGGTGGCAAAGTCGACTTCGCCCACCCGGTAGCTGGCCAGGGCTGAGGCGAAATTTGCCTCGGACTGAGGAAGCAAGGTGTTGTGATAGAGGGACTCGCGTTCGCGTGCGCTGGCCCAGCGAGCCCACGCCTTGCCGAATGCCGCTTCCAGCGCGTCGCGCGTCTGATCCACGCGCGCGTTGGCTGCGTCGCGCCGCAACGCGGCTTCGCGTTCGCGCTCGCGCAATGCACGACGCTGGAAGGGGATCTCAACCTCCAGCATCAGCTCGTAGCCTTCCAGCCTGTTGCCCTGCTGCATGAGTCCAACCCCGACGTTAAGATCGGGAAAGCGTTGCCGTCGCTGCAAGTCAAAAGCTTCATCGGCCGCGCTAGCCATGGCGGCACGCGCACGCAACATGGGGTGCGATTGGCGGCGCAGCATTGCCAGTCCCTGATCACGTCGTTCTATCGGCAGATCGATGTTCGGCGCTCCCTCGGGTGAGGCCAGCGGCGCATCGACCGGGCGACCGAGGCCGGCATTGAGTTGCGCGATGGCGTCAGCGCGCTTGGCCTCGCGCTCAATACGTTCGGCCTGCAGTCGCGTGCGGGCCACCTGAGCGCGGATGGCGTCCTGCTGCGCCGCCAGACCCAACGCATAGCGCTGGCGCGCCACCGACTCGATCGTGCCGATGAGTTCGATCAGCCGATCGACGACCTGCAGGCTGGCATCGGCGTGCCAGTAGCCCACATAGGCCTGCTCGGTCTCGGCCAGCCGATCGAGCAGCGTGGCGCTGCGCATTTCGCGCTGAGCCCGCGCTTCTTCGCCGGCGATATCGCGCGCCAGTCCGCGCTTGCCCCACAGCGGAACCGTCTGCTTTACGCTGTAGAGCGTTTTGCCAACATTGCCTGGAAGCAGATTGGGGCGATCGGTATCAATGCCTTCCAGGCGCAGGCCGACCATCGGGTCGGGCAAAGCGCCGGCGGGGAACACGCGGGCCTCAGCCGCCTCAGCTTCCGCTTGCAGCGCACGCAATTCCGGGTTGTGTGCGATCAACCAGGAACGTACAGAGGCGATGTCCGCGCCGGGTGGTGGCGACGAGTCGTTTCCAAACGCTGTCGGAGAAAGCCACATCGCCGCAATCAACATTGCTACGCGCGTTCGGCGGCCGCGCGACATACTCATTGTCATTGGAGATCCTTGCCCAAGGTGGCGAACCGAATTGGTTCGCAGGGGTCGCCGATTCGTCGCTCTGGGAAGCGCTGCGAATCGCGGTCGTTCGACGCGTCGGCGTCGACTCGCTTGGGGACAGGATCAGATCAGCAGAATGCTGGCTGGGTGTGGCGTAGGGCCGTGCCAGGCTTTATGTCGTCGAGCGGGCGGGCCTTCGGGAGAACGCGCTGCCAAGTCGGCAACGGCGGCGACTGCCAGCTGCACAGCGGGCAACAAGGCCGGCACGGTGAACGCTGCGCGGGCCGTATCGACACCGCTGCCCCCGTCCTGGCAGTGCTTGGTGCACACCGCCTGTTTGCCATGCTCACTGTTCGCAGTGCACTCAGCGTGTTGGGCGGCAGGGCTCGTCCCGCGATTTCCGGGTATGGAAACGCAGTCGGCATGCAGGGCTAGGGCCATCTGCGCCCATAACAGGGCCAACACCGCCAGCAGCGACAGGCGGGATCGGACTCGGCGGCGGCGGAATGCGCATAGCATGGAAACAAGTCTGCCCTGGCGTGGGAGCGTCGGCCTTGATTTGGATCAAGCTTTCGGACCGCGTGCCCGGACGCAAGTTCCGCAACCGAAATCCTGCTTGCCGAAAGGTCGCAAGATTTGGTGGTGGGATACCATGCGCGAGGTGGATCACGCTGGCGGAGCTGACATGACATCACACATCGATTCGCCTTTAGATGGCGTGCTGGATCGTTGCGGAGTGCCAAGCGGGCGCCCGGACGCGCTGGAATTCCTCAATCAGCATTGCCTCTGCGTCGTGGTCGACGCAGCGATTGTTCGCGAGCGCTTGAGCCGGCTCATGTCGGACCTGGGTGGTGAAGCCTCGCTGGCCGAGGGACACCACAACCTGTTTGCCTCTGTTCCGTTGTACCTGCCGACGTCGCTGCTGGGGAAGATGAGCGCGATCGTACGCGCTCTGACGGCGGCGGCGCACACCGATGCTTACCGACGCGCAGCCTTCGCGCACGCACCCGTCACCGCGCAACACGATCCAGGCTCGCCAGGGGGTCTGCTCGGTTTCGATTTTCATCTTGCCGAACGCGGCCCCCAGCTCATCGAGATCAACACCAATCCCGGTGGCCTTCTGCTGAATTTGCTTGCCGCGCAGGCAGTTGAATCCTGTGCACCCGAACTCGGTCTGCCCTTCGACGCGGCGACAGCCGAAGCACAGGCAGTAGAAATCTTGCTGACAGAGTGGCGCGCGCAAGGCAATGTCGATGCCAATTCCCTGGTCGCCATCGTCGATGAGGCGCCAGCGGAGCAGTTTCTGTACGCCGAGTTCCTTCTCTACAAGCGTCTGCTTCAGCAACGCGGATTTAGCGCAGCGATTTGCGATCCACGCGATCTTGACGAAGCGTCAGGTGAACTTCGGCTCGGCGCCGAACGAGTGGGTCTCGTCTACAACCGCCTCACCGATTTCGCATTGACGGAGGCCGCCAGCGGAGCGCTTCGGCGCGCGTATCTCAACCGAAGGGTGGCGGTTAGCCCGCACCCTCGCGCGCACGCTCTCTGGGCAGACAAGCGCAACTTGTGCTGGCTGAGCCAACGTGTATCGGTGGAGGGCAGTGGTTTGCCAAAGGAGACGGTGGACCTGATCGTCGATGCGGTGCCCGCCACAGTCCTGGTGGATGCGAAGAATCGCGAGGAACTGTGGTGCGACCGTCGGCGTTGGTTCTTCAAGCCCGTTGCCGGCTTTGGCAGCCGGGCCAGCTATCGCGGCGACAAACTGACGCACAAGACGTGGCAACAGATGGCAGCACAAGACTACGTGGCGCAGGCACTGGTGCCGCCAAGCAAGCGTCACGCCTTGTCGGGCGCTGGCCCCTTGAAAGTCGATGTGCGTTGCTATGCCTATCGCGGAGAACCGCTTTGGTTCGCCGCTCGACTGTACGAGGGGCAGACGACCAACTTCCGCACGCCGGGCGGCGGCTTTGCGCCGGTGCTGACGCTGGTGGACCGAGCATCGTCACCTGAGTCAGTGTCGTCCGACACGAAACCTTGTTGCCCGGCTTCCTGACGGTGTCGATTCCGAACGCATCGCATGGTTGAATCAAGCTGTGCGTAAGCTTCGTGTCCGTGCACAATCACTGAGCCTGGGCAGATGGCCAACACCGGCTGTGTCGAATCGCCATGTTCAGAAAGCCCAGCTGCTGTGCGGCCTGCCTGCGCAGACCAGAATCTTGTTACAGCCCGTCAGATCGACCGACCGCGACCACCAGCTTCAATGTCAGCAGCACCGCGGCAATAAAAGCAGCAATCGCGGCCACCGGCAGCCCCATCAGACGCGGGCCGACACTGTGCAACATCAGCACGGCGCCGCCAACGTAGAGGCCCATTGCTAACACCGCCAGCACCAGTCGATTGCCGATTCGCTCGAGGTGCGACTCAAGCCGTTCCAGCCCGCGAAGATGCACGGAAACCTGCGGTCGTCCATCGTCCGCGCTGGCTTGCGCCAGCCACTGGGCGAGCAGGCCCGGCACGCTGCGTACCGAGCGAACGACTTGCTCGCCCATCGGCCGTTCGGCGAGACCGACCGTAGAAGGCGCGGACAGCGCAGTCCGCAGGGTGTCCCGACGCTGAAGCAGTTCCTGCACGAGATCGAATTGCGGATTCAGCGCCCGCAGCGTGCTCTCCAGTAGGAAAAGCGTCCGCAGCAGCACCAGCAGGTGACGCGGTATGCGCAGGTGGTCGCCGCCGCCCAGGCGGGCGATGCGCCACATCGCCTCGGCGATCGACCATTCGTGCAGCGGCAGTCCCTGCAGTTCGGCCAGCACCTCGTCGATGCCGCGACGCAGCACGCGGCGATCGAATACGCCTGCTACGAAGCCCATCTCGACCGCGGCACCGAGCGCCGCTTCCGGGTCGCGGAACACGACCGCCTCGAGCATCCGGGCGAGTGCCTGACGCGACTGCGCGTCCAGCGTTCCGATCAAACCGAAGTCATGCAGGCAGAGACGACCATCCTCGCGCGCGAACAGATTGCCCGGATGCGGATCAGCGTGAAAGGCACCGACCACGAACAGCTGGTGCAGGTAGGCATCGAACAACGCCTTGGCCAGCGCATCTCCCTCGGACGTACCGAAATACGACGCGATCGGGCGACCGGGGGCAAACTCCTGCACCAGTACCTCGGCGCTCACCATTGGTTCAATCACCGCCGGCACGTACAGGGTCGGCTGCTCGCGCAAGGCGGCCGCGACCCGACGCACGTTGCGCGCCTCCTGGCGCAGGTCCATTTCGCCTTGAAGTTGCGCCGCCAATTCAGCGATCAGCTCCAGCGGTCGCTGTCGGCGCAAGGCAGACCAGAACAGCGAAGCGAGGCGAACCACAAGCCGCAGCAGTCGCAGATCGTTGACTGCCTGTCGCGCGATACCGGGACGGCGCACCTTGACCACCACCCGCCGGCCGTCGAGCAGCGTGGCCCGGTGGATCTGCGCGATCGACGCCGCCGCCATCGGCTTGATCTCGAAGTCCTGGAACAGTTGCTCGACGGGCTGCCCGAACGCTGCTGCGACGGCCGCCTTAGCGCGTTCTCCGGGAAACGGCGCGACGCGACTTTGCAGCTCCGCCAAGGCCTCGCGATAGGGCGCCGGCAGCATGTCCATGCGCAGGCTCAGCCCCTGCGCAAGCTTGATGAAGGTGGTGCCCAGGTGCTCGATGGATTGGCGCAATCGTGGCGGCAGCTTTTCCGGCGCGCGTCGGTGCCACCACCACCAGGCGGTGATGAAACCCAGGGCCGCGAAGATGATCTGCAGGCTACGGGGCCAACGCACCGATCGATCCCTGCTCAGCCGAGACTACGCTTCTTGCCATCTCGTACTCCTCGTCTACCTTGAGCACCCATACCCGAACGGCCGAGGCCGGCGCATCGATACGGGTGCCGCCAGCCTCGTTGGAGCGAAGGTCCAGCGCCGCGCCGAGCGGCCGCAGCAGCTCGCCCATGGCCGAACGCATCGCATGCGCGTGCGAACCGATGCCGCCAGTGAACACCAGATCGTCGATGCCGCCAAGGCTGATCGTCATCTGCGCGATGCCTTGCGCGACGCGAAGGGCGTAGACCTCCAAGGCGAGACGTGAAGCCTCGTCGTCGCGTTCGATCAGGGTGCGCAAGTCGCCGCTCACGCCGGACATGCCCAACATGCCTGATTCGCGCTCGAGCCAGGTTTCCAACTCGTCGACCGAGGCACCGTCGCGTAACAGCGCGAGCATCAAGCCCGGATCGATCTGCCCACAGCGTGTGGCCATCGGCAGCCCGCTATTGGGGGTCAGGTCCATTGTGGTATCGATGCTGCGCCCCCCATGGACGGCGCACAGGCTCGAACCGCCGCCGAGGTGCGCGAAGACGATGCGACGATCGATACTGTCAGGCGCCAGCGCCTGCAATTGGCGCCAGGCGGATTGATAGGCTAAGCCATGGAAGCCGTACCGGCGCATGTCGCGCTGCCGCAGCGCGGCTGGGAGCGCCAGCGTGTAATGGCGCGGCAACAGTGTGTGGTGCCAGTCGGTGTCGAAAACGGCCCGGTGTTCGGCGGCGGGCCAATGCTGCATTGCGGCCTCGACCAGGTCCAGGGCCGGTGTCTGATGCAACGGCGCCCAGGAAGCCAGAGCACGAAGCCGTGTGCGAGTCGACGCGTCGAGTGAGCACGGACCGATCATCGATCCACCGTGCACCACGCGATGCACTACACAGGCGGGCGGCTCGCCGCAATCCGACGCCAGAACGGCCGTCAGCAATGAGGTGAGGGCGTCGGGATCGCTGCTCGACACACTCGTCTGCCCATTATTCAAGCGTCGGAGCGACCCGGCGTTTGCAGCCTCGTGGTCGAACCGATACCAGGCGAACTTCAGCGAGGTCGAACCCAGGTTCAGGGCCAGCAGCATGCGCGGCGTCATGTCAGGACGTCGGTACGTCAGCCGCCACGGCCGAAGTCGGTTCGGTGGCCTCGCCTCGGGTGAGCGCCGCCAGTTCATCACCGCTGAGCACTTCCTTTACCAGCAGAGTGCGCGCGGCCGCCTCCAGGGTGGTGCGTTGTTGCCTGAGGATCGCCGTGGCGGCGAGGAAGGCCTCGTCGATCAGCTTGCGTAGCGCCTGGTCTATGGCAGCCGCGGTCGCTTCCGAAAAGGTGCGCGGACGCCAGGTCTCGGCCGTGGGCCCGAGCAGCGGGCTCGGCCCCGCGTCGTAGCTGGCCTGGCCCAGCTCTTCGACCATGCCGTATTGCGCAACCATCCCGCGCGCGATTTCGGTCGCCTTGCCGAGATCGTCCGCTGCGCCCGTCGACACCTCATCGAACACCAGTCGTTCGGCGGCCCGTCCGCCCAGAAGCACGGTCATGCGATGAACCAGATCGGTACGCGACAACAGGAACCGATCCTCGGTGGGGCGCTGAATCGTGTAACCGAGTGCACCGATACCGCGCGGAATGATGGATACCTTCTGCACCGGATCACAGCCCGGGAGCGCCTGGGCGACCAGTGCATGGCCGATCTCGTGAAAGGCGACGACTTCGCGTTCCTTCGGGCTGAGCACGCGACTCTTCTTCTCGAGCCCCGCCACGATGCGCTCCAGCGCCGCATGCAGATCGCTCATCTCCACCCCCTCGGCACCGCGGCGTGTGGCGAGCAGGGCTGCCTCGTTGACCAGGTTCGCAAGGTCGGCGCCGGTGAACCCTGTCGTCAGCGCAGCCAACTCCTCGACCGAGACATCGGGTGAGAGCGTCACTTTGCGCAGGTGCACGCCGAGGATCGCGACGCGGCCGGGTTTGTCCGGTCGATCGACCAGAATCTGGCGGTCGAAGCGGCCGGCACGCAACAGGGCGGGGTCGAGGATTTCAGGTCGGTTGGTCGCTGCCAGCAGCACCACGCCGCTGCGCACATCAAAGCCGTCGAGTTCGGTCAACAGCTGGTTGAGGGTCTGTTCCTTCTCGTCGTGGCCTCCTCCGGGTGCGAAGACGCCGCGTGCGCGGCCCAGGGCATCGAGCTCATCGATGAAGATGATGCAGGGCGCATGCTTGCGGGCCTGCTCGAACAGGTCTCGAACGCGTGCCGCGCCGACGCCGACGAACAGTTCGACGAACTCCGAGCCGCTGATCGAGAAGAAGGGCACGCCGGCTTCGCCTGCCACGGCGCGGGCCAGCAAGGTCTTGCCGGTGCCCGGCGGCCCGACCAGCAAGACTCCCTTCGGCACGTGTGCGCCCAGCCTTCCGTACTTGGTCGGATCGCGCAGGAAGGCGATCACCTCCTGCAGCTCCTCTTTGGCTTCGTCGACCCCGGCCACGTCGGTGAACGTGGTGGCGATGTCCTTTTCCATGAACACCTTGGCGCGACTTTTGCCGATCGCCATCGCACCGCCGTGCCCGCCGGCCATGCGCTGGCTCAGGAAGAACCAGAGCCCGACGAACAGCAGGGTCGGCAGCAGCCAGCCGAGCAGGCGTTGGAGCAGACCCGGGCCCGGGGTGCCCTCGAACTGGATCTTGGCTGCCGCCAAGGACTCGGCCAGCTCCGGCGGCACACGATGGGTGACGAAGTGGCGTTCGCGACCACTGCTGTCGCGCTGCGCGTAGGTGCCGGTGATGCTCGACTCGGCGATGGTGGCTTGCTCGATGTCGCCGGCCTCGAGCGCCTGCTGGAACTGACTGTAGGGAATGGTCTCGATGTGCTCGCCCTGCAGCAGGTCCTGCAGGCTGACGATCACCAGGAACGCGAAGACGACGTACCAGAAATTGAAGTGGATCTGTCGATTCACGTTGCCCTCCTCAGGCGGCAGGCGCCTCGAACAACACACGCGGGTCGCCGCGTCCTGCTACCGCATTGAGTTCCGTCGCGCTGAGCCATGTCCCGGGATCGTAGCCGAGCATGTCGGCGGCTGCCTGCACGGCGTGCGCCCAAGTGCAGCGGTTTGCGAACAGCAGGCCCTCGACGCTGAGCGTTCCGCCGCGATTGATATAGCCGAGTGCACAGGTGTGGGCCGAGCCGGTGTCGATGCGGCGCAGCACGCCAAGCAGCGGCTCGGGCCGGGTATGCGTCATCAATACGCGCGGCACGCCCGGCGGGAAGACCGCCTCGATCGCCTCATCGGTCCACACCGCGGCGGCCTCGCGCGCATCGCGTGGCGCGCGCAGTCGTGCGGGTTCGCCGAGGTAGATCAGGGCGACGCGCTGACCCCGCGCCTGCAGACGCAAGCGGGCCGACTCAGCCTGCTCAAGCTGATAGGCCCCGACCGCGATCAGAAGCAGGTCGCTGGCCTTGGGGTCACCGTGCAACACGACCGCGCCATCGCGGGCCAGGTTCTCGGCCTGCTCGGGCGTCAGTCGGCTGCGCACCGCGCGCTTGGGCACCACCAGGGCGATGATCCGTCCATGACTGCGCCAGGTGGTGCGCAGCATCGCCAGCGCGCTGTTGGCGTCAGCCGCGAAGCGCACGACGCTGGTATCCGCCATCTCGCCGAGCAGGGCTTCGACCAGGCTGGGGTCCTGATGCGATTGCTCGTTCTTGGCGTTCTCCCAGGTATGCGAGGTCAGGAATAGGGGCACGGAAATCCAGCCCGGTGGGCGGCCAGCCTCGGTCAGGTGGCGGGCGAAAATGATCTCCTGCCGCAGCGCGCCGAGCATTTTCATGCCGAAGGCTTCGTAGGTGACCGCCAGGTTGATGCCGCCCTTGTTACCGAGGGCGGCGCAGATCACCGCCTCTTCGTTCAGGGCCGTGATCACGGCGCCGTTCAAGGACTCGGCCACCCCGGGTTCGGGCAGCGCAACGCGGTGTTTGAGCGTATCGAGGGTGCGGTCGAGGCGATTGCTGCGCAGTTCGTCGGGATTGCCCACCCGAGGCCGAAGCTGCGGGTTCTCGTCAATCACACGCACGACGTACTCATCCAGCGCGGCCATCGGCGACTCCTCGCTGCCGACCGGGCGCCACGCCGGCTCGCCCAGCTTCGGTGAATCCACGTCACGACAGGCCAAGACATGATCCCGCTCCAGCGGACGCTGTTGGACGGCGTGCGTGCGCAACGTCGATAAGGCAGTGTGCAGTTCATCCTCCGCCACCCAGAGCGCGCGCGCCGCGGCGTTGAAGCTGTCCCGCGCATCAGGATCGCGCGACGGATTGCCCTCCAGCGGGAGGTTGTGGGCGCGGTTCGATCCCGCACCGGGAAACCCGAAGCCCTTGGGCGCCTCAGCGATCGCGTAGCCCAAGCGAGCGGGCGCCGCTTCGGCTGCTTGGAGACGCGATTCCATCTCCAGAATTCCCCAGGCCATGCTCGCCGGATCTCGCCCATCGAGCCCAATGGGTTCGAAGCCATTCAAGCGCAAGTGCCGGTGCAACCAGCGCTCGCCGCCCTGCTGCGCGATGCTACTGCGTTGCTCGATGCGACGGCCATTGAGGATCATGATCGGCGCGACGAGACCGGAGTCCTCGGCACGCCACCAGCGCGGCGCCCAGTCGCTGCCGCGTTGCTCCTCGAAGGCCCCGTCGCTGAGAAACGCGACCAGACGTTCGCCCTTGAGCGGCATGTGCGGCCATAACAGTTCGGCGAAGCCCAGATAGCCGCCTTCGGAGACCCCGCCTGCCGTATGCGCATTGACGTGCGATCCCAGAGGCGATGCCGGCCGGCCATCGGGATCGATGGCATAGCTGTAGAAGTCGCTCACGAAACGGGACAGGCCATCGTCGCCGAGGTCGTAGCGCTCGGCATGCGCGGTATGGGTGTTGCCCACCCACAGGTTCACCGCATCGATCGCCGCCACGCAGTGGCCTTGCCCCATGATCCATCCTCGCGTGTCGCCGCTCAGCGCATTGGCCAGCAGGTAGCCCACGTAGGCGGGGACCATGTTCAGCGAGCCGCCGGTGTGTCCTTCCGGTGTCGGCTTGAACGCCTCGGCCGGCAACGGCGTGCCATCGCGTCGGACGCGACGTGCATAGGTCATGTGCGCCACCAGCCACAGCCCGGCGCTGGCAAGCCGATCCGCCGCAATCAGCCGCTCCAGCCAGTACGACCGTTGTTCGGGCGCGACCCGCGTCTCGAGTAAGCTGCCGATGCGCTGCTGGGTCAGCGGATCGTGCCGGATCACGCCGTAGCCGGCTGCCCAGCGCGCGAACAGCGGATCGCCGCTGCGCCACGCCGCGGCCGCCTGCTCGATGGCTGAGCGGTCCTGCTCCGGCAGGTCATCGCAAAGTCGACAGCCGAGCGTGCCGCTCGGTTGCTGCGGTGGGATCTTGCTCATGCTTGGCTCCTCGACGCTGGTTTTCCAGCAACTGGGTGGTCAGTCGTTGCGTGCTGACCGGCAAACAGGTCACGAAGTGCGGGGGCCAGCAGCGGCGCAATCGTGATGGCATTGCTCGGGTGTGGAATCGTGTCGCAGCTCAACACGCGCTCGGCGCCTGCCCGCTCGATGCGTTGCAGCGCGTCGCTGGCAAACACGGCGTGAATCACGATGACGATCGGCGCCGCCAAACCCTGTGCGGCGAGTTGGCGGATGGCTTCGGCCAGGGTCTCGCCAGACGCGGCGATGTCGTCGACGATGACCGGGCGGCGTCCCGAAGCGCGTGAGGGATCCGGCAAGCTGATGCGGACGTCACGATCGCCCAGGCGCCGCTTGTTCAACACCTGATGTGGCACGCCGGCGCGCTCGGCGATCTCGGCCACCCACTGCGCGCTCTCGCTGTCAGGGCCAATCAGCAAGGCATCGGGACACTCGCGGGACAGCCAGTCGGCGATGGCCGGTGCTGCCGGCACATTGACCGCAGGGATGTCGAACAGCACATCAAGGCTGGGATTGCGATGCAGGTGCGGGTCCACCGTGAGCAGCCAATCGAAGCTCTCTTCCAGGAACCGCGCGAACAGCGGCGCGCTGATCGCTTCGCCCGGATGGAAGCGTCGGTCCTGGCGCATGTAGGCGAGATACGGTGCAATCAGGCCGACCGAGCGCGCGCCCAGTTCGCGCGCCGTCGCCGCCGCAAAGCGCAGCGCCAGGGCTTGCGCATCGGGTTCGCGCAGGCTGCTGAGCAGCGCAATGTGCTTACCCTGCACGTTCTCGTCGATGGTGACCAGCGATTCGCCATCGGGGAAGTGCCGCCAGCCGAGCGTGCCGATAGGTACGCCGGCCTCTCGGCTCAGCGCGTCTGCCAACGCGTGGGCGTCTGGAAGTGCCAGCAACAGGGTGTTCATACGGTGGGCTCCTGCAGTGCCACGATCCCCGGCTGGGCGGCGACGTAATCAAGCGCGTAGTCGAGTTCGCCCTGACTCGCGGCATACACGGTGAACAGCGGCTCGCCGCGCCGAAGTTCATCGCCAATGCGAGTCCGGCAATCCACACCAGCGCTTGCCGAAAGCGGCGCGCCCGCCAGTTTGGCGACCCGCGCCAAGCGGCGGTTGTCGATCTCGGCCACCGTCCCGTCGCGGTCGGTGACGACCTCATGTCGAAAGGACGCCAGTTGCGGTTCGCGAAAACCCCCCTGTGCCGCACAGATCGCCATGAACTTGGCAAGCGCAGCGCCTGAATCGAGTGTTCGCTTGGCGCGTTGCCTCCCTTCGCTTCCGACCATGTCGAGCAAGGCGCCGGCGATGTCGAGCGCACGCTCACGCAAATCGACCGGCGCACCGGGATCGTTGCGCAGCACCTGCAATACGTCGCGCGCTTCGAGCACCGGGCCGATTCCCACACCCACCGGTTGACGGCCGTCGGAGCGGTGGACGCGCAGGCGCAGGCCGAGCGCGTCGGCAGTGGTCTGCAGGCGTTGGGCGAGTGCATCGGCCGCGCCGTCCGAGCGTACCTTGGCCGTCGCGCCGACCGGAATGTCGATCAGCACATGGCTCGAACCGGCGGCGAGCTTCTTGGACAGCACGCTGGCGACCAGCTGGCCGTCGCTGTCAAAGTCCAGTGGTCGTTCCACCCGGATCAGCACGTCGTCGGCCGGGCTTAGCCGCACCTTGCCGCCCCACACGATACAACCGCCTTCGTGTTCGACTACGCGACGCATCGTGGGCAAGTCCAGGGCGACTGGCGCAATCACCTCCATCGTGTCGGCGGTGCCGGCCGGCGACGTGATGGCCCGCGATGAGGTCTTGGGGATGCGATGCCCCAGGGCGGCGACGATCGCGACCACGATCGGCGTGGTGCGATTACCGGGCAATCCACCCACGCAATGCTTGTCGAGCACCGGGCCGGCGCCCCAGTCCAGGCGCTCACCTGCCTCCAGCATGGCGCGAGTCAGGGAGATCGTCTCGACGCCGTCGAGACGGTCGCCGGCGCAGGCGGTCACGAAGGCGGCCAATTCCAGCTCGGACAAGCGATCGCCGACGACATCCTCGATCAGAGTCCGATAGTCATCGTCATCGAGCCTGCCGCCGAACACCTTGCGACGCAGGGCGCCGGCCGAGCGCGCCGGCTCAGGATGAGCGAATTTGGCGCGCTCGCCCGGCTGGGGTCGCAACCGGTTCCACGCCGCTTCGGACAACGCAGCTTCATGTGTCGGCAGCCAATCGTCGACCACCACATTGAGCGTGGCGACCAGGGAACGTTCGCCGACATGCACTTCGATGCGCGTCAATGCTGCGAATCCCTCGGCCCGACACACCGCGCAGTCGCGATGCATGTAGACCACCGGCTGTTGGTAGGTATCGATCCCTGCACGTCGCAGCAGCAGGCTCGAACTGCCGGGATCGCTGACCGTCATGCCGCGCTCCCATCCGGCAATGCAACGCGCTCAAGATGTTCGGGTACCCGGCAACGCCAGCCGAGCTCGTTCTGGATGCGCCGGCGCAAAGCATCGGACGCATCGGGATCGCCATGGGTGATATAGGTCGAGGATGGCACCGGATCGGCGCTACGCATCCAATCGAGCAGTTCGTTTGCGTCCGCATGGCCAGAGAAGCTGTCCAGCGCGGCCACTTGGGCACGTATCTCGACCTCGCGACCGAACATGCGCAAGCGTCGGGCGCCCGCCGCCAGGGCCGCACCGCGCGTGCCACCGGCCTGATAGCCGGACATGAGGATCAGATTGCGCGGATCGCCGCCGAAGGCTTCGAGGTGATGCAGCACGCGGCCGCCAGACAGCATGCCGCTGGCGGAAATGATCACCATAGGGCCATGCCGGCGATTGAGGCTTTTGGATTCTTCTACTGTGTGCACGAAGGTGGCCACCTCGTACATGCCTCGGCAATCTTCGACGCTCACGTGGTGCTCGTCGTGATGGCGGTGATAGATCTCGGTAGCATCGATCGCCATCGGGCTGTTGAGAAACACCGGCACCCGCGGAATCTCACCGCGTTGGCGCAAGCGCGCGAGGTGCAGCATCAGTCCCTGTGCACGACCGATCGCGAACGCGGGCACGATCACTACGGCGCCACGCGCCGCGGCATCGCGGATCAGGGGGGCGAGTTCCGCTTCGGGGTCGCTGCTCGCATGCGTTCGATTGCCGTAGGTGGACTCGCAGACCAGCACATCGGCGCCGGCAAACGGACGCGGTGGTCGCATCAGGGGATCAACCGAGCGGCCCAGATCGCCGCTGAACAATACGCGACATGACCCTACCGTCAGTTCGATGGACGCCGCGCCAAGCAGGTGCCCGGCAGGAATAAAACGCGCGCTAATGCCTTGCGCCAGCTCCACTGCGGCATCGAAGCGATGCGCGCTGAACCGTTTCAGGCACGCCTCGGCATCGGCCTCGGTGTACAGAGGTTGCGGATCGGCATGCTTGGAGTAGCCCTTGCGTCGCGCGTACTCGGCTTCTTCCTCCTGCAGATGGCCGCTGTCGGGCAGCAGCAAGCCGCACAGCTCATGGGAGGAGGACGTGGCATGAATGCGGCCACGAAAACCCTGTTTGACTAGCGCTGGCAGATAGCCCGAGTGGTCGAGGTGCGCGTGGGTCAGCAGCACCGCATCGATCGATGCCGGATCGACCGGGAATGCGGCGCGATTGCGCTCACGCAATTGCTTGTAACCCTGGAACAGGCCGCAGTCGACGAGCAACCGATGGCCATCGTGTTCGATGAGATAGCGCGATCCGGTGACGGTGCCGGTGGCACCCAGAAACTGCAACGTGGCGGTCGATTGAGTCATGATGAGTCCTTCTAGATACTCAGGGGCGCAGGCGGTCTAGTGGCGCGCGCCGCAGCAACTGCGCATTGATCGCAACGATGATCGTGCTGGCCGACATCAGCACCGCTCCGAAGGCCGGCGCCAGCACCAGGCCCCAGTGCGCCAGTACGCCGGCCGCCAAGGGGATCGCGCCGATGTTGTAGCCGGCGGCCCACCACAGGTTTTGCACCATCTTTCGGTAGGTCGCGCGGCTCAGCGCCACGATGGCGGGCACATCGCGTGGATCGGAGCGCACCAGCACCACGTCACCGGCTTCGACCGCGACATCGGTGCCGGCGCCGATGGCTACGCCGACATCGGCGGAGACCAGGGCCGGCGCATCGTTCACGCCGTCGCCGATCATGGCGACGCGCTTGCCTTGCGCTTGCAGTTTCTCGATCACCGCCGCCTTGTCCTGCGGCAGCACTTCGGCCAGCACGGTGTCAATGTTCAACTCGGCCGCGACACTGCGCGCGACCGCCTGTGAATCGCCAGTCAACATCGCAACTTCGATGCCGGCGTCGTGCAGCAAACGCACCGCTTCCTTTGATTCCGGCCGTACCGCATCGGCGACGGCAAACACCGCGCGGACACTGTCTTCATCAAGCAGATAGATCGCCGAACGGCCGGCATCGGCGGCTTGCTCCGCGGCTTTTTGCAACGACGCAGACGGCTGCACATCGCGTTCGCGCAGCAGGCCGGGGCCACCTACCCACCACACGCGCCCGTCAACACGCGCCTGCACGCCGCGTCCGGCTTCGGAGGCGAAGTCGGTTGATGTGGGCACCTGCAAACCGCGCTCCTCGGCGCTGAGCAGCAGCGCACGGGCCACCGGATGTTCAGCGTCACGCTCGACCGCTGCGGCCAAACACAAGGCTTCGTTGTTGGACAGCTCGCTGTCCGTCGCGATCGCTACCACACGATGCTCGGCAAGGGTCAAGGTGCCGGTCTTGTCGAACACCACGATGTTCAGGTTGCGGGCTTCTTCAAGGCCACGTCGGTCGCGGATCAGCAGCCCATGTTGCACACCCAAGGTCGTCGAGATCGCGATTACCAACGGCACGGCCAAGCCCAGGGCATGCGGGCAGGCAATCACCAACACCGTCACGACGCGTTCGATCGTGTACGCCCAGGGCGCGCCGAGCGCCGTCCACACCGCCGCGGTCACGATCGCGGCTGCAATCGCCACAAAGGTGAGCCATCGCGCGGCTCGGTCGGCCAATGCCTGTGCGCGCGAGCGCGACTGCTGGGCCTGCTCGACCAGGCGCATGATGCCGGCCAGCGCGGTCTGTTCGCCGGTGCGGGTCACCTCGACGCGCAATGAACCCTGTCCATTCAGCGTGCCGGCAATGACCTTGGCACCGACCGTCTTGTCGACCGGCTTTGACTCGCCGGTGATCATCGACTCGTTGACCGCGCTCTTGCCCTCACGGACCTCGCCATCCGCCGGAATGCTGGCGCCCGGACGGATCAGCAAGATATCCCCGGTCTTCAATTCGGATACGGGCACATCCTCGTGGCCGCCGTCGCCGGTGAGCCGCACCGCCTTATCCGGAAGCAGCTTGGCCAGCGCGCGGAGCGCGCCCTGGGCCTGGGTGATCGATGCCATTTCGATCCAGTGGCCGAGCAACATGATGGCGACCAGGGTGGCCAACTCCCACCACAGATCATTGCCCGGCGCGCCCAAGGTAACGGCCAGACTGAACACGAAGGCGACAGTGATCGCCAACGAGATCAGCGTCATCATTCCAGGCAGGCGGTCACGGATCTCCTGCAGCGCGCCCTGCAGGAATGGCTTGCCGCCGTATAGGAACACCGCGGACCCGAAGACGGCTGGCACCCAGCCCGAACCCGTAAATTTCGGCGCCGCGTAACCAAACCAATGCTGGATCATCTCAGACCAGACGACCGTCGGCATGGTCAGCAGCAGGGTGATCCAGAAGCGGTCGCGAAACATCGCCACGCTATGGCCAGCATGGCGGTCATGCGCGTCCTGGCCTGCATGGTCATGGCCGATGTCACTTCGCCTCGAATGCGCCGTTGCCGACGATTTCCCGTGCTGCCGAGGCTCACCGGCGGAATGGTCGCGGTGAGCATGGTGATGTGAGTGATTCATCGCGTGTCCTGTCTGGTGCTGGGCCTTGGGAGTACAGCCATCCGCTCATCAGCGGAGGGGCGGTTTCCGCGCGGTCGTCAGGCCAGCCGGTTGTAAATGGCAGCGAGGGTCGCGCCGGTCAGGCCGGCAACGATGCTCCATGCAATCAGGCCAATCAGCACGCCGGTCCACGTCAGATGCCAGCCCATCGCTGAAAGCTGCATGTGGAACATGTCGCCGGACAGCGAAAGCATGGCTGCCGGCAGCATTGCGACTAGAACGCTGCAGGCGAGCCACAGCAGAGCGGCCGTGAAGGCGCAACTCAGGCCGAACTTGGACGGAATCAACTTCATGATGGTGGGTTCCTCTTGGTGCGGGGTCGGTCGGGTCCCAAGGAGACGCGGGTCGGGCGCAACTCTCAGGGTAGGGAGTGCCATTCAGTGGCCGGCGCTGTGTCTCTATTCCTTTGGTGGGGCCAGTTCAACGCTGTCGTTCTTTCCTGCCGTTCCCGAAATCACCGTGGCCTCGGCGTAATGCTCGTCAACGATGGCGTCGATGCGTACCTTGCCCACAACTTCGCGCTCGAAACGCCCCATGCCCTTGGGGCCAGTTCTGACGCGCCGGTGTTGGACGACATCCAACTGTTGTCCGATGCTGGCGCCATCGGCGCTGCCGATGCAGATGACCAGTGACTGGTCCTGGGCTTCAACGACTTGTCCACGCATAAAGTGTGTGTGGCGCATCGACGGCGTTTCAGCCGCCGTCGATGCGAACGAGGCGATCAGTCCTGACATTGCAAGTCCGATCAAGACCCGTCGGATCGACCGGGACTTTGTGGAGATGGAAGACGCATTGCGATTCATGGAAGGCTCCATTGATTGGCGAAGTTGGACGGTTGCCGGAGACCGTCCAAATGGCGCTGCGCGGTCCGGTGCCGCTGAGCGTGAAGTTCGATCAGGGTGTGGCCGCTTTTCCGGGACGCTGCCCCCAACTGGGAATGAACGCCGGCGTGCGCAGTCGGTACTGTCGGAACGCTTCGCCGAAGCGCGCCTCGCACTCACGCTCCTCCCGTCGCGCCAGCGCGGCGTAGACGCCAACCAGCACCGGGAACATCGCTAGGGTGAGCAAGGTCGGCCACTGCAGCAGGAAGCCGAACATGATCAGCACAAACCCGACGTACTGCGGGTGGCGCATCCGCGCGTAAATGCCGGACGTGGCCATCTGACCAATGAGCTGTGCTCGATAGAGCACCGGCCAGGCTTTCGCCAGCAATGAGAACCCGCCGAAGATGAACACGAAGCTGGCAATGTGGAAGGGCCCGAAGTGAGGGTTCACGCGCCAGCCAAAGAGCATTTCCAACACGTGGCCTGCATCGTGGGACAGCCAGTTCACTTCCGGATACCGCGTGCCCAGCCAGCCGGAAAGGAAGTACAGCGACAAGGGAAATCCGTACATCTCGGCGAACAGCGCCACGACGAACGCGGAGTACATGCCGAAGCTGCGCCAGTCGCGGGCGTTGAGCGGCTTGTAGAAACTCCAGGCGAAAAAGATGAACAGAGCCGCATTGAGCGCGGCGTACATCCACAGGCCGTAGCCGGATATCTCGCTCATGATGTGCTCCTCAGTGAGCCTGGTGGTTGTCGTTCGAACGCGAGTCGGCAGGCGCGCCCTTGTCCGGTGTCTCGCCTTGTTTCCCGTCGGAGCCGTGACCACCATGGCCGTGGTGGAACATGTGCATCAGCGGACACAATAGGATCAGTAGGAAGGGCAAGAACCCGAACAGGTGTTGGCGATGTTCGATCAGCAGGAAATAGACGGCCACCCCTGCGAACAACCAGAACACGATGTTCGATCGGTGCGGCTTGTGGCCATCGGCTTGCGGGTGCGTGTTCATCAGTGCGGCTCCAGTGATGGGTTAATTGGGTTGCCGAATCCGGCGCAAAGCGTCGCCTTCAGCGGTCCTGGCCGGGAACAGGCCCTTGCCAAAACGGACGACGCGTCCCCGGCTGGGAGGCGTCGGGGAATTCCATCGGCATCAGCGCTTCGATCAGTACGCAGACGTCGTCGCCCGACGGCGTCGCATCCGGCAGGTCGGCCCAATGCTCGATGGCATTGGTCATGCGACGCTGCAGTGCGAGCAGTTCTTCAAGCTGCGAGCGGGTTTGCTCAAGCCTCCGTCCCATGAGTTCGCGCACCATGGGGCACGGCGACTTGCGTTGGCGACTGCGACGGAGGATCTCCTCAATTTCGCCGAGGGTGAATCCGAGCCGTTGCGCTGTGCGAATGAACTGCAGGCGTTGCAGTTCGGCTGACGAAAACAGCTGATACCCGCTGGGACTTCGCGCGCTTGCGCGCAACAGGCCGCGCCGCAAGTAATTCCGCACGATGTGCACCGTCACCCCTGCCTGCTGCGCAAGGCGTCGCACTGTGAGAGTGGAAACCTGTTTGTTCGAGGAGATCACGATGCCCTCCAGTAGCTCACGTCAACCCTAATCCTGTGTGCGACACACAGGTCAAGCTTCGTGTTGTGAGGCGCAACCTGCGAAGGCCGTGGACGCACGCTGGTACGAGTGACTACGTTCATATTGAGCGTCCAGGAGCCAGACGAGGCTCGATCCAACGGGCACGCTGGCCAAGCCAAGCGCACATGGGGCCTCGCGCGGCATCGAGTGCAGTGCGCGAGACCGTTCGCTGGCCGGGGAAGACGCTAGATCAGTAGCGCACCGCGTTCGATGAGACGCCGTCGGGCATCTCGCGATGACTCGGGGTCAAACGTCGACAGAACTGGAAGGATGCCGGTGTCGGCCGCCAGCGCTGGAATCCAGACGTGTCCAGCCAGACTCCCGTCGAGCCCTGGAATCTTGACCGGTGCCGATGCTTCGTCGGGCTGGGCGCAATGTAGCGCGCACGTGAGATCGGCGTTCGCGTCGTCGGGACCTTGGTCCGAGCCCTCATGCTCATGGTGACAGCCCTGAGCACCGGCCACTTCGAGGCCCGCGTGCCCACCGGCGTCCTGCTCTGTTGCGCAGAGATGGGCCGCCGCCACCCACTGACTGAATAGCAGGGAAAGCAGTACGCAGATCGCGACCTTTGTACGGAACCGGGCGAGCCTTCTGTTCACTTCGACATGCTCGTTACGCTGACGGAGACACCTTACGCCGCATGAAGGTAAAGCGATTTGACCAGGATCAAGTGCTTGAGGTAGCGATCTGAGTGCGGTCTGGCCCCGTGGTATCGTGCCTCTCGATATTCTCAATGGCCCTCTTTATGGCCCTGGAACGTTATCTAGCCGCCGCCCCACGATCGAACAAGCGACTTGGCTACGCACAGGCGCCCCGGCACTTTGAGCAAGATAGGGGTGGACTGCTTCCCGCCGCTCCGGCTGCCATTGCTGAATTTCTGGCGCACTACGCAGGTTCGCGTGCTAACAACACCCTCCAACGGCGACTGGCAGCACTGGGGCAGTGGTATACACGGCAAGGGTTTGCCAACCCAACCAAGGGCCTACAGGTCAGGCAGTCATTAAACGGTATCCGGCCTGCCTTGTATCATCATGACGTACCCTTCCGCGCTTAGCGTCATGACCGCATTGGAACGCTACTTGGCTGCCGCGACTCGGAAGAATACCGAGATCAGCTACGCGCAAGCGATCCGACATTTCGAGCGGGAGTTTGGCGGACTTCTGCCGACCAGTTCAGAGATCGTCGCGCAGTATCTCGCGACCTATGCGGGCCTCCTATCCGACAGCACACTGCGCCAGCGCTTGTCCGCGTTGGCGCAGTGGCACTGCAGCCATGGGTTCGTCGACCCGACTCGAGACGAACTCGTGCGAAAGACGTTGCGCGGAATTCGTGCGATCCATCCGCGCGCGCAAAAGCAAGCTAAGCCGATCCAACTGGTCGTCCTCGAACGCATCGATGCGCATTGTCGAGAGGTGGCCCACGAAGCCCGTGAGTGCGGCGATCGGAGCTGCAAGCTGCGAGCCGTTCGCGACCGAGCGCTGGTCCTGCTCGGCTTTTGGCGCGCATTTCGGGCCGACGATCTCGCAAACCTCCAGATTGAGCACGTGAGCATGCGTGCCAGTGAGGGCATGGCACTCTTCGTCCCGACGTCAAAGGCGGACCGCGAGAATTTGGGACGTGCTATCCAAGTGCCCGCGCTGACGAGGTTGTGTCCTGTGGAGGCGATGGCCGAATGGATCGCGGCGTCCGAACTTCAAGCCGGACCGGTATTTCGGCGTGTCGATCGATGGGGACGGCCGGGTCGGCAGGCGATGAACCCCAAGAGCTTCCTCCCATTGTTGCGCCGTCTGCTTGCCGAAGCGGGTGTGGATGCCTCGGATCGCTACTCAAGCCACTCCCTTCGCCGTGGGTTTTCCGGCTGGGCCACTGGCAATGGCTGGGATCTCAAGACTTTGATGGAGTACGTCGGATGGCGCGACATCCAGTCTGCCGCACGCTATGTGGATCCCATCCTCAGCGACAAGCAACGACTTGAGGCGGGTTTAGAAAAACGTAACGGTTAGCGGAAGCACGCACACAACAACCGCTGCCCACCTAGTTGCGGGCAACGGTTGTGCGACGCGATCAGTGTTCAAATAGCACGCTCGGAATTTCCGCCGCCGTCACATGATGAAGGCGCCTTGATCCGCATAGCCCAACGGCTCAACGGTAGCGTCAGCCAAGCCTGACAGCGCTGCGCGTTTGCAGCTGAACTCCTCACCACCGTCCATCAACCACGCGCCCAGTCGCCTTTCCAGCCACCCATGCGCAATGGCAGTGCCATCTCCAAGACCATAAGCACGGTCCGGCATGACGTCCCGACTGTGTGGCTGAAACACCACGTGCAAAGCCAATTCGTCTCCGCTGATGGCGGTGACAGTCGCGGCAGCAGGAATGTCGTCGGCAAACTCAAACTCATAGTTCCCGGGTGCCCCGCCATTCCGGCCAGGCGCGCTACCAGGCCACCAATCCTCGCGGGGCGCCAGCCCGAACACGCGTTGTTGAAGTCCAGCGTTAATGGCGGACACCATCAAATTGCGCCAAGCCATCCAACGAACCCCTCGCTTTTTGCGCAGCGAATACGTTCGAAACGGTGAGTACGATCGGTCGAGTTCAGGCAGTAGCCTGAGCCCATCAGGGACCTGGTAGCCCAATTGACGCAGACGGCCCGCTAAACGGGCGTTGTCGGGTTTCTGAACCTCGGCGGTGACCCCGACCGATAGCGCAGCGCGGAGTGCCGCGTGCGACTTGAACCCCAGAGCTGCAGCAACTGCCTCGCTCATGTGAGACGAGGACACGCCGCACACGCCTCGCTGGGCGCGGGCTTTCAAGTTGCGAAGAGCCGACTCAGTAACGAAGAAAGTACTTCCAGGCATGCCGAATTCCTCAATGCATGGTCGAAGTCTGCCGATTACGCATCGACCGGAGGATAGGCACGGTCGCGAGACGTTGCGTTGCATCGACGTCGTTTAACCCGGCAGCAGGTTCAGCGTGACGCGGCTGTGCCGCCAGCATAGCGCACGGAACTGCCGCCGTCAGTAGATCGGAGGGCAGCGTAGGCGGGCCGAGAGCACGTAGACGTCAGGGCTGTTGAAACTGATCTCGTCTCGCGGCCATCAAGGTCGACAACTAATCCAGAGGCTTCAGAAAGTGAAACGTCTTCTGTGCCGCTGGGAGCAGTTGATCCTTGTCGGTGATGGTGGACGCTTTGAAGCGCCTGGCGCCGTCCGTTCCAACGACTTCGATTTCCTTGTGCTGAACGAGCCGCTCCAGCGCGTGCTTGTAACGAGCGCTGTCGGCAGGCGACAAGTTGCAGGTCGTGGCGAACAGTTCGCCAAATGATAGCCCTTCATCGTGCGCATAGATGAGCTGAGGCAACTGCTCCATTAGGCTGCTGACACTGGACTCGCCTGCGATGTCATCAAAACAGAAACCAAATGCTGCCTGCCCGGTGAAAGCTCGATCGCGATCTGCGCTGTAGCCCAGCACTCGAAACATATCGATGCCAGCGCCACCATAGTGAATGAAATGGTTGTTCTTGCTCCAGTGCACTCGGGCCATCACGTCCCGGGCCCTCGGATGTTGCGACAAGTGCACGAGCCAGTAGTCGCCGTGGCCCTCGGTTCGGATGAAGAAGAGCGTGTAGAAGCGCGCGCCGCATGCTTCGACCAATTCTCGGTAGAGGCAGCTTTGAATGTACAGCCGCCAGTCTTTCTCGTTTCGTTTGATGTCGTCTATCGTGCGCCCCCGAAGTACGTCCGGGATTCCGATGTCGGTGAGCGTTTTCCTTGTCGCCGGGGAATCGCTCGCGTAAGTGAGAAACGAATCAACGTTGAAAGTCAAGATCACTTCAGCTGCTGGAAGCACATCAAAAATGCCACGGATCTGCGCAGTGGGTACTTCAGAGTAGCCGTATTGGTCTAGCAGGAAGATGGAACGCCCTGATTTGGGTGACTTCTTGGCGATGAATTGAAGAATGGGCTCGATCTGCGTTTCAAAGGCGCTGTTAATCAAGTGAATATCGCGCCCGATGCGCTCGCCGTACCCTTGATCGATCAGCGTCCGCTGCAGCGAGGCGTGCGCGTTGCGGTCGACTTCAACGAAGAAGTAGTCGATATCCATGTGCAATGGCTTCTGGCGACCGTGGTTGAGCATCTCGGCCGCTGACTTGGCGGATTCAAGTAGCGCGAAAGGCGATCCATAAATGGTTTCCCGTGTTGCGTCGTGTCTGTAGATTCCGCCACCCGCAAAGCCGTCGACCAAGGTCACGCGCAGTTGATCCTGCTGTGGTGACACTACCAGCGTTTGAATGTAGTTGAGCAAGTAGGCCCGCAGAACATCATGCTTGGCGACGCTGTGTTGCTGAATGATGGCGGGTGAACCATCCGCCGGCCATTCGTAGGGCTTTCGCGCCATCGTTGGCTCCCTGGCTAGAACGCGTGAGCGGGCATTTCATCCCAGGTGCGGCCGTTGAGCAATCGCCCATTCTTGGATTTGGCTCGACGCTTGCCGTCGGCGCCCCAGCCGCCCCATTGCTTGAAGAAGAACGCCACGTCCTGGTCTGCGCACTGAATGCGCACCGCGTCCGCCCATTCCGGTTTCATGGGCCGAGCCTTGGGGCCGGATTCTCCGCCCACGATGACCCAATGAATGTCGCGCAGGTCGAGAACACCCACATCCTCCAGCAGCGGTTCAACCGACAAAAACCGAATTCGCGCAGGGACCTCACGCAAGTAGTCGATGCGAGGCACGCCGTGGCGTCGGTTTTCGACTGATACCCCGAGCCATACATTGGAAGGAACCGCCCGAGTGCGGAAGAACCGAGCCATGCGCGCGGCGCGCTTAGTCAGAATCTGATAGTGGTGCCGTGGCGTATCAGCAATAACGCCAAAGACTTGCTCGATGTAGGCGTCGGGAACCTTGTCGTGGAACAGATCCGACATCGAATTGACGAAGTACACCGTCGGCTTCTGGCGCCTGTGCGGATCCGCCAAGCGCTCCGGAATGAGCCTCAGCGCAAAGCCATTCTCGTAGCCGGCGGTGCCCATAGCTTGTAGTCGCTTGGCCATCGTCTCGGCATAGCAGTGTTTACAGCCGGCAGAGAGTTTTGTGCACCCAACGATCGGGTTCCAGGTCTGCTCGGTCCATTCGATTTTCGAGGTGGTGGTCATGACGGCCGCTCCAAGACTACACCGAACAATCCAAGACGGAGATCTCATCGTCTGCGACGTTGGGTGGCGCCAAGATGGATTCTATGCGCATACTTATAACAGCTTATGCGCATTTCGTCTAAACAACTCAATGTGGCTGTCGCCGCATCGCAGGCCCAAGATTTAGGGCACGCGATCGATCGCTGGCGAAACTCCCAGGGACTGACGCAAGCGCAACTCAGGCAGACAGCGAAAGTGTCGCAGGGGCAACTCAGTCGCATTCTCGCGGGCCGCTTTAGACGCGCATCACCCGCGGTTCATCGACTGTGTCGCGCCGCCGGCATCGACTTGTCACAACGCCTTTCAGACTCGATACGAGAAGACTGGGGCGCCAATCTTGAGCGGGCCCTTCACCGAAGTTGGGACGGTACCCCGCAGCATGCTCGCGAGCTGATACGGCTATTGGGCATTGCGAGGGCTCTACGAAGTCCCTAGAAGGACGCGGCCGAAAACACCTTTGGCTAAACGAGGCGTTATGGCATCGATCGAACGAACCTCTTACCCTCAATTCAGACGCAACCCCGTGGTTCGGGAGATTGTCGCCGCGTAACCCACTGCGGTTGCTGCAGATTCGAGCACGGTGAAAGTGGGTCGTATCGAAGGAGTTGGCCAGCATTAGGTTGTCCCCTGGGGCACAATGTGCAGACAGCCGGTGAGCCTGGTGCCGTGACCGAGCCAGAGCGCCCGCTTGGTCGCGTGCGCAAGTACGGGGCGGATGACGTCGATCGCGTTCGCTTCATCAAATCGGCCCAAAGCCTGGGCTTCAGCCTGCAGGAAGTGGCGCAATTGCTCGCACTGGAAGATGGCACGCACTGCGATGAGGCTGCCGCCATGGCCGCACTTCGATTGGCGGACGTGCGCGCCAAACTGGATGACTTGTCCCGCATCGAGTCAGCATTGGCGCGATTGCTCAAGCAGTGCCGTTCGACACATGGATCAGTGTCATGCCCACTGATCGCATCGCTTCGTCAGACTCAGCCTCCGGCCGCGCCCTGATCTCTCCCCATGCGGGCGGCGTCGTTAAGCCCGGCAACCCAAGGATCACCCATGGAACTGTTCAAGATTTTCGGGCTGTTCGTCGCCACCGCGCTGGCCGAGATCGTCGGCTGCTACCTACCCTATCTCTGGTTGAAGCACGATCGCTCGGCGTGGTTGCTGCTGCCGGCGGCGGCAAGCCTGGCGCTGTTTGTCTGGCTGCTGACGCTTCACCCGCATGCCGCTGGCCGTGTCTACGCCGCCTACGGTGGCGTCTATATCGGTGTTGCCCTGGTTTGGCTTTGGGTCGTGGACGCCGTTCGCCCGACATGGACTGACGCCCTCGGCACCTCGGTGTGCCTGCTCGGTGCCGGCATCATCGTGCTCGGCGCGAAGTCCGCGTAGCTGCGAGCACCTCGACCTTACCTGCTGCTTCAATCGCGGGTGCGGTGTTCAGTCAAGACGCACGATCGAGTGGCAATCGTGCGTCCATGTCAAGATCGAAGCGACCGTATGGATTCACGTGCACGTAGAAGAGCGGCGTGAGGCCGCGACGATCCTCAGTCGTCAAGCGCTGGCGCCACGCAGGCTCCTTCATCACCGATTGAATCATCAGAGTGTTCACGTACACCAGGCTCAACTGCAGAAGGTGCAGCGCCAGCACTGATATCTCCTGGTCTTCCAAACGGTTGGTGGCGACCTCACCGCTCTTGCCGTAGAAGATGAAGCCGTTTGCGCTGTTCCAGTTCTCCACCACGTTGAGGCCCTCGTGAATCTCTCGGCGCAGGCCTTCGGAATGCAGGTAGCGGCAGAGAAAGACGGTCTTCACCGCACGGCCCAACTCAGCTAGCGCTGCGTAGGTCGGATGCTGGGCGTTCGTTCGGGTGAATCGACGCAGGATGGACTCGGAATCCGCGGTACCCAGGCGCAACGCCGTGGCGTACTTCACCATCTCGTCGTACTGCTGCGAGATCAGCTCCCAGTTGATCGGGCGCGTCAGAATGGGCTGGAGCGCTGGATACAGCGACCCGGCACCCGACTCAGGCAAATACAGTCGCTGCCGATTGATGGCCTTCAGGCGAGGCAGGAGCTCAAAGCCGAGCAGGTGACTGAACGCGAAGGCCACTTCACTCTGGCCATGCGTATCGACGTAGTTCTTCTCGACCGTCATGTCTGTACAGTGCCGCAGCACCCCCTCCATCATCGCGGCGACTTCCGATGACGAGCAGCGCTTCAACTGCGAGTGGATGCAGACCGACTTCTTCTCGACATGCCAGTAAATCATCACCCCACGCCCGCCGTAGCGAATGTGCCACTCAGTCATCAGGTTCTGGTCCCAGGCGCCGAACTTCTTCGAGTCGGAGGCGCAGGCCGTGGTGCCTTCCCCCCACAGCTCCACCTGGCGAATGGCGAAAATAGCGTTCACAACACGGGCAATGGCATCGCGCAGCGCGGACTTGTGAATGAAGCGGCGACGCGTGTAGAGCAGCTCTTTGTAGGTAATGGCGGTGTCGCCGGCCAGCACACGCTTTAGCCCCGCGTTGGTCCCCAGACCGTAAAGGCAGAGCAGCAGCCGACGCTGAATCTCGGTGCGCTCCAAAGCCTCGCGCGAGGCGGCGGTCTTGAACGCCGCAGTGAACCCAATGCGCAGTTCCGCTTCCTTCAGCACGTCTAGAAGACCGGTGGCTGGCCACCGGGCAAGAATGCGCTCCTTCATCGCCGCGAGGTTGGGTGGCTCGACCTGGGGATCAAGCGGCGAAACGCTCAATCGGTGCGGCCCGCGTTGCAGGACTCTCACACCGGGATTGCTGGGCATTCCCTTGTTGAGCAGCGCCAGCCCTTCCTTCATCGCACGCTGGAGATCGGCGATCAGCGGCTCGGGCGCATCGACCAGCTTCAGCGCCGCGTAGTACTCCGCGCGATTCTCGGCGTAGTCCTTCGGTAGATCCTCGTCCGGATTGCGGAACCGATCCGCTCCTTCGACCCAGATCTCCTTGCTGCGAAGGGCATCACGAAGGGACTGCAGCACGCAGATCTCGTAGTTGATGCGATTGATGCGCCGATCACCATTGGGTGCGGTCTCGATCACGATCTCTTGCCACTTCGGCTTGATCACCCCATCGACCGGCAGATTGTCGCTCACGGCGAAGAACTGGAAGCGCTTGCCGCGGTTCGCTTGCAGCAGAGCCAACGCATCCATGATGGGGCGATACGCACTGTTGTTGCTTCGGAAGGGCAGCGCGTCGAGCAGCAGCGGCAGCATGCGGCGGTAGTGGTTGCTGTAGGAGGCGCGCATCACAGTATGGACAACGGTCCGGAACAGCGGGCCACTGGACTTGAACTCCTTGACCAGGTCGCGCAGGGTCTGCTCGCCCACGACCGGATACAGCACCTCCTGCACGACGCCGTCGGGGTGGTCGACCGCGGCCTCCGCAAGCTTGAAGAGCACGGTCGTCTTGCCGCGCACGCGCCGGAAATCCTCGAACATCTCTTTTTCGACCCGGTGCTCGGCCGACGCGCCGATGCGGTGAACAGTGTGGATCAGCAATTCCACCAGTCCGTCCAGTATCTCTCGGCGCCTTTGCCAGCAGAACGTAGCCAACATCGCGTGGCGAACGGAGTCCACGCGAAGCCGCAGATCGCTGGGCGGCTCGGTGGCCACGCGTCGCCGATACTGATCGATGACCCGAGGGGCGACGTCGGAAAGCAGGTCCTTGGGAAGCTCCAAGCGATCTATGGTTCTGAGTTTGGCGACCTCTTCGAACATCGTATCGAGGCTGGGACGTCGAGGGTCCGACTTGATCTCCCCGAGGGTCGCAGCACGGCGCGTATTGTCGACAACGGCGACGGTGTCTTCTCCGCTATCGGCGCTCACCAAGCGGTCGATCAATTCCTTCGCGGAATCTGAGAGCTTGCTGGCGATGCCGGCACACAGCCCGTCTTCAAAGTTCTTGAGGGCAGAGCGGACGAAGCGCTGGCGGCTGGCCTCGGCAGGAACCTCGACGCGCTGCTCTTTGAACCAACCGATGACGAGGTCATCGAGACGGGTCGGCTCTGGCCCTCGCGTCAAGATGTCGGCAACCAGCCAATCCAACATCCGGCGGCTGTCATTGTCGTTTGCGGCATGGTACTTCAGTGCTTCACGGATCAGACTGCGATCCCTACGGGCAGTGCGGCCGTCGATGTCGTAGCCGGAGATGTGCTTGGCGTGCCCGCCGATCTGCTCGGCGACGAATCGAACAGGGATTGCGGGAATATCGCGCCGGCCCTCTGGAAAGCGGCCTTCGATCTGCAGAAACTTCAGTTGCAGCGCAAAGCCCAGGCGCCGGGCGGGTGATTTCGGCGGGAGCAAGTCCAACTCGTCGGGGCTTAGAGACCAGAACTCCTGTAGCTCATCATCGCTCCAGTTCCGCTTCATGCGCCCATCCGTGTAGTTCTGACTCAGAGCGCGCAGGATCGGTCAGGATTAGCGCTTTGTCCAGAATCCTCATCAGAGCAATAGGTTACAGCGGTTTTGGCCGGCTACTGCAGCTTCCCTGTCACTGGGCCCACATGGAACAGCGTCTCACAATCGTCCCGACATCTGGTTGCGAGACCCGCTACAGCAACGCCCCGTGAGGAAGTGCTTCTGGTTCGTAAACGGCCAATAGGTACTCAGGCGGTGCTTGGGTGTCCACATCGATCGCGGCGCCTCGGGCTTGAATCACAAATTTCGATAGCGGTAGCCGTACCTCGAAGACACGCATGACGGTCCCGGCCAGGCATTCATCCCGAACCAACTGTTCTTGCTCCCGGTTCAAATGCGGGTGCGGTCGCAACCTAAGCTCGATCACCCTGTTCCACTCTCGATCGCTCTCTGGCCCTGGCATTTCGGTTGCCACGGGGTCCTCCACCCTGGCAATGCGACCCAAGTTGAAATCCCGGAACCCCTCCGCCATTCCGCAATAAGCACGAACATGCCAACGCGGTCCCGCCTGAATAAATGCGTGTGGACGAATCGTGCGCGGATGCTTCACTGGATTGGACAGCGATCGATATTCGATATCAATTTGCTTTCCCTCACGAATCGCGATGTGAATCCGCGAAAAACTCCAGCGTTTGACATCGGTGCCGTTCTGCTGAATCGACACTAGCTGGACACCCGCTCGCAACCCTTTTGCCGGCAGCGAGCCCACCAAACCTTCGTACTCCTCAAATTTCCCTTCAGTGAGGTGCGGTCTCGCATAGGGCGTCACGATATACGCGCGCGCCGTAAGGTCGTACCTACAGTTGTCCGGCACCGACTCGACATGCGCTGCCATGTCACGGCTCAGAACCGTGCCGTGAACTTCAAACAATTCGGCCAGACGAGCGCGCGACACCTGCCCTGCCCACAGCAGCAGGTTCTCAACCGCTCGTAGTCGTTCTTGATGGCCGATTGAACTCTTGGGCATCAGGTTCCCTTCGAATGATTTTCAGGACGCATAAAACTATCGGTAGCGTTATGCGTCCCTAATCTAATTGGACGTACTGAGCGCCAACGTGGAGCGTGAGTTGGTAGCGCCCCTGTTCGATCAGATGCCGAACGGCACCTTCAGTCCACTCGGGTTCGCCCATTGCTCTGCCGGTTCAACCGCTAGTTCTTGAGTGCCGTCGCCGGCAAGCAAACGTTCCGCAAAGGTTCTCCGCGGCGCAATGACCGGTACTGCCAAAGGACAGGCAACTGCCCGTCGGCTGTCTAATGAAGCGCCGCCGCTGCAGCCGGTGAATCGAGTCTGGCCGACTTTGCTTGAGAGATCACGACATTGTCGCCCAATAAATTGGCGATGGCCGACAGCCTAGAGGCCAGTCGCCGAGCAATTCCCCCAATGAGCCAATCACGCGGTTTCATGATCGAGGTATTCGCGCACTCTTGATAATGCGCTGATGTCACCGCTCAGCATGAATTCCAGCGCCGATGCGCCTTGAAAGAGCGACCCGCTGTTAGGTCGTCTCACCCATTCGTCCGCTTGGGTCGGCTGCTCAAATAGCGTGTTCAGCGACCGATAGATTCCGAGCAGATAGGAAATGCGGGTCAGGGTGTCGGCTGATACAGCGTCTAGCGCTGAGTGTCTCCAATGCTCGAAAGTTCGCTGGTCGGGATGACCAAGCAGGGCCTTGGCTTCGTTGTCATCGAGACGCCAGGCTTGGGCGAGTCGAAAGAAAGCGGTCAAAGCAGAGCGAGCCAAATAAGGGGCGGAGGGCAGGTTCACTCGAGAACTCTCAATGTGTCATTGGTGGTCGTCGGTGGCCCGTCTGGGAAGAGGGTGTCGCGCAGCCTGTCCGCTCTCGGCTCAGCTGTCATCGATAGGCTCCGCGCCAATGTCGCCGAAGACCCACGCGACTCCTGCTACGCCGGCTGCGGCATCTCCGGCCAGCGAGCCAGTCAAGAGGCAACGTCGAAGCGCACTGCTTGCGGCACCGCCGACTCGTCGAGGATGTCCGGCGCAATGCGTAAAAGTTGGGACGTGGTTGGGGAGCATGTCGTGTGGCGGTCACCAGTCACAGGAAATCTCACGTGGCCAGCCCCAACTCTATACCTCTTCGCCGCGGGGCTGTCTTCCGGTCCTCAATGCTCGTTCATTCCGGACTTTTGCTCAGAACGTAGGAAAAGTCCTACATCGATTGCCCAGGTTGCCTGACTGATCTTGGCCGCACGGATTGGCATTCTGAAACCGCCCCGGAAGCCCAAGCAGGAATCCTGACCTGGCAGGCAACCACCAGGAAAAGCTGTGCCTGGGCATCCTCCTACTTAGCAGGATGATCCCATGATTCGCTACTACGTTCTCCGTGTCGATGATCAGTATTGCGTGCGCCGAGAAGGCGTCGCCAAGGGCTTGCACCCGTCCGAGGCTCGCGCCATCCAAGCCGCTAAGTTCATGGCGGCCGTTGAAGCGAGCAAATTGACAACGAACTGCGAGGTCGTGGTTGAGTCTTCCACCGGAAAGCTCCTACCACTGCAAACCTTTTCGGCTACCGATCCGGAATTGGCATCGCGGTGTGATCGACAAGGGTCGGTATTTCCCCGCCCATTCAATGCTGGCGCCAGTGTTTCAAGATCACCTCTGCCATTTCATCTTCCTGACAATAGAGATAGGCAGTTGGCACCCCAAGGGCCTCCGCCATCCGCACGACCATTTGAAACTTCGGTTCGTGGACGGCACGCTCGTACTGGTTAATTCGGGCACTCGCAACCGACGGGTCAAGCCCTGCCAACTCTCCCAATCTGGACTGAGATAGGCCAATCGCCTCCCTGGCTTCGCGAATACGGCTCGGAAGTGGGCTGATCGACTTTGGGCGACGTGACAAGCGGTTGTCCAGAGGAATACTCCGGACGAGGCTCCCAATCTCACGCGAGATGCGATACTAAGATTTTCTTAGTGTCCAGCCTTGACCAGATTCACCGAACCGAAGCGCTGCGGCGATCCCCCTCGTTCCTTGGATGGTCTGACCCCCTTGGAGGTCGCGTGTTTGCTCGCCCTGATCAGTGCCAACCACCAACCCAACCGCTCATTCGCTCCCACGCTTCGACTGACAGCAGAACTGCTGGAGCGTTTGGCAATTAGGGGGGTGATAGAACTGCCTTGGCCTGACAAGCGCTGGCTGACGGCGTCGCAAGGCAAACATACGCTGCCCTTCGAATTGTTGGACTGGCGGTATTGCTGGGCGGCGTACCCCGAGGCTGGACTGGCAGAGCTGCTGGAGGAACAACTCAAAGAGCACGATTGGCGAGTTGATTGCCCTGAAAGCCGGTTCGAGCTCTGGTCAGAACTGTGTTTCGCAGAGATTGAGAACTACGCCGCGTACCAGTTGGAAAAGCACCAGATGGATCCGGAGTGGGCTTTCGATATTGAGTGGATGCGGCGGCAGGTCGGACGCAGATCGCTTGCTCGTTGGAAGTACATCGTTTGGGCTGGGGTGAGGCGCGGAACCCAGGAAAAAGCGAAGGTAGGTGCTACAAATTTGTCCATCCGGCAAGCCATTCGAACAGAGTACATTCGGCGCCAGGACTTCGTTCAAGGAGACTCGACTTTTGGCGCGTTCGTGCCAAACCAGAAGCGCCCCTTCTCGGTTCTATGTGAGATTTTGGTCCTTTGCGTGCTGCCCATTGGCGACAGTTACTGGACAGTCGTGCCTTCCGACTGGGCGGAGTCGATGATGGTCTCCCCCGGGGTCGTTTGAATGACTTTCCCAACGGAGTGTTCAAATCGGGTGGCGTCGAGTCCGTCTCACCGTTCGAATGATTTGAAACCCCTGGCCGTAGCTTGGCGATTCCAGGAGCAGACTTTATCCAGACGCCAACTTTTCGCGTAGATCGCCAGTTCGCTGATGTATACGAGGCAACGTCTGCCAGCGTCGGTGGGTACTGATCCAAGACCACCAGCGTGATCAACGAACCCCGGAGGTCAGGTCAATCCTTGGCAGCAGTCGGATCGGATTCTGGCCCAGCAGCTGAGGGAGGCCTTTCGCGTTACCGCTCGACAGCGTCCGTGTCAGGATGACCTGCGCCAATCGTGATTCTATGAGTAGCCCCGAATTTGCCCGCCTTGACCAGGCGAATGGCCTCAAGCAACTCGGCACCGAGGTCGCGACGGGAGTCGCGTTCGATCAACTGGTCGTCAGTTAGCATCGCGGCGCCGCGGCCTCTCGCCCCAAGATCTTTGACCAGTTCCAATTTCGAGTCGCGCTTCAAAGACGTGGCTGATGAGGTTGATGTTCCGTTTCCACCGGCGTGCTCTTGCCGTCCATCTGCCGCTCCTCCAATACCGACTTTTGCAGCGCTTCAGTCATGCGCTGCAGGTTGCGGCGCAGCTCGGCAAACGACTCGCCGCTGGGACGGGCTTCGCGCAACCTCCAAGCGGCGATCTTGCCGCCGTCGTAGTGCACTTCGCGTAGACCCAATACCGCTTCCCCGCCCTCTACGCGCCTTACGAAGGGTAGTTCCAGTGCCGCGCCGGCGTTTTGGTGTTCGGCGCTTTAACAGCGTCGGGCTTGTTTGACTGCATGATCCGTTCGATGTCGGCCACGGCATCGCCAAGTTCGCCAAACGATTCGACGGCCTGCTCGCCCCGCCACTTAGCAAGCTCTTCACGCAAACACTGTTCCTTCCGGCCTGCATCGAGTCTTGCATCCCAATCACGCACCACCGATGACGCGGCTGTTTGCAGCAGTGGCTGGATTGCGTTGGCCTCGCCTAGCCCACCTCAGCCCCGAAGGGGGCAGAAGGGTTGTCGAAGTCAAAGAGTCAAAGCTCAATCGCCACAAAGCTCACGCCTCGTCTGACTTGTGGAGTTAGATTCGGACGTACCGCCAAGTGGTCAGCCCCATCGCTTTGGCCCAGTGCTTGGCAGTGTCCCTGTCTCCAGCCAACACCCGGCCTCGGAGATTGAGCACTTCGCTGAGCGTGAATGGGATAGGCGGATCGCCTTGGCGCCAAGCACTGGCAGCAGCATCGTCGAAGGAATACCACCGAACGGTGCTCTCGGTGGTGGCGAGTACGATCGAGCTCGGCATGGCTATTCCTTCTCTCTCTCGGCGGCCTTGATAGCTTTCGGCATGCGCTCTCTGGCTTGGCGAGGCGTGGCGTTGAACTCTGGTGGGATGATGTAGGGCGGCTCCGCCGTGATCTCGCCGTCATCTAGTTCGATGATCTCGATGCCTTCTCTTCCTGGCCTGGGCCAAGCGAAGAATGGACCATCTGGTGCCTGTGCGTAGAAGTCGCCCGTGCTCGCCTCGCAATGCGGACAGTGATTCATGAAGTAGCCCATCTCTGACGTCTGACTGAAAGCGAGGTGATAGGTCGGCAGATGCCGATGCACCAGAGCTTCGAGCTCGGGCGACATCGATGTCACCCGCTGCAACGCAGCCGGATCGCCGAACGGCAACCAGCGCGGCGGCTCTGCTTCGTCGAGCCAGGCCTCGGTGTGAGATTGGCCCGCGAGGGCGCCGACCCGGAGCGTCCCGGCGCACTTCCAGCAGTGCATGTCTGCGAGCAATAGCAGCAGAGCGCCGCGAATGTTGTGGTCTGGGATCTCCGTACTCATGCGACCGAACCCTTGATAGCTGGTGGCCCATCACCAAACCAAGCGATGGGCCAGCCTGGTGCGGTGAAGTCACGATGCTGTCCGCGGTAGCCAACAACGACGAAGAGCAACCGATAGAACAGCCCAAGGCACCTGTAATACTTGTCGACAGCGCCCTGCAAGGCCTCATACGACGAGTCGTCAACGTCGCCGCCGTGCGCTGCATGGTTCCGCAACGAGACCCATGCCTTCACTTCATTTGCGGTGATGAATCCTTGCTCCTGAATCCGCGTGAGGACTTGTTTCGGCCCAGGCTTTACAGCCCCACCAAGACTGGAAAGCGCCCGGTGCTTAACACGCTCTGCCATGCCTGATCTCTGCACGATGTCCTTGGCCTTCTCGATGGCATCGATGAACTCGGTGTCCATGTCGACCTCCGACGCGAACAGGTCCATGACCACCGCCTCGATGTTGACGCCAATCACCAATGGCCCGATGTCCAGGTCGCTCGCCGTCCGAAGCGTTCGGTGCCAAACCGTTTGCAGTGTGTCGAAGGAGTCTTGCTCTGCTGGGGGTGAGTGCTTGGTTCCGCGTAGGTACCTTGCGATGAAGTGGTGCGAGTGTGCAGCATCCGGCGCAAGGTCAGAGAGAGGCCTTGCCAGGGAAGCCGTCCAGCCAGGACGACGTTGCGTCCTCAATCGTCGGATGCGCTTGCCGGCCTCACCGATCATCACCAGGACAGGATCGATGGCCGTTCCGCACAGCACGGAGATCGCTCCAAGGAAACGCCAGAAATCATCGCCAACTGGGCCGCCCTTGACGGTGAACGAGATGTCGAGTTGATCCTCCCGTTGATGTAGCTTCCAGGCGTAACGCTCACTCTCGCCTTCGAAGATGTCTGTCTTGATCGAGCTCTCGGTCTTGGTGACCTTGTGCCACGGCAGCTTGAAGGTCCCAGGCACGAACGCATGTGCTGTTGAGCTGGGTACCTTGTTTCCGTAGTCCTCGCTGGCTTCGATGGCTCGGACGCGAGCTTGGACATAGGTACTGTTGACCCCGTACGAACATTCGATGGAAAGCCTCTCGGCCTTCCAAGTCACCCCGTGCTGGTCGACTCCCGTGAAGTCGTAGTAGTTCGAATCCGGGTGAATCTTTCCCGGGGTGACCTCCAAGGCGTCGAAGAACTCCCGTATGCCTTCAATCTCGCCGCGTGGCGCCGCGAACAGCCGCAGGTGCAGCGACTTGTCCTGCCGCTGTGTCAGGAGTGCTGGGCCGGCGTACACGCGAGGCTCATCGGTGTCCAGTTGGCGAAGCTCGCAGTCTGCAAGCGGTATCTCGAATGTGCCGTGGAACAACGCATCCTGTTCCTTCTTGTCCATACCGTCCTGGTCTTCGGCCTCAGCGGGAGCAACCACGATAGTGCAGGGCAAGGGGTGCTAGAACAACTGCCGCGTGGTGCCACAATCCTAGACATGATGGAGGCAAGAAAGTCCTAGATGCGCCGCAGCAAAACAGCGCGAGTTGCTCGAGGCAGAGCAGTTCGACGACAGTTGGACAAAGCCTGCATGGGCGGGCATGAGGTGGAACCGTGACCGACGTTGTTGATGCTCCCGGATTCTGGCGGGTCCACTGCCACATCGGGCACCACCCTGGGCAGTGGCAGTTCTGGTATCGCGAGCAGATCTGCGCGGTAGGGTATCCGCCCGGAGCTGGCTACACCCTACAAGGCTCTAGCAAGGACCAGTCATGGTCAGGCGTGCGCAACGCGCTGGCTCGGATGAGAGAGGGTGACTGGATCGTCGCCAGCATGCCCGAGCATCGAGTGGGCCGACTCGGGCGCATCTTCCGCCTCGCAGTCGACGACGCGGTCTGGGATCCCATCGTTCCGCCTCGAAAGGACTTGCCTCACGGTGAGAACGGTCGGCGCATCCTCGTCCGCTGGGATCTGGGTGTCGGTCCGATTGACCCCAGTGTCGTGGTTACATTGCCAAAAGCGGTTCGCTTCTCGCCTGGCGAAGTCCGCGCAACTATCCGTGCCATCCCCATCGGCAAGCTCGAACACATACGAGCGGCGATGCGAGACGAGCGTAACTGGGCACCTATCATCGGCGCCTTCGCGATGGAAACTGCGTTATCCGACTACATCGCACTCCACCCGGACCAACTTGAACCCGGACTGATTTCGCACACGGGCTTGAACGTCCGCGAGCTCGTGATGCCCGACCGAGGCCGCATCGATGCGCTCTTGCAAGATCGCGCTGGCACGCCGGTCATCGTCGAGTGCAAGCAGCACGCGCCTTCCACCGTCGACGTCGACCAGCTGCTTCGCTATCGCAACCTGTTCGCGGCCAACACCGACTGGTGCCCGGAAGGCCGAGTGCGTTCGATCCTTGTTCACGGTGGAGCAAGCCGAGTGGCCCCAACGGTGGCCGAGTACGCGCGCAGAAACGGAGTCGAGCTCGTGTTTCACCAGCTGCGCGTCAACTTCATCAGCAGTGGAGCGTGAGACCGAAGATGCCGAATGAACTGGTCCAACGTTCGAATGCTTTCCACAACGACATCCTCGATGCGCTCGGGGAGCGCGTGCCCGCCAACGACCGCTCCCGCGTCACGCTGGCTCTGTGTGGCATAGCGTTCTCGCATGGTCATGGCGTGGCAGCCATGCTCGTGGACAATCCGACTGTCGCCATGGCGTTGGTCCGCTTGAACTACGAGGCCTTGGTACGTGCCAACTGGGTGCTGTTCAGCGCCGACGAAGCATGGGTTGAGACCTTCGCCGGCCCAATTGTCGACAACAACGAGCCTGACTTCCCTCGGATGGGGGCCATGCTCGATCGCATTGCGGAGATACCGGCTTGCCGGCTAGCGACCGCGTTGTCGGAGCTGAAACAACGCGCTTGGAGCGCTATGAATTCTTACACCCACGGCGGGCAGCGCCAGGTCGCGCGATACATCGGTGGGTACGACGACGACATGCTGGAAGAGGTCATGCGCACCGTGAACGCCCTCGTCTGGTACGGGGCCCGAACCGCGTTCCACGCAGGTGAAGATGAGGAGGTGGGTCGCCGGCTCTTGGGTGTCTACGACGCCTTTCAGGACTGCATGCACGCGCGTGTAGAAGCCTGAGGCATCACACCTGAGCTGAGGTGCGAATCACCACCAGCTGCTGGCTCAACACCGAAACATCCTTCGTCCACCCAGCACGAATCAGAGCGGCTCCGAGGAGCGACAGCACGGCACCATCGTTCGGCAGCGCGTTGGCCGAATCGACGGTCGGAAGGGCTGCCTGGAACGCTTCCACGGCCGACCGCGCATCGCCAACGTGACCGTCGCGCTTGCCCGTGCCGGTGACGAAGGCTTCCCAGAAGAAAAGGCCGCCCCTAGCCTGCTGGAACTCCGACCAGGTCAGTGAGAACGCTGGCACTCCGCTTAAGCGATCTCTCAGCTGCCGAAGAATCCAGGCGACCTGCACCAGACCGGTGCCCATGGCTCCGCAGCCAGCGGCGGCACTCCACGGCTTCCCTTCCTCACCAGCCCGCTGATTTGTCAGCGCTCGCTCATCGGAGCGCAGAGGCACGAACAGAGGACACTCGAAGCCAAGCGCCACCGGCAAACCTTGGGCAAGCAGGTCAGCGAGATGGGCGACCAGCTCCGATGCATAGCATCCCTCAGCACCGGCGCTCGAATGCCAGCCGAAGTTGCTCTTCGTGTTCTTCATCGAACCGATGTCGGCGCACGCCACGACCAGCTGTCTCATCGGCATGCTCCCGAATGTAGTAACTCAGGGTAGCGCGATGAAACTGCGCCTGAACAGCGAAGCCGGAGCAAGAGCGAGCAACGGTTACGGTCTCATGATTGGCCGACTCGGGGGCAATCACTGGCGCACGATATCGGCTTTGGGTCGAAATTTCCTCAGTGCGAGATCGGCCATGGACTGACATTCGCCGACACCCAGGAATCTTGCTCGTGCTTCCGCGTGACGGCGTTGTGGGGCGGCCATCGAATCAATACGGGCGTACTGGCAACGCCGCTGCGCCAGAGTGGCCGCTAGTGCTTAGACTCCTCAAGTTCGTTCGTTCGGCCTGGTGTGTAGCTCACCTCCAGCGAGGAACTCATCCGGATGACCGCGGTGGTGTGCCTGTAACGGGTGCGCTGACTTCCGTAGCCTTCGTCGCGGTAGCGCAGGTACACCAACCACATCAGGTCAGCGTCGCGAGCCTCCAGGTACGCTCGCACGACATCGGTCCGGCACCGCAGACGCAAACCTTCGCTCGGACCTTCCTCATGTCGGCAGGACTCGATCCATGCGTCGGCCCGTACCACGGTCTCGCCGGCGGCATTCTTCCAAGTCCGGTCGAACGGATCGACAGATCGCAGCTTGGCGAACGCGGTGGTGTCCCGGCTCAAGCGCGGGCGCTGCACCGCGCCGTCGGCGCCCAAGGCATCGGTCTCGTCCAGATGCGCATAGGCTTCCTTGCGCACGATCCACGGCAGGTACGGCGCATCCCGCTTCGAGGCCGGCCCGTCGTCCTCGTACATCCGCAGCTGCGGCAAGTAGGCTTGGAAAGGCCCCTGAGCGGCCAGCCCCTCGGCCAATGCGGCGCTCTGATCACGTGGCGCCAGCGCTGACATCACTCGGATCTCGACGTTCTCGTTGGAGTGCCAGCTGCCATCGACGATGAGCCAGTCTCCAACCGAATCGCCGATTCCGAGCAATGCCTTCAACGCTGCCGGATCCCCGGTGAGGTCAATCGCGGTGTTGCCCACGGCCATCAAGGAGCCCCAGGAGTCCAGCGGTTGGTGGTCCATGCCGTCCGCGAGCCACAAACCCGCCGGGTGCGTCAGGACCCTGCGCGAGAGCCAGTCCTCCCACGGATCCTCCTCCTCGTAGCCGCGCCAGACCAATGGGTGCGCGGCGAGCAGATCGCCGGCCACCGAAAACAAGGCGTGCCAGGCCAGCTGCTCGCCGTGAGCCTGATACTCGGGGTCGATGCCGCGCTTGTAGTGGTCGCGCCCGGGTCGCGACCGCCCCTTGCAATCGCTCATGAACTCGATCTCGGCGTCGTGTTCACGCACCTTGGCGACGAGGGCATCCACCGTTTCCCAATGCTGCCGTCGGAACAGACTCGCCAGCTGTGCAACGTCGTCCTTGCTGAAGTCGTAGTCCAGATGCAGTTCGGGCTGGGGTTCGGCCATTCCCTTGGGGCGCATAGGGGAGAAGTCGCTTCCGTAGTAGTCCTTCTCTTTCCGGGCGGCGAAGCTCGAACTATTGACGCGCTGCAGCTTTTGGACCCGAGCCTTCGACAGGCGCATCTCGCTCGCGTTCACGCAGGCCAGCAGGGCCTGCGCCGCGAAATGCCGGCGAAGCACGTGGCGGTCCACAGCGTCCAACGCAATCGTTTCGAGGAAATCGGCGTGCCGAGCGATGACCTTCGGCGCCTCCAGCGCGATACGCGCCATCGCGATCAACAACCACATCTGGGCGTGCTGATAGAAAAACGGCAGCTCCAGCGCCTGAAAGGGGGCCGCGTCGCGGCGCCGATACTTCGCAACGACCGCATCCAGTACCTCGGCGCGTCCCAGGCGGACCGCCGTGCGCAGACTATGGGCGGCGAGCCACCGCTGCCGGGAGATTGGCGAACCAAGCTGGAGCCAGATCATTCCCGCAATGGCCTCAACGGCATCCCCGGTAAAGGTCATCGCATCCTGCCACGCCCCGTCCTCCGTGTTGGACGCAAGCTTCGCGGGTCCACTCTGCAGCAAGCGCGTCAGCGCCACCTCGCCCACGCCATGCGTCGTCTTCTCGTTGAACTCCGCAGCAAAGTTGAGCCACACCGAGGCCGGCACCGCCATCTTGGGACGCGTGAACTCACGGATGAGAAGCATCAGCACGTCGCGGCGCGCCAAACCACAGATTTCCTCGAGGGTGCGGACGTGTGAGCCCGACAGATAGTCGAAGGAAATGTATTCGCGTGCGTTCACCCGTGCGATGACTGGAGCGCATGCTTTGAGCGCGTCGGCTACGGCGAGCGAGGAGGCGACCCATTGCTCCTTGCAGGTGCGCAGCTCCCGTTCTTTCTCGTACAGGTCCAACATCTCGAGCCGCGCGATCAGCGCGAGATAGTCAGGCCATTGCTTGAACGCCACCTTCGCTCGCAGCGCATCGAGGACATCGCCCGAGAAGCACATGTTCCGGTGCTGCGTGCGGGCTGCATCAAAGACGCGCCCGACCGCGACCTCATCGAGCGGATCGGTGGCCGCGGCGAGCTGCAGAACTTGCACCTTCGCCTTGTTCTGCTCTTCCTCCCAGGTTCGAGGTGCGGCGTCGTCTCCGGACGCGCGCCAGTTGGCGCGCCGGTTGTGGTCCTCGCGCTTGACTTCGATCCGATCCGCCGCCGCTTCAAGGTACTGTGGCTGCCATGCGTCCTTGCCCAGCACCGAGCCGGCGAAGCGGGCGAGCGCGCGGGGCGTTTCCGACCCCAGCGAACCAGGGTTGTTCTGCAGGTATTGCGCGACGAGCTCGGTGGCCACGGCGGCTACGCGTGCGGACGGCTTGGATTCAAGAGTGGCGACCAGCTGCGTGGTTCCGCACACGTAGAGCTCAGCTGGATTCGACAGTCGCAAGACCGTCAGGGCGAGCTCGGCATCGAGCTTGTTGTCCTCCAGTAGGGCCCGCACATACGGCAACAGCGTGAAGTCCAACGAGATTCGCCCGCGGTCTTGCCACCGCGCCAGCCTTGCAAGCCCGGCCACGCCGGATACCCGGCTCATCGCGGCGCCGTAGGAACCCCAGCCGAACTTCTGCTCCTCGCCGAAGTTGAGCTCGCAGATGTTGGAAAGGGTGTGGCTCTCGCGCTGGCCGAGACCCTTGCCGTTCAACGCGCCGGCGAAGTGCATCAAACCCTCCACGAAGCGATAGTCGCCCGAGCCGATCGCGTCCATCTGCTCGATCCCTTTCCGGAAGTACGCGACCGCTTCTACGGGGCTGGCCAACGTGATCGCCTGCCCGAGTCGCGCGAAGTGTGTAGCGCGGTCGGTGACATCATGCTCTTTCTCGATGGCCGCGCTCGCCTTGATCGCAAGGGCCCCGGCCATTTCATGGAATGCCGGCCGGGACGCCATCAAGTCGACGAGCCCGATCAGGTTCGACACGGGCGTGGTGTCCGGTTCGCTGGTCGCTTCGATGTGGGCCGCGACTTCGCCCGTAGGAAATGCGTCGTTCGCCGCGAGAGCCAGCGCCAACAAGCGCTCACCGACCGTGTTGTGCTGATGTTGCGCCAAGCGGCCACCCGAGTGGTAATCGGAGGTGTTGCGCAGCGTCATCCAGCGGGCCGTCAACGGCGCCAAGCTAGGTGCTGCCGAACCGGAACCGACAACAGCCTGTGCGAAGTCACGTGCGATATCGAGCCAGAGCGGCATTCGTTCCTTGAGGAATTGCACCGCTGATGCGTGGTGGCTGTAGTCGTGGCGCGCATATTCCTGGGCGTCCCTGGCGGCCTTGGCTCTAGCCTGGTAGTCCGCGTCCAGAGCCTCCTTGAGCGCGGTGAGGAACTCCGACTCGGGCAGATTCGGAGGCAGCGTTGCGGCGTGCTCGGCCAGTTCACGCGGCAGCAGGTCGCGGGGACCAACCAGAGTGCCGGTCGCGCAGCAGGTGATGACCTGCCGCGCAATGTATGTGGCGACCTCACCGATCCAGTACGAGGAGTCCATGAACACGTGCAGGCCCGGCGACGCCAAAGGCAGCGCCGCGAGGATTGCGGTGGCCTGGGCGGGCATCCCCATGCGCACCGCCTTTGCCGCGGCCTCCACCATACCCTGTACCAACGGGCGTTCGTCGGGTCGATAGTGATCCCGAAGTTTCACCGGGCCGCCCGCCGTGCACACCGCCGCGAGTGACTCGAGCTGGGCGCGCTGCTGCTCTGGGCTGCCGGTGGTGTAACAGATTGCCGCGGCGATCGGCCCGATCGATGCCAGCGCATCGACGCAGGCGAACATCACTTCGGGTGAGATCAAGCGCGCCGCCTCGGGATGGCGTGCTAGCTGGAACATCGCCTTTGCGGTGTCGTACCCGTACTCGGCGCTGACCCAGCCCGACAGGTCTCGAGCCGCAGCCTCGCCATCGCCCTCGAGCAGGTAGCAGAACGGGCGCGCCGCCAAGTCCAGCACCGTCGGGTGCGCGCGGTCATGCGCGTCGCTCGTCTGGTCGAAGTAGTGTTGCAGCCACTCGGCGACCCACCTGGCGTGCCAGATTGCCTCGGCGGTCTCGCCCATCAGCCCATGCACAATCGCAAGACGGGCGTGGCGGGAGCCGGGCCACGGGGTTCGCGCTTCAAAGATGCGCCTAAGCGAATCTGGATCGGCGGAAGCAACCACGAGATCGGGATAGTCCAGCAGATACGTCGTTCCCCGCTGGTCCATCGCAGCGAGGGTCGACAACTCAACCAGCAAAGGCACGAGGTGATCGAAGTCGTTGACGCTAACGGCGTGCGCCACGGCGGCGCGGATGCGCGCATGGCGAATTGTCTGCTGGCCCACGATGCCGGTGATGCTCGCGGGCAGTCGATCGTCGAAGGCCAGTTGGAAGAGCTTCTCTCCATCCTCCAGCTGCAGCAGCAGGTCGGGAAGCGTCGTGGCGGCATAGACCGACTCGCCCTGCATGGCGAACAGGTTTGCCGCCAGTTCACGCAGCGGCGCCGCGTCGCCGGCGTACTTGCGCCGGATGAGGGTTTCGGTCGGCTCGTCGCGGAACATCAGGCCATGCTTGGTCTGCTCCAGAAGCGGAGACAGGTCTGCCGCGAAGCTGACGACCGCGCCTTCGGCCATGCCGTTGACTTGCGCGTACTCCTTGAGCGGCACGGGCGGCGGCAAGGTGGCCAGCCCCGCCAGGAAAGCGCGGATGCTCCGATCGGCATTGCCCAGCTTACGTGCCTCCACCAGGGCCTGGTCAATACGGTGCTGGATCAGGTCGTCCAGCGCGATCGGCTCGTCGATCTCGCTCGGCGCAAGCAGGCCAGGCTCCGCGGCCAAGTGTTCCAGCACACGAGCATTGCCCTTGGACCGCGCCTGGCCCACCTGGACCATCGTCTCGGTCAGCGTGCTCACGCGGGTGCGCAGGAACGCACGTGTCTCTCGCTCGACGAACGGCGCCAATTCGAGCTCCTCGGCGGAAATCTCGCCGGTCGCGGCAATCCGCCGGTGCGTTCGGGCGCTGACGACCACCTGCAAACCTGCGATTGCTGCACCGTGCTCCAAGCTCTGCAACAACAGGCGCGGGAACGAATCCTGATTGCGATCGCGAGCGATTTCACTGGCGTTGTCGATCGCGTCGAGCAGCAGGACCAGTTGCCGGTCCGCCGAGCCGCGGCGCAACGTCGCGACGGCTTGCTCCAGGCGGACTCGGAATGCGCGAAGGATGTCTTCGCTGTTGCTGGTCGAGGGCAGCATGGGGTCGCACAAGCCTCGACAGGCGAGCTCATTGGCGATATGCACTAGGCCGCGGCTTGGCAGGTGCCTGCTGTCGTCGGAGGCGCGGTACTGCCCCATGCCGAAGCAGTCGAACAGGATCGTCTCGTGCTCGTGACCCAGGCGGGCGGCCAGCGAGTTCATGAAGACCGTCTTTCCGAAGCCGCCTTCGGCGTGCACGACTAACGGTCGGGTAAGCCGCGGGATGCGGTGGACCGTGTCGTCCAGCTGCACGCGATCGACCACTTTTCCAATTGGCGGAAAACTCGCCGTCGCCGGGAGCAGATCCTTGTCGTCGGACAGGCCCAACGCAGCCAGCACGTCCGTGCGCACGATGACGTTTCGGTGCTGCTTGATCAAACCTGCCTTGTCGCGTGCCATCTCCCGGATATCCGCGAGACGGCGGCGGGCCATGTGGTCCCGCGCGTCTGACCAGTCCACCAGGGTGAGTGCGAGCTGCTGCTTGTTCTCGCGCAGGTCGCCGGTCAGGCCGATCATGTCTAGTCGCGCGGCGAACTCGGCGAGGTCCTTGCCCGTCAGCTTGCAGGCGTCCGCCACCTGCTTGGCCTGCGTTTTCGCGTCGCTCTTGAGCGGGCCTTGCGCCGCCAGACCTTCGATGGCCTCAAGCAGCGCGGGCTCGATGGGCCGGTTGGTAACCAGCTCGAACCGCAACTTTGCCCGCGCCTTGTCGGTCCCAAGCGACGTCTTGCAGGCGCGATACGTGCGCGCGAACTTGCCAATCGTCTTCTTCGCGTCCGCCGCCCGAAACGGCTTGTGCTCGGCCGCCTTGGAGTACTTCACCTGGACCACGACCGCGCGCTTGGCATGCTGGAGGTTGGGCCGACCTCCAAAGTACATGACCGCGTCGGCTATCTCATTGCCTTCTTTCGAGACGCCGCGCTGATCCTCGTTGGCAAAGCCCTCCACCGCAATGCCGACCAACTCGGACCCGGGCAGTAGCAAGCCCAGACACTTTCGAGCGATCCAAGCTTCGTGGAACTCGTGGCCGTCGCGGGAGGCGCGGACGGTATCTACGGCCGGGCGCGTTCTGGGGTTGGCCTTCCCCTTGGGCTTGGGCGATGCGTTGGGCTTCGGCGTGGCCTTCCGCGGGGTTGCCGACTTGCGCGTCGCCGTGGACTTCTTTTTCGCCTTTGCCATTACCCGTTCCGCCAAGACCTCATCCAAGGATACCGGGGCGGCACCGGCCAGGAGCTAACCAAATTCGATGGCTCATCGATGGGTCATTCATCGACCTCGTTTGACTGTGGCAGGAGGTCGTTTACTCAAATGAGGCGGTGACCCCGAATTCCTAACGGACTCCAGCTGGCCGCAAGAACAATTGGAGTGCTAGATCGCCACGCAGCGAGCGATAGGTTGAACCAGCCGGCCCAAAACCCAGCCGCATGAGAGTCGCATGAACCGCCCCGGCTTTCGTAGAGGCTGTTTGGTTTAAGTCACGCTGTTTCAGCAACGGGCTTCTCAGCGAGTTGCCGGTAGTAGTTTGCCTCGGCTTCTGCAGGCGGGATATAGCCGATGGGTTCGAGCAGTCGCTGGGTGTTGAACCAGGCCACCCATTCCAACGTGGCAAGCTCAACGGCAGCTTTGCTTTTCCATGGCGCGCGGCGATGGATCAGTTCGGTTTTGTAGAGGCCGTTGATGGTTTCAGCCAGGGCATTGTCGTAGCTGTCGCCCCGGCTGCCGACCGACGGTTCGATGCCTGCTTCGGCCAAGCGTTCGCTGTAGCGAATCGATACGTATTGCGAACCGCGGTCGCTGTGATGGACCAAGGCGCTATCACGCTCCGGCTGACGGGCGTAAAGCGCCTGCTCCAGGGCATCCAGCACGAAGTTCGTACACATCGAATCGCTCACCCGCCAGCCGACGATGCGGCGCGCAAACACGTCGATGACGAACGCTACGTACAGCCATCCTTGCCAGGTTGAGACGTAGGTGAAGTCCGAGACCCAAAGCTGGTTCGGCCGATCGGCGCGGAATTGTCGATTGACCTTGTCCTGCGGGCACGGCGCCGTGCTGTCACTGATCGTGGTGCGCACCACCTTGCCACGTCGCACGCCCTGAATGCCGAGCTTCCGCATCAATCTCTCGACCGTGCATCGCGCCACCGTGATCCGCTCGCGTCCCAACTGGCGCCACACCTTGTCGGCACCGTAGACCTGCAAATTCGCGCGCCAGACCCGTTGAATCTCCGGCATCAGCACCACATCGCGCCTTTCTCGATGGCTGCACCGATCCGGATCTCGTTGACGCGCTGCATGTCGACGGTAGCCCGATGGGGCGATCTGCAAAGCACTGCAGATCGGCTCGACCCCGAATGTGACACGGTGGGTATCCACGAAGTCCCTCAGGACTTGAGTCGGCGGTCGAGCTCCGCCTGGGCGAAAAACGCGCTGGCCAGTTTCAAGATCTCGTTGGCCCGGCGCAGCTCTTTGACCTCGCGCTCGAGTTCTTTGACCCGCTTGGCTTCCGCCGTCGTCACGCCCGATCGTTGGCCACTATCGATCTCGTGACGCTGAACCCAGCCCAGCAAAGTCTGCGGCACACAGCCAATCTTCGGTGCGATCGATTCAACCGCCGACCAGAGCGAGGGATACTCGCCCCGATGCTCCTGCACCATCCGAACCGCCCGCTCGCGGACTTCGGGAGAAAATTTGTTCGTCTTGTTCATGGCTCCATTCTCTCAAGAGTTGGAGCCTCCACGAATCCCGGGGCGGTTCACGCATGCATAGCCGCGTTGTCTGCTCGGGAGGTAGCGAAGACACCTCTTCCGTCGCACTTGCTTAGCGCTTTGCTAGACACCGCCTGGGAGTACCGTCTTCCCCGAGCGAACGGGTAGACGTAGACCCAACCGAGTTCAAATGGATAGGTCGACGCCGGGAGATCAACGCCGGCGGATTCAGAAACGCGAGTCCGATAGGCCGTCAATGGCATCTTGAGAGCGGCAATTGCAGCGAGCTTCTTCTCTTCGTGTAGTAGCACGAGTGCTCGGGCCGACATCAGTCGATCACGGAGGCCAGCGGGTACGACTTCCCCGCCTTCCCGCACGGCTTGCTCAAACTCGGCGACCTGTTCCGACGAGAACTCGCGCGGTGATTTGGACTCGATAGTGGACGACATGGAAATCGCTCCGAGATAGGTTGGGCGACTTGAGGGATCGAGTTTGTTAGCGCCCATCGACGGCTCTAGACACAACGTCGATCCTGTCGGGAGAGAACTTTGTGTTCTCGCGTGCTCATACGTTTCAGAGACTTGCGTGCCAACCAGGAGGGGACATTATTCCCTAACTAAATCTGGGGCACAAAATTACCCGCTGTCTGACCGACTGCTTCTGGCCGAAGGTCGCCCTTCCCTACTCCCGATAAGCGCCGCTAATCACTCTCGATGAGTGTGGATGTAGGAAAAGTCCTACACCACGCGCCAGCGTTACCCGACAGATTTGACGCGTCCGCCGTCACACACTGGCTCCGCCCCGCAGAAGCCCGAGCGCGACCCCTGGTCCGGCAGGCAAGCACCGGAATAAGCTGCGCTGCGGGGCGCCCTTTTCACTTGGAGCCGCCCGTGACCCGCTACTACGTCATTCATTCCGCTGAGGGATTCGAAGTTCGTCGCGAAGGACGCCTGAAAGGCGTGCACGCACTACAAGTGCGCGCGCTGCAGGCGGCGAAGTTCATGGCCAGCGTCGAGGCCGCCAAGCTCAACGAGCGCGCCCTGGTGTATCTCGAAGCTAAGCCTGACCGTTTCGAGCTCGCTGCGAATTTCACGCCAGACGATCCTATTGCCCTACCCTTTGGCGTCCTGCCGGTGGGCGACAGCCGTGTGCTGGTACGCTGAGCGGCGAATCCGCGCAGTCTCCTGTTTAGTCACTCCAACAGGCAGACGCTCACGGCGTCATGCGTTCCAGCCTTGCCTCGCGTTGGCCTCGTTCGAGATCGATGGCTACTTCGCCCTGCTCATCCGTCTCAAGCCAAACCACGTGTTCCGTCGCTTGAGGCAGGGACAGGCGGCCCAGCGCATCGGTCTTCATCGACCACGGTGGCAGCCCCTTCAACGAGCCGCGCACAGTGAGCATCGCATTCGCTAGGGGAATGCCTTCATCAAGCACCTGGATCTGGGCGTTGGCGCCCGCCGCGGGCTGCATGGCGACGCGTGAAGGGATACCACCCGCCACCTGCGTGTTCGGTGTATACGCCACGCGCCAAGGCGAGAGCGCCATGGCCACGCGATAGGTGCCGGATTCGCTTATCGACACGGCCAATCCCCGCTCGATCGGCAGGAAGTATTCAGCGCTGACATCGGTCCATTCGCCCTCCGACTGACGCTGAAGCACAAATATCGGATAGGCGCTGTCTTGCTCGCCAACGGGGTTCGGTCCTAAAGCACTCAAGTCCACTTCGATCCAATGGAGAGGAGCAAGCGCGATCGTTTTTTCCAGGCGTGGCGTCGGCTCGATCAGAATCGGATCGGTTTCGATGTTGACCTCAAATGGAACGCGCTCTGCGTATGTCGGTCGCCCCGTGGCATCAGGAGAAATCATGAGGGTGAAACGCTGAGGTCGGCGCCGATCAAGTTCGACAAAGGTTGCCCTACCCAGCGAATTGATGACCCTTTCCACGAGTCCGCGATCGCCGGCCCACTCCACTCGTGCGTCAGGAATGGGGGCTTGCGTCTCCGCATCGACGACTCGCAGGTCGAGATCAAACGCGAGTCTACTGGCCACCCACTGAGCCTGTTCATCCAGCACAACGTCGGTAATCGCGCCCGGGTGCAGCAGCACCTCCACGCGACGCGCAGGAATGCCATTCACTAGAAACTGGACGTCCATCGGCTGCGCTTCCAACGGTCGCAGGACCGTGACCACATCAGCGGGAATGGGCGTCTCGGAGAAGGCTTCCAGAACATCCGGCGCGAACTGCCGTTGAAGCGTTTGCCAAGCAATACCGTCGGGCGTGTCACTGCGCCGACGTAGTAGCACCGATACTCGGCTGTCATCCACCACCTCACGTTGGATCCGCACGCCTGCCCCGACGATTGGTTGAATGGCCGCCGGCGGTGCAGACACAACGAATCGATGGGCGTAGTAGCGCAGGCCGTCGCTGCCGCGCGCGCGCACCCAGACCCCGTCCGCCGGCGGCAACGCCACAGGCCCGACGCGCACGGCGCCGTCGGACTGCCGAACGGCCGGCACCGCCCGCCACGATTCGACGTTCGCGAGGTCTTCGAAGTCATCCGCGCGCGCCTCGGCCGCAGCCTCGTCAAGTAAGGCGTCGTGCCGCGCGGCGTCCTCGGGTGAGACAAACGCTAAGCCGATCTCGACGCTGGCGGGCAACGCCTCGATGCCACCGTCCGGAAGCAGGAGCGTCGAGAACGGCCCGCCGGTCGCCTGCTCCTGTGGCGAAGGGAGGACCGGCGCGTCGCCGACCGGCGCGGGTGTGGTCGCCGCCGGTGCCGCCTCGACCGCGGCCGGCACGGGGCGCTCGGGTGCGGAGCGCCAGGTCGCCCACACGATTAAGCCGAGCGCGATCAACGTCGCGCTGGCCCACCCACCTCGCCTCACGCGATTAGTCCGTGTCGGAGGACGAGTAGAACTGCGCCCAGATCGGCGCGTGATCCGACAGATCGCGCATGACGCACATATTGGCGATGTAGTCGCGGCCCGAACTCGAGTACTCCGTCACGTAGCTCGACTGAAAAAAGAAGTGATCGTAGGGGCTGGCGAACTGACAGCTCGTGTTGATGGACGTCAGGTCGTTGACCTTGTGGCTCACCGCCGGCGAGAGGCCGGTCAGTGTGTTCCACCACGGCGAGGTGGCATCGCGATTGGTATCGCCCAGCAAGATCACGTCTTGATCGCTGCTGCTGCCGTTTTGAATCGACGAGAACACGGTCGCGATGTCGGCGATTTCCTGCTGACGCTCCGCCGTGGTGCCAAACACCGCATGCCAGTTGATGAACGTGTAGTCGGCGCCGGTTTGAATGTGGCGCACCTTGACGATTTGCGGCTCGCGCTCGAACTTGTCGCCAACATCGCTCCACACGTATTCGGAGAGCAGCTGCACGCGATCGGTGCGGTAAAACACCGCGTAGCGTTCCTTGTAGGAACTGCGGCCGATCGGCGCGGTGACGCGGTACGCCCAGGTTTGGCCGCTGGCCGCATTGAGTGCGGACGCAATGTTGGCCGCCGCGGTGTCGTACATCACTTCTTGCGCAAAGATCAGGTCCACGCCGTTGGTCGAACTCGACGACGACCCGAACTGCTTCCAGGCCTGGTTGGCGTAGCCAGGCCAATCGGTCGATCCGCTCCACCCCGAGTGCAGGGTGTTCCAACTCATCACGCGCAAGTACGATCCGGCCGACGCGGTCCCCACCACGCCTGCCAGCACCAGCGCCACGCCCACTCGCAACACTGCCTTCATTGAATTCACTCCCCAGAGAAGTGCCCCATGGCGGGGCGAGTGTACGACGGCTTCATGACGGAATGGCGCGTCGACCCGACCGTCTGACGGGAGGCATCACACCCCTGGCAGCGCCCTTCAACAGGCCGCGGAGTGTGCACCTACCCTGCCGCGTGTCCTAAGCTGTCGGCCCCCACGTTGCAGACAGCGCGCTCGTCATGCCGAAACGGATCATTGGCCTCTTGGCCGCCGCCTGGATGTCCAGCACTTCGATTGTCGCGGCGGAGGCGAAAACGCCTCCCTCAGAGGCCCCCCGGTCCTGCAGTGATCGGTGGGCGTCACCGCCCGCCCCACCGCGCTATCCGCCGCTCGCGGTGCGCGATAACCACGAAGGCAACGTCACGATTGCGTTTGTGCTCGACGAATCAGGCCATGCCTCGGATCACCGTATCACCGCGTCGAGCCAGTCGCCCCATCTTGATCAGGCGGCTTGGGACGCCGTGTTTGCCCTGCAATTCAAGCCAAGTCCCACCCAGCGCGACTGCGAGCATACCGTGCAGTTTTGCTTCAATCGCCCGGACAGCCGCTGCGGCAATTCCACGCCGCCAATTCGATACGCGACACCGGAACAAAAGCCGCGTCAATAAGGCGGCCGGCCGGATGTTGAACCCCATGTTGGGAGCAGGCATGCGCCATTGGTGGGTAAATCAAAATCAGACGTACCGAAGCGAAGTACCCGGCGGGTTTCTGTGGTCACCAAAGACGCGCGCCGACGGGGCTCGAAATCACTTCTACGAGAACATGCGAGAGGTTGCCCCCGGCGATGTCGTGTTCTCCTTCTGCGACACGCGCATCAAGGCGATCGGACTCGCCGTCGGTCGCGCCGAGTCGTCGCCGAAACCCGACTTCGGTGGCGCCGGTTCGACATGGGCGTCCGAAGGGTGGTTGGTGCCGGTGGAGTTTGAGGAATTTGGCCACCCCATCCGACCCAAAGACCACATCGAAGCGCTGCGACCGCACCTGCCCGGCAAGTACTCCCCGCTCCAACACTCAGGCGACGGCCTTCAGTCGGTGTACCTCACGGAACTGCCTCCGCCCCTGGCGACCGCGCTCATCGCCGTCATCGGCGAGGCATACGCGAGTTCACTGACCATCCTCCAATCGAAGATCGACGCCGAAGGCAGCGATGATGAGTTTCGCCACGCGGAGGCGATGAGCGGGCGCACGGATATTGGCGAGACCTCCAAACGCCAGCTTCTCCTCGCCCGCCGAGGTCAGGGGGTGTTCAAGGCCAATGTGCGCCTCAACGAAACACGATGCCGGGTCACCGGCGTAAACGACCCGCGCCACCTGCGCGCCAGCCACATCAAACCGTGGCGCGCGTGCGATGACGTCGAGAAATTGGACGGGTGTAACGGCCTGTTATTGGCACCGCATATCGATCACTTGTTTGATCAAGGGTTTATTTCGTTTGCCGACGAAGGGAAGCTGCTCATTTCACCGCGGTTGGATCGATCGATCCTCACACGTTGGAGCATCCCCGGCACATGGAACGCAGGCCCCTTCAATGACCGACAGCACGCCTACCTTCACTATCATCGAAACCATGTGTTCAAGCACGGCGGCTGAACCGCCCACTCTCCGGCGAGCGCAGGCCGAGCCACTTAACGGGCCTTGGGTGTCGGAAGGTTTGGCCCGCCGCAGAGCGAACATGGGTAGACACGCGTGATCACCCGAGAAGCGCTCTACGACCTGGTGTGGTCGATGCCGATGACGAAGGTTGCCGCTCAGTTCAAGGTCTCCGGCAGCTACATGGCGCGCGTCTGCAGCGTGCTCAAGGTCCCCCGACCCGAGCGCGGCTACTGGGCGAAATTGGCCGTCGGCCGGGCGCCCAAGCAGCCGCCTCTACCCCCTCCGTTGCCCGGGGATCCGGAAACCTGGTCGCTGACCGGCACCCTGCCCACGCCGCCCAAGCCCCGCCCCCGCCCGGCGGTGATCCCGAGGCCCCCAACGCCCGCGCCAGTACGACAGCGCCAGATCACGGGCACGCATCCCTTGATCCAGGGCGCCAAGGCCCATTGCCTCAACAGTCGCCCGGTCGACGACGATGGGTACTTGCGGCCGTACAAGAAACTCCTGGTCGACCTCCACGCCTCGCGGTCTGGGCTCGACAAGGCCCTCGCCTTCGGGAACGACCTGTTCAATGCCCTGGAGTCGGCCGGCCACCGCGTGGTCATGGCGGCGTTTGATTCGGGCTTTAGCCGTCGGCGCCTATCCGAAAAAGAAGCGACCCCGAACCTGCCGGATCGTAAGCTTCCCCGTCAAGCGAACACTTCTAAAGTAGAACTCCTGACGTGTTGACGATATTCGCTGGGCGTCATGTCGCCCAGTGAGTCATGTGGTCGCTCTTCGTTGTACTCGATCATCCACCACCACGCGGCTTCGCGTACGTCATCGATCCGTTGGAACAGGTGCTGGTCGAGCACTTCCTCGCGAAATGTCCGGTTAAAACGTTCGATGTAGGCGTTCTGGTTGGGCTTGCCTGGCTGGATGTACTGAATGGCCATGCCATTGGCTTTTGCCCACTGCACGAATGCTTCGCCTAGGAACTCAGGGCCGTTGTCGGTACGCAGCACCTGAGGCAGTCCATGATGCTCTTTGAGGTGCTCAAAAATGCGGACGAGCCGTAGCGACGAAATCGACGTGTCGACTTCGATGTGCAGCGCTTCCCTATTGAAGTCGTCGACCACATTGAACGTGCGGAATCGTCTGCCGCAGGCCAACGCGTCAGCCATGAAGTCCGCCGACCACACCGTGTCGGGAAGTCGCGGCACGTAGAGCGGGACCCGCTCGCGCTTGGGAAGACGACGCTTGGTCGCACGACGCAAGTTGAGTTTCATTGCTCTGTACACTCGATAGATGCGTTTGTGGTTCCATTCCGGGTGAAGCCGCCGAAGCAGCTTGCGGCACTTCCAAAAGCCGCGCGCCGGGCGCTCTTCGACCAGTTTTGCTAGCGCCGCAATGATCTCGGCATCGCGCACAGTCCAGTCGAGTGGCGGTTCATACCAAGCCGTTCGTGACAGGCCGACGCAGTCGCAGGCACGACGCAAAGGGCGCTGATGGTTCTCAACCAGGAACCGCACCGCCTCACGCCGCTGCGCCGGCCCTACAGTTTTTTTGCGATCAGATCCTTCATCGCTGCGTTGTCCAGCGCCAGCTCGGAATACATCCGCTTGAGCCGCGCATTCTCAGCTTCCAACTCCTTGACGCGCTTCAGATCTGAGGCGTCCATCCCACCGTACTTCGATTTCCACACGTAGTAGGTCGCCTGACTGATTCCGGCTTGCCGGCACAGGTCTTTGACCGGAATGCCCGCGTCAGCCTGCTTCAAGATCGAAACAATCTGGGTTTCGGTAAATCGTGACTTCTTCATCTGAACCTCCTGGCTGCAAAGATGCCAGAAAGTTCTACTTCTCAGGTGTGCGGAATCAGGGGAAGCTTACGGGATGACCGTGACGACCGGTTCGATTTCCACCGTCGCTGGGCCCCGAACCGTCCGACGCTCGTGTACATGCACGATGTGGCCTTTGGACTGACGATCGTGGAAATGAGCGAGTCGGTCCGCGCGCGCTATGTCGACGGCCGCTACGTGCGTGACACGGTGCTCACCTCGCCCAGGTCGTCGCGCGCCCGGTTCGATGACTGGACCACGATGCGCGATTTCCCCTCGGGGCGGCTCCGCTTGGCGGTCTACGCGCCGCACTATGACGTGGCGTGGACCACCACGTTTGACGAAACCAAAACCCGGTCGCTGACCACCGACATTCGCCGCATCATCCGATCACTCGAGGACGCCACCCCAGTGGTGCTGAAGAAAATCGACGAGGCGGCGGAGCGGCGCGAGCGCTGGCGACAAGAGCGGTTGATCGAAGCGGAACGCCAGCGCCGCGAAGCCGACCAGCGCGCCGAGGCCCAATCGATCAAAGACAGCCACGCGCAGCTTGAACAGGTCATTCAAGCGTGGGCCAAGGCGACGTCGTTGGAGCAGTTTTTTCGCGGCGTCGAGCAGCGCGCGAGCGACTTGCCGGCGGCGGAGCGGGAGACCGTGGACGAGCGCCTTCGTCTCGCGCGCGACTTCATTGGCACACAAGATCCACTCGCCTTTTTTCTGGAGTGGAAGACGCCACGCGAACGGTATGTGCCGTTAGCGGCGCGAGGCTCGACGGAGGACTGGTCCAACGAGTGAGGCGGACCCTGCCCTCGTCACTAAACACCCAGCTCCCCTATCGACAACCCACTGCCGCGGGCGTGACTTGCCAGCAGTTCTGCACGCCGCCGCCGGGACAATGCCAGTGGTTCGTCTGCGCCGTGATGTTTTTCAAGGCACCGTCCTCGGCCTGGTAGAGCAATGTGCCCTGCAGGCAGCGGTAGCCCGCCGGGAGTGCGCGAATGCCGGGCGTGGTGGACGCCGGGGCGGCGGCCCGGGACGCGGCCACAGCACGCGAGTGGGCGGCTTGGCGGGCGGCCTCTGCTTGCCGTTGGCGCGCTGCCGCCGCCTGCAGTCCCAAGGGATCGGCGCCGGGTTTGGTGATCTCCTGCATCTCGCGCAAGAACATCTCCATCGCCACGCGCTGTTGATAGGCCTCAAACGCGCGCCAGACAAACAAGGCGATCAGAATGCCGCCGGCGATTTTCCACATCAGCCAGGGATCGCTGACCGGCGGTGCGGGAACCGGCCGTTCAGGCGGGGGCGCGGGGGTGGACGAATCGAGCCGGTCACCGTGCCAGGGCATGCCTACCTCCAAGACAATCGACGGCGTCAGCATACGCGCCGCGCGGGACGCCGCGGCAGTGAACTAGGTCACTTGGACGGCGCCGCGCCGGGGGCATGCGCGTCCTACGCAGCGGCCGGATCCCCGAGCACCTGCTGTTGAATCCGAAACAGTTCGTCGCGGCTCACTTCGCGGATCTCGAACAGCGGCGATCTCAGCACCGCGTTGACGGCGCTGAGCGCCGGTCCGTTCACCGGTTCGATCGTAAGGCGCTGCGCCGACTCGTCGTACTGCAGGGAGGGGTACTGAGCAATCAGGGCTTTCAGAATATCGGGCGTGGCGCTGAGGTCGGCGAGCGTGCCGTCCAACACGATCGGCTCGGGGTCTGCCCACTCGTCCTGGTCACCGCGAGGCAGAATGAGCAGGGGTTTTCCTGACACATAGGCACTCAACATCCACTTGGGCCGCATCCGAGGTCTGAGTACTCCTCAAGCCCCTTCGAGATTAAGCCGCCTCGAGATGTGCATCCTCGGCCATTCGATCCAGCCCGAGAAGCTCTCGCTTGAGGTCTGCGAGCTGCGAAGAGAACGTCGCCAAGATGGCAACTGCCTGCTCTCGGTGACTGCCCGCACTCTTGATCTCCAGTAGCGTCTGCTCGATCGTTGATGCGAACGAGTCGATCACCAGGTACGTGTTCATCTGCGAGTAGGTCTTCTTGATGTTAGCGAACTCGTCGAACGCCAGATGTATATAAGGCTCAAGCGACGCAATGCTTCCATGCCCAGTCCATTCCATTACCTTCCGCTTGATCGCTTCACCATCCAGAAGGAAGCGACGGAACTCGTCAGTATTTGCGCACCGGTGCAACTCAATGAGCGAAACGAAAACTTTCGTGATGAACCTATGACGAAACATGTGGGCGCAGGCCTTGCCCGTGAGGCCTGCTTGTTTTGCAAGAGTGGAAATCTCGCGCGTAATAGTTCCAACATCCAGCGGCTGGCCAGTCGTTTCGCCTATGAGAACGATCCCGTGATCATTGGATTTACCCAACTTGTCACGGATAACACGTGACCGATTCACGTCAATGTACTCGAGCACAAGCCGGAGATCATGACCATGCACCGGAACTAGCCTGTCTTCGTCCTTCCGCTTCTTGAGCGTTGGCAACCGCAGCATTGGATGCTCCATTGCTGCGGCGTCACGAACAGATTTGACTGTCAAGCGCCCAGCCTCCCCCCGTCGGCCGCCTGTCATCTCCAGAAGCTTGAGCATTACCAGGCGGCGCTTGCGCTGATGGCGCGATACGCTGCACTCAATCGTTGCCGCTTGCAGCAGTGCGATCGAGGCCGCGCTGATTGGAAGGCGCTTTCGAAGAGGATCGCGTTGTGGGAATGCATGGTGATGCCAGTACTGGCGTTGGATTTCACCTGCAGATCCATCCTTGCGGCGAGTTCTTATGCGCGCCGTTTTCCTCTCGCAGCGGATCCGTCCGTCCGGCCCCACCATTGACGCGTCTCCCAGATGGCGCGCGTAGCTATCAAGGAAATCTAGGCACACGCGCCCGACGTCGACGACACGGTTGGCATTTCTAGCCTTTTGCCCAAGATGTCGCCGACACGGCTCATCCGAGAGTTGTTTGATGAACTTAGCGAAATCATCGTTCGATAGTTCACGTGGATCCTTGCGCGTATCCCAGCAAAATCGGATCAGATGACTAATCCCTGCGGCATACGTCGCGAGTGTGCCACCACCATTTTTGGTAGAAAGGCCTCGGCGATACAGCTCCTGCATATACAGGTTGGCAGGCAGGCACCAACTTCCGTCAGGCCAGTGTACAAATGGAACGCCATCAGCTTTGCGTGACTTCAACTTGCCGTTGGAATCGGCAAAGAGTGGAAGTCGAAATGAACCTGGGGCGCATTTGTAGAGCTTCTTAGCCACCGAACCCCCCGTGGATGACGTTTGTCCCGAGCGGCTTTCGGAGTAAAGAGAGCCCAGATTCGACTGCGCTCAACTCCTTCTTGAAACGCGTCATCGCGTGCGGATCATTCATTTCCTGTGCTTGGGATCGAGCGTAGGCAACGATGCGGCCAAAAGCCCAAGTCAGTTGGCCGAGGTCCTGCTCGAGCAACGCAATTCGCACAATCAGCTCATCGATTTCCTGCTGCAGCGCCTCCTTGGTACCTCTATTTGGCCCTGCCTCCTTGGCCTGTATTGCCGCTAAAGTGTCAATTGCCGCTATGCGAAGGGCATCTAGTTTTTCGTAACCACCACAGCACTCGTCGGCAATCACCTTTTGGGTGTTTAGCGACATTGCGACAATGCCCAACATTTCGTCTGCGTGCCTAGCGAGTGCTCCTTGGGAGCGAAGCGCTTCAGTTAGCTCCCGCGTGGGAGAGAACTCCGAATCCTTCGCCACGATGCGCTCGAGTGTCGCAACGAGCGTTTTCACAGAACCCTCACGTCGCTGGCGTGATGTCAGAACAGCGGGAGAAGTCATGCGTAATGCCCCGTCGAAAGGACGCGAACCGCGATCCGGTACGCTCCGCGAGTGTCCAAGAACTCTGGTTCGATCTGGACGCCACCCGCTTCGAGAAGGTTGTCGATGTACTCGGTGAGGTCTTCAGTGTCGAGAAGTCGAAATTGCCTGGTGCCAAAATGTTCCTCAACGAGATCGGCCAGCGAATCGGCCGCAGAGAGCTGTGTGCGGAGCGCTTCTGCCGCCCACTCGGCCTTAACACTGCGCAGCACCTCTCCGGGCGTCGATTCGGTAATGTAGTGGTAGAGATGCGTTGCATCCGTATGACCGAGAAACTCTCGCAGCGTGTCCATGCCGCCGAAGGAATTCGACCAAAAAAAGGTCATCGCGAAGAACCTGCGCAACTGGTGTTGTCGCAGGTAATAGCGGCATCCGCTGTCATCCAGCGGCATCTCAATGTAGTCAAAGAAGTAGTCCAGGTTGTCCCCGAACGTTTCTCCGCTTGCTCTAGCGAAAGAGATTCCCCGCGAAGTTGGATGAGCAGTAAGAGGGTGCTGACCGTCAATAAGACCTGCATCAAGGAGGGATTGCTGGAGGCGCTGGATCAATCCAATGGCCCGAACGGCAATCGGGGGAATCGGCCGGGCAAGCTCCTGCCTGTTACCCATCACCCCTGATTTCGCATTGTGAAACAACAAGTAGGTACGCGATACATCAATGCATGACAAAGCGCGAAGGTGAACAAGCTCACTTACCCTGCGAGCCATTACCGCACCTACGACGAGTTGCACTGCTCCGTAAAGCACACGCAAAAGGTCCCAAAGCCCCACATTGGCCCGCAGCTGGGGGTGATAGTCCGACCGGGACAGACCTCGACCGCGTTCTCGCGCCGCACCGGTGTAGCGTATGGTCCACCTACAGATACCCAGGTCCTTGGCAGTCGCTGCAGCTTCTGAATTGCCAAGCCCGCCGGTGAGCACAGCGCCGGGCGCAAGGCCACGATCTCCTGCCTCCTTCACTGTCGAAAGGAAGACGTCAATGATCTTGTCGCCCTTTGTCAGTACGAATTCAATCGCACTCCGAAGGGCAAAAAAGACAATGTCTGGAGGCGCTGTCTTGAACCGCCCAACACCTCTCAATGACGACATTGGGACCGTGAGCTCGGTGTCCAACGTACGCAAGCTCGTGATCGGCACAGGGAGGCCAACGCTGTGAAGGAGTCCAAGCTCCCGCAACGAGCGCACGTATTGGCGGAAGTTGGACTTATCTATGCCAATCGAGGACACATTCCTAACCGGAACGCCTTGATACTCACGACTTAGCCTATCGTCCGGGACCAGGTGCAGCTCGACAGGCAAGCGTCCGCCGCCGCGGGGGCGAAGCATGCCGGAGTACAGTCGAGGTGTCAGCAAAGTAAGTGGCACATGCCATTCATATTCTGTGCTACGAGACCGGTTTGTATACATCCCTTGCCGCCACAGTGCGGCACGCGCGCGCACTATCTCTTCTTCCGCTAAATCGGTGACCCGAACATCGGAGTGTGGGATATCGCAAGCCAGGAACGGAAATTTCTTGACGAGTTCCCGTAAATCCGTGGCACTAATCTCTCGCCCTAAGATTCGCAAATACGCGCTGAGGCGAGCACTAAAATCGTAGATACTCTCGCTCTTTCGACAAGCTGCAGCAATTGTGAACAATGCGGCCGCCAACTCGTCTCGCGACAAGCATGCCAGCCCAGATGTGGACAGATTGAGTTCGTCGGCTCTGACGAGGAAATAATCGATCCAATCCAAGGTCCTTGAAAACCGATAGTTTTCGGTTTTTGGACTCCAGAGCGCACCTCGATGGACATCAGGGTGAGTTGAAAGCACAAGCCAACATTTGAACGTTCGCAGCAATGAGGCCTGGCTCGGACTTGTAAGCCGCTCGCCAGAAGACCCGACAGCGACATCCCAGTTGACTGTGACGCACCTATCGCCGAACTGGCACCTCCAGACCGTAGAGGCAAATTCGTTCCGCAACCAATGAGCGAACGTGTACCGATCGTGCGTCGCTCGATCGAGACGTGGAAACACGGTATCGAGAAAGGACAGATCCGCGAGCGCAGCATTACTCACTAATAAGCTCCAAAATTCCTTCGCAGGATGCATTGCGCTCAGCTGCCTCTAGGGAGGCGATGAGGTCAGGCCTATCCGTGAGCGTCCGCAAGTAGCTATCGACGCGCGCACCAATTTCGGCCCAGTAAACAGCACGACCATTGCTCACTGCCGCATTGCTCGCTACTGCGCGCGTAACAGACAGGAGCAAAGTAAGCATTTGCTCTCCCACGTCGATAGCGATCTCGGCAGTCTGCTGCGGTCTGTGACGCTCAGTCGACCGACTGAGCGTGGGAATATCCTTAAGCGCGTGCTCGTTAAGGAAATCGTCCAACTGTTTCATCGACTGAAAACCAGTCGCTTCGATAAGAAGGGAGCTGCCCTTCATTGCTTGGCAAACAAGTCCGGTTTGGAATATCCGTATCCATCGCTCTTTGAAGAACCTTTGAATTGGCTCTGGCAAATAGTGATCGAGCAGCTTTGGAGAATAGTGCGTGTGCCCAAGCGCCTCAGACATCTTGAGCGAACTTCCTGTGTTTAAATATACGACAAGTGCGCTGCTCGCCCTCAATGCGCGAAGACTGAAGTTTCTTACGAGCGCGGCCGCGTGATCTGGGGCCATACGTGAACGCATCGCGAGGCTTCTATCCAGCCCATTGACCCCGAAACGCTCTGGCTTTGAGCACAGGTTGTCGAAGCTTGGCGGCCTAGGCTTAGCTTTGATGCTCGAGACGGTGAGAAAAAGCAGCCGCCATCGGTCGTCATTTCGGTCTTTAAGATACTTGCGCAGCGGAGCAGTTAACTCGACAACTTGTCGGACTACCGCCTCTGTGCGCTTATTGAGGAGAATTCTCTGCTCTGCCAGTACGTCACCCTTTCGCGGCTTGTACCCGACTAGATACGAACCGCCGTCGAGCTCTTGAAAGCCAACCCGTTTCCCATCCTTGTCGAACAGTTCGAGGCGGCTGAGAAATCGCGTGGTAACTTCACAGTGATTCGCGACGATAAGCGCCGCGTGAGGTAGAAGAGAGTCTGGTGTTGGCACGCCAAGGTCGCGAGCGATCTTCACCAATCCATATTTGCCATAGACCACATTCGCAAACGGCGTTGAATCTATGCCGTTTGCCCAGTACGTTGCGGCGCAATTTGCGAAGGCCTCGGGGTTTCCCGGATCTGTCATCGAGATGAGAGATCCCCACTGCCCAACGCCAATAGGTTCCCGGATGCGCCCCGTCTTAGCGGCATCGATCCCAGTCCGATATCGCTTCCATATATCGTCAACCTCTGCCTCTGCCCAAGTAACGATTGCGGCGAAATCATCAATCAGGTTACGAAAGAGGATCTCCTTAGCTGCACCATCGCTGAGGCTTAGCGGGATCGGAGTTAGGCAGGTCGACTTAACTTCTGTACCGCATTCGGTTTTAGTAATCCGCGTTTCTCGGCCGCCAACCACGACACCGCCTCTTGGCACCCCGACGGGAGGCTCTGGTGCCGCAATCAGACGAGACTCGATCATTGCCTCTACGGCAGGCAAAAACTGAGACGTCCAAGCGCGGGCCGCGTGTCGAATGTTCTTTCCGCGCTCGTCCACACGCTTGAAGTAGTAGTGCGCGAAATCGTTGAAGAAGATGCCGTTCCAGTAGGGATCTTCGAAGTGCGACGGGCTAATCGGCCCAGGATACTCGGCAACGAATCTGGCGAACGAGGAGAGCCCTTTCAAGTAGTTTCGTGTTCGCCCGGACACGAGGCCCTGCAGGGTAAAATTGAGTCGTTCTGTGAACGATCTTCCTAGACGCTCATAGAAGCTATAGAGGGGAAAGGACACCCCCTCTCCGTGCTTGGAGTTTCCTCCCCATCCGTTCCAAAGCCACACAGCTTCTGGATCGAGATCGAGCGCCACAAACTCGTCACGCCACGCTGCCACCTCCTCATACGTGTGAGAGGTGGAGAGAGGGATCTGATTCCACCCACCCCTCGGACAAAGTACGGCGAGAGGCTTGAGGATGAGTTGCGCCCTCTGATAGTTCGCACTGCCTTTCCCTGCCATGAAGCGATCGGAATGGAGTGCCCCCACAAAAAGCTCGATTGACCGTCGGAACTCGGAGGACTCCAAGTCGGCAAGTCCAGCAGGCGGTCTCCGAGCGACCTGCAGTAGGGCTTCAAGGGGGAGCCATGAGGCAACGGTCGAGTGGCGGGGCTTCGAGGCTTCGTGGAGAGCCAGCCTCAAGTCCTCCCCTAGCCTCAGGAACTTATGACCGAGGATAAGGTTTATATTTTTGACAATTATCAAAATGGAGATCCGTTCCGTGTTGACGGATCATATCCATTCCGTACCCAACCACAAACTCTGTGGGAAAATTGGCGCTTCGTCGAACCTAGCTGCCTACGCGCAAACAGCTTTTTGCCAATTTGATAACCAATCACAATCCGTGAAACCGGTGCACCTCGTCGACGAACAGCAGGGTCGCGCCTTCGTGCGGAAAACGCTGCCGTGCGCTGTCCAGAACCTTGCGCACGTCCGGCAGCCCGGACAGCACCGCAGAAAGACTGACAAAGGGCAGGCTGGCACTCTGCGCCAGCAGTCGGGCCAGGGTGGTCTTGCCACACCCCGGCGGCCCCCACAGCACCATCGAATGCGGATGACCGCTCTCGAACGCGCGACGGATCACCCCCTGGGGGCCGAGCAGATGAGCTTGCCCCACCACCTCATGCAAGACCCGCGGGCGCATCCGTTCGGCCAGCGGCCGCTGGCTGGCATCGGCTTGAAACAAAGAAGGTGTTGCGCCGCCAGAACGACGGCCGGTTCCTGCGTTCATCAACGCATTCTACGATGGGTGCCTCGCCACAGGCCCGGGTCGGGGGCCGGGTGACACGGACCTGAGCGCACCCCCAACCCTCCCCTCCGCTGGGTCGGGAGGGGTCAGCTGTGAATCAATCGTGCAACGCTCGTCCATCGCCAGACCAAACGGCAGCCTGCTAATTGATCGGATACACCTCGGCACCCTCGCCGATGTCACCGATCACATCGACTCCGTCCGGCGGGGTGAACTGGAACAGGTCGGTGGAGAACGCCTGATTGCGCTTCCAGCCGGAGAATCGAATCAAAGAACGTTGCTGCAGTTGGTCACTGAATTCCATCTCCAGCAAGGCGCCTTCCTTCAATCGCAGGCGTGCCTTGGAAAAACCACCCTCACCTTCCTGTTTCGGCGACAGCTCGATCTCCTCACCTCCGGTTCCATCGGGCACAGCCGATACGAAGTAGTGCTGCTCCAACACGCCCGGATCAATCAGGGCGGCCAGCGGACTCGACTGTTCTTCGTGACTTTGCGGCCGCACCGAAACCTGCTCCAGCTCCGGGTCATAGATCCATACCCGATCGCCATCGGCGATGATGGTTTGCGGAAACTCACCGACGTAATCCCAACGAAACTGGCGCGGCGCCGCCAGGGCTACCGTACCCTGTGTCTGCTCCTTGAGCTGTCCGTCAGTATCGTAAACCTGCTGCTCGAACTGCCCCTGCAAGGTCTTCAACCCCTGACTGAAGGACTGCAGCGAAGAAGGAAGCTCGGCCTGAGCCGGCGCGGCGAGAAAGACAGCCAAACTGACAAGAAGAACTCGGGACATGTGCGGCCACTCAGGGTCAGGGCGAACGCAGCGAGCTGCGGCGAATGGCGCACAGTGTGAGTGTTCTCAGCTGAATCGCAACGCTCCGGGGGCGGCCCGGAGCGTCGACCGAACTCACTCGTTCTCGAAGCTGTCGACAAAGAAGCCGGTGTTCAGTGTCAGATCGATGCCGAGTACATCCTCGGCCCCGTCCACGGTCACGGTACGCCCTTCCAGACCCGTGCAGACGCCCTGGCAACGCTTATCCGGCCAGGCACGGTCATCCAAACCGTAGATATTGCGGGTCGCCACGCGATACTCGCCGTCTGCCAGCCCGGTAACCAGATAGCTCCCGTCATCTGTGGTGCGCCCGGCCCCGACCCGCAGACCATTGCTGTCGAACACCACCACATCAACACCGGGCAAGGTCCGACGCAACAGGTGATCACTGACGCTACCGCGGATGCTGCCCGCCGGCGTCAGCGTGGCGACAAAACTCGGCCCGGGCGTGGAACCGGCCGTGACATCGCAGTCTTCCGGGCCGCAATCGATGTCGGGAAAGACCCGACTTCGATAGCTACGCCCACCTTCGATAGTGAAGCGAAACGGGCTGACCACCGATGCTCGCCAATCAGACGGGACAGTGAAGAACTGATAGGCAGGCCAAGTCATCACATAACCGGGTGTTCCACCCTGTACTAACTGCTGCTGAGTCCAACCGACCAGGTCGCCATCAGCATCGAACAGACTGATGATATTGACCGCTAGATCCTCGGCCGAGCCATCGGCCACCGCCACTCCCAAATCGGGCCCCGGTGTCGGCCAATCACTCAGCGTCAGATCAACCCCACTGCGCTGTTCCTGGTCGGCCAGGGCCAAGGCATCGCTCGGCTGCATGCAGGTGCCGAGGCCGCAGCTGTCATCGGTAAGCGATCGCGCCGCGAACACATAGTTGCTGCCGGCGGAACGGGCACGCACGGCGACGTAGTAGCTGCCAGCCGGCAGCCCGCCAAGATGGAAATCCAGGATCTGCTGCCCGTCCACCGTGCCGGCGCTGACGATTTCGTTGGCTACCGCCCGCTTGGCGGTGTCATACGCGACGATCAGTGCATGCCGAATGCGCGCGTCTCCTTGCGCCGTGAGTCGGCCGGCAATACTCGCGCCCGGCTGCAGATTGATCTGCAGATCAGCTGGATCCTGGCCAAGGCCAATCGACAGCACCTGCCCGTCAGCCAGGTTGGCGCAGGCCGAATCGCAGGCCACGCCGGGGTATATCTGCGGCTGAAAATTGCGCTGCCGACTCAGATCATCGCGCCCCAAGGCGCTGACAAAGTAATAGCCGGGCTCAAGACCGGCGTACTCAAACCGGCCATCAGGATCCGTTGCCTGGCTGATGAATCCGGAAGGATTGGATTGTCCTGCAGCAAACTTGTGCAACACGACGGTGGTGCCGGCTATGGGCATCGTGGTCCCTGCATCGCGCACGATGCCGCTGATGACACCCGTGCCCGCCCCCTTGCGTACCGCGTTCGGCATGCGGCCGCTGGGGCGCTCCGCCGCAGCAATGGCGGTTTCAAAACTGCGCTCAAGCTCCAGATCGGTGTTGCACAGCGCCGCGCCGGCGAACGCCCAAAGACAGGTTCCGATCGCCCAAGCCCCATTCAATCGTCGCATTCCGAGATGCCTCCAAAGTGCGCAGCCCGGGCACGCCGTCATGACGAGCCGCTTGCGCCGGCGAAAGTCTTCACGCTTTCAATACGCAAATCAAGCCCAGCTCGCTCAAGCCGGGTGTTGGGATTGCCATTGAGCTCACCGCGGCGGCGGCGGAGCAATCACCTTGCGATCGCCGTTGTGCTCCGGCGGACTGACGATGCCGGCAGCTTCCATCGCTTCGATCAGGCGCGCGGCGCGGTTGTAGCCGATCTTCAGCCGGCGCTGAACACCGGATATCGACGCCCGCCGCGACTCGGTGACGATCGCCACGGCCTGGTCGTACAGTGCATCGGACTCATCACCCCCGCCACCGGCTTCCGGCAGGCCGGTCGGCCCCACGCTCTGACCATCGGCCAGCATCTGCACTTCGTCCAGCACGCCATCAAAGTAGTCCGGACCACCACTGGACTCCTTCAGGTGCTGAACCACACGATGCACTTCCTCATCGCTGACGAAAGCACCATGCACACGCTCGGGCATGGCGGTACCGGGCGGCAGATACAGCATGTCACCGTGTCCGAGCAGGGTCTCAGCGCCGCTCTGGTCGAGAATGGTGCGCGAATCGATCTTCGAGCTCACCTGGAAGGCAATGCGGGTCGGCACATTGGCCTTGATCAGACCGGTGATCACGTCAACCGAGGGCCGCTGTGTCGCCAGGATCAGATGGATACCAGCGGCGCGCGCCTTCTGCGCCAGACGGGCGATCAGTTCTTCCACCTTCTTGCCGACGATCATCATCATGTCGGCAAATTCGTCGATGATCACCACCAGATACGGCAGGGTTTCCAGTGGCCGTGGCGCTTCACCCAGCTCCGGGTTCGGGGTGAACAGCGGATCCATCAGCGGATGGCCAGCTTCTTCGGCTTCGGTCACCTTGCGATTGAAGCCGGCCAGATTGCGCACGCCGACCACCGACATCAGCTTGTAGCGCCGCTCCATTTCGGCAACGCACCAGCGCAGGCCATTGGCGGCCTCCTTCATATCGGTGACCACCGGCGCCAACAGATGCGGAATGCCCTCGTACACCGAGAGTTCCAGCATCTTCGGATCGATCATCAGCATGCGCACGTCTTCGGCGCGTGCCTTGTACAACAGGCTCAGCACCATGGCGTTCAATGCCACCGACTTACCTGAACCGGTGGTTCCCGCGACCAGCAAGTGCGGCATGCGGGCCAGATCGACCACGGTCGGCCGGCCACCGATCTCCTTGCCCAGGGCCAGCGCCAGCGGGCTGGTGACCTTGTCGTATTCCTTCGAGCGCAGGATCTCGGAAAGGAAGATCATCTCCCGATTGGCATTGGGAATTTCCAGGCCGATTACCGACTTGCCCGGGATCACATCGACAACACGCACCGACTTCACGCTCAAACCGCGGGCGATGTCCTTGTCCAGAGAACTGATCTGGCTGCCCTTGACGCCCGGCGCCGGCTCCAACTCGAAACGGGTGATCACCGGCCCTGGGTAGACCCCGACCACCTGCACATCGATGCGGAAATCCTTCAGCTTGAATTCGATCTGCCGCGACAGCGTGGTGAGGGTTTCTTCCGAGTAGCCAGCCGGCTGCGGTTTGGGATCATCCAGCAAGGACAGCGGCGGCAAGCCCTCGCCGGTGGTGACTCCAGTAAACAGTGGAATCTGCTGCTCACGGCGAGCCCGATCGCTTCGTTCCGGCGGCGGCAACTGCGGCTCGATCCGCACTGGCTCGCGTTTGGCACGTTTGATCTTCTCGACCTTGCGCACTTCTTCGCGCTCGGCAATCGCCGCGCGGGCAAACTTTTGCTCATCATTGCGCTGTGCGCGCTGCTGTAGCCATTGCCACAGGCGCATCACCGCAGCGCCCAGCCGATCCATCAGCCAGAACCAGGACAGCCCAGTCGCCAGGGTGACCGTCACCAGCAGCAGCGCGAACAGGAACAGACTGGCGCCCATCGCGCCGACCACCTGCTGCAAGCCGCCGCCGATCCAAAGCCCGAGCAGGCCGCCAGCACGGGCCGGCAACTCATTGCCCAGGTCGGGTGCCTGAATAAAGGCAAGACCGGCCGCCGCCAACAACACGCCGACCGAGCCGGTCAGGCGCAGAGCCGGGGTGAACGGCGCTTCCCGGCCCTCGGCCCGAGGTCGCACCCCGTACCAGGCAATCAAGCCGAGCAGCAGCGGCAGCAGGTAGGCGGCAACGCCAGCGAATACCAGGGCCAGATCGGCGAACCAGGCACCGGCCAGACCACCAAGGTTCTGCACCTTGCCGGTCACGCTGCCAGAGTGCGACCAGCTCGGATCCTCCGGTGCGTAGCTGAACAGGCAGGCGGCCACGTACACCAGCAAGGGAGCGATCAGCAGAATGGCGCCCTCACGCAGCAGGCGCTGTCGGGCTGACGGAACGGTGGGGCTGTCAGGAGTGGATCTTGGCACCGGCAAACAACTTTAAATAGGTGATGCTAATAATTGATTCTATTGGAATTTGGCTGCAGTTCGCAAAGTAGCCCAGAGAAGCTCGCAAGGCCGACCGAAATGCCAGCCGGCAGCATACTCGTCTTGAAAGCCAAGGTCTGCGCCCGCATGCTTCGCAGCTCACCATTTTGCGGGCCGCGGGCAATCCTACATGAGCACTACCAAACACTGCCGACTTCTGATTCTGGGTTCGGGGCCGGCCGGCTACAGCGCCGCCGTCTACGGCGCCCGTGCAAACCTCAAGCCCGTGCTGATCACCGGCTTGCAGCAAGGCGGTCAATTGATGACCACCACCGAAGTCGACAACTGGCCCGGTGATGCTCACGGCCTGATGGGCCCCGACCTGATGGCGCGTATGCAGTCGCATGCTGAACGCTTCGAAACTGAAATCGTGTTCGACCACATTCATTCGGCCGACCTGTCGCGCCGCCCCTTCCAGCTCAAGGGTGACAACGGCGAATACACCTGCGATGCCCTGATCATTTCGACCGGCGCCACCGCCAAGTATCTAGGCCTGCCCTCTGAGCAAACCTATATGGGCAAGGGTGTGTCGGCCTGCGCCACCTGCGATGGCTTTTTCTTCCGCGAACAGGACGTCGCCGTGATTGGCGGCGGCAATACTGCGGTCGAAGAAGCGCTGTACCTCTCCAATATCGCCCGCAAGGTCTACCTGGTGCATCGCCGCGACCGCCTGCGCGCCGAGAAAATTATGCAGGACAAACTGTTTGCTAAGGTGCAAGCCGGTAAGATCGAGATGATCTGGGATCACGTGGTTGATGAAGTGCTGGGCGATGAGTCCGGAGTGACCGGCATGCGCATCCGCGAAACCGATGGCCAAGGCACCCGCGAGATCGCACTCACCGGCTTCTTCGTCGCCATCGGCCACACCCCGAACACCAGCCTGTTCGAAGGCCAGCTCGACATGCGCAACGGCTACATCGCGATCAAGAGCGGCCTCGAAGGCAACGCCACCGCCACCTCGGTACCCGGCGTGTTCGCCGCCGGCGACGTCGCCGATCAGGTCTACCGCCAAGCCATCACCTCGGCCGGCTTCGGCTGCATGGCCGCCCTCGATGCCGAGAAATTCCTCGATCTCGAAGGCAGTCACTGAACTTGACTTCCTCCCCTCTCCCGCCGGGAGAGATCGATGCACACTGATTTTGCCTGCCCAGGGGCCTCGCATAGCGAGGTTTCTGGGTAGGGCCCGGGGGTGAGGGCCGGGCGTCCGGCAAGGCTTGGTGAAACTGCGGCCCCGATCGCCACCACCTTCCTTTCGCTATCCTTAGCGAGTGACCACCCCAGCCACTCTAACCGCCCGTTTCGTTGACTCCCTGCACGCCGTGCCCGCCGCGGATTGGGATGCACTACGCGGCGGCGCGCACCCGCTGCTCTCGCACACCTTTCTCGCCGGGCTCGAACAACACGGCTGCCTGCAACGCCGCTACGGCTGGCGCCCGTATCACTTGTTGCTCCACCGTCAGGACCAGCTGATCGCCGCCGCACCGCTCTACCTGAAGGGCAACTCGCATGGCGAGTTCGTGTTCGATCACGGCTGGGCCGAGGCGTATCACCGCTATGGGGTCGACTACTATCCCAAGCTGCTCTGTGCGATTCCCTACTCGCCGGTCAATGGCCCGCGCCTGCTGTGCGGTCAGGACACAACACTGGCCCCCACCCTGCTGCGCGTCCTCGAACAGGAAGTTGCACGACTTGAGCTGTCGTCGGCGCATATCAACTTCCTGCCACTTGGCACCGACGAACCCGATGCACCCTGGCTTTCCCGTCACGACTATCAGTTCCACTGGCAGCGCAACGACGCCAGCTCGTTCGACGCCTTCCTGCGCGAGCTGAACGCGAAGAAGCGCAAGAATATCCAGCAGGAACGCTGCCAGGTGCGCGAGGCAGGCATCGAGATCCGCCGTCATAGCGGTAACAAGCTGGATGAACAGGTCATCGCCGCCATGCACGGGTTTTATCGCGACACCTTTGAGCGCAAGGGCAACCTCCCGGTGCTGACACCGGCCTTCTTTCAGCACCTGGCCGAGACGATGCCAAAGCAGCTGATGATCGCCCTCGCCTATCGCCACAGCCGTCCGATTGCCGGGGCCTTGTTCCTGTACGACTCACACACCCTGTTTGGCCGCTACTGGGGCGCCAGCGAAGCCTGGCCTGGCCTGCATTTCGAACTCTGCTATTACCAGGGCATCGAGTTCTGCATCGAACAAGGCATCGATCGTTTTGAACCCGGCGCCCAAGGCGAGCACAAGGTGGCGCGCGGCTTTCTTCCCACACGCACGCGCTCCTGGCACTACATCGCCGATTCACGCTTTCGCGAAGCCATCGCCCGCTCGCTGCAGGAGGAGGCGCATTGGGTTGATCGTTACGCCCGGGAAGTCGCCCAACACACGCCGTTCCGCCAGTCAATCGAGCTCGAGCCATGATTCGCCTGCCGCAGCTGGGCCGCGATCCGAACTCGCCTTTTCCGCCGATCGAAATGGCCTTGGACGAGCCCGAAGGGCTGCTCGCCTTCGGTGGCGACTTGAGCCCGCAGCGGCTGATCAACGCCTACGCTCAGGGCATCTTTCCCTGGTACAGCGAGGGTCAGCCGCTGTTGTGGTGGAGCCCCGACCCGCGAATGCTGCTCAACGTGGCGGAACTGAAGATCAGCCGATCTCTGCGCCGACATCTGCGTCAATCCGAGTGGCTGATCAGTATCAACCGCGACTTCGAGCAGGTGATCGATCACTGCGCCGAGCTGCCGCGCCGCGGCCAGAATGGCACCTGGATCACTGGCGACATGCAGCAGGCCTACTGTCGACTACACGATTGCGGCGTCGCCCATTCGCTGGAAGTGTGGCAGGGCGAGCAGTTGGTGGGGGGCATCTACGGGATCGCACTGGGCCAGTTCTTCTTTGGCGAAAGCATGTTCTCGCGTGCCAGCAATGGCTCGAAAACGGCGCTGACGGCGCTCTGCCGTGCCATGCGGTTGAAGGGAATGTGCTGGCTCGACGGCCAGGTCGAGTCCGATCACCTGACCAGCCTGGGCTTTTTCCCCAGACCCCGGGCCGATTTTGTCCTCGCTTTGAGCCACAACCCACCGACCCTGGTGGAATTCGGCCCACTCGACCACGCGGCACTGCAGCCGGCAGCCTTGGCCATCTGGATTCCCGCCGACTCGGGCGACCCAGCGTTTCCATCGCCCTCGCTCACTCGATAGGTAGCTGAACCCATGTCAGAAGCCATCTATCGGCTGCTGTATGCAAGCTCAGCCGACCAGCTGCTGAAAACCTGCTAACCCGGATATTTCGTGAGGGGGCGCGGATGATCACCGAGGACGTTGCGCCGAGTGCAAGGCCCAGTTGGACGAGATCGGGACGCAGTCCCGCGTAGCTGCGACTGCAGCCGACCGAGCGTAGCGAAGGCGCAGGCTACGAAGTAGCCGTTGCTGCGTAGCAGCCGAACAACGCGGCAATCGGTGCCAAGGACCTCGGGGAAATATCCGGGCTAAATGGCGAGCGCGCCGCCGCAACTCGACCCCTGGCCCGCCGTGCAGCCGTAACAATGCCCAGCCACGCGAATGCGCGTCGGCACTTCGCCATGCAGCAGATCGCGCAGGTGCAGCGGGGAATCCGCCTCGCCGGCCGGCAGACCGAGCATCTGGTTGAAATCGCAGTCGTAGACATAACCACGCCAATCGATGCTGAGCAGATCCCGACACATCACCGAGTTCAGATTTTCGTTGCGATGCGCCGAGCGCAGGGTACCCATGTAGGACTCGAAGCGACCCTTCGACAACAGCCAGGAGCCAAATCGCTTGATCGGCATGTTGGCAAGTGCGAACAACTGGTTGAAGATAATGCCGAACTGCTCCTGCAACAGCCGCTTGTAGTCAGCCTCCAGGGCCGCCTGCGGCGGCGGCAGAAAGGCGCCGTTCGGGTTGTAGACCAGGTTCAGCACCAGACTGCTGCCGGGCTGCCCGTAGCCCAGCGCATTGAGCCGCTGCAGAGCACGAATCGAACTCTCGAACACGCCATCACCGCGCTGCTCATCGACATTGGCGGCGCTGTAGCAGGGCAAGGAAGCGACGATCTCGACCTGTTGCGCCGCCAGAAACTCGGCGACCCATTCATATCCGGGTTCCTCGATGATAGTCGGATTGAGACGATCCATGACCGCGATCCCGGTCGAACGCGCCTGCTGTACCAGCCAGCGAAACTCAGGGTTCATTTCCGGCGAACCGCCGGTGAGATCCAACTGCCGAACGCCATGCCGCTGTGCCACGTCCAACGCCAACTGCATGATGTCGCGCTCCATCAGCTCGGTGCGGTGCGGACCGGCGTTCACATGGCAGTGGATGCAACTGAGATTGCACAGATAGCCAAGGTTGAGCTGCAGGGTGCCCAGGGCGCGCCGTTCGAGCGACGGGAAGTCACTGGGTTCAAGCAGGGGCAGCGTGTCACGCATGGTCGTCATTCCTGGCAGGCGCGGCCGGCTCTTGCAGTGGCTGGCCAAGCAAAGCGATCAGGCGCTGCGCATTCGCGTCGCGCCAGTGTTCAAGACCAATCGTCATCTCCGCCTCCGGCCGCTGTGGCGAATCACGGTAGCTGCCGAACAGTCTGTCCCAGCATGACAGGTGAAAGCCGAAATTGCTGTCGGTTTCATGCCGCTGGGGGGAATGGTGCACGCGATGCATCGACGGGGTAACCAGCAGCCAGCGCAGCCAGCGGTCAAAACGCCTGGGTAGGGCAAAGTCCGCGTGGGTGAACAGCGCGCCGGATGAGAGCAATACTTCGAAAACCAGCACGGCCAGCGCCGGGGCACCGATCATGGCGATCACTGCAAGCTTGATCAGCAGACTGAGCAGGAGCTCCAGCGGATGGAAGCGCGCCCCGGTGGTGGTGTCGAACGCGGTGTCGCTGTGGTGCACTCGGTGCAATCGCCATAGCCAGGGAAGGTGGTGGAACAGCCGGTGTTGCCAATAGATCGCGAGGTCGAGCAGCACGATTGCGGCCAGAACATGTGGCAGGCCATCGAGCCCGATGGCCGGCAGCAGGCCCCAGCCCTGCTCACTCACATCGAGTGCCCAGCTGACTGCCAGCACCGGCAGAACGAGGCGAATCACCAGGGTGCCGACGACCACCATGCCGAGATTGTTGAGCTGGCGCCGCGACCATCGACCATCGCCACGTAGCGGAAAACCCCACTGCAGCAGCAGCATGAGCCCGAGCACGGCCAGAAAGATGCCCAGGCGCAGCGGGCCTTCGTGAGCAAGCAGCCAGTCGATGCTCATGGCGGCGCGTTCTGCAAGGCCTCACCCAGCCAGTCGATCAGGGCCTGCTGCGCCGGTGTCGGTTCCTGCAAGGCGCTCAGATCGGCAAGCAGCGGCAGCAGGTCCGCGGCGCGATCGAGATCGCGCAAGGTGTCAACGCGGGCACAGGTGCCAGCAGCAGAAAGTGCTGCCTGCATCTGTCGTCCAGTGTCAGGGTGACTGTAGGGCACGGCCAGCCACAGCGTATCGGCAATGCGACAGCGGCTGGCCAGGAGCCAGAAGCCACCATCCATGGCCGGACCGAGCACATGGTCGGCGCCGTCATCGAGCGCCCGCACGGCCGCATCAAGATGAGCAACAGTGAGTTGCGGACTGTCGGCGCCGATCAGCAGGGCGCGACCGTGATGCTCGATCAGCTCGCCGTGAACGCGCGCCATGCGCTCGCCCAGCCCGCCCTCCCCTTGCGCCATACAGGCCAGACCGGACCATTGCGAGAACGCCCCAGGCTCGGCCACCGCCCAGTGGGCCTGCCAGCCGCTGTTGTCGACGAAACGTTGCACCACCGAGCTGACCGCGGCGGCAGCCAGCCGATGGCAATGCTCGGCAAAGGGACTTCCTCGGCTGTGCGCCAGACGGGTCTTGATCGGCGACCGCCCGGGCGTCTTGACGAAGATGGCCAGCCCGCCGCTCAACGCGCACCGCCTGAGAATTGCCTGGCCTGTTGCCAGGTCAGGCGCAGATGGCGTGCTGTCGTGCGCAGCCAGCCATGCTCGGCGTAGCGCCGCGCGCTGGTGTAGAGCGGCAGACCCAGCGGCACCAGCTTGAGACCAGCGCGCCTTGCTGCCCACACCAGCGCATGATCTTCTCCTGAACGCAGGGTTTCATCGAAACCGCCGAGCGTCTGGAAGCTGTGACGGGGCAGCAACAGGCCCTGGTCGCCAAACGGCAAGCCGAGCCAGCGTGAGCGCAGCCAGGCGCCGGCGCGGTTCAGCTGCATCCACGGCGTTCCGTCGTGAAAGGCGAGATCGAAATAGGCCAGCGCCGGCTCAGCTGGCAGAGCGGCGATACGCGCCAAGCTGTCGGAGTGCAGCCGGCTGTCAGCGTGCAGGAACCACAGCCAGGTGTGCTGGGACTGTGCCGCACCGCGATTCTGTTGCGCCCCTCGCCCGGCCGCGCCGCTGATTACCGTAAGGCGGGCGCGCAATCCAGAAAGCAGCGCAAATGCAGCGTCGGCGGGTGGCCAATCCGCCCGCCCAGTGACGCCACTGAGAACGATCTGCGCCTCCGCGGGCAAGCCGCCGAGCTGCGGCAACAGCGACCGCCAGGCCAGCTCTCCCGGCCCACAGGGCACCACCACGCACAGCTCGGAGAGTGCGGGCATCTCCACTCTCAGCCTGTTCGCAGCAACAAGGTCGCAAGGTGGCCGCAGGCCACGTGATCAAGGCCGGCCGTGGCCGGCCGCCGCTTGCTGCAGTTGCCGCTTGTTGCATCATGGCGAGTGCTGGCCAGATTCATCGTCCTCCTCGAACGTCAGGTCAACGTTAGCAAATCCGCGGTCAGCGTGACGCCGCGTTAAGGGACCAGTCGTAGTCGGTGTACTCGATGTCCAGCTGACCGGCGCGAACCACCGCGCGGCCAGCGGGCTCATCGGCCAGTGTTGCGGCGTGTTCGCGCAGGAACGGCCAAGGCGGGTCATCGTCACCGAAGTCCTGCCGGTACCAACGAAAGATCGGCGACAGCCACAGCGTATCGCCATCGACCCGGTTGCGACTTCGGTCGGCAAGGAAGCGGCGGGTCTGATCATCGAGTTGCGCCTCCAGCTTTGCGCCCTCATAGGCCTCCGGGCGCAGCGCCGGGCAGCCTACCGAGGCGCAGTTCACTGCGAAGTGGATGCGCGGATCGGCCAGACCAGGATTGCCCCGGATCAGCTCGTGCTCGACCTCATCGAGGTGCCGCCGCTCGCCGAGCAAATCGAAGAAACGTTGCTTCCAAGGCGAGCGGAACAGGCTGCCGAGATCCTTGATTGATTCGATCTGCGGGCCACCATCGGCAACCAGCGCCACGGTGAAGGCGTTGTAGGCGTTGAGTAGGAAGGCCAACTGATCGAGGCGATCGAGGCGCGCGAAATGCTCCGCGGGGAAAGCGCTCAGTCGGTCGAGGTAGGCCTGCAGACGGGCGCGGTCAGCCCGCATGCCGCCGTAGTCGACGACGCTGGCATGGCCTCCGTCGGTCCATTGCACATGCCGTTCAAGCAGGTCGTTCCACTGTTCATGCTCGAAGCCGGACGCCGCTGTCACCGACGACCAGCCAAGTATTCCGACCAGACCAAGGCAGGACAGCAAGCACCGGCTCATCGGCGACGCCAAGCGAAGAAGCGCCCAGCCCAGCGCAACGCGGATTGTGGCGCATGCGCCCTCTTCCAGATGCCCGCTGCGTACTTGTTGGCCTCACTCCAGGTCGGATAGACATGGATGGTGCCCAACAGCTTGTTCAATCCCAGTCCATGCTTCATCGCCAGCACAAACTCAGGCAACAGCTCCCCGGCATGCTGACCGAGCAAGGTGACCCCAAGGATGCGGTCCTTGCCCGGTTCCGTCAGCACCTTGACGAAGCCTTCGGCCGCGCTATCGGCAATCGCCCGGTCCAGATCATCGAGGCCATAGCGGGTCACCTCGACATCGACGCCCTGCTCTCGCGCCTCGTCCTCGGAGAGACCGACCCGCGCCACCTCCGGATCGGTGAAGGTGACCCACGGGATCACCCTGTAGTCAACGCGAAAGCTCCAGAACGGTGCGAGCAGCGCATTCACCGCCGCGTACCAGGCCTGATGTGAGGCCACATGGGTGAACTGATACGGCCCGGCCACGTCCCCGCAGACGTGGATGTTGGGAAAGTTGGTGCGCATCAGGGCATCGTGCTCGATCGTCCCGCTGGCGGCCAGGCGCACGCCCAGCTCCTTGAGACCAAAGCCCTCGACGTTGGCGTTCCGGCCCACCGCCAGCAACAGGCGGTCGAAAGCGAAAGCGGTCTCGCGGCCATCCACTGCACAGACCAGCACGCGCTCATCGCCTCGGCGTTCGACCCGCACGGCACGGTGGCGCCGGGCCACACTGATACGTTCAGCGACGAAGCGTTGTGAGAGCAGCTCGCCAACCTCGGCATCCTCCCTGGGCAGCAGGCGATCCGCGCGAGTGACCAGAGTGACCTGGCTGCCAAAACGGACAAAACACTGGGCCAGCTCGCAGCCGATGGGCCCGCCACCCAGCACCAGCAATCGCGGCGGCAGTTCGCGCAGCGACCAGACCGTGTCGGAGGTCAGGTAGTCGGTGTGCTCAAGACCAGGCAGCTCGGGCACCGACGGACGGCCGCCGGTGGCGATCACGATACTGCGGGCACTGATTCGCCGGCCATCCACCTCGACCTCCCACGGCGAAACCAGCTTCGCTTCGCCCAGAATCACATTGACGCCCAGGCCGGTGTAGCGCTCGACCGAATCATGCGGCTCGACCTTGGCGATGACCGCCTGGACCCGTTCCATCAGCTCAGCAAAGTCGAACTCCGCGTTCATGCGACGTATGCCGTAGCGCTGGCTCTCACGAGCCTCGGCCAGTAGACGGGCCGACCGGATCAGCGCTTTCGAAGGCACGCAGCCGGTATTGAGACAATCACCGCCCATGCGGTGCCTCTCGATCAGCGCGACCTTGGCCTTGACCGCTGCGCCGATGTAGCTGGTGACCAGACCCGCCGAGCCGGCACCGATTGCAATCAGGTTGTAGTCAAAGGACTTGGGTCGGGAATGTCCGGCATAGACCCGGCGCGCCTGCAGAACGCGAATGATCCCGCGCAGCAGCAGCGGCAGCAGGCCGATCAGGACGAAGGCGCCGAGCAGCCCGGGACTTAACACATCGCTCGGAGATTCGAGCCTGGCCAGCTGGGTGCCGGCATACACGTAGGCGACGGTCGCCGGGAGCATGCCGAGCTGGCTGACCCAGCTGTAGGTCCCAACCCTCAGCGCACTGAGTCCGGCCAGGATGTTGACCACGAAGAACGGAAACACCGGCACCAGTCGCAAGGTGAACAGGAAGAAAGCGCCGTCGCGACGCACGCCCTCGTCGAAGCGCCGCATGCGCTGACCAAATTTGCGTGACAACGCATCGCGCAGAAGAAATCTCGCCACGAGAAAGGCGAGTATGGCGCCCAGAGTGCTGGCAAACGAAACCAGCACGGTACCCCAGAGAAGGCCGAACACTGCGCCAGCGCCAAGAGTGAGAATCGCCGCGCCCGGCAGCGAGAGCGCTGTGACTACCACATAGAGTACGAAGTAAGCGGCCAGGGCCACCACGAAGTTCGCCGCGACCCAGGTTGAAAACTCGGCCTGGCGCGCCTTCAGAGTGCTGAAATTGAGCGCATCAAGCAGGCCGCTCAGGTGCAGGACCAGCACTGCTCCGACCAGGGCAGCAACCAGCAGCAAGCGCTTGCCTAGGCTGCGCGAGGCGGAGGGCGACGAGGGCGGTTGGCTCATCAGTGGTGCATCCAATAGGAGGCGTCAAGCAGCATCCTAGCCTGGATATTTCATGATAGGGCGCGGATGTTCACCGGAGGACTCTGCGCCGTACGCAAGGCGCGACAAGCTCAAGTGGCGGACCCACTTGGGCGAGATCAGGACGTAGTCCCGCGTAGCCGCGAAGCAAGCAAGCGCTGGAAAGGCGTGCACAATTGGAAGCCAGCGATGCAGGTGTTTCATATTCAATTCGGTGAAGAGCGAGTTCCGGTTAACAGGTAGCTTAATCAGCAGTTACACAGTTGGATTGACAGACCCCAAGGACATGCCACGCAGTACACGAACACAAATGTAGCTATGTTCCTTGGAGGCGTTCATTGCGATCTCGGAGCTGGAAATATGGTGTAGATGGTTGCGCGCTGTTCCCGATACTCCGCGTCAGTCAATTTCCGGCTGAGGTCCCGCGCACCTGGGGTTCTTCTGGAGTTCGTCTCGCCATCGCTGAACGTCATCAGGTCGGGACTTTGCTTGCCTGTACCATCCGAGCAACCTGTGTTGAGACTGACAGTCACCAAGCTCCGCCGCAAGTTTTAGCCAAAAAAAACCTTCTTCGATGTCGTTGACTCCGGTCATGTAGTGATCTGAAACGAGAGCAGCCGCCGATGCATCACCCTTCAGCGCATCCTTCTTGTGTTGCTTCAACTGCTCTGTTTCCATCCAACGATCACTTGCTGGGGTGTACGGGGGGGGATTGTCGGAAGCGGCGGTGCTTCCGAATGCACAGATCCCAAGCAAGAACAAAGTCCTGAGTCTCATGGTGTGAACTCGACAAGCGGTGAAATTTCACTGTAGACGGGCGAATAGCCACGAACCCCATTGGGGTCCGGAGTTTGGGGGGCTACATACATTTCTGCAGGTTCGGCCCACCAAGTGTAGTCTCTTGCGCCATAAACCGTGGTCTTTGGTCTTTGGTCTTTGGTCTTTCAGCTACTTGCCTGGCAGCGCCCTGACCTCCGGGAGGAGGACTTGGCAAGAACGCCTGTGTTGATGAACGCCCACGTGCGCGACAGCATAGTCACTGGCTTTGAACACCTGATTCCCTCGGTGGAACTGCCAGACGCAGATGATCGGCATGTGGTGGCCGCCGCTATTCACGGCCGCGCCAGTCTGATCGCAACGTTCAATCTGAAGGATTTTCCGCCCGCGGCGCTGACGCGCTATCACCTGTCTGCTCAGCATCCCGACGACTGCATCGTCGACCTACCGGACCTGCATACCGCCAGCGTTCGCGCTGCCGTGGCCGCTCACCGAAGGTCATTGAAAAATCCGCCCAAGACCATCGATGAGTATCTGGACACGCTACTCAAACAGGGGCTGACGCAGACTGTTGGTCAACTGCGCGAGTGGAGGGCTGCGCTCTGACGCATGACCGCGATCGTCAATTCGCAGATCTGGAGTCTCAGTCTGCAAACAGTTGATGATCCTCCGCCCAGGGCAAAAGATCACTCAAATCTGTGGATGACTCGCCGCGCTAAGTCTCTGATTTGACGGCAGTTCCAAGAATCAGCCCGAAGGTCGACCTTCGTAGAATCGCTGGGAACCGCGCCAGGACTGGGCTTCGGTGCATGAAAAAAGCCGACGAGAGACTCGTCGGCTTTTGGGAATTGGTGGAGCGGAGGAGGATCGAACTCCCGACCTCTGCATTGCGAACGCAGCGCTCTCCCAGCTGAGCTACCGCCCCAGTTTGCGCGCGAAGTATAGCTGGCGGCGGGGTGCTCGGCTAGCCCGCACGATTCACGATCGCGACGTCAGTTCCGACTGGCCGTTCGTGTGGCCTTTGCACGTTGAACATGGCTGGAGAACATGCTCTCGCCGACGAAGAAGCAGCCGAGGGGCGACGCCGAGATGCCGCCGATCAGTTGTTCGGCTTGCCACACTTCCAGCGAGTGCGCGGCGCCGCACAAGGGAAGGTCTGAACAAGTCCATCCCGAGCTTTTCAGACGCGCCGCGGTCGGCGCAGTTCCAAACTCGGTTCGGCCGCACTTGCGGCTACGTCGAGCTTTACTCGAACAACTTGATCAACAAAGTACGCTATTGATCACGGCGGTGCATCCTTGCTGCAGCCGGCAGTCATGGATCGCCGCACCCTGGACAATCAGGATCGACAACAACGACAGCTTCGAAGGTGCCTCTCCGGCAACGCAAAACATGAAGATTCACCGAATTGGCGAATTCAAACGGCCCAACAAGTACGCTTGAACCTGCGATTGAGATCCACGCGAATTCGCCGGCTCGACTGACTTTCTCGGAAAAATTTGAAGTCTGAGCATATCGTTCAACTGGCAGTCCAGACTCCGATCACGCTCGACAGACCGGACGGCCGTTCAATTTCTCGCCGCAAAGGCTCTTTCCCGCCGGTGAGAAAGCATGGACACTGTGAGGACCCAAACTGCCCGATCCCGCGATCATGGCCAGATACCTTGCTTGCGACGTGGAAGCACTGTTCCGTGGGCTCCTGCTTGGCTTGGCTCTGACCGGTCTGTCGATGACGGCGCCAGCCGAAGCGGCCAACGATGACGCCGCCGACGAGGATTCCGAGCTGGCCTCGCTGCTGGCCCTGCTCGATGAAGAGACTACCATCGCCACGCGCACGCGGGTCAACCGCGACTTCGTACCCGGCATGGTCACCGTGTTGCGGGGTGATGCGCTGCGAGCGCTCGGCGCCCGCCATGTGCTGGACGCACTTTCCCTGGTGCCCGGCTTCCAGGTGCTGCGAGAGGCCAACGGCTCAGGCAACCTCAGTGTGCGCGGCATCACGGTGCCGTTCAACGCCGGCAATACCAAGGTTCTGCTCGACTCGGTGGGGTTGAGCCGGGAGGAATCCGGCGGTAACTCGGCCGTGCTTCTGCTGCCGATCGAACGGGTCGAGCGGATCGAGATCATGCGTGGTCCGGGTTCGAGCATTCACGGCGGTTTCGCCTTTGCCGGGGTGATCAACGTGATCACCCACAAACAGGGTGCTCAGGTTTTCGTCAGTGGCGACAGCGATAGCGCGGTGGCTGCCGGCGGCCACATCGCCTGGGGTCGGGATGCCGGCAATTGGCAAGGCTATGTCGGCGGCGCCCTGGCCGATCACGGTGAAGATGCCGGCCCCATTGGCCAGCATCCCAACGATGAAGTGTCCTGGGCAACACTGGGACTGCAGCGAAACGCATTCTCGCTCACCCTGCACCATACCGATCGCGACCAGTACCTGGCACCGGTGCCGGGGATCCGACTTCCCTCTGGCGAGCAGTCGACCGCGATCGAGGCGCGTCAGGCATTTCAACTCGGCCCGCGTGCCGATCTTGAAGCCCGGGTAGCCTGGCTGGAAAACGCCTTTGCCTCGGCGACTACCGGCAAGCGGTTTTCCGGCAGCCGGATAGAGGGTGAAGTGGACCTGTTCTGGCGACCGCTGGACGCCCACCAGGTATTGCTGCGAATGGAAGCGGCGCAGTCGCGCACCGATCTCGGCATCATCCGGCTTCCGGCCGCACCTGATCCGGCCTTGCTGGAGACCTCAGTCCGCGACCAGCAACGACAACTGCTGGCCTTCACTATCCAGGACCAGATCGAACTCAGCGAAACCGTATCTGCCACGCTCGGCCTGCGCTGGGATGACTACGACGATGTTCAGTCGCAGTTTTCTCCGCGACTTGGCCTGGTCTGGCAAGCGGCCGAACGGCACATTCTGAAAGCCCAGTACGCCGAAGGGTTTCGCGCGCCGACCTATTGGGAGCTCTATCCGCGCAGCGAACGCGACGAACGGATTGGCTTTGAAACCATGGGTAGCGCTGAGCTTGGCTATGTCTATCGGCGCCCGGGGGCGACCGCACGAGTCACCTTGTTCCGCTCGAGTACCGATGATCAGATCTATGTCGTGCTGCCGCCGCCACCTGGCCAGCCGACCCAGTTCGACAATAGCAACCGGTATCGCTCACGCGGTGTCGAACTTGAGTGGGAGCAAAACATCGGCGCTGATTTCGATCTGCTCGCCAATCTTTCCTATGCCGATACCTGGGATAGCCGTTCCACCAGCGGCCCCGACGGTGACAGCGCGGTGGCGGCCGATTGGATCGGCAACCTGGCGGCGATCTGGCGCCCGCGCGCGGGCCTCTCGCTTGCCCTGCGTTGGCTGTATGTCGATGATCGTCACGCCTTCTCGGGGGAGCTCGACGGCTACGACAAGCTTGACCTGACCCTGGGCTGGCGTCGCCCGGCAAGCAACTGGGAAGTGGAACTCGGCGTTCGTAATGCCCTGGATGATCCCATTGACTACCCGTTCGCCCTGCCCTTCAGCACGGTGTCGCAACACTTTGCGCCGCGCACCTGGTGGCTACGTTTGCACTGGCACATTCCTGGTTGACGTCCAGGTGCCCTTTCGAGGCCCGGTGACCCCAAGCACCCGCGCCACCCTCAACGCAACGTCTAGCAATCTGTCACGAAACTGAACGACACTACGGCACCGCCAAACGCTGAGGTACGGTCGAATGTCGACGATGGATCGCCGCAAGTTCCTGCATATTGTCACCGTCACGGCCAGCGCAACGGCGCTCGGTCTGACCGGTTGCAGCAGTGATTCCAACAGCCCCGCGCCCATCACCACGCCGACCGCACCCAGCGTCGTGCTGGCCGAGGCGCGCTATCCGCAAGGGGTAGCCTCAGGTGACCCGCGGCCCAATGCCGTGCTGGTCTGGACGCGAGTTTCCGGCCTGGTGAACATCGGCACGCTGCGCCTGCAAGTCGCCACCGACAGCGGGTTCTCACAGCTTCTGGTCAACAGCGACTTTGGGGTCAGTGATGCCAGCGATCACTGCTTGAAGGTGCGGGTGATCGGACTCAACCCAGGCACCACCTACTACTATCGCTTCCTGCTGGCCGAGGAAGGCAGCCTGCTATCGTCGGCCACCGGCCGCACCCGCACAGCGCGCGAGATCACCGACAGCACGCCGCTGAAGTTTGCCTTCATCAGCTGCCAGGACTACATCGGCAAGTTCTATAACAGCCTGCTCCCGCTGCTCGACCAGGATCTCGACTTCGTGCTGCATCTGGGCGACAGCATCTATGAGACCACAGGCGACCCGGCATTTCAGAGCGGCGGGGCCGGTCGCGGCATTCAGTTCCGCCAACCGGAACTGGCGCTGCGACTGGGCACAGGTGAAGGCGCCTTCCTGGCGGCCCGCACGCTGGACAACTACCGCGATCTGCACCGGGCCTACCGCTCCGACGACGCCATCAAGGCGATTTACCAGCGCTTCCCGGTGATCTCGATCTGGGACGATCACGAATTCTCGGATGACGCCTGGAAAGACAACGGCACCTATCTCGACGGCCGCTTCGAGGAGCGCGACTCAGAGCGCCGACGCAATGCCGAACAAGCCTATTTCGAGTTCACCCCGGTGGACACCGACCTCGGTGGAACCGGAGGCCGAGTGGAGGTGGTGCGCGACGCGCTGTTCCCGAATACGGTGCTGTACCGCAAGCTGCGCTTCGGACGCGACGTAGAGCTGTTCCTGACCGACTACCGCAGCTTCCGCCCCGACCACCTGATTCCCGAAGACGCATTCCCCGGCACGGTGATCATGGACCGCGCCGCATTGACCCAGGTGCTGGCCCTGGCGGGCGTTCCATACGAAGCGGTGCGCAACAACTTCAGTGCCTATCTCAACATCGACAGACCGGCCTACGCGGTCTACAAGCAGGTGTTGCTGGCCGCGCTGACCGTCGCCTATCTCGACGCCGGCCTCGAGACCGGCCAGGCCACGCTGCGAGCGCAGACCGCGATCAGCGGCAATCTGTCCACCACCGTCATCAACACCTTGGTCCAGCAATACAACGCGGCGGTGCCGGCCAACCAACAGGTACCCTTGCTGCCGCAGGCACTGATCGACACCTTGGACACCGGCATCGCCTGGTTCACCTTGGGCAAGACCTCGCCGTTCGGCAATATCGGCTCGCGCTACTTTGTGGTTAAGGACACCTACGATCTGTACGCTACCTATCGTCTGCTCACCGCCGGTGGCGCTACGCAAGATGCCTGGGGCAGCGCGCAGACTCAATGGCTGGTCAGTCAGGTCGCCAGTTCCACTGCGCGCTGGAAGATCATCGCCACTTCAGTCGCCTTTACTTCGATGGTGCTGGATCTGACCAACCCTGCGCTGGGCGTGCCGGCACCGTTCAATCAACGCTTCTATCTCAACGTCGACCAGTGGGATGGCTTTCCACAGCAGCGCGACATCCTGTTGCGTCAGGCGCTCGGCAACGTGCCTGGGCTGGTGTTCCTGTCCGGTGATATCCACGCCGGATTCGCCACCGTGCACCCCGGCGCCAGTCAGACCCATGTCGAGTTCACCACCGCCGCCGTATCGTCGGCGCCATTCCGCACTCTGCTGCAGAACTCGGCCGACAGCGATCCCTTGCTACGCCCGATTGCCGGCGGCCTGATTCCGGCCACCGATCAACTGCTGCTCGCCGGCAACTCAGCCATCCGCTATGTGCAGACCGATCACCACGGTGTCAGCGTGGCCGTGTTCAGCGCCGACGACGTGCGTATCGATATGCTGGAGTTCCAGGCGGCGCGGGCCAACAGCGCGTCCTACAACAGCGCGGTGGTACCGGATCGCGTCCGTTCGTTCGGCTGGAACGGCAGTGAACTCAGCTCGCTGAGCGGCTGATCAGCGGCGCCGCGCCATCCATCGGGTGGCGCGGCCCGTTCATGGCGGAGAGCCCGCGCACCACGTTACGCTCAGTTGCCCGCGGCGTCAGCCGTTGCGCGCCGACGCCGCTGCAGGCGTCTTCCGATCCCAATCACTGCCACCGGCAGGAACCACAGCAACGCGCCCAACAACAAGGCAAACGCCAAACCTTCAGGATCGAGCGAGAACGTCGGTTGATAGATCGACCACACCGCCTGCACATCCGCCCAGTGGGCATACTGCACCAAGCCCAGCGCCTGCTGCAGCAAGCTGCCCTGCAGCGCATCGACCACCGCTTGCAGACTGGCTTCCGACTTTACCATCAGTTCGATCGCCTCGGCCTCTGCCATGAAAGTGGCGTCGGCGCTGGCTCGATGATGGGCAATCAGGTCCGGCAGGCTGCCCTGATGGTATCGCTCGGCAATCTGCCGCCACGGCGCCAGGTCTTGCGATACCTGATCCAGGCGCCCCAGCATGCGCTGCCGATACTGCAGAATGAAACCCGGCAGGCAGCCGGCCGCCAACACGCAGGCCAGCAGCCAGAGGCGATCAAGCAAGCCAAGTACCGCGCGCATCGGACCTCGAAACATTCAACCCGATCACAGCATAGCAGGCTGCTGAAATTCCCACTTCAGCAGCCTGATAGAGGCTCCTCAGGGCCGCAGCCACATGCGCGCCGCACGCGCAGGCAGACTGAACGTGTAGTTGGATGACTTGATGTTGACCACATGACCACTCAGCGTGTCGGTGTAGGGGGTATTCCACCACAACACGCTATTGTTCATGTTGATCGTGCTGTTGACAGCACTGCCGCACTTGTTGATACCGACGATGCCACGGCTGCCACGACGGAACAGCAGATGGCAGTCACTGTAGGAAAGCACCTGCATGTCGGTGCCTTGCGCAGCGTTGTGAAAGCGGATCATGGCTCTGATATCGCTGCGATTGAACGCATCGTTCCATCGTGCGCCGTAGAGATCGGGTCGACTTTCGCCGTGATCAGAAAACACCATCGGCACGCCGCCGTCACGGCCGAGGATGTAGGCATAGGCCAGTGTTTCGTCACCGGGATTCAAGATCATCCAGCCAAAGATGCCAGGATTGTTCGGCATATCGTGGGTGACCGTAACGGTCACCGCCCGCGCCCCCGCAAGCGCCTGACCCACCGCTTGCGGATTGACCAGGGCACTCATGCTGCCGCCGAATCGAAATGCCTCGCGCAGCGATCCATGCAAGGGAAAGTCGTAGGCGGCATGGTCGGTTTGATTGAGATAGGGTTGCAGGAATAGCCGATACTCCTCATCGCCGCTGCCGCGACTGGTGATCACCTCTCCAAAGACATGCATGCCCGCCTTGATCTCGGCATTGAACAGGGCGTTTACGTGCGGGAGCTTCATGTGCTTGACGGCATCGATGCGAAAGCCCTTCACCCCCATGCCCTTCAGCGCCCGCAAGTACTGTTGCTGCTGCGATATCACCCAGCTGTTGCCAATCAGGTCAGGCAGACCGGCATCACCGCCGCCGTTGCACAAGCGCCAGTTCTGCACCTGCCAGACATCGAGATAGTTCTGGATACAGCTGGCCGGGCCAAAATCGTTCAGGCCGAGAAAGTTGTAGCGCAGGTCGCCGAACAAACGCTGCGCGTTGTAGTAGCCAGGGTTGCTGGCGTACTGCGCCAGCACGGCGGCACCGGGATAGTTGAGATCGCTGCGCTGAGCCGCCTCGTTGGCCATATGGTTGGGCACCACATCGGCGTACACCAGCACGCCCTTGAGCTCCAGTGCGCTCACCATACTGGCAAAACTCTCGGTGTCGCCGAGTGAGTGATGAATGAGGCGATAGTCCTGTGGCTGGTAGCGTGCCCACCATTCGCTGCCGCTGGCCTTGTAGGCCGGCGCGACCAGGACAATCTTGTAACCTGCATCCTTGATCGCCTGCGCCCTCGCCTCCACTTCGCTGTAGCGCCAATTGAAGGCGTGCAGGATGACGTCGGCTTGCGCCAACGAACTGCATAACAACGCACTCAGTGCCAAGGTTCGCAGCAAGGCCGATCGAACGACAAAGAAGCTCCGCAGGACCGTGCCGAACACGGTCGCTTGATGTGATTGCATGATGTAGTCCCCTCCCAGGGCTGACGACGATGACAACGACGGCCGCCCGGTCTCCTGCCCGGATCGCCGCCCTGCCCGCCCCCTGTCGCGAGCAGCTGGAACTGAAGTGCGCCCCTCCTGCGCCTTCATCTCAACATCGTGCTGCGTTGTCGATGGTAGACGCTGAGCGAGTGCATTCGTATGCGCTGCATACGTATTCATGAGAACAAAAGATCTTTTGCGCTGCGCTCGAAGCCCCGATCGCCACGGCTCAATGTCCCAACCCATTGACTCGGCGAGGCCGCGCTTTGTTCTGTCCTGCCCTCCGGGCACTGGTGCTGGGATTGAAAGGGCAAGGGAGCGAGGTGCTTGAATTCCCCCTCTCCCCAACCCCTCTCCCGCCAGGGGAGAGATCGATGCGCACTGATTTTCGCGCGCCGGCTGGTGCCCCGGAACTCCCTCCCCGATGTTCGGGGAGGGCCGGGCTGGGGTTAGGGAGCCGATCTTTGCCTGCCCAGGGGCTTTGACCTGCTCCGACTCAAGGCCCGACTGTGGTTTGGCGCAGTGACGTTGGTGATTGCCCAGCAGAAGATCTCATAGCACACCGATTCCCCGAGCTTGCGCCTTGCTCCGCTCTCAGCCTGCAGCACAGGGGTCGCGGAAGAGGGGCAAGGGAAGGAGGTGCTTGAATCACCCCTGTCGGTCTCTCGCGCAAGGAATCAGCGGCTCTACCTCAGCTTCCACTGATAACTTGTTCCACCTCCACGCAGCTGCTCAACAGCAGTCGCGCGGAAGCCCGCGCCGGAATCAATTCTGCTTATCAGGACTCAAACCCGTCGCGGAACACGCGCTGCGGGTCGATGAATTCGAACGCACCGATATCGATCGCGACGCCGGAAACCTCACGCGTACTGGCAGTACCGATGGCTTGCAGGGCGCGCACCGGCTCGAAGCCCGGCAACAGGCGCGGATTGGGGAAGGCATAGGCGGGGTGATCGGTGGTGCCGGTACCAGCATCACGCAGGCTGCTACTTTCGAGCAGACGCAGATTGAGGCTGGCGATATCAGTGAAACCGGGCGTTGCGGTGAGCACACTGGCTGTCCAGCCGGGGGGTACGAAGGTCGAGCCCGGCTCGTACTGGTTGTGGGAACCGGCAATTCGCGAGATGCCGCCTACCCAGTCGGCCTCGACCTCGCGAATCAGGCGCACGGCCGAACTGCCATCGCGATAGATCAGGTTGTTGAACATCTGCACCGACTCCAGACCATCGAACAGTCGGAACACTGTCGGCGTATCGTTGTTGCCATTGATACGCACGATGGTGTTATTGGCAAAGCGATAGCGGCCCTGGCTTTGCCCGGTGCCATCGCCGCCAAGCCGGATAATGGCGCTAAAGTCGCTGCTGTGAACAATCACATTGCCGACCACATCGGAGTCTTCACGCGCCAGGCCTTCGGACCAGCCATTGGGTGCCCCGCCTGGGTCCGGTCCGATCAGCTCCAACTCGTGATAGAAGGCGCCTTCGAGCCAGTTGTGATAGATCTCGTTGCGCTCGGCGCGTGACTTGATCAGGTTGCCGCCGTTGGCGCTATGGACATAGCTGTGCTGCAGACGGAACACCGAGCCCGGATAGGCCACCTCATCGGTCGCCATATAGATCACATGATTGCGATCACCTGAGCCGGCATCAAAGATCTCGCTGTACTCGATGGTGATCGAGCCTGAATCCTGGTCAGCGCCGAGCACGCCATGATCCGGACAGGCATGGATGCGCGCTTCGCGCACAGTCAGATCATGGCCGTGGTGGTACAAACAGCGGAAAGTGCGCGTCGGCGCCGTAGTGCCGATGATCTCGAAACTCTCGAATACCACATGTTCCACCAGGCGAAATTCAATGCTATTGACTCCGCCTTGTATGATCGGCCGCTGTCCGGCCACCTTGATGCCGCGCAATATCACCGGATTGCCGGCAGCACCGCCATCTTCCGCGCGCATGATGATGCCGCCGGGATAGGTCACCGCGCCATCGACCTCCACAATGTCACCCGGCTCAAGATCGATCGCGCTGAACAGGGCATCGAGCGTGGTATGGCTGCGCGCTGGACCAACCTGATAGGTCGCGGCCTGCAGCAGCGAACTGCAACCGAGCGCTGCAAACATCAGGCTCCATCGAAGGCAATGGCGAAACATGGCTCGGTTCATGCGCTGCACTCGGTTCAGTCGCTCTCGGCCGGCGACTCGCGCAGCGACTCGCCACCATCGCGAAAGATGAAATCACGCGAGATCGCCCCCGGCGGGCTTTCGCCCCGGGCACCCTGAGCGATCCAGTCGTAAAGCAGCTCTTGCTGCAGTGTGCTGAGATTGGCTCCTGCCAGCGGCATGCGCCCGCCACTGTCCGGAACGTCGCAGTTCACCTTGATGAACAGTTGCGATTCCTGCGGGCGCCCCGGCGTCACGTAGAAGTTCACCAGCTTGAAGATGGCATCCACACCGTTGTCGGTCATATCAGGCGGAATCGCGCCGTTATGACACCCGCTGCAGCGCCCACCCAACATATTGTTGAGTATCGGCTTAACATCCATTTCCCAATCGACGTTGGGGTGAATCGGCTGCCCACCCAGATCATCGCAGCCACTCGCAGCCCAGGCCGACAAGGGCGCTGCCAGTAACAGCCAACTCACAACAGCGCAGCGCACCCCGGGGTGCGCGGTCTTCAGTCGATGTTCGGTTGCCCGCATTCCCGGCCTCCTGCCAGGCACTCATGATGCCGGCTACGCTAGCACGCAAGCTTGGCGGAATTCGGGCCCGGGTCACAGCTTGCGGCCCTCAAACGGCCGCCAGTCGGCTGACAGCCTCAGACCGCCTGTGGCGTGCCGGCGTGCTTCGACTAGCGGCGCATCGTCAAGTCGCGATAGGCATGCCAGGTGGCGTGACCGAGCAGGGGGAAGATCAGCAACAGCCCAACCACGGACGCAAAGGCGACCACGACCAGCACGGCGAGCAGCGTTGCCCAGATCAAACAGGGAATGGGATGCGCGGCAACGGTAGCCAGGCTGGCACGCATGGCGGCGGCCATGCTGACGCCTCGATCAATGATGGCGGGCACCGCCACCACGGTCAGCGCGAAGCAACTCAAACCAAATACGGCACCAGCGCCGATCCAGTAGGACCACTGCTCGAGCCCCAGCTGGGCAAAACGACTGTTCCACATGCTCGCCTCGATGCTCGGCGCCAGTGGCCCCAACCAGGCACGCATCAAGCCGATCGAGACCAGGAACCACAGTACTGCTGCAAGGGCCAACACCGCACTGAGTTGCAGCAGCGGACGACGGTTGGGTCGCAATGCACGCAGCGACTCATCAAAACCCACTGGCAGGCCGCTTTCATCGCGACGCGACAGCTCACAGAGGCCAACCCCCAGAATGGGGCCAACCAACACAAACCCTGTCAGTGCTGCGGCCAGAAAGTACGGATGGGCACCGAAGGCCAGCATCAGCAATCCGGTGGCGGTGACCAGTCCGCCATACACCAGACTGGCCGCGGGGTGCAGCGTCAGATCGCGCGCACCACGTCGCAGCCAGCTGAAGGCAGCCAGCGCGGGCACGTCGAGATCTGCGCGTCGCATCGATGGTGCGGTGATGTCATTGTAACGGGATGAGGTCGGAAAGGTGTGCATACGCCCTCCTCTTATAGCGGGCCTGAGCAGCCGATCCAGACTTGATCAGGCGCGGACTTGATCAGGCGCGGACCCATTGCAAGTCCGCAGTACAGGTCCGCAGTGACTCAAGGCAATCAAGTTCCGTTTTGCTGCCTGCGGGCGCGAGCTTGGATGGCATTCACCCGAATGGCGCTGTCCTTGCCCGCGCCCCTCCATTGTAGCCCCTGCCCGGCAACCGGGCATGCGTTGCGTTCAGGTTCCTAAGATTGAGCCTGAAAGCGAATGCCGCTTGCACGGCCGGCATCGACCATGAAGCTGTCGATCACAGCCCCCACCGCAGGGAATCGAAGCAGCCAGCCGTTGCCGACAAAGGCTTGCTCAAACACCGGCAACAAGGCGATGGGCGGCTCCTCAGATGTCTGGAGTCTCAGCTCACCTTCGTCGTGAATCAATGTCCATTGCACATCGAGTTCCGTGCTGACGTAGTGACCACAATAGCTTGCCAGCTGGTCGGCGGACGGACTGAAAGCCGGCATCCTGCAGAGTCGAAGCGGTGGCTCAGCAGACAGCTCGATATGAAGCTCAAGGCTGCCATCGACACCGAACTCCCAGCGCAGGCCGCCCTGGCCCGGCTGATCATCGAATTCGGCTCGAAGGCGGGCCAGCATGCGCAAGGGCTGCTCGCTGCCGTCATCACGTCCGTAGTACAGCACGCCCTCGGACAAGCGCAGGCTGCGCAACAGCCGCTGTTCCTCGCTCCAGTAGACACCACAAAGCGCTTCCAGCTCGGCGTCATCCGCCAAGTACTCGCCGGAAGCCAGCCGAGCCTCAGCAGGCGACTCGAGCAATGGCGCCAAGATCAAATCGGCGACCGCATGCGCCAAATCCGTCGGGTCGAGATCGGCGCGGTTGCACAGAACCAGAAACGCAATCTCCTGTTCAGGAAAGCGCAGCAGCTCGGCCCGGTACCCAGCCCAGGCACCGCCATGCAAGACCGAGGGCAATCCACGATAGGGCTCAATCACCAGACCGCCGCCATAGTCGGTGACCTGACCATTGCTCAAGACGCCGCACTGATGCAACTGAGCGATCAGTTTCGCTCCTCCCACCTGACCGGTGTAAAAGTTGCCATCCCAGCGGCAAAGATCCGCCACACTGGTCTGTACGCCGCCATCGCCGGTCTGCTCCCAGTTCGCCATCAACACCGCGAACTCACGCTCGTCGAGCGGCGCGTAGGCGCAAGCGCGGTGCGGTACGACTTCCCAGCAGAACTGCAGAAAACGGGTCTGCTGCATACCCAGCGGTTCAAACACGTGCTGCCTGGCAAACTCGGCCAAGGACTGACCGCTGGCCCGTTGCACGATCAGCGAGAGCAGAAAATACCCGCTGTTGCAGTAGCGGAACTCACTGCCGGGCGCAAACTCCAGATAAGGTTGGCGCGCGATCATCGCCAGCGCGGCCGCTTCACTCAGGTAATCCTGATCCCTGACGCCGGCCAGATTGAGCAAGGCGATGTAGTCGCGCAGACCGCTGGTGTGATGGATCAGGTGCCTGATGGTGATGCTCTGCGCATAGCTCGGCAACTCAGGCAAGTAGCGATCGATGCTGTGTTCGAGCTCGATGGCGCCCTGCTCAGCCAGCAGGAACACACAGGCGGCGGTGAATTGTTTGGAGGTGGAGCCGATGTCAAACACCGTGCGCAGCGGATCAATCGGCACGCCGTGCTCCACGCTGGCCAGCCCAAAGCCGCGCTGCCACAGCAGTTCGCCGCGACGACAGATGCCGATCGCACAGCCGGGCTGGCTGTCGCTGACCCGCTCACTCAGCAGGTCTTCGATCCGTGCCCCGGCACTCTCAACGCTCATCGGCACCGCGCGCTGCTGGTCAGATCTGCCCGTCATCGCCACCTCCCTGTCGCTGATCTTGTTCCCTCGGCTTGAGGATTGAACGCCCTGCCCCGCTCGGCGGCGCAGTATTCCCGGCCTGCCGGCAGCAGGGCATGGCCCAGAAGTCCCGATCGGGTCAGGTCACGAATGCCGAAGCGGGCCGTCGATGCGCTTTGCAAGTCTGGCGGCGCCACCGTCCAGACCTTACTCTTCGCCCCATTGCCGCTCCTGGAATCACTATGACACTGGCGATTGAACTCCGTGGCCTGAACAAGTCCTTCGGTAGCAAGCAGGCTGTTCGTGGCCTGGATCTTGAGGTACCACAAGGTGCGCTGTACGGCATTATCGGCCCGAACGGCGCCGGCAAGACCACCTCGCTGCGGATGATGCTATCGATTCTGTTTCCCGACAGCGGATCGATCCGCGTGTTGGGTGCCGACAGTGCACTCAAGGCCAAGGACCGGATCGGCTACCTGCCCGAGGAGCGCGGCGTGTACCGCAAGATGCGGGTCGGCGATTTTCTAGAGCATATGGCGGTACTGAAGGGCGTGCCACGCAATGAAGCCGGCAAGCGCATCAGCGACTGGCTGGAGCGCGTGGGGCTGGCCGATGTGGCAAAGAAGAAATGCGAAGAGCTGTCCAAGGGCATGCAGCAGAAGGTGCAGTTCATCGCTGCCGTCGTCCATCAACCCGACCTGTTGATTCTTGACGAGCCATTCAGTGGTCTCGACCCGGTCAATATGCGCCTGCTGAAGTCACTGATCCTGGAACAGCACCAGCGCGGCGTGACCGTGTTGTTCTCCACCCATGTGATGCCGCAGGCAGAGCAGATCTGCCAACACATCATCATGATTCACCAAGGGCAGAAGGTGCTGGACGATCCGCTCGAGGCGATACGCCGGCGCTACGCCCCGCATGCCCTGCTGCTGCACCCGATCGACGACAGCGCCGACGGTGGAGATCTGACGCGAATTGAAGGCATCCGCAGCAGCAGCAAGCAGGAATCGGGCTGGCGCCTGGAGCTTGAACCCGGCCATGCCCCGGCAGAGGCGCTGCGCCGAGTCACCCAGGAGATCGCCACCCGACGCATCGAACTGCTGCAACCGACCCTGGAGGACGTCTTCATCAGCCTGGCTATCAAAGATGCCCCGGCGGCTCAGGAGGTGATCGCATGAACAAGATCTTGCAGGTTGCACGTCGCGAGTTTGTGGCCACAGTGATGACCAAGGCGTTCCTGTTCGGTCTGTTGATCGTACCGGCCATGATGGTGTTGATGATCTGGTTGCTGCCCTTCCTTATCAACCAGAAGGCGCCGCCGATCGAGGGCGAGATTGCCCTGCTGGACCGCAGTGGCGTGGTCGCCGAAGCAGCCAAACAGCATCTTTCACCGGAAGGATTCGCCTCGCGCCGTCGCGATTTCGAAGCGCGCTTCGATGCTGCCATGCCCGGTGGAGTAAGAAAGGTCGTCGACAGCGATCTGGCGCGCTCCAAGATCGATGAAGGACTGGCTCAGGTGCTCGGCGAGGTGCCGAAGCTGCGGGTGCACGTGTTGGCCGATGACGCCGCGCTGGAAGCGGCCAAGGAGCAGCTGCGCCAATCGGAACGGCAGAAGGACAGCAAGCTGCTTGCCATCATCGAGATCGAGGCCGATGCGGTCGACGCCGAGGCCGCGGCCCTGGGCAGCTATCTGCTGTACGTTCGCGACAAGCTCGACGTGCGCTTGCTCGATGAGCTGCGTGACGGTATGAAGCAAGCCCTGGTCGCCTCGCGCCTGGGCGCACGCCAGCTCGACCCGGCCGAAGTGCGCCGATTGACCTCGGTGCCACGGGTGGCGCCGATCAAACTCAGTGCTCAGGGCGACAGCAAGCGCAATGAGATCGCCAGCGCCCTTCTGCCGATGGCCTTCATGGTGCTGATGTTCATCGCGGTGATGACGGCCGGCCAGCAGCTGATGACTTCGACCATCGAGGAAAAGGCCAGTCGGGTAGTGGAACTGTTGCTGGCGGCGGTGTCGCCCACCGAATTGATGGCCGGCAAGATTCTCGGTCAGCTGGCAGTCGGTGCGCTGATGCTGGCCCTGTACGGCGCGATCGGGCTGCTTGGGCTGATCAGCTTTGCTGCCATGGGCCTGCTCGATCTCAGCCTGCTGTTCTATCTGTTCGTATTCTTCCTGATTGCCTACGTCACCCTGGCCAGCCTGATGGCAGCGATCGGCGCCGCTGTGAACGAACTGCGAGAAGCGCAGACTTTGTTGACCCCGGTGATCCTGACCATGGTGTTTCCGATGATGCTGTGGATGCCGATCAGTCGCGATCCGAACTCGATGTTAGCGATGGTGACCAGCATCCTTCCGCCCACCGGCCCGTTCGTGATGATCATCCGCATGAGTTCGAGCAGCCCGCCGCCGATGTGGGAAGTCTGGCTGTCGATCGGCCTCGGCATTCTCGGCGCCTGGCTGGCTGTCTGGTTTGCCGGCAAGGTATTCCGCATCGGCCTGCTGATGCACGGCAAGCCGCCCAGCTTCATGACCCTGTTGCGTTGGGCGCGCATGGCATGACCGGAACATCGAGCTGAGGTCGTGTTGCATGGGTCGGCTGCGAATTGTCGCGCCGACCCGCAGCCCAGCAGCCTGGTCAGCGGTACCGAGCAGGCCTGCTTAACCAGTAATTCAGCCCATAGAGCAGCGATCCGAAAAGCAGAAACAACAGCGTACCGAGCCAGGTGCTGGCACCGACCTGGGTCAGCAGGAACAGGCAAACCGCGGCGGCCAAGGCCGGCACCAGAGGGCCCAGAGGCAAACGCAGGGCCTCGGCGGCCCCGATCCGATTGCCGTAGATGCGCGGCATCGAGGCCAGACTGGCCAGATAAATCAGCAATCGGGTCAGCACGCTGAGTCCGGCCAGCCAGACAAAACTGCCCCAGGTAGCCAACAGCAAGGCGGCCGCGGCGTAGAACAGAATCGAATTGGCCGGCGTGGCGAATCTCGGGTGGACGCTGGCAAACCACGTCGGCAGGCTGCCTTCGCGAGCCAGGGCATAGGTGACGCGCGGCGTCGACAACATGGATCCCGCCAGATTGCCACCGACAGACGCCACCAGTCCCAGCATCATCACGCTGGCCCCCGGCACCCCCAACAGGGCATTCGCCAGATCGACCATGGGCCGCTCGCTTTCGGCAAGACCAGGCAAATGTTTCAGCGACACCCACTGCAAGCCGGCATACAGCAAGGCCACGATCAACAAGGCGCTCATCAGCGCCCGCGGCAGATCACGTTGCGGCTGCCTGGCCTCGCCTGCCGGCACCAGTCCCGATTCGAAACCGACATAGGCGTAGAGCACCAGCAGCACGGCCGCCGGCCAATCGGGTGCAAAGTCAGACTCCGCGATCGGTACCGCGATCGGATCGCTGGCCAGCCCCAGCCCGACGACCAGCAGCAGAGGGCTGAATTTGAGCACGGTCAGCACCGCCATCGTACCCACCGCCCGCGTCGCGCCCCAGACATTGTTAAGCGCCAAGACGCCACAGATCAGCGTCAGCAGGGTCAGCCTTCCGGCTCCGCTGGCCCAGGTCGGAAAGAAAAGGCCGATCGCCGACACCAGCAGCACCAGATTTGCGCTGAACGCAGTCAGCCGCGCCACCCAGAACGCCCACCCGGTCTGAAAGGAAGCAAACCTTCCCAGCCCTGCTTCCACATACAGAACTGGGCCACCGGTGCCGTCGAAACGACTGGCTAGCGCGGCGAAACTCCACATGATCGGCAACACGACCAGGGCGCACAGTACAAACACCCAGGGGCTGTACGGGCCGGCCAGCTTCGCCGCGCCAGCGCCCAAGCCGAAAATGCCCGCGCCGATCATGCCATTGACGATGATCAGCCACAGTCCGACGACGCCGAGCTGGCGTACCAGACCAGGCTTGCCCGCTGCCGAATCAGTCACGGGAAAGCCGCCCGCAGCACATGCGCAGGCCAAACACCGGCGAGTCAGACCTCATCTCGGGAACTCAAGCTAAGTATCGGGCAAGCCTAGCCGGACACATCTCAGCGCGCCAGCCGCGCAGGCGAGCCCGCCTATTTCATGAGGGGGCGCGGATGATCACCGAGGATTTTGCGTCGCGTGCAAGGCGCGACCAGCCCAAGTGGTGGCCCCACTTGGGAAAGGTCGGGACGTGGTCCCGCGTAGCTGCGAAAGCAGCCGTTGCCGCGCAGCGGCCGACCGAGCGTAGGGAAGGCGCAGGCTGCGCAGCAGCCGTTGCCGCGCAGCGGCCGACCGAGCGTAGCGAAGGCGCAGGCTGCGCAGCAGCCGTTGCCGCGCAGCGGCCGACCGAGCGCAGCGCACGCGGGAAGGGCCATGGATGGCCCTGCTCTGGGAGCGAGGAAGGCGCAGGCTGCGCAGCGGCCGACCGAGCGTAGCGCACGCGGGAAGGGCCATGGATGGCCCTGCTCTGGGAGCGAGGAAGGCGCAGGCTGCGCAGCGGCCGTTGCCGCGCAGCGGCCGACCGAGCGTAGCGAAAGCGCAGGCTGCGCAGCGGCCGTTGCCGCGCAGCGGCCGACCGAGCGTAGCGAAGGCGCAGGCTGCGCAGCGGCCGTTGCCGCGCAGCGGCCGACCGAGCGCAGCGAAACGATAAGCTAAGAGAGGCGAGACCGGCATGCCGTCCACCCAAGCGCCGGCAGTGACGCCGGCGTATACTGCCGGGGTCGAAGCTGCCTGGGAGGATTTCATGATCCGTTCCGCCTTCGAGAACCCGCTCTTGGCCAGGATATCGCTGTCGATCTGGGGCCTGGCCTGGCTGGCCTGGCCTGCGCCATTGCTGGCCGTCGATGCGCTCGAGCGCAAGCACGCGATGACTGCGCCGAAAGCCGAGATCCTGCTGTTGCAACCGATGAATCTGTATCCGGACAACTGCGTGACGGCCGAGCCGCCGTCGACGCCGCGCGGCCAGCGCGTGAGCTTTGACACGCTGGCGTTCAGCCTCGACTACGCGCAGGCGTTTGCTACTACCGCAAGCCTATGGCGCGAACCCTGCGGCAGCGAAAAATCGGCCGTGCTGTTGCGGATCGAGCATCCCGCGCAGGCCAGCGGGCCGCTCAACCTGCCTTCGGTGGAACTGCGGCCGGAGCAGGGAAAGGGCCTGATTACCCTGATTCCGCATCTGAACTTCACTCGCATTCCCGATGACCCGCGTGCGCTGGCTCGGGTGTTCGAAGTGTCGGAGACCCTTTTCTTGCAAGCCTATGAAGTGGATGGTCTGGAGTTCGACCCCAACGAGGAGATCACCCTCAGCTTCGGCACCCGGCTGTTCAATGAAGTCATCGCATCGCAACCGCCCGGCTTCGTATCCGCCCCCGCCACCCTGCCTGCGTACGATCCCAGCCTGTACGCCGAAGCCGAACTGCCGGATCTGCTCACTGCGCATATCACCGGCTCCTATTCCGATCCGGAGCGGCCGGGCGAGGGCTTTCTGATCGAACTGGCCCAGGTCGGCGACAACCAGGTGCTGGCCTTGACCTGGTTCACTTTTGCCGACGATGGCCGCCAGTTCTGGCTGGTGGGCGCCGCCCCGATACAGGCCGGTCAACGTCAGGTGCAACTTGAACTTCGCACCTCGCAAGGCGGCCGAATCGCCGGCAACTTCGGCCAAACCGCGGTGACTTCGCGACTCTGGGGCACGATCAGCCTGGCGCTGCGTGCCTGCAACCGGCTCGAGTTCCAGTTCCAATCTACCCACAACGCCAGCGATATGCCGGTGGCCAGCGGCAACCGAACATGGACCCGGCTGACCCAGATCGCGCAGTTGGGCTGCGATTGATGCTGGTTGCTGCCGCTGGGCAACTGGCTAGGAATTGCACGAGTTGCCGCGGGACTTTGGCTACTGCGACCCCAACATTTGGTTCAATCGGGCGGTGGGCTGGTAGCCGGGTAGTTCGCGTTTGATCTCGTCTAGACGCTGGCGAGCGGCATCGAGTTGGCCTGACTTGGCCAGGGTTTCCAACTGCAGGCTAAGCGCGGCGGGTCTGTCGGGAAAGCGCTGCAGAAACGGGGCAAGCACGCGTAGCACGCTGTCGCCGCTTTGAAACATGGCAAGAATCTGCGCCTTGTACAGCCACTCGTTGGGGTCGGTGCCCAGCATGGCGTCGATGGTGTCGGGCGCCCGCTCAACGCCTTCGGCCACGCGTAGAAAGCGCCAGGCCTGAGCCGCTTCTTCTCGCTGGCGTTCGCTCAGCGGTAGCAGCATGGGCTCGCCATTGACGGCGACCTGCGGCCGCGCATCGGGCGCTGCCGGCAACAGGCCACACGAGGCAAACGCCTGGTTGAGAGTATCGGTGTTGCCAGCCCGATGTACGCTCATCAGCTGCACCATTCGCGCGCCCACCGAGCCGGCCCGACGCAACCGCTCGCTAAGTCCGGCTTCGGCGCAGCGGGCCAGCCAGGGGGCGATCTCGGCCATGCGCTGGGTTGGGCTGCGGCCTTTGCGCGAGCCGACAGTGCTGGGGAACTTGATCGCCGAGGTGCTGGCCGCGCTGGCCACCACCAAGGCTGGGTCGTGAAAGAACTTCGACCACATGTATACGTCCGAGGTGCCGGCGCTCCACGGTGCGCAGGTCCAGCCTTCTGGCAGGCGCAGATAGGCTTCACGTCGATACCCGACATAATTGATCCCGGCACTTAACGGTGCCCTGCGTTGGCAGGCGGCGCGCATGCTGGGCGTGCCATGATTGACCGGCCACCATTCGGCATCCTCACCACTGACCGCAACGCGCAGCGGCGCCTGGTTCACCCACTCGGCATGTTCCAGCAGCTCCAGCATCAGATCGATGTGTTCAGGCAGCCAGACATCGTCGTCGCTCAGATGCAACACGAACTCGGCCGTGCTGGCGCGGATGATCGGGTCGCGATAGAGCTCGCCAAAGCGTTCGGATTTCGGCTGCCAGACAGCGCTGATCCTGGCATCTTCGGCGCGGATGGCCTCGATGATCTCGGCACTGCGATCGGGCGCGCCATCGCCAATCACCACCATTTCCCAGTCGCGAAAGTGCTGGGCCCGCACGCTGGCGATTGACACATGCAGGGTGTCGGCGTGATCGAAGGTGGGGCAGAGGATCAGTACCTTGGCCATGGATTATTGCTCCGGCGAGTTAAGGTCTTGACTCGCCGGAGCGAGTGAGCCCCTGGATGGGCTGTTTGCGAGCGGCGCCGACGGCGCCGTGAAGCGCCGGATCAACAGTCCGCTGCCTTAGCTGCCGCCAGGCGCGCGCTTACTTGCTCAACCAACTGCTTGGCGCTGGGCCAATGCTGATCGCGCGCCAGAACGCGTGGCGAAATCGATGGCCAGGGGATGGCCAGCCAGGGGTCATCCCAGCAGCAGCCCAGCTTGTCCTCGGCATCGAAGCGCCGACTCAGCGCGGCCAGCACCAGGGCATCGGTTTCGAAGTACAAGCCGTGGGCGATGCCGACCGGTATGGTCACCGCCAGCGGGCTCTTGGCGTCGAGTTCAACCACACAGCGGGCGCGAAAACTCGGCGAGTCGCTGCGTAGGTCGGCCAGCCCGAGCAAGGCCCTTCCTTCGAGGGCGAGGTAGACGTCGGTGTTTTCGCAATGCACCGCCATGCCACGCAATACGCCAGCCTGCGATTGCAGGGCATTCCATTGCGCCACCGGAACGGCACCCTCCCAACTATTGCGGCTCAGCTCAAACAATACGCCGCGCTGGTCGTGACGCGCAATCAATGGGCGCACCTGCACATCCGCTGGCAGTGAACCGCTCAGCAGCACGGCGCAGCCACCTCGATCGAGCCGAACACCGGGTACCGCTGATGCAGATCGTGCAAAGCGCCCAGCTCCAGATCGCGCGGTACCACGGTCGGCTGCTGACACGGCCAGGCCAGCGCCAGTTCGGGGTCGTCCCAGCGACAGCCGATGTCGGCATGCGGACGCCAATACTCGCCCAGCCCATACATATGCAGGCCGCCTTCGGGAAAATAGAAGCCGTGCAGTACGCCGGGCGGAATGTACACCGCAGAGGGCGCGTCCGCCCTGAGCTCGATCAGGTTGCGCTGCGCATAGCTGGGGCTACGTGTTCGGGCATCGTACAACCCGAGCAGCATCCGTCCGCGCAGCATCACGATATAGTCGCTGCGATCGTCGTGGATGTGCATGCCGCGCAGCACACCGGGCTGCGAGAACACGGCGTTCCATTGCAGTAGGGGCTGGCCCAATCGCTGCTGTTCGAACACCTCGATCAAGCTGCCGCGCAGATCCCGGTTTATTGGCAGGTCCAGTTGCCGAACGCCGAGCGGAAGCCGTGGCCTGGGTGCGGATTCAGTCGCCTTCATGAGTGATGCTGACGCAGGCTGCTCGGCGCTGCAGTGTGCCGCCCTGCCCTCAGCGTTACAAGCTTGGGGCTGCGTGATGGCTAGCTAGGCGCTACGCCGTGCCGCCGCGGCGAACAATGCGGCCGAGCCCAGCCACAGTCCGACAAGAAAGGGCCCGCCTAGCAGCAGCGCGGCGGCCATGAAGTCGAACCTGTCCCAGTTCACCTCGTCGCTGTAGCGCATGGCTACGGCGGGCAACAGCAGTAAGCCCAGCACCAGGCGCCAGCCGAGCAGGCGCCCGCGCTGGGTGAAGCAGAATTGACTGATCGGGTGGTCGCTGATCGTGAGGCGGGTTGGCTCGCGGCTTGGTCAGGCCGCAGCAGCACCAAGGCATCGAAGTAGCGTGAATTCAAGGCGACCGGATTAACCACATGCAACAGAAAATCGACAAATCGAAAGCGACCCGTACTCATGGGCAAAGCAGACAACCCGGGCGAGCAGCGCTCGCAATAGCCGGCATGGTGCTGAGCCGGCCGGAGGCAGTCACCTCGCCAAGCCCACTTCCCTACCGGGCTGTCACCAGCTACGTCTTGGAGCAGTTCGCATCGCAAGCGGGGCACCGAAGTGCCCCGCATCGAACGAGTTCAGCGGCTATTCCTCAGCCTCTTCTTCCTCGTCATCCATCGGGTCGAGCCGAGCGATCGCGAAGCTGCGATACTCGGTCTGCGTCAGCAGCTGATTGCGATCGATATCGTAGCTGGCGAACTCTTGCTTCAGCTCAACATCCTTCTCGGCTTCCTGCTTGCTCAGATTGCCGTTCTTGTCGAGATCAAGCTGCTGAAACTCGCGTTTGATCTGCGCTTCTTCTGCCTGGCTTTGTGCCGGCGGCGACTTGCTTGGATCGTTCGGGTTGCCGGCAAATGCCAGACCCACCAGACCGGTCAACAATGCGGTAGCCAGGGTGCTGCGTTTCAAAGCATTCATGTCTCACTCCTTTATCGATTCAAAGAAGCCGGTCGGCTTCAGGGATGGCGTAGCAATCGACATGCCAGACGGCGAAAGCCTACTTATCATGCGGTTCCGCGCAGAATGCACGGCCAAGCATCGTGCAACATGCGGTTTCACTTTGCGCGAGATCGTGCGGAGTGCAAACTGGCCTGCGGCCGAACTGAGGTCCACTTCGTCCGTGTGCCAGGGCTGAGGTCGCAGAAGACCAAGCCGGATTCCTGGCGCTCGCCCTCCGCGCCGCCTGCGGCATTCGGGCGGGTTCCTGCGCGCCTCGCCGTCGGAATGATGATGAAACTATCTGAATCCGAGACGCCACTAGCCCGCATATTTCATGAGGGGGCACGGATGATCACCGAGGACTTTGCGTCGAGTGCAAGGCACGACGAGCCCAAGTGGTGGGCCCACTTGGGGAAGGAGCAACGCCGCAATCGGCGCACAGGACCTCGGGGCGAATGCCCCGCGTAGCCGCGCAGCGGCCGACCGAGCGCAGCGAAGGCGCAGGCTGCGCAGCAGCCGTTGCCGCGCAGCGGCCGACCGAGCGCAGCGAAGGCGCAGGCTGCGCAGCGGCCGTTGCCGCGCAGCGGCCGACCGAGCGTAGCGCACGCGGGAAGGGCCATGGATGGCCCTGCTCTGGGAGCGAGGAAGGCGCAGGCTGCGCAGCGGCCGTTGCCGCGCAGCGGCCGACCGAGCGTAGCGAAGGCGCAGGCTGCGCAGCGGCCGTTGCCGCGCAGCGGCCGACCGAGCGCAGCGCACGCGGGAAGGGCCATGGATGGCTCTGCTCTGGGAGCGAGGAAGGCGCAGGCTGCGCAGCAGCCGTTGCCGCGCAGCGGCCGACCGAGCGTAGCGCACGCGGGAAGGGCCATGGATGGCCCTGCTCTGGGAGCGAGGAAGGCGCAGGCTGCGAGCAGCCGTTGCCGCGCAGCGGCCGACCGAGCGTAGGGAAGGCGCAGGCTGCGCAGCAGCCGTTGCCGCGCAGCGGCCGAACGAGGGCCGTGCCAGCGCCGAAAGATCGCGAACACTTCGTCATTGCGAATCCAACGGGCGAAACTCACTCCCCGCTTGGATTTGCCGGATCTTTCGGCGCGACCTCACGAAACAGGCGGGCTAGAATGGGACAGACCACTTCATTCGTTCGGGAGTCCCTATGATCCGTCGCTCGCTGTTGGCAGCGTCGATTGCCGCCGTCACCACTCTGTCCGGCTGTCAGCCAGCGCCGCCGCCCAGCGAGCCCACGCAGACGGCGGCCACCGAAGCACCGAGTACGAATTCGACCGCCGCCGACCGGGTCAATGACTATGCCGAAGTCACTCTCACCGCCGACCTCAGCCATCTGAGCGAGGGCGACCAAGCGGCCCTGGTCAAACTGATCGAAGCATCCAAGCTGATGGACCAGTTGTTCTGGCGTCAGGTCTGGGGCGATCCCGAGGAGCTGCTCGGCAAGATCAGCGATCCTGCAACACGCCGTTTGGTCGAGATCAACTATGGCCCCTGGGACACCCTGAACGATCACGCACCGTTCGTTGAAGGCATAGGCCCACGCCCTGCCGGGGCACGCTTTTATCCCAGCGACATGAGCAAGGAGGAATTTGAGGCAGCTGACCTGCCAGGCAAGACCTCGCAATACAGCCTGATCCGTCGCAACCAGGCCGGCGAGTTGATCAGCCTGCCCTACAGCGAAGCGTTCAAGGCTGAACTTGAGCAAGCCGCTGGGCTGCTTCGCGAAGCGGCCAGCACGGTCAGCGACGACGGCTTCAAGCAGTATCTACAGCTGCGCGCAGAAGCCTTGCTAAGCAATGAGTATCAGGCCAGCGACATGGCCTGGATGGACATGAAGTCCAGCCCGATCGACGTGGTGATCGGGCCGATCGAAACTTACCAGGACGCTTTGTTCGGATATCGCGCGGCGTTCGAGGCCTTTGTGCTGGTCAAGGACATCGCCTGGAGCGAGCGACTGGCGCGCTTTGCCCAGCATCTGCCCGCGCTGCAGCGAGATCTTCCGGTTGATCCGGCCTACAAGACGGAAACGCCCGGAACCGATGCCGACCTCAACGCGTACTTCGCCATTTACTACGCTGGCGATGCCAACGCTGGCGCCAAGACCATTGCCATCAATCTGCCCAACGACGAACAGGTTCAACTGGCCAAGGGCTCGCGACGCTTGCAGCTCGAGAACGTGATGCGGGCCAAGTTCGACAGCATTCTGCGGCCGATCGCGACTGAACTGATCGATCCCGCACAACAGGCACATATCACTTTCGACGCCTTCTTCGAGAACGTCATGTTTCACGAAGTGGCGCACGGCCTGGGCATCAAGAACACCATCAATGGCAAGGGCACGGTGCGCGAGGCGCTGACCGACCTCGCCGGCAGCTTTGAGGAGGGCAAGGCCGACATCCTCGGCCTCTACATGATCGGCAAACTCGGCGAAATGGGCGAGCTGGACGCCGCCCGGCTGGAGGACAACTATGTCACCTTCCTGGCCGGCATCTTCCGCTCGGTGCGCTTTGGTGCCGGCAGTGCGCACGGCCAGGCCAATATGGTGGCCTTCAACTATCTGGCCGAGCGCGGCGCCTTCAGCCGCGATGAAGCCAGCGGCCGCTATCGGGTCGATTTTCAGAAGATGGGCGAAGCAGTCGACAGCCTGTCGAGTGAAATCCTCACTCTGCAAGGCGACGGAAATTACGAGGGAGCCAAAGCTCTTAACGCCGAACTTGGGGTAATCCGCCCGACCCTGGCCGGTGATCTGGCGCGGCTCGAAGCGGCCGATATTCCCGTCGATATCGTGTTCCGTCAGGGCCTGGATGTGTTGAACCTGGGAGCACAGCGTTCGCCCTAGCAGGCTGCTGAGACTCATTTCAGCAACCTGAATATGCGCGCCAAGGAAGGTGCGCCCGATATGCGGCGCCACTGCGACGCAGCACAGCAGAGGCCTGCACGCATTGAAGCTTGAACCGGGTGTTCAAGCGTCGCGTCGATCAGTGTCCCGCTGCAGGTAGCAATGCCATCGGCTGATGGCGTAGTCTGCAGGGAAGCAGAAGGTCGTTCGGCCCTCGGCCCACCCGGCTGATTGATCGTCTTCCCGGTCAAATTCGACCCAACGGCCAGCCAACGCGGCAATTTCGCCGACAATCGGTAGTCGATGTGTGAATAGATCACACCTCTTCCGAGCGCGATCCGTCTATGCTCTGCGTAGTTTGTGCGGGGATAGTGCGATGGCGGCGTCCGAATTTCCCTTGATCCACATCGACCAGGTTCAGCCGGGCCTGTACCTGGTGCTCGATGTCGGCTGGACCAACCACCCCTTCCTGCGCAATCGCTTCCTGCTGCGCTCGCCGGAACAATTGCAGCAGTTGCGCTCGCACGGTATCACTCAGGTCCGCTACTGCCCCAAGCGCAGCACGGTGGCGCCAAAGCCGGCGCCGACCAGCGCCAGCCCCGCTGCTGCTGTCGATCAGCCATCCGTCGCCCCGCTCGAACGCTATCGGCACGTCGAAGCGCTGACTGAAAAGCAATGGGAACACGATGCGCTGCGCCGAATCGAAGACGAATATGCCGAGTTTGCCCTCGCCCATCGCGGCCTGCTGAGTCTGCTGCCGCGGCAGCCGCGGGAGGCTAGGCAGGCCGCCGATCGACTGGCCACCAGCGTGTTCAATTGCATTGCCGATTGCGATATTCCCGCCGTTCGCCTGCTGTCGGAGCAGGCCGGGCGCCAACCGTCGGGACACGAGCTTGGCGTTTCGGCCCTGGCCATACTGCTCGGGCGCGAGTGCGGCATGCCGGAGCACAAGCAAAAACACCTCGCCCTCAGCGCCCTGCTGCACGACATGGGCAAGCTGCAGCTACTGCCTCAGGTTCGCGAAGACCACCCGTCACTGACTGAACCTGAGCGACGCCGCTATCGCGAGCATGTCGCCCTTAGCCTGGAGTTGGCACGCTCGATGGAACTGCCCGATGAGGTGGTGAAAGCCATCGCCGAGCATCATGAGTATGCCGATGGCAGCGGCTTTCCCAACGGCCGGCATCTCGAGCAGATTTCCGCTGCAGGTCGCGCCCTGGCCATTGCCAATCGCTATATGAATCTGGTCTGCCCACTTCGCCCCGAGCTCGGCATGACCCCACATCAGGCGCTGCAACAGATGTACGGCCCGGAGCGCGCACGCTTTGATCCACATCTACTGGCGCGTTTCGTGCGCATACTCGGGGTCTATCCGCCCGGCACCTTGGTGGAACTGGCCGATTTGCGCAAGGCCATCGTCGTTGCCTCACGTCCGGGTGCCTCGCTGGCACCTCGCGTGCAAGTGATCGATGATCCGCGCGAAACCGACCTTGGCGAAACGATCGACACCGAGATGCAGGGCGAACTGCGCGTGCGGCGCAGCCTGCCGGTCGACGAGCTTAGCCCGATCTGGGCACAACGGGCACGCGAGCTGGCGCGCTCGCCGCTGTTTGTCGAACCGCAGACCATGCCGGTCTGGCGCAGCTGGCACAGTGCCGAATGCGAGCCCGTGCTGAACTTCTGACCGAGTCGCACACTTGCTGACTGCCGCGCAAACGAGCGGCCACACAGCCCAGCGCGACAGCGTCCTGCACAACCTATAATTTCATCCGGGCGGCACTCCCGAGATGCCGCCGTTCCGTCGACTGGAGTTGCGACGGGCCAGCCGTATCTGCCAGCTCCCGGCATACAAGGACCCTGTGCCAATGGCTTCCACGCCCAGAGTGGTGATCGTCGGCGGTGGCTTCGCCGGCCTGTGGGCAACGCGGGCCCTGGCCCGCGCGGCCGTGCAGATCACCCTGATCGATCGCTGCAACCACCACCTGTTTCAGCCGCTGCTCTATCAGGTGGCGACCGCCGGCCTGTCGGCCCCGGATATCGCCGCACCGTTGCGCCACATTCTGCGCCGACAGCGCAATGTCACCGTGCTGCTGGATGAGGTGACCGCGGTCGACACCGACGCGCAACAGATTGCCCTGCACCGCCACGCACCGATCGACTACGACTATCTGCTGATTGCCTCCGGCGCTACCCACGCCTATTTCGGTCAATCCCAGTGGGCCGAGCATGCGCCAGGTCTCAAGACGCTGGACGACGCCTTTGCCATTCGACGTCGAATTCTCACCGCCTTCGAGCGGGCTGAAGCGGAATCCGACCCCCAGCGCCGGGCCGCCTGGCTGAGCTTTGTCATCGTCGGCGCCGGACCCACCGGCGTGGAACTCGCCGGCACCTTGGCCGAAATCGCTCGCCACACCCTGAGCAAGGAGTTCCGCCGGATCGATCCGAGTCAGGCACGGATTGTGCTGGCCGAGGCCGGACCGCGAGTGTTGTCCACCTTTCCCGAACAGCTTTCCGACAAGGCAAGGGAGCAACTCCAAGCACTCGGGGTTGAGGTGTGCACCGGCCAGGCCATCACCGCCATCGACGCCGAGGGAGTGAGCTTTGCTGATCAACGCCTACCCGCCCGCACCGTGCTCTGGGCAGCTGGGGTTGCCGCCTCGCCCCTGGCCCGCACACTTAACGTGCCGCTCGACCGTGCTGGCCGGGTGCAGGTGCAAGCCGACCTCAGCGTGGCCGGCCACCCCAATGTGTTTGTGGCCGGCGATCTGGCCACGCTGCAGCAAGACGGCAAGCCGGTACCCGGCGTGGCCCCAGCAGCCAAGCAGATGGGTGCACACGTCGCCCGCGTCATTCGCAGCCGTCTAGCCGCGCAACCGGCCCCGGCCTTTCGCTATTCCGACGTCGGCAATCTGGCCACCATTGGCCGCATGGCGGCCGTGGTGGACCTGCGCGGCCTGCGCTTTTCCGGCCTGCTGGCCTGGTGGTTCTGGTTGGCCGCCCACGTCTTCTTTCTGATCGGATTCCGCAACCGTCTGGTGGTGCTGATCAATTGGGCGGTGTCGTACTGGACCTATCAGCGCAATGCTCGAATCATCGTCGGCACTCGCAGTGAGACTGAGAAACCACCCTGACTGCCCCTGGCACAGTACAAGCGCTACGATACTGCTCTGCAACCGCCAGGATGAGGCCGATGCTGGTAGACGCCGCCGACATCGATGGCTTGAGCATTTTTCAGGGCCTCGCCTACCCTGATCTCGAACTTCTTTGCCGCTATCTGCACCCGCTTACGGTGCACCAGGGGAACGTTCTGTTCAGTGAAGGCGACCCGGGCGACGAAATGCTCATTCTGCTCAGTGGCACCATCGCCATCAGCAAGCAAGGCGACCGCGGCCAACACCTGCTGTCCTACGCCGAGCGCGGCAAGATCGTTGGTGATATGGCCCTGCTCGATCGCGAACCCAGATCTGCCACTTGTGTGGCAGAAACCGACTGTCAGCTGCTAAGTCTCAGTCAGTCAGCGCTCGACAAGATGGCCAGCCAGCACCCGCCCTTGGCCTTTCGCTTCATGCGTGCCCTGGCTCGCCTGCTGTCGCGGCGCCTGCGACGTACGTCGGGCGTCCTGACCGAGCAAGTGGTCGGCTAGCCCGGATATTTCATGAGGGGGCGCGGATGATCACCGAGGACTTTGCGTCGAGTGCAAGGCGCGACGAGCCCAAGTGGTGGGGCCCCACTTGAGCGAGATCGGGACGTAGCTGCGACAGCAGCCGACCGAGCGTAGCGAAGGCGCAGGCTACGAAGTAGCCGTTGCTGCGTAGCAGCCGACCGAGCGTAGCGAAGGCGCAGGCTACGAAGTAGCCGTTGCTGCGTAGC
>NZ_JACYTR010000020.1 GCF_014841215.1 Pseudomarimonas arenosa
GAAAAGCGGATTTCGACCTACTCTGAGGCCCCACTGGCCCGGGGCGATAGGGTAGACCTCCACTGACGGCGAGCCGCCAGGGAGGGCAGAGTTCAGAAAACCGATGGGTATTTCAGCGGCCTGCTAGCCCGGAGATCTTGCGGGCGTAGCGTGAGTTTTATGGACCGATTGCGGGCGTTGCTTCTCGCCCAAGTGGGCCCAGCTCTGGGCTCGTCGCGCCTTGCTCTCGGTCCAACCGCGCCCCTCACGAAGTATCCGGGCTAGCCATGGGGGTTGGAGGCGGGAGCGGAGGGAACCAGCTGCTTCACATAGTGAATGGTTCCATCGCATGGCTCGGAGCGGTCGAGAAGAAAACCTGTCTTTGTAACCAGACCGCGCATGGCAGCATTTTCGCGAGACACAGAGCAAACCATTCGTTGAGTGCCGCGACGCCTTGCGCAGGCGACTAGGCGCTGGAGCAGCAATCGCCCCAGGCCGCGATGCTTCAGATCGGACCTGACAACAATTCCGCAGACAGCCTCGATGTTGTCTTCTGTAGAGACCGCATTGGCAGTGGCGACGATCTCAAGCAACCCGGTGGCATCCAACAGCAAGGCAATCAGCCAAACCTCGGTGGCACTCGCGGGGCTTAGCATGCGCTGCCTGTCGGCCGTCGAAATGCAGCTGAGCTGGCTATGGAAGCGCGATTGAAGATCGTTTGCCTCCAGGCGCGCAAAAAATGCTTGATGGCGAATCTCGTCAACCGGCGCAATGGGACGGATCAAGAGTGCGTGGCCGCGCCAATTCACCGTGTCAGTGACCGCAACGGAAGGCTCGAAATCTCTCCTAAGAGCTGTTCTTTGCGGCCCGCCCAAGGTCGAGACACGGGTGACGGATTGGGAACGGATTTGCATAGCCTGTTAACTGCCGTAAGTTGACTAACCACTGTGCTAAGTGTGTCGGGGGATGACGACGGTTGTCTGTCTGCTTCCGAACCAAGCGCCAATCGTCACCAATCAACGAGAACGGATCAGCGGACAGGGCATTTCCCAGAGCCTATCGCTGTTTGTCTGCTAGCGCACCGAAGGCCGGGGGCGAGGTGCCCATACTTGTCAGAACAGAAAAGTTGACGGTCCACGCCCGTCCCCCAGATCCACCACGTTCTGGGCAACCACTCACACCACGGGAGTTAGTTTTCATGAACATTCAGTTAAGCCTTGCCCCCATCATTGCGTTGATCGCCGGCATTTTGATCCTCGTTCGGCCAAAACTCCTCAACTACATCGTCGCGATTTATCTGATCGTGATTGGCATTCTGGGCCTGGTGGGTGGTAGCGGAGGCTGGCGATGAACGCCCTACTCGATGCTGTCTGCAATGAGCCGGGCGTTGAACGGTCCGCAAGCGATTCACGATCCCGTCGCGGGTGGCCCTCCGGCTTCCGCTATGCAAAGTCACCGCTGCTGCTGCTTAGCACGGCAGTGATCTGTGCCTGCAGCGTGTCCTACCGACCGGTTCAGGAGTCCAGCTTTGATCGTTTGGTTAATGAGGGATGCGCACGAAAGGGCGACCGGTTCGCGGTGACCGCACAGGTCAACAGCGCCACTCGAGAGACCATCGTTCTCTGGGATGGTTACGACGGTGCTCGCACCGTAGCCGTCCGCTTGCCCGAAGAGGGATTCGGTTCGCGGCTGAAGGGTGTGATCGGCAAGACGAAATATGAGCTGGGGGTCGAGCGATTAAACGAACTTCGGGCAAGCGGTGCGCCAGTCGAGTTCACCATGCGCTGCGAGGGTGTCGATCAAGCACCGGCCACCGACAGATTCAGTTACATGGAGAATGGCAACCGCGTGCACTTTGAGTATTGACGGTTGACTGTTCGCTGACGGCTTTCCGCAGTGCGCATTGGCTGGACGAGTCAGCTCGCCGCTTCGCCATCCCGTCGCAGGACGGGATCAGTCTTTCAACAACCTTGCGGGTCGCCGAGAATTTGCGTCTTTCTGGTGCACACAGAAATCACGCGCCACCTGCTCACTCGACTACAGGTGACGCGAGAGTCGATCAGAATTGCTTCGCTTTTTAACTTTCGTTCTGCTTTTCGAACTTGGCCAACTGCGATTCGGCCTCGTCCTTGCTGATTCCGTACGACTCTTGAATCTTGCCCAGAAGTTCAACCCGCTTTCCGTCAATGACGTCGAGCTGATCGTCGGTCAACTTACCCCATTGGGTCTGTACTTTGCCTTTGAACTGTTTCCAGTTGCCTTTCACGATGTCCCAGTTCATATCTAGTCCTTGTCAGAAGTCGCCAGTTAAGAAGACGCAGCATTGAGAATGCGATTGGACTCCGCACCGCGGCTCTGTGGCTGGCGCGGCTCAGGCCGGGGGCACGAAGTCAAACCAGGATAGCGATGAGACGAAACGCCGTCGGTGCGCTGGCGCACCTCGGATTCTCCGACTAGCCCTTTGGAGTGCTGACGCTATCGCTGTCGCGCCGGTTGATCGCAGTAATCAGGGTGTCCGATCCCTCGCAATCCAGCGTCATTTCTCAACCGCCCAGAATCTCACGGCTGGAGCGAGCTTTACCCTCGCCTTCCGTGCGCCAGACTGCGCGCTCGGGCGGGGTTGCTGTTGATGGCCAGCGCTGAAACCGTAGATCGATTGACCAGCTAGATCCGCTCGCCTCGAGCCAGACGAAGCACGATGATCACCAGGGCGACTACCAGAAGGATGTGAATAAAGCCACCCATCGTGTATGACGACACCAAGCCCAAAATCCAAAGAACGAGCAGGACGACGGCGATGGTCTGCAGCATGATACGAACTCCAAATTGATCGAGGCCCGTTGCGCATTTGCAACAGACCGGATGTCCAAGATGTGCCGTCGCCTTGGTCGGGTCTGTTCGTTGGCGAACTCAATACGCGCCGCGCGCTGAGCCTGGGCCACAGAAAAGTCTTACCGATGCCCTTGGCTCGGCCCCGGGCGGCCTCTGCCATTGAGCCCCCCTCGTCTCTCGAGCACTCAGCCGGACGAGACAGCACGCACAGAAGATCGCACTCGATTGATCTAGATCAGCCCGGGCGAACGTCGGCTCGTCACATTTGACTTAAGTCAGTGTGGCGGCAATCCGCCACGCAGATCATGGCCCCATGCCGGCAGCCCGCGCCTGTTTCATCGACTCCCTAGCGCACGCTCTACGCCGCGGACTCCGGCCCCGACTCAACTCGTCAGGAGTTCGCACATGTCAGCCTCCGCCACACAGCCCATTCCAAACAGTGGCCCAGTCCTAGAGGACTGGCGCCCGGAAGACGCGCAGTTCTGGGAAACCACCGGCAAACGCATCGCCAATCGCAATCTCGCCATCTCGATTCCGGCCCTGCTGCTGGCCTTTGCGGTGTGGATGATGTTCTCGGCGGTGACGGTCAGCCTGCCGAAGATCGGTTTCACCTTCAGCACCGATGAGCTGTTCTGGCTGGCCGCCTTGCCTGGCCTGTCGGGCGCCACCTTGCGCATCTTCTATAGCTTCATGATTCCGATTTTCGGCGGCCGGCGCTGGACCGCGATCTCCACCGCTTCGCTGATCATTCCGGCGGTGTGGCTGGGCTATGCGGTGCAGGATCCGAGCACACCGTTCTGGCAGTTCGCCACCATCGCGGTGCTGGCCGGGCTTGGCGGCGGCAATTTCGCCTCGTCGATGTCGAACATCTCGTTCTTCTTCCCCAAGGCCAAGCAGGGCTATGCGTTGGGCATGAATGCGGGCCTGGGCAATGTCGGCGTCTCGGTGACCCAGTTCGTGATTCCCGCCGTCATCACCATGGGTTTGTTCGGCGCCATTGCCGGCAACCCGCAGACCACCGCCGACGGTCAAACCCTGTACCTGCAGAACGCCGGCTTTGTCTGGCTGCCGTTCCTGGTGGTGTGCACCTTTGCCGCCTGGTTCGGCATGAATGATCTGGTCAGCGCACGGTCTTCATTCTCCGATCAAGCAATTATCTTCAAGCGCAAGCACAACTGGTTGATGTGCTGGTTGTACATCGGCACGTTCGGCAGTTTTATCGGCTACTCGGCCGGCTTCCCGATGCTGATCAAGACCCAGTTTCCGGAAGTAAATGCACTTAGCTATGCGTTCCTCGGCCCTCTGGTCGGCGCGCTGTCAAGGCCCTTCGGCGGCTGGCTGTCGGACAAGCTCGGCGGCGCCTTCCTCACTTTCTGGGTGTTCCTGCTGATGATCGCGGCGGTGTTCGGCGTGCTCTATTTCCTGCCCAGCGGCGCCAGCGGTGGCAACTTCGCCGCCTTCCTCGCCGCCTTCATGGCCCTGTTCGTGCTCACCGGCGTTGGCAATGCCAGCACCTTCCGCATGATCCCGATCATCTTCCGTACCCAGCAGGATCGCTGGAGCGCCCATTCCGATGCCGCTGGCAAGGCCGCCGCCACGCGCCAGGCAGGCATCGAATCGGCCGCGGTGATCGGTTTCAGCTCGGCCATCGGCGCCTACGGCGGCTTCTTCGTACCCAAGAGCTACGGCACCTCGATCGCCCTCACCGGCGGCCCGGAAGCGGCGCTCTACACCTTCGTCGTGTTCTACGCCAGCTGCGTGCTGATCACCTGGTGGTGGTACTTCCGCAAGGGCGCCGAAGTTCCGTGTTGAGCGACGTGATTTGTGATTCGTGATTGGTGATTGGCAACCGCCACAGCGCCGCACGGACCACAACACATCGCCCCCAGAACTCGCGCACTCAACGCTCCAGCGAATCACTAATCACCAATCACGAATCACCAGGAACCCGCCATGAGCTACTTCCTAGATCGACTGAACTTCTTCAAGCCCGCTGACGAAAACTTCTCCGATGGCCATGGCGTTACTCAACAACAGGATCGTTCCTGGGAGAACGGTTATCGCGCGCGTTGGCAGCACGACAAGATCGTGCGTTCAACCCACGGTGTGAATTGCACTGGCTCATGCAGCTGGAAGATCTACGTCAAGAACGGCCTGGTTACCTGGGAAACCCAGCAGACCGACTACCCGCGCACCCGGCCTGATTTGCCGAATCACGAGCCGCGCGGTTGCCCGCGCGGCGCTAGCTACAGTTGGTATCTTTACTCGGCCAATCGACTGAAGCACCCGATGATTCGCGGCGCCCTGCTCAAGCTGTGGCGCGAGGCACGCAAGAGCAGGGGGCCGGTCGACGCCTGGGCCAGCATCGTCGAAGACAGCGACAAGGCCAAGTCCTACAAGAGCAAGCGTGGCATGGGTGGTTTCGTACGCGTGCGCTGGGACGAGGCCAATGAACTGATCGCTGCCTCGAATATCTACACCGCGAAAAAGTTTGGCCCGGATCGGGTGATCGGCTTTTCGCCGATTCCGGCCATGTCGATGGTCAGTTATGCCGCCGGTGCGCGCTATCTCTCGCTGTTCGGCGGCGCCTGCCTCAGCTTCTATGATTGGTACTGCGATTTACCGCCGGCCAGCCCGCAGGTCTGGGGCGAGCAGACCGATGTGCCGGAATCGGCCGATTGGTACAACAGCCGCTACATCATCGCCTGGGGCTCCAACGTTCCGCAGACCCGCACGCCGGATGCGCACTTCTTCACCGAAGCCAAGTACAACGGCACCAAGACGGTGGCCATCACCCCGGATTACTCCGAGGTGGCGAAACTCTGTGATAACTGGCTGCACCCCAAGCAAGGCACCGACGCTGCCCTGGCGATGGCGTTTGGCCACGTCGCCCTACGCGAATTCCATCTGGATAATCCGTCGGACTACTTCGTCGACTATGTCCGCCAGTACAGCGACATGCCTCTGCTGGTGATGCTCGACAAGCGTGCCAATGGCAGCTTCGAAGCCGGTCGTTTTCTGCGCGCGAGCGATCTTGGTGGACTGGGCGAATCGAACAACCCCGAGTGGAAAACACTGAGTTTCGACCAGCTGAGCGATGAGCTAACTGTTCCCAATGGCTCGGTCGGTTTTCGTTGGGGCGAACAGGGCAAATGGAATATCGAGGAGAAGAACAGTCAGGGTCAGGAGACCCGACTGCGGTTGACCCTGGCCGACCAGCACGACGAGATGGTTTCAGTATCGATGCCCTATTTCGGCGGCATCGAGCACGAGAAATGGACCGCAAACAAGCAGCAGGATGTGCTGCAGCGCAACGTCCCGGCCCGCAAGCTTCGCCTGGCGGACGGTAGCGACGCCCATGTCGCCACCGTCTACGACTTGACCTTGGCCCAGTATGGATTGGACCGTGGCTTTGGCGGCAGCTTCGTGGCCAAGAGCTACGACGACAACGTGCCGGGCACGCCGGCCTGGGCGGAGAGCATTACCGGTGTGCCGCGCGCCGAGATCATCCGCATCGGCCGCGAATTCGCCCGCACTGCGCACAAGACCCGTGGGCGCTCGATGATCATCGTCGGCGCGGCGATGAACCACTGGTATCACAACGACATGAACTACCGCGGGCTGATCAACCTGCTGGTGATGTGCGGCTGCATCGGCCAAACCGGTGGCGGCTGGGCGCACTATGTTGGCCAGGAAAAGCTGCGCCCGCAGTCGGGCTGGCTGCCGCTGGCCTTCGGCCTCGACTGGAGCCGGCCGCCACGACACATGAATGGCACCAGCTTCTGGTATTTCAATTCTTCGCAGTGGCGTTACGAGAAACTCGGTGTTGAGGAGATTCTCTCCCCGCTGGCCGATCCGAAGAAGTACCAGGGTTCGTTGGTCGATTTCAATCTGCGCGCGATACGCATGGGTTGGCTGCCCTCAGCACCGCAGCTCAACATGAATCCGTTCCAGTTCACCCGTGATGCCGCCAAAGCCGGCAAGGAAGCGATTCCGCACGCGGTGGAGAGCTTCAAGAATGGCTCGCTGGATTTCGCTTTCGCCGATCCCGACGCACCGGAGAATTTCCCGCGCAATCTGTTTATCTGGCGCAGCAACTTGCTCGGCAGTTCGGGCAAGGGTCATGAGTACATGTTGAAGCACCTGCTGGGCACCCGCAACGGTTTGCAGGGCAAGGATCTTGGCGAACGTGGTCAGTCCAAGCCGATGGAAGTGAAATGGCGTGATCCGGCGCCGGAAGGCAAGCTCGACCTGCTGGTGACCCTCGACTTCCGCATGTGCACCACCGCACTGTATTCCGATGTGGTGCTGCCGACCGCCACCTGGTATGAGAAGAACGATCTCAATACCTCGGACATGCATCCTTTCATCCATCCGCTGTCGAAAGCGGTAGACCCGGCCTGGGAGGCACGCAGCGACTGGGACATCTTCAAGGGCATTGCGAAGAAGGTCAGCGAAGTGGCGCCGGGGGTACTCGGTGTTGAGCAGGATCTGGTCCTGGTACCGACCCTGCACGACACCCCGAATGAAATCTCCATGCCGTTTGCGGTCACCGACTGGAAGAAAGGCGAATGCGAGCCGATTCCGGGCAGGACGATGCCTGCGATGGTGGTGGTCGAGCGCGACTATCCCAACCTGTATAAGAAGTTCACCTCACTCGGCCCCCTGCTCGACAAACTCGGCAACTGGGGCAAGGGCCTAGTCTGGAACACCCAGGACGAAATCGACTTCCTGGCCGACCTCAATCATCGGGTGACCGAACCCGGCATCAGCCAGGGCCGACCGAAGATCGAGACCGCGATCGATGCTGCCGAAGTCATCCTGCATCTCGCACCGGAAACCAATGGCCATGTTGCGGTCAAAGCCTGGGAATCACTAGGCAAGTTCACTGGCCGCGAGCACACGCATCTTGCCGTTGGTAAGGAACACGAGGCGATTCGCTTCCGCGATGTACAGGCGCAGCCACGCAAGATCATCAGCTCGCCGGTGTGGTCGGGTCTGGAAGACGAACACGTCAGCTACAACGCCGGCTACACCAATGTGCACGAACTGATCCCGTGGCGCACTCTGACCGGCCGGCAGCAGTTCTACCAGGATCACGAGTGGATGCGCGCCTTCGGCGAAGGCCTGATGGGCTATCGCCCACCGGTCACTACCAAGACCATTCACCCGATCCTCGGCAAGAAGCCGAACGGCAACAAAGAGATCGTGCTGAACTGGATTACCCCGCATCAAAAATGGGGCATTCACAGCACCTACAGCGACAACCTGTTGATGCAGACCCTGTCACGTGGCGGACCGATCGTCTGGTTAAGCGAGACCGATGCCAAAGAGGCCGGGATCGAAGACAACGACTGGATCGAGCTATTCAACGTCAACGGCGCCATTGCCGCGCGTGCGGTGGTGAGTCAACGCGTGATGTCCGGCATGGCGATGATGTACCACGCCCAGGAACGCATCATCAACACGCCAGGGTCGGAAATCAGTGGCACCCGCGGTGGTATCCACAACTCGGTGACCCGGGTGGTGGTCAAGCCGACCCACATGATCGGCGGCTACGCCCAGCTTAGCTACGGCTTCAACTATTACGGCACCACCGGCACCAACCGCGACGAGTTCGTGATCGTGCGCAAGATGAAGAAGGTGGATTGGCTGGATGGGGAGGCAGTGCCGGCGGATGCGGAGGTAGAGCGATGAGTCGGACTAAGCCGTCGGAAACCGCCCCGCCGTCATCCCGGCAAGAGCCGGGATCCAGTTTGCTCTTCTTTTCCTATCCAAGGTGGATCCCGGCGTTCGCCGGGATGACGAAAACAATTGTCGAGGTGACCCAATGAAGGTGCGCGCTCAAATCGCGATGGTGTTGAACCTGGACAAGTGCATTGGCTGCCATGTCTGTTCGATCACCTGCAAGAACGTCTGGACTTCGCGTGAAGGTGTCGAATACGCCTGGTTTAACAATGTCGAAACCAAGCCCGGTATCGGCTACCCGAAAGAATGGGAAAACCAGGACAAGTGGAACGGTGGCTGGGTTCTCACGTCCAGCGGCAAGCTGCAGCTGAAGGCCGGCGGTCGCTTCCGCATGCTGGCGAAGATTTTCGCCAACCCGGATCTGCCGCAGATCGACGACTACTACGAGCCGTTCGATTTCGACTACCACCACCTGCATGAGGCGCCGGAGGGTCAGCACCAACCGACCGCACGGCCGCGCTCGCTGATCTCCGGTCAGCGCATGCAGAAGATCCATTGGGGCCCGAACTGGGAAGAGATTCTCGGCACCGAATTCGCCAAGCGTTCCAAGGATAAGAACTTCGATCAGGTGCAGAAAGACATCTACGGTCAGTTTGAAAAGACCTTCATGATGTACCTGCCACGCCTGTGCGAGCACTGCCTGAATCCTGCCTGCGTGGCGTCCTGCCCGTCCGGCGCGATCTACAAGCGCGAGGAAGACGGCATCGTGCTGATCGATCAGGACAAATGCCGGGGCTGGCGCATGTGTGTGTCGGGCTGTCCGTACAAAAAGATCTACTACAACTGGAAGTCCGGCAAGTCGGAGAAGTGCATCTTCTGCTATCCACGCATCGAGATGGGCGAGCCAACCGTATGTTCAGAGACCTGCGTTGGTCGTATCCGCTATCTCGGCGTGATGCTGTACGACGCCGATAAGATCAGCGAGGCCGCGGCGGTGCCGCAGGAACAGGATCTCTATCAGGCACATCTCGATGTGTTCCTGGACCCGAACGATCCGAAGGTGATCGAGGCGGCGCGCAAGGAAGGCATTCCGGAAAACTGGCTTGAGGCCGCGCGCGAGTCGCCGGTGTACAAGCTGGCCATCGACTGGAAGCTTGCCCTACCCTTGCATCCCGAATATCGCACCTTGCCGATGGTGTGGTACGTGCCGCCGCTCAGCCCGATTCAGAATGCCGCCGAACAAGGCACGATCGATATGCATGGCGAGCTGCCCGACGTGAAGTCGCTGCGCATTCCGCTGAAGTACCTGGCCAACCTGCTTACCGCGGGTGATGAGCGGCCGGTGGCACTGGCGCTGGAACGCATGCTGGCCATGCGCGCCTGGCGGCGAGCGAAGAATGTCGACGGCGTTGAGGACACCAAGGTGCTCGAGCAGGTCGGCCTCAGCGTGCATCAGGCGCAGGAGATGTACCGCTATCTGGCGATTGCCAACTACGAGGATCGCTTCGTGGTGCCCAGTGCACATCGTGAATACGCCAACGATGCCTTCGGTGAACGCGGTGGTTGTGGTTTCAGCTTCGGCAACGGCTGCAACGGCAGCACGCCAGCCGACCTGTTTGGCGCCAAGAAGCAAACCGTCTACCAGGTGCCGCCGGCGCGGCAGCAAAAGCATAAGGAGCCGGTATGAACGCAGGCTTGCACATCCAGAATTCCGTAGGCAGCGATTGCTGTGGTCAATGCACCTGCGGCGAGGCCGCTGCGCCGAATCCGGCGCGTCAGCTGAAACTGATCAGCCTGTTGCTCGATTATCCGCAGGATGAGCTGTTCACCCTGGGCAAGGAACTGCGCGCCGCGGTCTACGAGCTGGGTTTTGACAATGAGGCACGCCAGGCCCTGCATGGCTTTATCGATCGCCTGCTGGCGGTCGATCCGATGCAGGCGCAGGCGACCTGGAGCGAAACCTTCGATCGCGGTCGGGCAATGAGCCTGTTGATGTTCGAGCATATTCATGGCGAATCGCGCGATCGTGGCCAGGCCATGGTCGACTTGATGGACACCTATCGACGCAATGGCTTTGAGATCGACAGCCGTGAGTTGCCGGACTATCTGCCCCTGCTGCTGGAATATCTGTCGCAACGCAGCGAGGCCGAAGGGCGCGAATGGCTAGGCCATCTTAACCAGATCCTCAGTCTGCTGGCGGCACGCGCAGAGGAACGGGAAAGCCCGTATGCCCAGTTGTTCGAACTGCTGATCAAGCACTCCGGACTACAACCGGACCTGGCGACCTTCCGCCGTCGCGCGGCCAACGAAGAGCGCGACGACACGCCGGAGGCGATGGACAAAGTGTGGGAGGAAGAGGCGGTGAAGTTTGGCCCGCAGGCCCCAGCCACTGATGCCTGCGCGCCCAATCGGTTTGTTGAGCGCTCGGCGGGAGCCTGACATGCATTGGCGCTCGATTCCTGCCCACTCTTCGCTCGCTGAGCCTGTCGAAGCGAGCCTGAGCAGAGCGCGGTGCGGAAACTCGCCACCGGCCCTGTCGAGGCACCCTTCGACAGGCTCAGGGTGCGTTGCACGAAGTTTGGCCCGCAAGCCCCAGCCACTGATGCCTGTGCGCCCAATCGGTTGGTTGAGCGCACGGCGGGAGCCTGACATGCATTGGCGTTCGATTCTTTCCCACTCTTCGCTCGCTGAGCCTGTCGAAGGGAGCCTGAGCAGAGCGCGGTGCGGGAACTCGCCACCGGCCCTGTCGACGCACCCTTCGACAGGCTCAGGGTGCGTTGCACGAAGTTTGGCCCGCAGGCCCCAGCCACTGATGCCTGCGCGCCCAATCGGTTGGTTGAGCGCTCAGCGGGAGCCTGACATGCATTGGCGCTCGATTCCTGCCCACTCTTCGCTCGCTGCGCCTGTCGAAGCGAGCCTGAGCAGAGCGCGGTACGGGAACTCGCCACCGGCCCTGTCGAGGCACCCTTCGACAGGCTCAGGGTGCGTTGCACGAAGTTTGGCCCGCAGGCCCCAGCCACTGATGCCTGCGCGCCCAATCGGTTTGTTGAGCGCAAGGCGGGAGCCTGACATGCATTGGCGCTCGATTCCTGCCCACTCTTCGCTCGCTGAGCCTGTCGAAGCGAGCCTGAGCAGAGCGCGGTGCGGAAACTCGCCACCGGCCCTGTCGAGGCAGCCTTCGACAGGCTCAGGGTGCGTTGCACGAAGTTTGGCCCGCAAGCCCCAGCCACTGATGCCTGCGCGCCCAATCGGTTTGTTGAGCGCACGGCGGGAGCCTGACATGCATTGGCGTTCGATCCTTGCCCACTCTTCGCTCGCTGAGCCTGTCGAAGCGAGCCTGAGCAGAGCGCGGTGCGGGAACTCGCCACCGGCCCTGTCGAGGCACCCTTCGACAGACTCAGGGTGCGTTGCACTACGCAGGGACAGGCCCAAGGTGCGCCCTTCGCGAAGCCAATCGATCCGAACATCAAGTTAGACCGCAGGTGATGCCATGAATTACATCAATCAGTTCTGCTTTCAGATTTTCCCCTACATCGCGTTGGCCGTGTTTCTGATCGGCAGCTGGGTGCGTTTCGACCGCGATCCGTACACCTGGCGCACCGGCTCAAGTCAGTTGTTGTCCGGAAAATGGATGCGGCTTGGCAGCAACTGGATGCACCTCGGTGTCATCGCCATTCTGCTCGGTCACCTGGTCGGCCTGCTCACGCCGCATGCCCTGTATGAACCCTTTATCACCTCGGGGCAGAAGCAGCTGCTGGCGATGGTCGCCGGTGGCATCTTTGGCGTGTTCGCCTTTGTCGGTATGACCATCCTGCTGCTACGCCGTCTGTTCAATCCGCGCATTCGAGCCAACTCCAGTGGTCGCGACATCCTCGTGCTGGCGTTGCTCTACGCGCAACTCCTGTTGGGCATGGCATCGATTGTGGTGTCCTCGGGCCATATGGATGGCGTGCAGATGGTGAAACTGGCGGAGTGGGCGCAGCACATCGTGACTTTCCGCTGGGGTGCGGCCGAGTACATCGCCGACGCCCACTGGATCTACAAGAGCCACGTATTCCTCGGCATGCTGCTGTTCTTCATCTTCCCGTTCACCCGCCTGGTGCACATCTGGAGCCTGCCGGTGTCCTACCTGAGCCGGCCCTATCAGGTGGTGCGCAAGCGCCAGCCGGTCATCCACTACGGCCAGGGGAACTAAGTGTATGGGCAGCCCAGCACGCGAATTGCCGATTCGGCTGGTCGACGGGCCAGTCAAGCACGATCACGCCGACCACGCATTTGAAAGCGGCGGCCGCACCGCGGTTCCGCCGCCGCCGAAGGCGCGGGTGTTCGTCGAAGGTCAGCCGATCAGCGAACAGGCGATCGGCCAGGAAATGCAGCATCACCCAGCGATTCGGCCGGAGGAATCCTGGCGAGCTGCTGCCGAGGCCTTGGTGGTACAACGCCTGCTACAACTGGAGACAGCGCGCCTGTCGATCGACGGCACGCGCCACGCCGAGCCTGGTGAGAGTGCTGAGGAGGCCGCCACTCGGGTGTTGCTGGAGCCAGTGTTCGACCTGGTCAGGCCAGCTACCAGCGAGGCTTGTCAACACTACTTCGAACAGAACCGAGAACACTTCCGCGCGCCTGATCGAGTGCAGCTGCGCCATATCCTGTATCCCGCTGCTCCCGACGATATCGAAGCGCGACTCGCCAGCCGCGATCGGGCTGAGCACGATCTGGCCGAATTGAAGGCCCATCCGGAGCGCTTTGCCGAATACGCGATGCGCTTCTCGGCCTGCCCCTCGAAGGAGCAAGGCGGCGAGCTTGGCTGGATCGAGCGCGGGCAGACCACCCCGGAGTTCGAGCGCCAGGTGTTTCGGTTGAAACCTGGCCTTGCCGGCCTGCCAGTGGAATCGCGCTTTGGCCATCACATCGTTGAGGTGTTGGCGCTGGAAAAAGGCGCCCTGCTTGACCTGGATCAGGTGCAAAGCGATATCGCGCTGCGACTTGATCTGGCTCAAAGACATAGCGCGATGAAACAGTATGTTGAATCCCTGATGGCGCGGTATTCAGTCGAAGGGTTGGATGCGGCGCTTTGAGTTAGGAATCAACCAGCGACGATCTGCCAGCCCCCTCTCGCCAACCCCTCGCCCGCCAGGGGGAGGGGCTATACGAGGACATCAACCACCTCAATCGTAAATTCAGCGACGACTTAGCGCTTTACTCCCCTCTCCCCTTGCGGGAGAGGGGTTGGGGGAGAGGGGTACAGGCAACTTGCCCCTCTCCCCACCCCTCCCCCACCAGGGGGAGGGGCTTAACTAGCTGCAATTCGGCGCTACGGAAATTTCTCTCATTGCAGGAGTTTCGACATGCAAGCCGCCACCGTCCCGAAAGGACAACAACAAGCCGCGTTGTGGGTCAGCACCTTCGCGTTCACCGTCTGCTTCGCGGTATGGACGATCTTTTCCATCATCGGCATTCGCATCAAGGCCGAGCTCGGTCTGAACGACACCCAGTTTGGTTTGTTGATCGCAATGCCTATCCTGACCGGCTCCTTGAGCCGCCTGGCCCTCGGCATCTGGGCCGATCAGTTCGGCGGTCGGATCGTGATGACCTTGGTCATGCTGGCTGCCGCCGCGGCGACCTGGGCGCTGACCCAGGTGAGTACGTACCCTGGCTTTCTGATTGCAGCGCTGTTCGTGGGCATCGCCGGGGGTTCATTTTCGGTCGGCATCGCCTACGTGTCGAAGTGGTTTCCGAAGGAAAAACAAGGCACGGCGCTGGGTATCTTCGGTGCCGGTAATGTCGGCGCCGCGGTCACCAAGCTGCTGGCACCGATGGTGATGGTGGCCGCGGGTTGGCAACGGGTGGCCGAGCTGTGGGCGATTGCCATCGCCGTCACTGCTGTCCTGTTCTTCCTGTTGACCAAGGACGATCCCAGCCACACTGCGCGTAAGGTCGCCGGCCACAAACCGGTGGGCTTCATCGATCAGCTGGCGCCGTTGAAGAATATTCAGGTCTGGCGCTTTTCGCTGTACTACTTCTTCGTGTTTGGCGCCTTTGTCGCCTTGGCGCTATGGCTGCCGCGCTATCTGATCGGCGTGTACGGGCTTGATGTGGCGACTGCCGGCATGATTGCCGCCATGTACTCGATTCCGGCCAGTGTGTTTCGCATCGTCGGTGGCTGGTTGTCGGACAAGATCGGCGCACGCGCGGTGATGTACTGGACTTTCAGCGTTTCCGCCATCGTTTGCTTCATCCTGAGCTATCCGTCCACCAACTATGTGGTGCACGGTATTCAGGGTGATATCGCCTTCACCCTGGCGATTGGCGTGATTCCCTTCACCGTCCTGGTGTTTGTGCTGGGCTTCTTCATGTCGCTGGGCAAGGCCGCGGTGTACAAGCATATTCCGGTGTACTACCCGGATCATGTCGGCTCGGTGGGCGGCATCGTCGGCCTGATCGGTGGACTGGGCGGTTTTGTACTACCGATCGCCTTCGGCGCCATGAATGATCTGATCGGTGTGTGGACCAGCTGCTTCATGCTGCTGTTCGTACTGGTGGCCGCGGCTCTGGCCTGGATGCATTTCGCCATCCGCCGCATGGAGCGTGCTCGCTTCCCGCAGATCAAGGGCGAAACCGATCTGCCCGAGATTATTCGCGCCGCCGAGAGCGATGCTAGCGGCAGCGCCATCGAACCCGTGCGTGCGAGTGGCCGCGGAATGGGTCCAACCCAGGCGCACGCCTGAGCTGCCTCGATGGACCGTTACCTCAGTGCCGACCAAGCCCTCGCGCGACTGCGCGAGGGCAATGCCCGCTTCGTGCAGCATGTAGTAAGTCTGGACGCCTTGTTAAGTCATGCGCAGCGCTCCGAACAGGCGCGGGCACAGCATCCGTTTGCGGTGATCCTGGGCTGCTCGGATTCGCGCGTGCCGGCCGAGTTCGTGTTCGATCAAGGCCTGGGGGATCTGTTTGTGATTCGGGTGGCCGGCAATATCGCTGCCCCCTCGCAGATCGGCAGCATTGAATTCGCCGTCGATCGTTTTGGAGTGAAACTGGTAGTGGTGCTGGGCCACTCCAATTGTGGCGCCATCCGCGCGACTCTGGATTACATCGCCAACCCGTCCGAAGCCTCGCCGGGCATTCATGCCATTGTCGACCGCATCCGCCCTACCCTGACCAGTCTGGTCAGCGGCTGCGAATGTCACGACGAGGCCGAACTGATGCAAAACGCGGTGCGCGCCAATGTACGCGCCACCGTGGCCCAGCTACGGCAGTCTTCCGTTCTGCTCGAAGGCCTGCATCTGGCTGGCGAACTGAAGATTGTCGGTGCGGATTACTCGCTGGAAACCGGCGCCGTCGCATTTTTCGAGGGCGATTGAAGCGAGCGCGGCCGACTGCCGGGCAGCGTTCGGACTCTCACCGTCAATCCCCTATTTCGCGTTTGATCGGGCCTGCCTAACCTCATTCGGCGGCCGTGCCTGCAGTGGGCAGCCGAATGCCGGGCTGTGCCTTTCGCAGGGTGCGGCTGCGGTTCTCGCGGCCGGATGCAACAGGCCATAGGAATAGCCGGGTTGATGATCATCGCCGGAAGCCGAGTCATCTGCATGCCAACATCGAGAATCGAAGCAGGCGCAAGCGGCTCAGAGCCTTCGGTGTTGAGAATGAAAAAGGCCCAGCGCCCTTGAGCCAGCGAATCCAGACCTGCGGCGACCCCAATGAGGCCGAGCGCGAAGCGCTCTACCAGCTGAGTGAAATGGCCTCGATGGCCAGCGTCGAAGCCTCGATCCCTCGCGTTGAGGAGTTGCTCCTGGCTGACGCGCCAGACCTGCAACAAGCAGCTCTCGATTCCCTTTGCCCTGCTCTTGCCCATTACCGCGACCTATTGCTGGCAGTCGCGCCGGCACAGCGTCGGTTCGATCAACTGCGCTTGCTGGGAGAAGAGTGTCAGCGCAACAAGGTAGCCGCCGGTATTCTGGCGCAAGGAATCGGGCGGGTGATTCGCGATCTGCTCGCCCTGGCGAAACGCGGTGCGTTGCAATGTGGACGGGATATTTCGGTCGCGGTCGAACAGCTGCCGACCTTCAGTGCACTGGAGGTGGGGCTTGCCTTGCAGGCCTATCACGAGCGCGAACGTCAGCTGCTGCAAGCGGAGCTTCAGCGCTTGCGGCAGCATCAGCAGGCCGGCGAGGAGCTGCGAGCCCTGTCGGGTCTGGGCTGCTGGGAGCTGTCACCCTCGAATCGACTGCAGGCGTGCACCCGAGCGCGTGAGTTACTCGGTCTAGATCAGGGCGCCTCATTGATTGACGATGGTCAGAACCTGTTGCTGAGCCACGTATTGCCCGCCGATCGAGTGATACTGCAGACCTTGCGCAATCACGCACTGATCTCCGGCGACGAGTACGAAGTGAATTACTCGGTGTCCGTGGATGGCATCGGCACCCGTCGACTGCTGGAGCGGGCCCGCGGTGTCACCGATAGCAACGGCGAGGTGCTCAAACTGATCGGAATCATCCAGCAGGTGGAGAACCAAAGCCGGGATCAGGTCGCCGAGGCTCAGCTATCCCTGTTCGATCCGCTGACTGGGCTATCCAACCGCAGCCACTTCCACCGTTCGTTGCAGCGGGAGATCGAGAACTGTGCCGGCGACAGCGAAGTGTTCAGTGTGCTGGTAGTTGACCTCAACCGATTCAAACAGATCAACGACACGCGCGGGTTGAGCGTGGGCGATCAGGTGCTGGTGGAAGTAGGCAATCGAATGAAGCGGGTGCTGCGGGCCGGCGAGCATATTGCTCGTCTGGGTGACGACGAGTTTGCCGTGATCGCCGGCTCGGCCGATCCGCTGGCGGCGGCACTGATCGCCGAGCGATTGGCACTCTCGCTGAACCAGTCGCTGACCTTGTCGGGCGTTGCTTTAAATCTGTCGGCCAGCATTGGCACCTCGAGCTTTCCGTTCGATGGCACGGATGGTGAGGCGCTGCTGCTCAGTGCCGAAACAGCCATGCACGAGGCCAAGCGCAATGGCCTGCGATTCGCCGCCTATCAGCCCGAAATGAGCCAGCGCATCCAGCGCCGTGCCTCGCTCGAAGTGCGGCTGGAGCGGGCTATCCGCGAGCGGCGGATCGAACTGCATTTCCAGCCCCAAGTCGACCTTCAGAGCCGCCGCCTGATTGGTGCCGAAGTACTGGCGCGCTGGCAGGACCCGGATCTTGGTCGGATCGATCCCGGCGAGTTCATCGGTCTGGCCGAGGAAAGCGGACTGATTCACGCCTTGGGCAAATTGGTGATCGAAGAAAGCTGCCAGCAGTGGCATCAATGGCGCTCATCGGGCGGCACAGACCTGCGATTGGCAATCAATATGTCCTGCAAGCAGCTGGAAGACGATGGCTTCATTGCCTTTCTGGCCGGCGTCGCCGAGCGCTGCCAGATCCCGCCCCGTGACATCGACCTGGAACTGACCGAAAGCAGCGTGATGCGCAATCCGGCACAGGTAGTGCAGCAGCTCGCTCTGTTGCGCGAGCACGGCTTCGGTGTGTCGATAGACGATTTCGGTACCGGCTATTCGTCGCTCTCGCACCTGCGGCAGCTGCCCATTACCCAGATCAAACTTGATCGCTCGTTTGTTTCCGGTCTGCTGCAAAGCAGGCGGGATCTATCGGTGGTCAATGCCACCCTGACCATTGCCAACGATCTGGAAGTCAGCCTGATCGCCGAAGGCGTGGAGACAGCGTTTCAGGCCGAAAGGTTGCAGGCACTGGGCTACACCTTGGCCCAGGGCTACTTTTTCGACCGCCCCTTGCCCGCCTCGGTCTTTGCCGAGAGCTGGCTCTCATTGGCCGAGCCTTCATCGGGCTCAGGCAGCCCGCCATAGCCGCGACGCCATAGCACGCCGAACTCAAACACGGATCTCGCGTCGGGGAGTTCGAGCTTCTGCTTGATCTGGTCGCGGTAGGACTCCACCGTCTTGACCGAGATCTTCAAACGTTCGGCAATGTCTTTGGGTTGTAATCCTTCGCTGATAAGTATGAACACCTGCTCCTGCCGCCGGCTCAGGCCCGTGGCCATCGGTAGCAGGGTCTTTCTCAGTGGACAGTCGCTGGCCTGACAGTCTTCGGAGCTAGGATAGCTGCAGTCGCTGACCCGCTGAATGGCATCAATCAATACAGCTTCCGAGGCCCCGTCACACAAATGCGCGCAGGCGAGTTCCAGTCCGGGAATGTATTCGACCCCGACATGCTGTCTTGGCGAGATCAACAGCAAGCGGTAATCCGGCGACTCGTTCGGCAGCTCGAAGCCCTCTTCGACCACGATCTCGGGTTCGGCGACGACCACATCCGGATTCATCGACACGATGCTGCGCATCGCTTCGCTGCCGTTGTCAACCGAGATCACCTTGGCCCGCGGGAGTGATTCAGACACAAGACGCACCAACCCCAGCCGAATCAGCGGACGTTTGATGGCGAGTAGGATCTTGATCGATTTCTTTGCCGGCATGATTGACCCAATGACTCCAACACAAGTCCTGCGTTGCAAGACGCAAGCGGGCTTGCGAGTGAGCGCGAGATAGTCGGCGAAGCACGCGATACGTGGTAGCGGTGAATGACCGTGCGACCGTTCTGCCTTCGCGTCGCGCTCTTCGCAGACGAAGCCCATGGCCGCTTGTCGATGCGGCCGCCTCTGGGCACCCTGCGTGCGGGGCCGATGGAGAGCACGTCTGCACTCAATCCATCGCGATGGTTACCGGCGTTGTTGTGAGCTCATCAGAGCTGCTTGGCACGCTGACCCAATGACTAAGGTGATAGCAGGTCCATGCTGAAGTTGCGGTTAAACTCGACGGTCGGATGTTCACCTGGCACCCAGGATGCCTCGCGCGCCTGGGTCGCAGGAGCCATTGCGGTGATCGGCGGCCTCGCGCCTCACGGCCCCCAGCATTGCACCGGCCTGCCCGTTGTTCGCCGCGCGCCCAAAGACATTGCCGATGCGGGCGCGGCTTTGTTCTGATCGACCGTACCAAGCAAGCTCACCTCACCCCGGGCGGCGACGGGCACTCCTTTGCATTTGCAGTGCTGCGTCGGGTGCAAGTCAGCCACGACGCCAGAACAGCAGACGATTGTTGGCCGGCATCGGGTGGTCGGCGCACAGTCGAAATCCCGCCTTTACGGCCAAGGCATTGACCGCGCCGATATCGCGGATGCCCATATGCGGCGCGCGCTGGCGCAACGAGGCATCGAACGTAGCGTTGCTATCGCTTGTGAAGCGGCCATCGATATTGAATGGTCCGTAGATCGCAAGCTTGGCGTCATCGGCACAGACCTCGGGCAGGCAGGAAAACAATCGCTCCACTTCAGCCCAGGCCATGATGTGCAGGGTGTTGGCGCTGAACAGCGCATCGAACGTCTGATCCGGCCAAGCCGCGTCCATAACATCAAGCTCGATTGGCGGCGGGGTATTGTCAAGGGCAGCCTGCTGCAGGCGGGCGCGCAGACCCGGCAGATAATCAGGACGATCGCTGCACTGCCAGCTCAGCCGCGGCATGGCGGCGGCAATGAACGCGGCGTGTTGACCGGTACCGCTGCCAATCTCCAGTACCCGACGACGATCAACGAAGAATCCGTTGAGTTGCTCGAGGATGGGCCCCCGATTGCGCTCGCAGGCGGCAGAGAAAGGCAGGTCTATCATTGTTAAGCTCTCGCTGTTCGTTTGCCTTGTGTGTAACGGCAGGATCGCGCCGCATGACTCATCCTCAAGCCAACGTCATCCCATCGCAACACGGGATCCATGTTGATCTTTCCGTACTTCAGTCACCCTTCTCGAGAGTCGAGCGGCCCCGGCTTGCGCCGGGGTGACGAGGCCGTGAGGCCTCGAACAATCGGCCCGAACGATTTCCTCGGACAGTAGCAGGCTTTCGCCGGGAGACGGCGTACAGTTCGGTCGACCGTGGGTCATTCCCAGCGCAAAGCCTGCGCCGGGTCAACTGTCAGGGCACGACATAGCGGTGCGATGCAGGCCAGTAGCCCGATCAGGCCGAGCAGCGCTGCACTGAGCACAAAAATGGTGGGGTCAGTTGCGCTGATGCCAAACAGCAGACTCTCCAGCGCGCGCGTCGACGCACTGGCCAGCAGCAGGCCGAACAGGATGCCGAGCCCGACCAGTGCCATCGCCTGTGTCAACACCCAGCGCACAATGACCGAGGCACGGGCACCAAGCGCGACACGGAGGCCAATCTCGTTGCCACGCTCGGCCACATTCACCGACAAGGCGCTGTAGATGCCCATCGCCGCCAGCATGAGTGCGGCCAGTCCGAAGGCAGCGAAGATGACCGAGGCGAACCGGCGCTCCTTGGCAGTATCGGCCAGCAATTGGTCCAGGCTGGCCACGCGCCCGATGGGCAGTTGCGCGTCGACACTCCATATCGCCTGACGCATGCGGGTGGCGATGTCCTGCTGGTCGCCGCGATGGCGCACCACCAATGAGCGAACCCGATCGGCGTAATGCCATTGGGCGCTGCTGACGTAGACGGCGTCGACCTGCGAGGCGGTCAGCGACGCCTGTTTTACATCCGCCACCACCCCCACAACCGTGAACCAAGGCGTGTTGGGGTCGCCACCAATGCGCAGCCGTTGTCCGATCGGATTCGCCGCGCCGAAGCGCTTGCGCGCCAACGATTGGCTGATCACCACCGAAGGCGGCGACTCGATCGAGTCCTCGCGGGACAAGCCGCGACCGAGCACGGTCGGAATGCCCATGGTGTCGAAATAGCCGGGACTGACAGCGTAACGCAGTGTGTTGTACTGCGCGGGTGCGGCATCGTCCGCCAGCGACTCAAACAAGGTGCCGAACTGATCAAGGTCCTCACTCATTGGCAGCTGATTGGTGTAGGCCGCCGACTCCACACCGGCGACCTGACGCGCTACGCGCAGCGCGTCGACGTAGAAGCGTTCGACAGTGGCATCATCAGCATAGCGCGCACCGCTGGCATTGAGCTGCAGGCTGAGCAACCCGTTGGGGTTGAAGCCGGCATCGATCGCGAACAAGCGGTTGAGACTGAACATCAGGAGACCGGCACTGACCAGCAATACCACCGCCAGGGCGACTTCCACTACCACCAGCGAATTGCGCGCCCGGCGCTGATGGCCGACCACACGCTGCCCCACCGGCAGCAGCCCGCCTCGTCCAGCCAAACGAGCGACCCGAAACGCCGGCCACAACCCCACCAGCAGCCCCACCGAAATCGACGTTGCAAAGGCAAATACGAGCACCTGCAAATCGACGGTGAACTCGGCACCCGCGCTGATCTCGAACGGTGTGTAGGCGCCCAACAGGCCAAGCGCCACTTGGGCCAGCGCCGCCCCCAGCGCGCCACCCAGCACGGCCAGACTTAACACCTCGACCAGCTGTTGTCGAATCAGGCGTGCCGGACTGGCCCCCAAGGCGGCGCGTGCCTGGAACTCGCGGCTGCGCTGCGAACCGCGCACCAGCAATAGGTTGGCCACATTGACGCAGGCGATCAGCAATAACAGCAGCACCGCGCCGAACGCCGCCAGCACACCGGGTTTCACCGAGCGAGTGAGCTGTTCTTGCAAGCGGCCGACCAGCAAGTGTTCTAGCGTGGCATGCGAGGGTCGGACGAACGCCGGATCTGGTTCGGCGCCGATCTGCAGCAATTCCGTGCCGAACGAGGACTCCGAAGCGTGAGGCTGCAAGCGCGCCACCATGCGCAGATGCTTGCCCCATTCGCGGCCATCGGCGGGCAAGGCGCTGTCGTACTGCAACAAGGTCCAGACCTCACTGCCGGGCGCCAGCACATCCTTGAAGCCCGCCGGCATGATGCCGACCACCCGATGGCCCTGACCGTCGAGGTCTATCTCAGCTCCAATCAGGCCGGGATCGGCGGCAAAGCGACGCTGCCACAGCGCGTCGCTCACCACCACCAGTTTGCGCCCGCCAGGGCGATCGGCGGCGGCATCGAAACCGCTGCCGAGTAGCGGCGAGACCCCCAATGCATGAAAATATTCGGCGCTGACGCGTTGGCCTTGTAGTTGCTCGGGTTCGAAGCTGCCGACCAGGGCCGGCGACCAGTCGCGCATCACCGCGGCAGCGGCGAGCGACTGGCTGCGCGCCGCAATCTCGCGAAAACTGCCGAAGGCCATTGGCGACTCAGCGCCATCCGGACCGATATCCGACACCATCACCAGCCGATCCGCCGCCGGATACGGCACCGAGTTGAGCAGCAGGGCATTGACTGCGCCGAACATCGCCACGCTGGCACCGATGCCCAGCGCCAGCACGGTGATCGCCAAAGCGCTGAAACTGGGAGCACGCCACAGGCTGCGCAGGGCAAATCGAAGGTCTTCGAGCACGTACATGGTCCCTGGTGTCTGGCCCGCCTTGGCCCTTGGCAGGTCGGAAAGCAGCATCCATGCCAGTTGGCGCTGCCAATGTAATCAAGGCCTTAGGCGATCGCGACACACTCTCTTCGCGGACGATGCTCGGACTTGAACAGACAGTGTCCGCTTTCGAGCAAGCCCGAATGCGGCGCGACTCGCAGAATATCGTCGATTGCTGGTCCGTGAACTCCTATTTCAACTACCCTCCCCTATCATTAACTACCATTTCCGGCGGAGGCAGGCATGGGCGAGTCTTCACGCGGCTTGAAGTCGGGGCGCGCACCCTTGTGCGTGGACCTGCTGGGCGGCGGCGAGTCGATGTACGCCAATCTGTCAGCGGCATTGGCCGACGTTGGCGGGCGCCTGCGCCGCTTTGAGCGCGCCGAACAATGGGTTGAAGCGGTGCGGGAAGAAGTGCCAGATGCCACGGTGGTGCCTGCCGCCCTGAGCACAGCGATCGCCGAGATGCTAGGCAAGCTGAGTTTGTCTGGCATTCCTGCCGGCAATGTCTTGCTCGCCACCTTTGGCCGACCCAAGGAGCGCCTCGACGCCCTGATCGGCGGCGCCGACTGGTTCGTTGAACGCAGTACCGATCCTCTGCTCGGGCAAGCGCTGGTGGATTGGTTGCTGCAGCAGGATGTCGAACCGTTTCGGGTGCTGCTGATCGACGACGATCGCGAGACGCGAATGCTGTGTTCGGCCATCCTGCGCAAGGTCGGCATGGTGGTGGAGGAACTGGCGGAAACCACCGGCGTGCTTGCCGTGGTGAAGCGATTTCGACCCGATCTGGTGCTGCTTGATCTGCACATGCCCGATCAGGACGGTATAGCCGTGGTTCAGGCGCTGCGCAGCAGCGACATAGCGCCTCTGTTGCCGATCGTTTTTCTTTCGGGCGAAGACCGTCCGAACGCCCGCAACGCCGCCTTGCGCGCCGGTGGCGACGACTTTCTGGCCAAGCCGGTGCGGCCACAGGCGCTGATTGCGGCAGTACGTTCGCGGGTCAAGCGCGCCCGGGTACTTAACCGTCAACTTCGTCCACGCTCGGAGAGTGCCAGTGGCCGACTGCGCCGATCGGATTTCCTCAGTGCACTCAGCGAGTGCCTGCAGCGTACCGACGATGCCTGGCACCTGCTACTGGCCCTGCGTATCGACGATGCGCCCGCCCTGCGCGAAAAGCTCGGACTGGCCGGCACTCACGCGCTGGAGCGCGAAGTCGCCAATCGCATCGCCTCCCAGCTGGCCCCCGAGGACAGCTATTCGCTATGGGAGGAGCTGGGCTTTGGTCTGATGGTCAGCCGCAATCAGCGCGCCGAATTGGAATCCCTGGTGGCCGACCTGCTGACCGCGGTGGCCGGAGCGCCCTTTGTTGCCGGCGAAGAATCGCTTTCCCTTAGCATATCGATTGGCTTTTCACTCCCGCCGACGCAGGGCGTGATCAGTGCCGAGCGTTGGGTGCAGCAGGCCTTTGCCGCCTTGGCCATGGCACGCAGGCTGGGCACAGGGCGTGCCGAAGGCGTGCTGTCACGCGACCCCTCCGCGTTGGCCCCTGAACGCATCATGGTCATTACCCAGGCCTTGAAGGATCTCGCCCGAGGCAGCCGGCCGCGCTTTGAATTTCAACCGATGCTGCAATTGCGAGGTGAGCAGGCGCACTTCAGTCTGATCTGCAAGCTGGCGGACCTGCGCAATCCTCTGGAGGGCTACCCACGACCGCAGTATCTCGAGTTGGCCCGGGAGCAGGAGCAACTTTCCATCCTTGATCGGATGGCCCTGTTCCATGCCATCGAGACGCTGGATGATCGACGCCGTCAAGGCTTGGCCGCCAACATCATGGTGCCGGTCGATCTGGGTGCCTTCGATGAGCGTCAGCTGGCCTGGCTCAAGGCTGAGCGGCAGCGTCGCCCTGATGCGGTTGGCGACCTGCTGTTGGAGGTCGACGTCGAGGATATTCGCTCAGGTCAGCATGTCGAAACCCTGCGTCATCTGACCGCTCTGGGCATGAATGTGGCCGGATACGACCACAGCGGCAGCGTCATGGCCCTGCACGACCTGCTGGGCGCTCCGATCAGTCTGCTCAGCTTGCCGCATGGCGCCATCCAGACTGCCGGTGCGCAACTGTCGGACCTCATCACCGAATGGCGTGGCAGTGGTCGCCGACTGCTGGTGGTCGGCGTCGAAAGCATGAAATCGGTGTCCAGTCTGTGGAACCTTGGAATCGACTACTTGCAGGGCGATGCTTTGGCCGCGGCCATTCCGCGCATAGACGACGGTGATGACGATTAGCCAGTCGCCAGTCTCAGCAGCGCCGACTACAAGGCCTCAAAACCGCCGATGAAGATCCGATCCACTGGCAGCGATTCCCACAGCGGTCCGTCCGTGGTGACCTGAATGCCCTGAACACCCGAATACAGCGAGTGAGTCGCCGCTTCTCCGAGTCTGACCGAACCCAGGGTTGAATCCATGCCCTTGTGCAGCACCACCGTCGCGCTACCACGGCTGGGGTGATTCATTTGAATCGACCAGCGGTCGCCCAGGTCGCTCAATGCCACACTGGTTTCGCCCTCCGCAATGTCGCGTCCACTGATTACGTTGAGGAAGTAGCTCTCAACGCTGCCGCTGCTGTCCAGCTCAAGGCGGTACTGGCCGGCGGCTGGAGTCCCGCCGACGTCTTCATCGACGATGCGAAAACTGGGCAGGCTCGGCAACAAGGTGTGCAGATCGACGACCTGATCGCCAACGGTCGCGCTGAGTCGATTGCCATTGCTGATCGGCGCTGTCTCAAAATGCATGACAAAGGTCCGAACGACCTGTTCAGCAGGGATTTGCGCCGCCAGGGGACGATCACGCAGCACCCAGTTGGCGGTGCCGTAGAAGGGAAGCTGAGAGTCACCGCTGGCGCGCATGCGATCCAGAATCACCAGTGCCTGCATCCGGCGAATGAACAGAAATTCGCGTAGCGCCCGATCGGCGTATGGCCAATCCACCCGCGTGCCCACCGGGTTTCGGTAGGCCTTCGAGTAGTCCACGGCGATGTAAGCGAATTCGGGATGATGCTGCAGGCGAACGACTCTCGGCAAACCCAGCGGTTGTTCGCCGGTGTCTTCCCCGTCGGGGATCACATGCGGTCCGCGTCCGATCCAGGAGGCGGTGGAGCGGCCTTGAAACAACAGCCCATTGTGCGCCGGGGCTTCCTCGGTATCGATAGTGCCGACGCCGTTGAAGCCGGCCAGGCGCTCGGCGTAGCCGACCGACTCGCGACTTAACCACCGACCTCGGCGCCAGATCTGAAAACTGCCGCCATCGCGATGACGATGCTGCACGCCGCCGGGCGTTCCCAATTGCAGGTGGACCTGCATGGCCTGCGCGTCGTGTGAGCTGCGCATGTCCATGACTTGCGAACCGGGCGCGTAGTAGTCAAGCGGCAACTCCTGCAGCCAGGCAGAATCGCCGGTGCCGCCCAGGGCATCGAACAGCCATTGTCGGCCGGCACCGGTCTCGGCCAGCCAGGCGCGTATGTGGCGGGCATTGCCGCTGTCAGGACTGCGCTGACCCATCGCCCGAGCAAAGTCACCTAGGTAGTCACGAATATTGATCGCGCTGCCGTCACGAAAATGCTCGTCGTCATTGAATGGAAACAACAAGTGGCCGCCGCTGAAGGCGCCGGTAATGCTGGTCGCGCCTGGGGTGGTGCCGTAGATCAGGGCATAGAGTGCCTCGCGAAAGAAATCCGTCTGGGTATAAGGATCGAGGCCATAGTCGGCGGCCGACTGAAAGGCGATCAGTGGATAGGCAAGCATGGCCACGCCGTAATCGCCGCCCTCGGCAAAAACGCCACCGCGGCCGAAATCGCTGTACCAATCGGCAAACAGGGTGCTGAAACGAATGTCCAGGGCGTTGTCGATGTATTCCTGCGCGCGCGGGTTCTCGCCCATGCTGGTGATACCCCACAACAGGTTGTTACGCACCCTGCCCCAGAAGTAGTTGTTCGCCGAGGAGTCGATGTTGGCAAACCCGTCGGAATTCTCCTGGTCCAGATAGCCATTCCAGCGAGCGACCAAGTTTGTTATCTGAGCACCGCTAAGGCGATGGTGGCACCAGTCGTAGATCAGCAGCAGCGAATCGCCCTGCTGTCGCACCGCGTCGCGAAAGTTGCCACTCACTTCCCAGTCGGCCAGATAGCTCACCGCAAGATCGCAGTCGCTGTCATTGCCGGTCATCAGCCCGCGCAAGGCGCGCTGATAGTTCAGTGAGGTGGGATCAGATCCAGCCGGAACGAATGGGGTCGTTTGAAAATACGCTTGCGCCTGACTGAGACGATCCGGGTTGCCGAACCAGAGCCGTGGGTGGCTGTTGGGCACGGCAAGCTCGGCTGCCCACGCGGTGCTGCCCGCAAGCAGTGCCAGGAAAGCAATCAGTAGACGACTCAGTCGACTCGGCGCGGTGCACATAGAACGCTCTCAACCTGGCAAGCAACAATGTGTATATTGCGTGAAGTCCGCTCGAAGGGCTGCGCCGGCTATCAGCGCCCGGCTGCCGAATCTCGGTCGGCAGGCCGGCGCCGACCTCGCCGTCTGATCCCTGAATCCGCACGGGGCTGACGGGACAGCAAGCGCGCCGATGATCGCCAATCGAGTCGCCACCACATCGACGGCCAACCAAGTGTCATTCCCACGCAAGGGAATCCAGCGCGTCCGCTGATTGGACCAGCCTTGGCGGATAAGTGCTTGTAAGGCGGAAAGAAAAGCCGCTATACTCGCGCGCTTGATTCCAGCAATCCTCGGGCGTTGTCATGAAAGTTCTGTCTTCTCTCAAATCGGCCAAGAGCCGTCACCGCGACTGCAAGGTTGTGCGCCGTCGTGGCAAAGTGTTCGTGATCTGCAAGAGCAATCCGCGCTTCAAGGCTCGTCAGCGCTAAGCGACCAGCCACAGATCAGCAAGGGCCGCTTCAGCGGCCTTTTTGCTATCTGCGCCCTGCATTTTTCTGCCTAAACCCGTCACAAAGCGTACACTTGGCGCGGTTTCCGCCCGTTTCGCTTCAGGAGAACGTCCATGCTGCGTCAGGCTTGTGTGCTATCGATCGCCTTCTTTGTTGTCGGAACTATCGGTTGGGCTGCTCCAGCTCAGGCCGATGTATTGCTGATTGAACGTGTTGAAGCGCGCAAGGACATCGAGTTGCCCAAGCGCGGTGAGCTGAAGGATCAGGTCGAAAGAAAGTTTGGCAAGCCGACCCAGATCCACGCCCCGGTCGGCGGCGGCAGCCCTCAGCATCCGCCCATTACCCGCTGGGACTATGCCGAGTTCTCGGTTTACTTCGAGCACAACCACGTTGTGAGCGCGGTGCTGAAGCGCACCTCCAAATACGAAACCGGCCCCAAAGCGGTCAGCGGACAGTGAGCTCGGCGGCACTGCGCTTTCCCGCTGAATGGGAAGCGCAATCCGGGGTGATGATCGCCTGGCCGCACGACGGCACGGATTGGGCACCACGACTGGCCGAGGTGGAAACCACCTATGTCGCCCTGGTCGCCGCCATCACTCGCTTCGAACCGGTCGTGATCTGTGTCCGCGATGCCGCGCTTCGACAACACGCTGAGAGCCTGCTGTGCGAACACGCTGGCACCAGCATCGACCTCGGTCGAATCCGCTGGCTGGAGCTGGCCTATGACGATACCTGGCTGCGTGATTCCGGTCCAATCACCCTGATTGACACAGGCAGCGGCGACCGCCGGTTTCATCTGCTCGATTTTCGATTCACCGGTTGGGGCGGCAAGTATCGCGCAGAACAGGACGATGCCCTGGTGTCGCGCTGTTTTGAGCTTGGCCTGTTTTCGCCGCGCTGCTCTCACGCGCCGGTTGACTTTGCACTGGAAGGCGGTGCTGTGGAATCCGATGGTGCCGGCCGACTGCTCACCACCTGGGCCTGCCTGCATCAGCGACACCCAGAGCGGGATGCCCAATCACTAACTGCCGCGCTGCGCGAGTACCTCTGCACGCCGGAAATCATGATGTTGGACCGCGGCTACCTGGATGGCGATGACACCGATGCCCACATCGACACGTTGGCCCGATTTGCGCCTGGGTCGCGGATCGTCTTTCAAGGCTGCCGACAACCCGACGACAAGCATCACGAAGAGCTGACTGCTATGGCCGCGCAGTTGGCTGCCTTGCGGAACGCTGAAGGCCAGCCCTACGAACTGCTGGAAATGCCCTGGGCCGCCCCCATCTACGATGAAAGCCGACGACTAGCAGCAAGCTATGCTAATTACCTGATCGTCAACGGTGCCGTGCTGTACCCGAGCTACGGTGATCCGGCTGACCGCGCAGCGGCTGATGTCCTGGCCAAGGCCTATCCAGGACGCGACATCGTGGGCGTGCCCTGCCGCCCCCTGATCTGGCAGAACGGCAGCCTGCATTGCATCACCATGCAGTTGCCGCAGGGTGTGCTGAGCTAACCGGCAGCTGGCGGTTGCCGAAGACATCGTTAGCAGGTGCTGAGATTTGTTTCAGCAGCCTGAAATCGCGCGATTAGAATGGCGCGCCCGGAAAGCAAGCACGCACGTGATTGATTTCCGACAAAGGTGGCGCGGTTATGCCGCGACCGTTTGCGCTGAAAACCTCCAGGAAGAGGTCTCAGCAGCTTGTTAGAGGGTCGATTGTGAGTAAAGCATCTCTGCGCGTGGCCTTGATTCAGGAGACCGATCAGGGCAGCACCGACGCCAATCTGGCGCGTATCGAACAGCGGGTCGCGGAAGCGAAGGCGAACGGTGCCGAGCTGATTTTGCTGCAAGAGCTGCACAACGGTGCCTATTTCTGTCAACACGAGGACGTCAGCGAGTTTGATCGCGCCGAGCCCATTCCCGGGCCATCCAGCCAGCGGCTTGGCGCCCTGGCGGCCAAGCATGTGGTGGTGATTGTGGCGTCCTTGTTCGAGCGCCGTGCACCCGGTCTCTACCACAACACGGCCATCGTGCTGGAGCGCGACGGTCGGCTGCTCGGCCGCTATCGCAAGATGCATATTCCCGATGACCCGGGCTTTCTGGAGAAGTTCTACTTCACTCCGGGTGACCTCGGTTTCGAGCCGATCGACACCTCGGTCGGCCGTCTCGGCGTTCTGGTCTGCTGGGATCAGTGGTACCCAGAAGCGGCACGCTTGATGGCCCTGGCCGGCGCTGAGCTGCTGCTCTACCCGACCGCCATCGGCTGGGATCCGAACGACCCGGACGACGAAAAACAGCGTCAGCGTCAGGCCTGGATTCTCAGCCACCGTGGCCACGCCGTGGCCAACGGCCTGCCTGTACTGAGCTGCAATCGGACCGGCTTCGAAGCATCGCCCACCGGCGGCGCCGGCATCCAGTTCTGGGGGTCGAGCTTTGTTTGTGGTCCGCAGGGCGAGTATCTCGCCGAAGCGGTCACCGACCAGCCGACCGTACTGATGGCCGACATCGATCTGCAGCGCAGCGAGAACGTGCGGCGCATCTGGCCGTTTCTTCGCGATCGACGCATCGATGCCTATCAAGATCTGCTCAAGCGCTACCGCGACTAGGCAGGATGAAAGACGCCTTTGCAGGTCACAGCCCGGTGACTGAACAGTCTGAAACAGGGAACCCCGTTTCCATGAGTGCCAGCGACATGGACAGTTTGCCACAACCCGCGTCGCCCACACTTGCCGAATTGCTGCACGATCAACCGCTGAAGACGATTGTTCGCGATGACGTCGAGTTTGTATTGCTGGGAACTGCACATGTCTCCCGCGCCAGCGTTGACGCGGTCAACAACGCGCTGGACCACACCGCATTCGATGCCGTGGCGGTCGAGCTCTGCGAGGCGCGCTACCAATCGATGATCAAGCCCGACTCACTGGCTGAGCTGGATTTGTTCCGGGTCATCCAGGAAGGCAAGTCCGGCATGGTGGCGGCCAATCTGGCGCTGTCTGCCTATCAGCGTCGACTGGCCGAACAGTTGAAGATCGAACCCGGGGCTGAAATGCGCGCGGCCATCGATCATGCCGAACGCCAGTCTCAAGCGCTGTGGAAGATCGATCGTGATGTAGGGGTCACCTTGCGCCGCACCTACAGCTCGGTGGGCTGGTGGCAGCGCGCCAAACTGATGGGCGGTTTGATCGGCAGCGTGCTGGTCGACGAGCAAGTGGACGCCGAAGAGATCGAAAAGCTGAAACAAGGTGATATGTTGGAAAGCACCTTCAGTGAATTCGCCCAGCGTAGCGACAAGCTCTACCACGCCTTGATCGCCGAGCGCGACCAGTTCATGGCCGCCGAACTGCGGCGCCACGCTGCCGAGCTGCCAAACAATGGCTATGCGCGCCGAGTACTGGTGGTGGTTGGCGCCGGCCATCTGGCCGGACTGGCTCGGCACCTGGCCGACGATCAGCAACACCCGGTTGAGCTGAGCCGCGCACTGACCGCGCTACCACCACCGACGCGTTGGGGAACCTGGTTCTCACTGATCTTCGCAGCCCTGGTTCTCGGCGGCTTCGCCTGGGGCTTTGCCAGCGGCGTGGAACTGGGCACTGAACTGGTACTTGCCTGGGTGCTGGCTACCGGCACGCTGGGCGCCCTGGGTTGTGCGATCGCTGGCGGCCACCCCTTGAGCATCATCGCAGCCTTCGTCGCTTCCCCGCTGACGCCCCTGCACCCCTTTCTGGCCTCTGGCACTGTCAGCGCCCTGGTCGAACTCACCCTGCGCCGACCCACGGTTGCCGATTTTTCGAGCCTGCGTGACGACGTGACCTCGCTCAGCGGCTGGTGGCGCAACCGGGTTTCCCGGGTCTTGGTGAACTTCTTCCTGACCAGTTTTGGGACGGCCATCGGAGTGTATCTCGCCGGATGGCGTATGCTTGAGGCATTGTTGTAGCGTTCGATCGGATTTTGCGGTAAAGAAGTCCGATTGGCCTGCCCGCAGTGGGGACAGGCAAACGTTCACATCGGGGGGTGGGCGTGCAGTCGGTTCTGCTAGCGGAAGCATCTAACACGCGAAGACGCGCATTGTCAGTGCTGCTGACTCAGCGTGGCTTCGGCGTGACCGCGCTGGGCAGTCTCGACGATACCTACACCCTGCTGATGCGCGCCGCTGGCAGCACCTCAAGGTTCGATGCCGTCGTCATCGGCTGGCCCGAGTACAGCGACGGGATTGCCGAAGATGTATTCGGCCTGCTGCATGGCGCCTTGTTCGAGCACTTGCCGGTGCTGGTGCTGAGCGACTCCACCAGTGCGGCAGCAATCAACTGGCGGATGACCCGGCCGCGAACCTCGCTCCTGCCCTGGGCGGACTTCCAGGAAGCGCCGGCGGCCTTGAGTCACCTGCTGGAACCCAATACCAAGGATGAAGCGCCGATCAGCGATGACGGCCCGCCCTTGAGGATGCTGCTGGTCGACGATTCCGCCACCGTGCGGGCAGCGTTCTCACGCCTGCTGTCGAAGGACGGCTTTATCGTCGAAACCGCCTCCGGCGTCGCCGAGGGCCTGAACAAGCTGCGCTCGCAGACGTTCGACATCGCGGTCGTCGACTACTTCATGCCGGGTCGTAACGGCACCGAGCTGATCGCCGAGCTGCGCCATCATCCGCAAACGGCCCGCGTGGTGCCGGCGATCATCACTGGCGCCTATTCCGATGATGTGATCCGCGCCTCGTTGGCCTCGGGCGCGGTAGAGTGCCTGTTCAAGAGCGAGGCCAAGGAGTTGTTCATCGCCCGCATCAATTCGCTGGCGCGCACCGTGCGTGACCGCAAGGCGATTGAATCGGAGCGCCGTCGCCTGGAGGGCATTCTCTCCTCGGTGGGCGATGGCGTTTACATGGTCGATCCCGAGGGCGGTATTCGACTGATCAACCCGGCGGCGCTTGACCTACTGGGCTACTCCGACGCCGATGCGCTGCTTGGCAAGAATGCCTATGAAGCCGTTCACTATGCCCATGAAGACGGCACCCTGATTCCGCGCGGGCAATGCCCACTGCTGCAAAGCTATGCGCGCGGCAGCGAATTGACCGGCTGGCAGACTGCGTTCTGGACCCAGACCGGCCGCGCAGTGCCGGTGGAATGCACGGTTTTCCCGATGCGGGTCGACGGCGAACGCAGTGGTTCAGTGATTGCCTTCCGTGATGTCTCCGCGCGTCGGCGGCTGGAAGCTGATCTGCGCTGGGCCGCCGAACACGACACCTTGACCAAGCTGCATAACCGGCATTGGTTCGAACGCCAGTTGGAAGAAGAAATCGCGCGTCTGCGGCGCAGCCATCAGACCTCCCTGCTGCTGTTCATGGATGTCGACCGCTTCAAGTACATCAACGACACGGCCGGTCACGGAGCGGGCGATCAGCTGTTGATTGAAGTGGCGCAGCGCCTGAAACTGCGCCTGCGCGGTAGTGACCACCTCGCCCGTATGGGCGGTGATGAATTTGCGTTGATTCTGCGCAATGTATCCGTTGAGGATTATCAGAATCTGGCCGACGGCTTCCGCCGTGCCCTCACCGCGGCGCCGTTTTCCTACGGTGGAAAATCCTATCGAATCACCACCTCGATTGGTGTCGCTGCGCTGGATAATCGAACTCTATCGCCGTCGGAAGCGATGGCGCAGGCCGATCTGGCCTGTCACAACGCAAAGAATTCCGGTCGCAACCAAACCGCCGTATTCACCCCGGATTCCGGCGAGCGCGCCGCGATGGATCGCGACCTCGGCTGGTCGGTACGCTTGGAAGAGGCTTTGCGCCACAACCTGTTCGTGCTGGCCTATCAACCCATCGTTCCACTCGAAGGCATCCTCAGTGAAGGCAGCGACGGTGGCAATGAGTTGTGGCGCCGGCAGCTGGCGCGCAATCCGGAAAGCCCGGCGATGTTCGAGGTGCTGCTTCGGATGAAGGACTCGCAAGGCGAGTTGATTCTGCCGGCGGCCTTCATGCCTACCGCCGAGCGCTTCGGCATGATGCGCGACATCGATCGCTGGGTGATCGAAAACGCCCTGCGCGACCTGCGCAATGTGCGTGATTCTGCGCGTCCCGTGTCACTCACCATCAACCTCCACACCCAATCCCTTGGCGACACCGGACTCGCCGCCTACGTCACCAACAAGGTGGTCGAGTACGACATCGATGCCAGCCAGTTGATCTTCGAAATTACCGAATCGCACGCCATTGACGACGTAGCCGGTGCTCAGCGCGTGCTGCACGATCTGCGTCAACTGGCATTGCGCATTGCCGTCGATGACTTCGGCACCGGCTTCTCAACCTTTGCCTACTTGCGCCAGCTGGAAGCCGATATCCTGAAGATCGACGGTTCGCTGATCCAGGGGCTGCCGCACGATCCACTCGACCGCACCGTGGTGGCGGCGCTGACCAGCATTGCCGAGGCGGCCGGCAAGATCACCATTGCCGAGTGCGTGGAAGACCCCGAGGCATTGATAGCCCTGCTCGAATGCGGGGTTGATCTGGCTCAGGGCAATGCCGTCGGGCAACCTCGCCTGCACCTTCGCGCACCGCCACTGATCGCGGTCAAGGGCGAAGAGGCAGACGAAGAACAGGAAACACGACGGGCCCAGCCGGTCGAAAAACACAGCGTCGGCAAGTAACCTGTCGTTGCACTGAAACGATCGGCTGGCAACTGCTCGCCAGCCCACGGCGAGACAAGGATGACCGACAGCTTCTTGTGGTACGACCTCGAAACCTGGGGCGCCAACCCACGCAACACCCAGATTGCCCAGTTTGCCGGCATCCGTACCGATACCGACCTGAACCCCATTGGCGACCCCCATATCGTCTGGGTAAAACCTTGGAATGATCTGCTGCCCTCGCCTTCCGCATGTGTGGTGACCGGGCTTGATCCGCTGACCGTGGCCGAGCGTGGCGTGCGCGAAGCAACTGCGGTGGCCGAGATTCACGAACTGCTCAAGGCCGCTGGCACCTGTTCGGTGGGCTGGAACACCTTGCGATTCGACGACGAGTTCATTCGCTTTGCCTTGTATCGCAACTTCCATGATCCATACGCGCGCGAGTGGCAATACGGCAATTCACGTTGGGATCTGCTCGACGTTGCCAGGCTGTTCCATGCCCTTCGTCCCGATGGCATCGAGTGGCCTGCGCGCGAGGACGGTGCCCCCAGCTTTCGCCTGGAACATCTGGCAGCGGCCAACCGCATTGCCCATGGACATGCCCACGAGGCGTTGAGCGATGTGCAGGCCACGCTCGGCCTGGCACGGCTGATGAAACGCGCTCAGCCCAAGCTATGGAACTATGCGCTGAAGCTGCGTGATAAGGGCTTTGTTGGCGACATGCTTCGGCTCGATCCGCCAACCCCACTCTTGCACATCTCGCATCGCTTTCCAGCCGAACGAGCCTGCGCCGGCGTGGTATTGCCCGTGCTGCGCCACCCTCGCAATCGCAATCAGCTGATGACGGTCGAGCTGCATTCCGACCCCGGCGGCTGGATGGATCTGGATGTTGATGAATTGGCGACCAGGCTGTATGCCAGGTCCGCCGATCTCAGCGACCAGCGCCCCAGGCCGCCGCTAAAGGGCATTCAAATCAATCGTTGCCCGGCCCTGGTGGCGCTCAATCACGTAAGGCAGTCGGAATGGCAGCGCATGGGCATCGACCTTGATCGCTGCCTTCGGCACGCCGAGCTGTTTACTCCCGCGGTGCTGGCCACGCTGCAGGAGAAATTGCACACTCTGTTTGAGCGCGATCGATTCCAATCCGATCCCGATGTCGACGCTGCGCTCTACGATGCGCTGCCCGACCGCGGAGATGATCGGCTGCGGGCTCGTGTGCATGAGGCATTGCCGGAAGAGCTGGCGCAAATCCAGCGCTTGTTTCGCGACTCCCGCGGTGAACCCTTGATGTTCCGCTACCGCGCGCGCAACTGGTTCGACACCCTGAATGCCGCTGAGCGAACTGACTGGGCCCGCACCGTATTGGAGCGCTGGAATCATGTAGCTTCGCCAGGCACCGACAGCCCGCTACAGGCCTTTCAAGCCGAGCTGGCTCAACTTCGTGCGAGCGAACAGACCAACGACGACCAACAGGGCCTGTTGAACAGGGTGGAAGCTTGGCAACAACAACAGCACGCGTATTGGCGACATTGTGCCGGGTTACCGGTCGAGCAGGATGGAGCCTGAACGCGCGGTTCGACCCTGGCGATTTGCTGCTACTCAAAGCCGTTGCTGAAGATACTGTTGGGCAGTACGCGGAGAAGAAAGTCAGTTTGGCTTTGCAGTCCGCAATTGTCGCTGGCTGTCACGCGCAGGGTGTGGTCGGCAACTGGGCCCGCATTGCTCACTTCGAAGGTGCCCGCAAGCGAAGCCGACGAGAGATCTCCGTCAAAGCCCGGGCTCAAGGCAGCGACGCTGATGCTGTCGATACTGCCATTGTCGGTTGGCGGCGCCAGCGGAGCGATCGACAGGGAGCTTCCGAGTCCGACAATCCGTGGGGACGAGTAGCCGGATTGCACGGGAGCGGTGTCTACAGTCACCGCAACATTGAGTTCAGCGATCTGGCTTGCAAGCCCATCGCTCACGCGAAGACGCAAACTGCCTGCGGTTGCATCGCAACTCGCAGTCAGCACCCCGCTGATCTCACCGTTGCTGTTAGTGATGCCGGAGAGGCTGATGCCACTCGATGTGCCGCCGGTCTCCAGCGTGACCTGTAAAGAACCACTGCTGGACTCGGCATCGCTGACCGTGGCGACGACGACTGCTGTGCCGACCGCACTGCCCTGCTGACGCCCAAGCCCGGCCACCGGAACGATGTTCGGCGCGGTGTTGCCGGAGCTGACCGTCGCTTGGAAGGACGCATCCGTGCTGGCGCCGCAATTATCCGTCGCCCGAATGGTAATCGTATGCGTTCCGACCGGCGCGGCAGCGCTCAGGGTCACCACACCAGCGGCATCAACGCTGATACCGCCGCTATAGGTGCCGGCGCTGTGCACCACCACCGAGTCAATGCTGCCGTTATCCGATGGTCCGGTTTGCGGCGAGACGGTAGTGCTGCTGCCGCCGTTGACCGAGGCGTTGGTGTAGGCCAGGGTCGGCGCGCTGTTGGCACTGACGTTGACGCTGAGATCGCCGTTGCCGGTCAGGCTGCCGTCGGACACCTGAAAGCGTTGGGTGCCGGTGCTTGCACTGCAGCTGGCGGCGACACTGGCCTGTACCGTGCCGCTGCTATTGCTGAGGTTGCTGATGCTCAGCCCGCTACCGGTGCCACCGGCAATCGCGCTGACCACCAAGCTGCCGGCTGCGGTCTGCGCATCGCTCACCGTGCCGACCGTGACCGCCGCACCGGCGGCACTGCCCTGCTGCCGATTGATCGCCGCCGCCGGAGTGAAACTCGGTGCGGTGTTGTCGACGCTGAGCTGAAAGCTGGCGTCGGTCTGCGCACCGCAATTGTCCGTCGCCCGAATGGTGATCGTATGCGTTCCGACCGGTGCGGCAGCACTGAGGGTCACCACACCAGCGGCATCGACGCTGATACCGCCGCTATAGGTGCCGGCGCTGTGCACCACCACCGAGTCAATGCTGCCGTTATCCGATGGTCCGGTTTGCGGCGAGACGGTAGTGCTGCTGCTGCCGTTGACCGAGGCGTTGGTGTAGGCCAGGGTCGGCGCGCTGTTGGCACTGACGTTGACGCTGAGATCGCCGTTGCCGGTCAGGCTGCCGTCGGACACCTGAAAGCGTTGGGTGCCGGTGCTTGCGCTGCAGCTGGCGGCGACACTGGCCTGTACCGTGCCGCTGCTATTGCTGAGGTCGCTGATGCTCAGCCCGCTACCGGTGCCACCGGCAATCGCGCTGACCACCAAGCTGCCGGCTGCGGTCTGCGCATCGCTCACCGTACCGACCGTGACCGCCGCACCGGCGGCACTGCCCTGCTGCCGATTAATCGCCGCCGCCGGAGTGAAACTCGGTGCGGTGTTGTCGACGCTGAGCTGAAAGCTGGCGTCGGTCTGCGCACCGCAATTGTCCGTCGCCCGAATGGTGATTGTGTGCGTTCCGACCGGCGCGGCAGCGCTCAGGGTCACCACACCAGCGGCATCGACGCTGATACCGCCGCTGTAGGTGCCGGCGCTGTGCACCACCACCGAGTCAATGCTGCCGTTGTCCGATAGTCCGGTTTGCGGCGAGACGGTGGTGCCGCTGCCGCCATCAAGGCTGCTATTGGCGTAACTCAAGGTGGGCGCCGTGTTGTCACTCAGATTGACCTGCAGATCACCCGTGCCGGTGAGCGCCCCGTCAGAGGCCTGAAATCGCACGGTGCCAGCGGTGGCACTGCACGAAGCGGCAACGATGGCGCTGATGCTGCCGTTGCTATTGCTGATGCTGCCGGCCGAAACTCCGGCGCTGCTGCCACCGCTGATTTGGGTAACCACCAAGCTGCCGGCACTGGTTTCGGCGTCGCTGGCCGTACCGACCGGAACCGCGCTTCCGGCCGCGCTACCGCGCTGTCGATCGATGGCTACCGCCGGAGTGAAGCTGGGAGCGGTGTTGCCGCTGGCGATGGTGAAATTGCCGCTGGAGGCGCCCAACGGCGTCAGAAAGTCGTGCTCCCGCACGCGTACGCGCGCCTGATTGGTCGGCGTACTGGGCACGGTCCAGCTGAAACTGCCCGTGTTGGCAATATTGCTGGCAATCGAGGTCGGATAGCTCGCTCCACCATCAGTGGAGAGCTCAATGCTGACGTTGCGGGTGAAGTCGGTAGTGTTGGTCCAACTGATGGTCTGGCTGCTGCCCTGAGCAAAGCTGCCGCTGCTCGGACTGACATTGGTGATGCTGTCGGGCGAACCGTCTTGATTGCTGTCGCGATACCAGCCGATATCGCGCATCAGCTGCCGGGTGAGGTCCAGATCCAGCGACAGGCCACTGTTGATCGCGGGCTCCATCAACACGTTCGGACTGACGACCGATGAGTAATGCGAAACCGATGAGCCGCCCTCGTACGGATTGGGGGCATACAACTGCACCCGCCCAGTCGATACTTGCCGCCCCACTGTCAGATAACTACCCGCCTGTATGACATTGGCGCCTTCCCAATACAGATTGCCGGTATTGATCGCCGATGCCGCTCGCTCGCCATCATTCATCGCAAACCAGGTCTTGCTTGCGCTGTTGTCATACATGAAACGCAACCATATATCGGCGAATCCACCGCTCAGGGCACCGCTTGAGCCGACCAGGGTGGAGAAACCAAGGCCGTGCCCCATCTCGTGCAGCAGCACAACGAATAGATTCACTGTGCCGGCCGGGGTCGCGTTGTCCAAGCCATAGTAGAAGCGTGTGCCCACTCCCAGGCAACCGGCATCAACGTCGGAATTGAAGGTTGCATTGATCTCGGCCGTGGCACCGTTGATGTCGAACCCGACCTGTTTGTTGGCCAAGGCCACGTGGTACCAGGTATCGGGGTATTCGAAGGCCGTAGTGTCGCGATAAAAGGTCACCGCACCCGCCGACCCCAGCACACCGCCTGAAGTGCTGCAGGGCGCCAACGGATCGAACTGCGAGCGCACCTGTATCGCCACTTCGCTGTCGAGAAAGTTCTCCCAGACATCGGCCGCTGCATTGAACAAGGCCAGACGCTGGGCCCCCAGGTTCAGATTTGCATCGTTCCCCGGGGCTGGCAGGAACTGCCCCGCGCTTGAGTTGAAACCTTCACCGGGCCCATCGTTGTTGAAAATAGTGATACTGGAGCCGGCCTTCTGGGCACCGTTCTTGAACTCGTCGATCAATCGCGAGTAGAACCGATACTCGGGAACGGACATGCCATGCAGCTGTGCCGCTTGCACCTCGCGTTGTGCGGCTGCAGAGCCAAATGCGCTCGTCTTGCCAGTGGCGATGTCCCGGCCGTAGAAGGCATTCGCTTGATCGAGACTGGCGACACAGCCAAGCCGGATGTGCCCCCCGGTCAGAGGCTGCGCCAGACTCACATGCTGGAAGCCGCCCGCCGTGTCCAGCTGCCAGATGCCACTCTTGGACTGTCTGAGCTGATCGTCGCCCACCGATTGTCGAGTGAGCTCGGCAATGAGCTTGGCCAAACCGGGCTGCGGCGCATGGTCGGTCTCTGATGCCAGCGCCACGGGCGTGCATGCATGACCCAGCGCCAATACCAGCGCAATCCGGCGTATGGTCTGCACAACGAGGCCCATGGAGCATCTCCGAGCTGTGTTTCGAGGGTACGCGCGAAACGGACAAGCGGAGTCAACGTGACGTGCAGAACTGAGAGACGAAAAAAAAAGCCCGCCGAAGCGGGCTTTTCGTATCTTGGTGGGCGGTACAAGGATCGAACTTGTGACCCCTGCCGTGTGAAGGCAGTGCTCTACCGCTGAGCTAACCGCCCAAGAGAGCGCGCAAGAATAGTCGTGAGTCGTGATTTGGTCAAGAGGCTTGCCCGATCCAGGGCCGCATCAATCGGCTGGGCTGACCGAAATGCGCAGGCGTAGCTTGTTGCCGGGATCGTAGTTGAGCCGCGACATGTAGACGTCGCCCTTCCAGTTGTACTCAACGTCATAGCCGGCGATGCGACGATCTTCGCGCTCCACCTCAACCGTGCGGCAGCGCTGCTCGGTGCTGCTGTAGCGGCGGTCCGGGCCACCGTTGTTCTTGTCGATATCGCGGCCGATGGCGCCGCCGATCACCGCGCCGGCGACGGTGGCCGCCTTGCGGCCGTTGCCCTTGCCGACCTGATTGCCGATGGCGCCGCCAATGATCGCGCCGACGATAGTGCCGCCGGTGGGATCGCCGCCGCCACGCTCCACGCGTTCGACGTCAGCGTCGTAGCACTCCTGCCGAGGCTCACGATAACGGACCAGCTCATACACCGGTTCAACCCGCAAGACGTCGGCATACGCATACGACACGTTTTCGCCAGCGCCATAGGCAGAGCGCGGCGCACTGTCGCGATATTGCGCCTGGGCAGCAGCACAGGCCGCTACGGCGAGAATCGCGATAGACAGTTGCCACGCTTGCTTCATGCGGATCTCCTGATGGTGCACCGCGACGCGGTGCGGGCTCACTCGGTAAATTGCAACACTTTGCGCCTGAATCCGGGCTTTAAAAATGTGTTAGGAAAAACGCGAGGCAGGCTACACGTTTAGCTCGCAGATTGCCTGCTGCAATGCAACACGAATCACCGTAGACTGAGGTTGCGGTCACAGTTTTCCCTCGAGGAGCGCGTGGCGCTTGGCGGCGTCGGCGAGTTTCGCCAAACTCCAGCTCCCGTCGCCGCGTCGGTTGCGCGACGCTCGAGCCGCATCCCACCGAATGAGGATTGGCTGAACGGCCGGACCTCGCCCGTATACGGAACTGAGTACATGCAAATCACGGTCTACAACACGCTCACCCGCACGCTCGAAACGTTCGAGCCCGCTGATCCGAACCGGGTGACGATGTATGTCTGTGGTCCCACCGTGTACAACTACGTGCATATCGGCAACGCGCGACCGGCTGTCCTGTTCGGTGTCTTCGCCAGCCTGTTGCGTCGGCACTATCCGAGGGTCGACTACGCTCGCAACATCACCGACATCGACGACAAGATCAACAACGCCGCGCGGGAACTGGGTGTTCCGATCAAGCAGATCACCGACAAGTACACCGCCGCTTATCGGGCTGAGATGAGCGCCCTCGGCGTTGAGATGCCGAATCTGGAGCCGTTCGCCACCGATCATCTGGCCGAAATCATTGCCATGATCGAACGTCTGATCGAACGTGGCCACGCCTATGCGGCGGAAGGCCATGTGTTGTTTGATGTGGCCTCTCATCCAGACTACGGCCAGCTGTCGCGGCGCAGCACCGACGAGATGCTGGCCGGCGCCCGTATCGAAGTGGCACCGTACAAGCGCAACCCGGGCGATTTCGTGCTGTGGAAACCGTCGACCGAGGATCTTCCGGGCTGGGATAGCCCGTGGGGGCGCGGCCGTCCTGGCTGGCATATCGAATGCTCGGCGATGAGCGCAGCTCATCTGGGCGAAGTCATCGACATCCACGGCGGCGGCATCGATTTGCAGTTTCCGCACCACGAGAACGAGATCGCACAAAGTCGCTGCGCTCACGGCACCCAGGTATTCGCCCGCTATTGGCTGCACAACGGCATGCTCACCCTGTCCGGCTCGAAGATGTCGAAGTCAGTCGGCAATGTGTTTCTGGTCCACGAGTTGATCGAGCTGCACCCGCCCGAAGCGCTGCGCTTCTCGCTGCTGTCCGGCCACTACCGACAGCCGTTGGAATGGTCCGATCAGTTGATCGAACAGAGCGTCCGCACCCTGGATCGGCTCTACGGCACCCTGCGCGACATTGAGCCGGATCCCGCCAGTGCCAACGGCGCCGTGCCCGACGAGGTTGAGCGGGCATTGGCCGAGGATCTCAACACACCCCAAGCCCTGGCCGCCCTGGCCCAGTACGCCAACGACGCACGCCGACTGGAAGGCGCAGCCGCGAAACAAGCGGCCGGCAGACTGATCGCGGGTGGCCGCGCGCTGGGCTTGCTGCAGCAAACGCCGGCAGCCTGGTTTTCGCGCGGGGTGGCCGCCGATGACGATGCTCGCATTCAGGCCTTGGTTGATGAGCGCAATGCCGCGCGCACCGCACGCAATTTCGCCGAGTCTGATCGGATTCGCGATCAATTGGCGGCCGAAGGCATCGTGCTCGAAGACACGCCACAAGGCGTGCGCTGGAGGCGAGGATGAGTGAAGCATTCCTGCGCCCCAGCGAACCCAGCATCGAGGCGGCGCAAGCCGAGATCGTCGACGAGTTTGCGTTTTTCTCCGACTGGTCGGAGCGCTACCAGTACCTGATCGACATCGGCAAACGCCTGCCCACCATTCCTGAAGCCTGGATGGTGGAAGAGCTGCGCGTCACTGGCTGCCAGTCACGGGTCTGGCTGGTGGCCGAAGGAGATGCCTCGAACATCGTGTTTGCCGCCAACTCCGATTCGGCCATCGTATCCGGCTTGATCTATCTGGCCTTGAGGGTCTTCTCAGGTCGCAGTGCGGCCGCCATCCTGTCGGCGGATGTCGACTACATCCAGAAGATTGGTCTGGCCAAACATCTGTCGCCTACTCGCAGCAATGGGCTGGCCGCGGCCCTGGCCCTGATCAAACACTATGCTCAGCGGGCCGTTGAAGGCGAGCGGCTGACGGCACCAACGATGGCGTGATAGCCCATCGCTGTTGTCGCGGCTTTCGCCGGGACGCCCCCGCCCCGCTACACGTCGCGAAACGCCGACATCTGAAAAAACGAAACCCCCGACGATTGCTCGTCGGGGGTTCGGCCCCGTCCAGGAGCGAGGAGAGAGCGGTTGCGCTTAGGCAGCCTTGCGCGCGCGACGCACGGTGCGCTTCTGCGCCGGCTTGCGGGTGCTCTTAGCAACGCGCTTGGTGGCGCGCGGCTTGCTCACCTTGACGCCGAACTTCGCCAGCACCGGCTGCAGACGGGTCTGCACTTCCTTGGCGATCTGGCTGTAGGTGGATACGGCGCGAGCGCGTACCGGAGCGATGGCGCCTTCCACCTTGGCGCGCACATCGGCCAGACGATCGTTGATCTGCTCGCCGAAGGCCGACACGCGGTCGACGACCTGATTCTGCAGCGAACGACCTTCGTTGATCATGGTGTCGTACAGCTTGATGCCCTGCTTGCGGGTCATTGCAACGGCACCGAGGCTGGCCAGCCAAAGGTCACGACCGTTGAACTTGGGGCTGCTCTTGGCAGCGGCGCGACGCGCCTTGATTTGCTTTGCCATGGGGATACCTCGTCAGTTGGTGTTGGCAGGCCCCGCAAAACCGGGGTACGCCTGAAGGCGTCGTGACGTATGCTAGGCAGCGCGTCTAGAACAAACACACTATTGCAGCGCAGCATTCAGCTTGAGACCGGTCGAAGGCGGCTAGCCGTCGGGCCGAAGGTTGTGCCGAACACAAGACCAGGCGGAGATCAGCGATGGCAAAGAAGGCATGGGCGAAATTTCCTCACGACAACAAGGCATACAGCTACGACGGCGACAAGCTGGCCAAGCATTGGGACGCCCTGCATGCCGGTGACTGCGAACCGTTTCCCGATGAAGTGCGGGTGGCCAAGCTGCTGAAGCAGAACAGCGCGTTGGGCAAGCCTGCCGATGCGGTCAAACTGGCCGAAAAACTGCAAGCGGCCTGGACCGACTACCATCGCGGCGAGTTTCAAAAGGCTTTCGAAGCCGGCGAAGCCCTCGGCCCACTCGGTGCCTCGGTGGCCATCAAGGCCGCCGGGATCCACGCCGTGCATCTGCTGGACGACGAAAAGGAGCAGCTGAAGCGCTGGGAAGCCCTGGTCAAACTGGCCGAACAGGCCATCGAAGCTCTGCCCGAAGAGGCCAACAGCCACTTTCGCTACGCCTTCGCCCTCGGCCGCTATTCACAAAGCATTTCGATTGCCAAAGCGCTGAGTCAGGGCCTGGCCGGAAAGATCAAGCTTGCACTCGACAAGGTGTTAAAGCTCGCCCCCAAGCATGCCGAAGCGCATAGCGCACTGGGCCTCTATCACGCCGAAATCATCAACAAGGTCGGCGCCATGATCGGCGGCCTCACCTACGGCGCCAAGGCCGCCACCGGCGAGGAACTGCTGGCTAAGGCCGTAAAGCTTACCCCGAAAGCCCCGATTGCCCATGTTGAGCAAGCCAACGGTCTGATCCTTCTGTACGGCAGCAAACGCGAAGACGATGCCGCCGAAGCGTTCGACAAGGCCGGAAAACTCAAGCCGCTCGACGCCATGGAGAAACTCGACGTTGAGTTCGCCAAGGCGCAGTTGGAGGAGTGATCCGGCCCAGCCCCGATCAAAACCGATGCCGGATTAGCAGCTGGATATCGCCTCTCTGGCGGTAGTCATCGGCTTCCAGCTGATAGAGAAAATGCGCGCGGGGTGGCGGCGCTTCGCCATCCCAGGCGCCAAAGTGGATCGAGCTGAGCTTGACGCCGGTATCAACGCAGCGCAGCTGCATCTTGAGGTGACGTTGGCCCACCACACGCCATTCCAGCACGTCGAACTCACCGTCGAACTGCGGTTCGGGAAAGCCCTGTCCCCAGGGCCCCATGGCGGCGAGTTGCTCGACCAGGGGGCGGCAGAAGTCGGCACGTTCCAGCATGCCATCCGACCATAGCTCGGCGGTGAGCTGTTCAGGCGACAGGGTGCTTTGCGCGACCTGCTCGAAGGCAGCGGCAAACGCCGGCAAGCGATCACGGGTCATGCTCAGGCCAGCAGCCATCGCATGGCCACCGAACTTATCGATCAACCCGGGATGGCGCGCATCGATCAGGGCCAAGGCATCGCGCAGATGGAATCCGGGAATCGAGCGGGCCGAACCACGCAGTTGCGGATCATCAGGGTCCTCGCTGGCAGGCGCAAACGCGACGACCGGACGATGCCAGCGCTCCTTTAGCTTCGACGCCACCAAACCTACTACGCCAGCGTGAAAAGACCGGTCGAACACGCAAATCCCGTGGCCGCCCTGCCCTGCAACCGGCACCACCGCTTGTTCCACCACCTCGTCCTCGATCATTGCCGTCTGCAAGTCGCGGCGTTCGGCATTGATGGCGTGCAGGTTGTGCGCTAGTTCGACGGCTTCATGGCTATCGTCGGTGAGCAGACAGCGGATACCGATGCTCATGTCCTCCAGCCGGCCGGCGGCATTCACCCGCGGACCAAGCGCAAAGGCAAAATCGGTGGCGGTCAGGCGCTCGATCTGGCGACCGGAGATATCGATCAGCGCACGGATGCCGGGCGCGCAGAGGCCGCGCCGAATGCGCGATAGCCCGGCACTGACCAGCACCCGGTTGTTCTGGTCGAGTTGCACCAGATCCGCCACGGTACCCAGGGCCACCAGATCGAGTAGCTGCGCCAGGTCGGGTTCGCCGCTGGGAAAGTAGCCTGCCTGGCGTAAATCGGCACGCAAGGCCAGCAGCACATAGAACATGACCCCGACGCCGGCCAGGGACTTGCTCGGGAACTGATCGCCATCGAGGTTCGGATTGACCATTGCATCGGCTTCGGGCAACTGTTCACCCGGCAGATGATGATCAGTCACCAGTACTCGGATGCCGCGAGCCTTGGCTGCGGCCACGCCGGCGATGCTCGACACTCCGTTGTCCACCGTGATCAGCAGATCGGGCAATGGATCCTGAAGTTCAGCAACCAACGCTGGCGATAGACCATAGCCATGGCGCATACGATGCGGCACGCGAAAATCGACCGAGTTGGCGCCCAGCATTCTGAGCCCGCGCACGGCCACCGCCGTGCCGGTGGCGCCATCGCAATCGAAATCGCCCACCACCAGGATCGACCAGCCTTGCTCAATCGCCCGGCGCAGCAAGGCAATGGCTGGATCCAGCCCGAGCAGGCCCTGCGGGCGCAACAATTGACGCAGGCCGAGTTGCGCATCATGGGCATGCGCCACGCCGCGCGCCTGCAGTACGCGGCGTACTACGGGATGTATTGAATCTGGCCAGTTGCCCTCGGCAGCGGCCGGACGACGGCGCAAGCGGGCATTGAGAGGGGCGTTCACGCCGTGTCGGTGGCCGGCGGGAATCCGCCAACGGGGCGCCGCCAGAAGCGCCAACGATGGGCATGTCGCCAACGCAGGCGCTGGCCATCGGCGAAGTCGAGAGTGATGCCAGCAGGATGACGCGTGGCCTGCAAGCGCACCGCCGGCAGCACGGCATCTGCGAGATCCTGCGCGTTGCGCAGATGTTGCAGATCAATCACCGCTCCCGGCGGCCACTGCGCTTCGTCGCCCTTCAGCGCAGCCAGCTTGGCCAGGCGAGCAAGAGCCAGGCCAAGCTCATCGCGAGTCAGCAAATGACTGTGTACCGACCGCACTGAATCGGGGAGCACGCCTGCGCCCCAGAACCACAGGCTATTGATGGTCGGCAAACCTGCCTTGGCGCGTTTGGCGTTGACCGGATGCTGATGCAGCACGACCTGGCATTCGTTCCACAACTGCCGCCAGCGCGCCGCCTGAGCTCCTTCAGGCAGGTGCGGCAGTACATCTTCGCCCAGGGCCTGGTCCGGAGACGACATCAAGGGCACGACAGCTTCCACCGCAATTGAACCGTACCAACGATCGGGCTTGGGCGCGGAGAGCAGTACGCCGTGATCGCCCAGGATTGGCCGCAACGGCGCCATCAATGCCTCGGCCTCAGGCTCGGACAAGCGCAGCGACTCACCAAACGCAAGTAGACGGGCCTGCGGACCGTCGGCGCGCAGGTGCACGGGATCACAGCGCAGCCAGGCGCGATGAGCGGCATCGTCGGCATCGAGATGGCGGGTCAAGGGTGCCATGGCAAGACGCCTGGGCAGCACATCGAACACCCGCAACCACTGCTCCTGCCGCCCGACCTTGCCGGATTCGAGTCGATCGCATTGACCAAGCCAGTGCGTCAGCGCCTTGCGCGCTGCTGCCGGACCGCGAATCTCGGACCAGGCGGGCAGCAGGAGCCACGGCGCTTCAACGGCCACACTCAATCCTCGTAGCGCACACCGACGATTTCGTAGCTCCGCGGGCCGCTCGGCGCCTGAATGGTGACCTGATCGCCCTCGTGCTTGCCGATCAGCGCGCGCGCGATCGGCGCGCTAACCGAGATCAAGCCCAACTTGATGTCAGCCTCCAGATCCCCAACGATCTGGTAGGTGACTTCGTCGCCAGAGTCGTCTTCCGCCAGATCGATGATGGCACCGAATACAATGCGACTACCGGCATTTAGCTTGGACACATCGATGATCTGCGCGTTGGATAGCGCCGACTCCAATTCCTTGATCCGCCCTTCGATAAAGCCTTGCTGCTCGCGTGCAGCGTGATACTCGGCGTTTTCCTTCAGATCGCCATGGGCGCGGGCTTCGGCGATGGCTTCGATCACCTGCGGCCGCTTGACCGACTTCAAATGCTCAAGTTCTTCGCGCAGCTTCTTCGAGCCACGCAAGGTAAGGGGTGCTCTCATTGTGGGTCCTCACAAACAGCAAAAGCGGACCCCCGTCCGCTTTCGCATTCAAGACTGTGGCTCAGCCGGCGGCGTTGCCGATCTGTCGGTGCAGTTCGCGCAAAGAATACACGTCACCGGCGCCACGGAACTGCAGAGAGTGTAGCAAGGCTCGGGCACCAGAGATCGTGGTCGAGTAGGTGACCCGATGCTGCAGCGCTTCGCGGCGGATCGAGAAGGAGTCGGCAATCGCCTGCTTGCCCTCTGTAGTGTTGACGATGTAGACCACCTCACCGTTCTTGATCAGGTCGACCACGTGCGGCCGGCCCTCAGCCACCTTGTTCACCACCTCGCACTTGATGCCGTTGGCCTGCAGGAACTCAGCCGTGCCACGGGTGGCAACCAGGTCAAAACCGCGCTCGACCAGCATTTCGGCCACCGCCAGCGAGCGTTGCTTGTCCGGGTCGCGTACCGACACGAAGGCCTTGCCCACCGGGGGCACCTTGATACCAGCGGCTTCCTGGGCGCGGGCGAAGGCCTCGCCGAAACTGCGGCCGACCCCCATCACCTCGCCGGTTGAACGCATTTCCGGCCCAAGAATCGGGTCGACACCCTGGAACTTGGCAAACGGGAAGATCGCTTCCTTCACCGAGTGGTAGCTCGGAATGATCTCTTTCTGCTGCCCTTGCTCGGCCAGACTCTTGCCGACCATGCACAGCGCTGCCACCTTGGCTAGCGGCACGCCGGTGGCCTTGGAAACGAACGGCACAGTGCGTGAAGCGCGCGGATTCACTTCCAGCACAAAGATCTCATCGCCCTGGATGGCAAACTGGGTATTCATCAGCCCCACCACATTGAGTTCGCGCGCCATCTGGCGCACTTGCTCACGCAGCGCGTCCTGCATTCGGGCGCTAAGGCTGTACGGCGGCAACGAGCAGGATGAATCGCCCGAGTGCACGCCGGCTTCTTCGATATGTTCCATGATGCCGCCGATCATCACTTCGCCCTGGGCGTCGGCGATGATGTCAACATCGACTTCCACCGCATGATCGAGAAAACGATCGAGGAGCACCGGTGAATCGTTCGACACTTTCACCGCATCGCGGATATAGCGGCTGAGATCGGCATCGGAATACACCACCTCCATCGCGCGCCCGCCCAACACATAGCTTGGACGCACCACCAGGGGATAGCCGATTTCACGAGCCAGAGCCAGCGCCTCATCGGGATTTCGCGCCGTGCGATTGGGCGGCTGGCGAAGGCCGAGTTTCTCGATCATTTTCTGGAAACGCTCGCGGTCTTCAGCAAGATCAATGGAGTCCGGCGAGGTGCCGATGATCGGTGCCCCGGCGGCCTCCAGCGCGCGTGCCAGTTTCAGCGGTGTCTGGCCTCCGTATTGCACGATCACACCCTTGGGCTTTTCCAGATCGATCACTTCGAGCACATCCTCCAGCGTCAGCGGCTCGAAATACAGTCGGTCAGACGTGTCGTAGTCAGTCGACACGGTTTCTGGGTTGCAATTGACCATGATGGTCTCGAAGCCGTTCTCGCGCAGCGCCAGCGCGGCGTGTACGCAGCAATAGTCGAACTCGATGCCCTGGCCGATACGGTTCGGTCCACCACCCAGCACCATGATCTTGTCGCGATCAGTAGGAGCCGACTCGCATTCCTCTTCGTAGCAGGAGTACATGTAGGCGGTATCGGTGCTGAACTCGGCGGCGCAGGAGTCGATCCGCTTGTACACCGGGCGCACGCCGAAAGCGTGGCGCAAGGCCCGCACGGCTGCTTCGTCCGTACCCACCAACTGCGCCAGACGCGCGTCGGAAAAGCCCTTGCGTTTGAGTCGACGCAGCTTGACCGCATCCAGCCCCGCCAGGCCCGCGGCGGCGACTTCGCCTTCCATCTTGACCAGCGTTTCGATCTGACGCAAGAACCAGGGGTCGATGAACGACAGGCTGAAGACTTCGTCGACACTCATGCCGCAGCGAAAGGCATCGGCCACATAGAACACCCGGTCAGCGCCGGCTTCGCGCAACTCGCGCTTCAGGCGTGCCTGGCCCTCTTCGCTGCTGAGATCAAGGTCGCTGGGATCGAGTCCGGCCTTGCCGGTTTCGAGCCCGCGCAGAGCCTTTTGCAACGACTCGGAAAAATTGCGCCCCATCGCCATCACCTCGCCCACCGATTTCATCTGCGTGGTCAGACGGGCATCTGCGGCAGGGAACTTCTCGAAGGCAAAGCGCGGAATCTTGGTCACGACGTAGTCGATGCTGGGCTCAAACGAAGCCGGTGTCGCACCACCCGTAATTTCGTTGCGCAGCTCATCCAGGGTGTAGCCCACTGCCAGCTTGGCGGCGACCTTGGCGATCGGGAATCCGGTCGCCTTGGAGGCCAACGCCGATGAGCGCGACACCCGCGGATTCATCTCGATCACCACCACTCGGCCGTTCTGAGCATTGATGCCGAACTGCACATTGGAACCGCCGGTATCGACGCCGATCTTGCGCAGCACCGCTAGAGAGGCATTGCGCAGGCGCTGATATTCCTTGTCAGTCAGGGTCTGTGCGGGGGCCACGGTAATCGAGTCGCCGGTGTGCACGCCCATTGGATCGAAGTTCTCGATCGAGCAGACGATGATGCAGTTGTCGGCGCGGTCACGCACCACCTCCATCTCGAATTCTTTCCAGCCCAGCACGGATTCTTCTACCAGCACTTCATGCACCGGCGAAAGGTCAAGGCCACGACTGACGATCTCGACAAACTCTTCTTTGTTGTAGGCGATACCGCCACCCGAACCGCCCAAGGTGAAGCTGGGGCGGATAATGGTCGGAAACCCGACTTCGGCTTGCACTTCCAGCGCACGCTCGAGTGTGCGAGCAATCTCGGCACGCGGGCATTCCAAGCCAATCTCGCGCATCGCCTGACGGAACAGCTCGCGGTCTTCAGCCATGCGGATGGCCTCGCGCGAAGCGCCGATCAGCTCGACGCCATACTTCTCCAGCACGCCATTGTCGGCCAGATCAAGCGCACAGTTAAGCGCGGTCTGTCCGCCCATGGTCGGCAACAGGGCGTCCGGCTGCTCCTTGGCAATGATGCGCTCAACCATCTGCCAGTTGATCGGCTCGATATACACCGCGTCGGCGGTGTCCGGGTCGGTCATGATGGTGGCCGGATTGGAATTGACCAGGATGACCCGAAAGCCCTCGGCCTTCAGCGCCTTGCAGGCCTGTGCTCCCGAGTAATCGAATTCACAGGCCTGGCCAATCACGATCGGGCCTGCGCCGATGATCAGGATGCTCTTGATGTCAGTACGCTTGGGCATGGCTATTCGACTTCTTTAAACTGTTAGTTATGTGTTTGATGGCGTGACCACGCCGGACAGCAAATGCGAAGCTCAGAGCTTCGCAACGTGCATCGACTTGATGAAACGATCAAACACCGGCCCCACATCATGCGGCCCGGGACTTGCCTCAGGATGACCCTGGAAGCTGTAGGCCGGCACGTCGGTGAGGGCGATACCCTGCAGCGAACCGTCGAACAAGGAGCGATGTGTGGCGCGCACATTGGTCGGCAGCGAATTCTCATCAACGGCAAAGCCGTGATTCTGCGATGAGATCATCACCCGTCCGGTCTCGATATCGATGACCGGGTGGTTGGCACCATGATGGCCAAACTTCATCTTCACCGTCTGCGCGCCGGCTGCCAGCCCCAGCAGCTGATGCCCCAGGCAGATGCCGAACAGTGGAATCTTGCGTTCGAGAAACTCACGGATGGCAGCGATCGCATAGTCGCAAGGCGCCGGATCACCCGGGCCGTTCGACAGAAAAATGCCATCGGGCTGCAGGGCCATGGCGTCAGCGGCGCTGGTCTTGGCCGGCACCACGGTGATCTTGCAACCGCGATCGGCCAACATGCGCAGGATATTCTGCTTAACACCGAAGTCGTAGGCGACCACGTGATACAGACCTTGCGACTCGAGCTGCTCACCGCTGTCGAGATCAAGGCTGCCGCGGGTCCAGGGATAGGACGCCTTGACCGTCACTTCCTTGGCGAGATCCATGCCGACCAGACCGGGAAAGCCGCGTGCCGCCAGCACAGCCGCCTCAGCGCTGGCCTCAGGCCCTGCCATCAGCGCACCGTTCTGCGCACCGCGGTCACGCAGGATGCGGGTCAGCTTTCGAGTGTCGATCTCGGCGATGGCGGGAATTCCGCGTGCTTCGAGCCAGGCCGGCAGTTCCGATTCCGAGCGCCAGGAGGATGCTGGCGTCGGCAGTTCGCGCACAATCAACCCGGACACATGCGAAGCGACGGATTCATCATCCAGCGCGGTGCAGCCGGTGTTGCCGATGTGCGGGTAGGTCAAGGTGACCAGCTGACGTGCGTAGGAGGGATCGGTGAGGATCTCCTGATACCCGGTCATGGCGGTGTTGAAAACGACTTCTCCGGCACGAAGCACGGGTGCGCCAAACGACAGGCCTTCGAACACGGTGCCGTCGGCCAGGGCAAGATAAGCTGGATGGTTCATCGCATCGCCTGGTTAGGTGGGTGACCCCGACGAGCCGTGCAGCGAAGCGCAGCGCGCGACTCGCAGTGCAGCGACGGACAGTGCAACGCGTCCGTTGAGCTATTCAGATCGGGGGTCAGGCGAGCGGGAATGATACAAGTTGGCGCCCTCTCCTGTCACGAAATTTACGCCGCCGATTCAGCTTTCAGGCAAATGAAAAGGGCCGCAACCGCGGCCCTTCACACGAAGCGATCACTCCGCTCGACTACATGTCGCGAGCTACGCGGAAGCCCAGACGCGGATTGGTATAGCTGGCGCCAGCGGTCAGACGCACCGCTGAACGCACCTGATCCGGGGCGCTGGCCCAGGATGCGCCACGAATGACCCGGCGGTTGCAGCCCTCATTCACCCAGGCAGCGCCGTCAGTCGGAGCGCGCTGGTAATTCTCGTGCCAGCAGTCTTCGACCCATTCCGAGACATTGCCCACCATGTCGTAGAGACCGAAACGGTTGGCCTCGAAGGTGCGAACCGGCGCTGGGCCCCAATGGCCATCGTCATAGTTGTCGAAGGCATTGACCCATTTGCGGCCGGTGGCCGAGCGATCGTCTTCACCGGTCAGGTTGCCGACGACGCGATCGGGCTCATCATTGCCCCAGGGATACATGCTGCTCGATCCGGCGCGCTGCGCGTACTCGTACTCGGATTCCGACGGCAGCCGATAGGACTTGCCGGTTTCCTTCGCCAGCCAATCGACATAGGCCTTGGCGTCGGTCCAGGAAATGTGCACCACCGGCAAGTTGCCGCCCGCCGGGTTACCCGAGTGATTCATTTTCCAATCGACGCCTTGTCGCTCCGACATGGCGCCGGTGCGTTCGTCGTACACCGTCGAACTGCCGCTGGTGGTCGAGGTCGGCGTGTAGCCGGTCGCATTCACGAAGGCACGGAACTGATCGATGGTCATTTCGGTGCGGGCCAGTGCGAATGGACGAGCGATCGTTACCCGGCGCTGCGGACCCTCGTTGCTCTTGCGATCGCGCTCATTGTCCGGCGAGCCCTGCATGAAGTTGCCGGCGGGAATGACCACCATCTCAGGGCCGCGGCCACCGCTGCTCATGGCATCGCTGAAACCTTGGCCTGGCTTCAGAGTCAGGGCATCACGCGCTGATTGCAGCTTGCGGCGCAAATCCTCCAGACCACGTGCCTGAGCCGACACCGCTTCGATCTGGGCGATCAACTGGGCGGCGCGATCGAAATCCTTGGCGTCAATGGCCGCATTGGCTTCGGCAACCAGCGGCGCTGTGACCTCGCCACGCAGCTCAACCACGCGTGCGCTGGCGTTCTGCACGGCGCTTGACCCAGGGTTGACCTTGCCGGCATCGGCCAGGAAGGTCTGAGCGCGCTCATAGTCGCCGCCTTCAGCGGCCTTGACCGCCTGGTCGATCAGACCGCGTTCGAGATTGGCAATGCCCTGCTCCGCCGCCACATTGCCCGGGTTGGTGCGCAGGATCTCGCGATAGATCGCCAGCGCGTTGTCGCCGGCGGGCTCAACCGTGCGGCCGGAAGCAGCCAGACGCTCGGCCTGACCGATCAGCAGACCGATTTCACGTCCTGCGTCGACTTTCGCCTTGAACGCCTGCACCGCCGGATCGTCCGGCCGCAGCCTGGAGACCACCTGGGCCAAGCGAGTCGCTTCGTTGAAACGTGCCTGCACCAGCACTTGCTCGCCGCGCTCGACCAGCGTTGCCACCACCTTGTCGACGCCAGCCTTGGCTTCGGCATTGTCAGGTTCGCGCTCCAGCACCGAGAGATACAACGACAAGGCGTTGTTCTCGCCCTGCTCCAATCGTCCGGCACGCTCGGCATCGCCTGCACGACGCAGGATGTCGGCACTGCTTTCGCCCGGCGTGGCAACCAGTTCGGGCACCCATTCGTCCTGTTGCGATGTGGAGTCCATCAGGCGCTTGCGCAGATCGCGGGTGCGTCCCTCTTCCGCCGGCGGAGTGGCGCTGGCATCGGATGGCGTGTCGGTTGCAGCTGGCGTTTCCGCCGCCGCCTGGTCGGCCTGCTCTGCAGGTTTCTCATCACTGCCGCAGGCGGTGAGCAACGACGCCGCGATGGCGCTGGCCAACAACCCCTTGATTACCGAATTACGCACACTTCCTCCTGCGCCTGGGCGCCGGTTATGGTTAAAACGTCCGGATACACCGCCATGCATAGCGTGGCGAAGCACGAGGCCAAGTTAGGCCATCCCTTGCCCCCACGCAACCTGAATGACACATTAGGCCAAATGTATCGCATTCTAGATTCCACCGACGGTATCCAATCCCAGTTTCAGCACTGGCCCGATGCGGGCTCGTTGATGTGCGATTGCGAGTTTGTGCGCGAACGCACCTACTGGCCGCAACTCGGATTGCTGCAGCTGGGCGTGGATCAACAGGCTTTGTTGATTGATCCTACCGGTCTCGATCGGGAATGCGCTCCGTTAAAGGAACGCCTGCAAGGCTCGCTGATCGTCATGCATGCGCCAGGTGAAGATCTCGAGTGTTTGCGCCACCGGTTTGGATGGTTGCCGCGGCAACTGTTCGATACACAGTTGGCGGCAGCGTACGCAGGTTTTGGCAGCGGGCTGGGCTACCGCGCCCTGGTTCAGCAATTCTGCGGCATCGAACTGGACAAGGGAGAAACGCGCTCCGACTGGCTGGCGCGGCCATTGTCGGAGTCGCAGCTGCGTTACGCAGCCGAAGACGTGCTGCACTTACCAAAGGTATTCGAAACACTGCAAACGCGACTTGAGCAGCTCGGGTTTCGTGCCTGGTTCGATGAGGATTGCCAGGATGCACTGCGGCGCGCCGAAGAAAGCTACAACCAGATCGATATCCAGCTTGAGGCAAAATCCTGCTATCGCCTCGATGCCATGTCGATCGCGCGCTGGCGCAAGATTCTGCATTGGCGGGAAGTGGAGGGCCGATTGCGCGATCGCCCCAAGGGCTGGATTCTGGACAATGAAGCAACGCGGCAGTTGGCCCAATCCCGACCGGGTGAGCGCGCCGCTCACGACAAGGTCATCGCTTCGGCCCGTCGCGCCTCGCGCAGCGCTGCCGAGGCACTTTGGCAGGCGCTGGACGGTGTGCAACCCAACACTGAAGACACGCGACTGGAAGCGGCCGGCAATGCCAAGCAAGATCGCCAGCAGCTGAAGCGACTGCAGGATGCGGTGGCCGCCGAGGCTGAATCCTTGCAATTGCCAGCCGGCCTGCTGATGTCGCGCAAGAAGCTCGAGGCATTGCTCGATCGCGGCGCCTGGCCGGAGGACATTGGCGGCTGGCGGCGCCAGCAATTGCAGCCCGTGCTGTTGCCGTTACTGAACGATGCCGGCTGAAAAAAGCAGTTGCAGGCCGAGGCAAAGCTCATTAAGATGCGCGGCTCACCTCGGGGTGTAGCTCAGCCTGGTAGAGCGCTACGTTCGGGACGTAGAAGTCGCAGGTTCAAATCCTGTCTCCCCGACCAAAACAAAGAAGGCCGCCCTTGGGCGGCCTTCTGCTTTGTGCAACGGCGAATGCCTCAGCGCTGCAACCTTGCCAAGCGTTCGTGCAAGCGCTCCAACGCAGGCTGACCGGCTGCTCCCAACGATTGTCGAATACCCAGGCTCTGTTCCGGGCTGGGCAGCACGGCCGTGGCATCGATCTTCGCGGCTCGCTTGTAGGCTTCCCGAAACGGCACTCCGGCCTGGGCCAGGTCCATCGCCCGATCGGTGGCATACATGCCGGCATCGATCGCTGCGCGCATCCTGGCCTCGTCCCAGACCAAGTCACGCACCGGTCCGGCCAGCAATGCCAGCGCGTCCAGGCCGTGGGAAAAGGCGCGCAGCAGCGGGCCCTTACTGAACTGCAAGTCGCGGTGATAGCCGGAAGGCAGACTCAATAGGCTTTCGATCTCATTGCGCGCCCCGACCACCACCGCATAGCTGGCACGCAGCAGTTCAATCAGATCGGGATTGCGTTTGTTTGGCATCAGCGAACTGCCGGTGGTGTACTGCGCAGGCAGAGAGCAGAAGCCAAACTCGGCGCTAAGGAAGAGGCTGAGATCCCAGGCAATACGACGCACATCGAGCAGGCTCTGCGCCAGGGCGGACAACGCTTGCAACTCGAACTTGCCGCGCGAGATCTGCGCATAGGTGGCACTGATCTGCAGGCGCTGGAAGCCGAGCCGCTCGGTGGTGAAGTCACGATCCAGCGGCAGATTGACCCCGAAGCCAGATGCCGAACCCAGCGGATTGGCGTCCAGCCAAACGCCGGTCGATTGAGCCAGGCCGGCATTGTCGATCAACGACTCCGCCCAGCCCGCCCACCACATGCCGGCCGAGGAGACCATGGCCCGCTGCAAATGGGTGTAGCCCGGCAATGGCAGCATCATCTCGGCCTCGGCGCGCTGCAGGGCAATCGACGCCAGTTCGACATTCAGTCCAAACAAGCTGTTCATCTGCTCGCGTAGCCACAGCCGAGTGGCGACCAGTACCTGATCATTCCGGCTGCGCCCGGTATGGATCTTGCGGCCGGTATCGCCAAGCTTGTCGATCAGCACCGCCTCAATCGCGCTGTGACCATCTTCGAAACGTTCATCAAGCACGAATTCGCCGCCCTTCACCGCTGCCGCCAGCTGATCGAGCTCTCGACACAGGTCGGCGCATTCGTCGGCGCTGAGTATGCCTACCCGCTCCAGACCTTCGGCATGGGCACGACTGGCGCGAATGTCATATGGCAGCAACTGACGGTCGAGCAGCACGTCTTCGCCGGCCAGAAAGCGCTGGATGCGCGCATCGACCGCCACGCCGCTCTTGCCCCACAACAGATCCTTGGGCGCGTCGCTCATGCGGCAGTCTCCTCGTGCAAAGCGCAAAACTCGTCGAGCCCCAGCGCCAGATTGATGTTTTGCAGGGCCTGTGAAGCCGCGCCCTTGAGCAGATTATCGAGACAGCACACCACGATGCCACGCCGGCCATCGGCCGACAGCGTGAGCCCGCCTATCGATGCGCCCGGGCGACCGGCGATCCGGCTGACCCAGGGTGCTTCAGCCTGTAGTTCCACCATCGGCTCATCCGCATAGGCTTCGACATAGCGCTGCCAAAGTGCATCCCGGCTGGCGGCGTCCTTCAGATGGAAATTCACCGTCATGCTGATGCCGCGGAAGTGCGCCGCCACGTGCGGCATGAACTCCACCGGGTGATCGAGATGCCGGCTGACTTCGGCTTCGTGAATATGCCCCGCCAGACTGTAGGGCATCAGATTATCGTGCAATTTGGCCGGGTTGTTCTTGTCTGATGGCGTGGTGCCAGCACCCGAATAGCCGCTGACGCCAAAACACTGCGCTGGGCCGTTCAGCAGGCCGCGCAGTGGCGCCAGGGCCAGTTGCATGGCGGTGGCGTAGCAACCTGGATTGCTGATCCGACGCTGACCACGGCAGGCGAGCCGGGTCAGCTCCGGCAGGCCGTAGTACCAACTGCCGTCGAAACGGTAGTCGGCCGACAGATCGAGCACCAAGGTGTCCGGCGCCAAGGCGTCGATCGCCTCCACATAGGGTTTCGCTGCCTTGTTTGGCATCGCCAACACCAGCACATCGACGCCGGCCTTGGCTGCCTGCTCGGGCGAATGCGCAACGCATAGGTGCTTGCGCGCATATCCAGGCAGAAAGGCCGACAGCGCGCGCCCCGCCCACTCGCGCGAGGACACAAAGCCAAGTTGCAGGTGCGGGTGACGTTCAATCAGGCCAATCAGTTCGATGCCAACATAACCACGAGCTCCGACAAGACCGACGCTGTACTGCTTCATCGGGTTCATCCTTTCAGGCTCGGCGGACGCACGCGACAGTGCTCGATCGAAAACTTGACGTCGTTGAACGATTCCAGGCCATACCAGAACACGTGCCAGCGGGCGTCCTTGATGCAGCCCTCGGCCTCACTGTAATAGAAATCATTGATCGCATTGCCGTTGCGCGAGCGCCAGAACAATTTCGGATTTTCCGCGCGCATCACCGACCAGGCGGCGCGGCCCAGACCTTCGCCCTGCGCATCGTCGCTCACCGCAAACTTGTCCAGATAGGCGATGCCCTTTTCCTTGGTCAGGATCAGCGCGGCACGGTAGTGTTCCGACACGTAGACCTTGTAGGGCTTGGTGGTTTCGAAATAATCCGGCGCCAGCTTGCGACCGAAACCTGACTCGATCAGCGTGGTGAGCTTCGTGAGGTCGAGCTTGTCCCAGCGAGTGACACGCCGAATCCGTTCACCGCGGCGCACCAAGGTGCCCGAGCCGCGATGGGTGAACAGCTCCTTGGCCAACTCGTCCGGGCGGGTGATCGATACCGAGGATGACGGCGGCAGTTGCATCAGCAGGTCATGAATCTGCTCGATCTTCACCTTCATGCCCGAATGCAGCCAGGGCTGCTTGGTGAGCTCGTCGTATTCGGTGCTGAGGTTGATCGAGTCGATCACCCTGCCCTCACCATTCAGCAAGCCGCCGGTGCCAGTCAGGAAGATGATCTTGTAAGGTTGCAGGCGCTTAACCAGCTCATTGGCTGCCCAGTCGGCATTGATATTGAGGATCTGGCCATCACGGGTTTCGCCCAGCGAGCCGATCACCGGGATCGACTGTGCGTGCATGGCGGCCTCGATACCGCTCAAGTGCACCTCGACCACCTTGCCGACCAGGCCATACTTGCGCCGGCTCAGCAGCTCGGACTCGAATACGCCAGAGGTAATCGAGGTGGCTCGGACGCCGGCCGCCTGCAGCGCCTCGACCAGGTTCAGGTTTTCCTGCTGGCACACTCGACGCACTACCCGCAGCACGTCGGGCGTGGTGACGCGCAGCCCGTCGCGGGTTTCCTTTTCGATGCCGGCCTTGTGCATCTCCTCATCGAGCTGCGGGCCAGCGCCGTGCACCACAATCGGCGTCAAGCCGACCTGCTGCAGGAAGGCCAGCGAGCTGACCAGGGCGTCGAGATCGTCGCGCAAGATGGCGCCACCGACCTTGACTACGGCAAAGCGCGCGGCATCGACCTGCGAAAAGCGCTTCAGGTACTGCTGGATTTCCTTGGCGCTCGCCATGTTGGAGAGCAGCCGGACGATGGTGGAACGAAGCTCCTGGGACATTGCTTAACTCAGAATTCGAAGATAGTGATGGGCGACGGTATTCAGCTGCTCCAGCGCGACCCACTCATCCGCGGTATGCGCCTGGGCGATGTCACCCGGCCCGAACACCAGGGCAGTCATGCCGGCAGCCGAGAACAGCGAGGCCTCGGTCCAGAAATCCACCGCATGACCGATCGGCAAACCGCAGTCATCGGCCAGATCGCGCGCCTTCAGGCGCCGCGCCTCGGCATCGGCCACCTCACCGGCCGGCAAGCTCGGCCCCATGAAGGTCTGCTCATAGGAGGCCAGATGTGCTTCGCTGACAAATGAGCGAAACTGCTGGTGTAAGTGATCCAGACTCATCGACGGCAGCGGCCGGAAGCCAAAGCGCAGCTCGGCCGCCGGCGCAATCACATTGGCCTTGATGCCCCCCTCGATGCGACCGATATTGAAGCGCAGGCCGGTCAATCCGCCAAAGCGCTGATGCTCCTGCGCACGGACGAAGTCCAGTGCCTGCTGGCCCCAGCCCACCGCCGCATGCAGGGCGCTGGAGCTCAGCGCGTCGAGGCTGGAGGCATGCCCTGCCCGACCCTGGAACTTCATCAGCACCGAACAGATACCGCGATGCGCCAGCACTGCTTCAGCCTTGGTCGGCTCGGCGACCAGGACCTCCTTGAACGCATGCCCTTGGGCCAAGAAGCCGGCGATGCAGCGAGCATCATTGGCTTCTTCATCGCTGCTGAACAGGAAGGCCGCATCGCCTTCGCTGCGTGCGGCGACAGCCAGCAAGCACGCTGCCGCGCCCTTGATATCGCAGGCACCAAGACCAATAGCCCGATCGTTCTGAACACGCAGCTTGAACGGGCTGGCAGTCCAGTGCGGCGAGTCTGGCACGGTGTCCATGTGTACATTGATCAACCGCGTCGGATTGCCGCGCGTGGCCAGTAGGGCTATCGCACCGGCGCCGAAGTCGGTCAGCTGGAACTGAAAGCCCGGCAGTTGCTGCTGCAAATAAGCAAACATGCCGTCGGTGCCTATGTTGCGCGGCGGATTGCGGCTGTCGAAACCGACAAGGGCGTCGAGATGCCGGAGGATGTCATCCAGCATCAGCGATTCACCTCGGCCCACAGGGTCGAACTCATGCCGTACAGGCGGATAAATCCTTCGGCCTCGGCCACGCCCCAGTCGGCCGATTGGGCATAGGTCGCACCCTTGGCCTGCAGCAGATGCTTGGAACGCACGGCCACCGCATCGAGCTGGGCTCCGGCGGTGAACAGATCGACCTCTCCGGTCACGCAGCGCTGCGAGCTGGCCAGGAAGGCTTCCAGATCCGTCTTCAGCGGATCGTTAAAGAAGCCCTCGTAGACCAGCTCCACCCACTTGCGCGCCATCAGCGGCTTGAAGCGGTTCTGCTGCTTGCTCAATACCGCCTCTTCCAGCGCCCGATGCGCGGTCAGCAGAGCGAACAGGCCCGGAGCCTCATACACGATACGGCCCTTCAGGCCGATTGTGGTGTCGCCGGTGTACATGCCACGGCCTACGCCATAGCGCGCCAACTCCTTGTTCAGCCGGGCCAGCAGGGCTGCACCCGGCAGGCGCTCACCGTTGAGACTGACCGCCTCGCCTTGCTCGATGCCCAACGTCAGCTTCAATGGCTCAGCCGGCCAGTCTTTGCGCGGCGCGCACCAGCCACGCGCTTCGTCGCCGGGCTGTTCCCAACGATCGATTTCGCCGCCCGAAAGAGTCACGCCAAGCAGGTTCTCGTTGATGGTGTACTGCTTTTGCTTGGCGCGCACGCCAAAGCCTCGCTGCTCGAGATAGGCCTGCTCGTATGCACGCACTTCCTTGTGCTCTTTCTGGATCTCACGGATCGGCGCCAGAATGGCGTAGTCGCCCTTGGCCTTCACCGCGAGATCAAAACGCACCTGATCATTGCCCATGCCTGTGCAGCCATGGGCGACGATCTTGGTTCCGAGCTCCGCACAACGTTGCAGGGCCGCATCGACAATCAGATAGCGGTCCGACACCAGCAGCGGATACTGCCCCTGATAGCCCTCACCGGCCCAGACAAAGGGTTTGACAAAGCCCTCCCAGATCGCCGGCCCACCATCTACCGTCACATGCGAGGCCACACCCAGCTCTTTGGCCCGCTGTTCAATATACGCACGCTCCTCGGCATCGACACCCCCGGTATCAGCGAACACCGTGTGCACTTCATAACCCTGCTCCTGCAAATACGGTACGCAGAAGCTGGTGTCGAGACCGCCGGAAAAGGCGAGGACGGCTTTGTTGGAGCCGTGATCGGTGATTGGTGATTGGTGATTGGTTTGTTGCGCGTTGTCTGACATATTGAGGCTCATAGCTTTAGGTAGAAAGGTTCGGCGTGTCGGCAACCCGCTTTGGCGAATCACCAATCACCAATCACGAATCACAGGCCGTGCTGCGCGCGCATCAGCGCGCTCATCACGGCCTTCTGCACATGCAACCGGTTCTCGGCTTCGTCGATGGCGATGCAGGCCGGTGAGTCCATGACCTCGTCGGTGGCCTTGATATTGCGACGCAGTGGCAGGCAGTGACTGAACACACCGTTGCGTGTCAGGGCCATCTTGGTGCTGTCGACGATGAAGTGCTTGTACTGATCGCGGATCGGCTTTTCGTCCGCCCAGTTGCCGAAGTACGGCAGTGCGCCCCAGCTCTTGGCATAGACCACATCGGCGTCTTTGTAAGCTGACTCAATGTCATGGCTGACGGTGAGTGCGCCGCCGGACTCGGCCACGTTCTGCTCAGCCCAGTCCATATAGCGCTCATCCAGCACGTAGTCGGGCGTTGGGCACAACAAAGTGACGTCCATGCCGAGCCGGGTGGCGATGGTCAGAGCTGAGTTGGCGACCGCGGTGTTCAGCGCCTTGGGATGGTAGGTCCAGGTCAGCACGTATTTCCTGCCGCGCAGATCCTTGCCGAAGCGCTCGCGCAGGGCCATGGCGTGGGCCAGTTCCTGACAGGGATGAGTGATCGTTTCCATGTTGATCACCGGCACGGTGGCGTACTTGGCAAAGCCGTTCAACACCTTGTCCTGGCGATCGACCGACCAATCGACGAATTTGGGGAAGGCGCGTACGCCGATCATGTCGACATAGCGACTCAGTACTCGGGCCACTTCGGCGATGTGTTCTTCGGCTTCGCCGTCCATCACCGTGCCGAAATCGAACTCGACCGGCCAGGCATCCTTGCCCGGCTGCAGCACGATCGCCTTGCCGCCCAGCTGCCAGGCGCCTAGTTCGAAGCTGGTGCGGGTGCGCATCGATGGGTTGAAGAACAACAGGGCGATTGAGCGGCCCTCCAGCTGCTTGCCCAGCTTGGAGCGCTTGAACGCCTCTGCCTCATCCAGCGTGGCGTTGAGCTCGGCAACGCTCCAGTCCTGTGTGTTGAGAAAGTGTTTGATCGGAGATGACATTGAGGGACTCCAGCCAGCGTTTTAGTTGAATTCGAGGGCCCAGAAACGCAAAAACCCAGCACAAGGCTGGGTTTCGTCAAGACACGAACCGGCGTCGCGTCTACCCAGCGAGATCGGGCAGTGAGCGTCGGCGCGCGCGCGAAGTCATGCCGGCCGCGAGGCGGGCCGAGCTGACGACAGCGGGAGCGGAGTACAGGTTCATGGCCGCCGAGTGTGCATCGGAACGTGTTGCGATGCAACAGGCGCGGCCTGACCGTTCAGCCGCGTGATGGATGCTTTGACGCGAATGTGCAAAATGGGCTTCCCCTGCTCGCCTGAGGAAACACCATGAAGTGGCAACGCGCACGGCAAAGTCAGAACGTGGAAGACCGTCGTGGGCAGCGGGCTCCGGCAATGCGTGGCCTGCCCAAGATGGGGCTGGGCGGCATCGCCCTGGTGCTTATCGTAGGCTGGTTCATGGGCGTATCGCCGGTGGAGATGTTGAGCCTGCTTACGCAACAGGGCGGCACATCAGCAGGCTCGTCGTCGTCCTCGGCACCGCCCACCTCGCCGCAGGCGCAACAGGAAGCCAGGTTCATTGCGGCCATCCTCGGTGAAACTGAGGATGTCTGGGGGCGCATCTTCCAGCAAAGCGGCCAGACCTACCCCGCCCCAACCCTGGTGCTGTTTTCAGGCCAGGTGCGTTCGGCCTGCGGCGCCGCCAGCTCCGCCGTCGGTCCGTTCTATTGCCCGGGCGACAAACAGGTCTATCTGGATACCGAATTCTTCGACCAGATGGACAAGCGGCTCGGCGGTGGCGGTGACTTTGCCGAAGCCTACGTCATCGCCCACGAAGTAGGCCACCACGTGCAAACGGTGACCGGTACCAGTCGGCCGGTGGTCGAGGCACGTCGCAGCGGCCAGAACGTTGAAGGCGCCGACGGACTGCTGGTGCGACAGGAACTGCAGGCCGACTGCTTCGCTGGTCTGTGGGCGCACCACGCGCAAGCGCGCCACGACTGGTTGGAGGCCGGCGATATCGAGGAAGCGCTGAGCACCGCAACCGCGATTGGTGATGACCAACTGCAAAAGCAGGCGCGCGGCACCGTAGTACCCGACTCCTTCACCCATGGTTCCGCCGAGCAACGGGTGCGCTGGTTCAAGATCGGATTCGAAACTGGCGACTTTGCCCGCTGCGATACCTTCGGCACCCGTCGTCTATGAGCACGCAACGATGAGTGATGCGCGTTGTCACCAGGCCATCAGCTGCGACAACAGCCCGCACTATCGCTGGGGTGAGGCCTGCGATGGCTGGCGTCTGCTCAATCGACCGGATATCTCGATCATCGAAGAGCGCGTACCGCCCGGCCTAGGCGAACAGCGCCATCGACACGCCGCAGCAAGACAGTTCTTCTATCTGCTGGAAGGTGAGGCCAGCATCGCTTTTGACAACCACACGGTGAAGCTGCTGGCGGGACAGGCGCTGGAAGTACCGCCCGGCCAGTGGCATCGGTTCCACAACCACAGCGAGACCCAGGACGTTCGTTTCTTGGTGATTTCGGCGCCCTGGACCATGGGGGACCGGGAGAACGAGATTGAATGAACCTGTTGAAGTCTGAAGCGCCGCGCAACTCATGCACCCCGTGCTAGCTGAGCTCGTCGAAGCCATCCCAAGCGGAGCGATGTGTTGTGGCTCCACCCCCCAACATCCCGCAAGCACGCGTTCAATGCTCCGAACAGGCACCCTTCGACGAGCTCAGGGTGCGCACCAGCACGCTGGCTGAGCTCGTCGAAGCCAACCCAAGCGGAGCGATGTGTTGCGCCCCCCCAACATCCCGCAAGCACGCGTTCAGTGCTCCGAACAGGCACCCGTCGACGAGCTCAGGGTGCGCACCAGCACGCTGACTGAGCTCGTCGAAGCCAGCCCAAGCGGAGCGATGTGTTGTGGCTCCCCCCAACAGCCCGCAAGCACGCATTCAATGCTCCGAACAGACACCCGTCGACGAGCTCAGGGTGCGCACCGGCACGCTAGCTGAGCTCGTCGAAGCCAGCCCAATCGGAGCGATGTGTTGTGGCTCCACCCAACAGCCAGCAAGCACGCATTCAATGCTCCGAACAGGCACCCGTCGACGAACTCAGGGTGCGCAGCGGCACGCTGGCTGAGCTCGTCGAAGCCAGCCCAAGCGGAGCGATGTGTTGCGTCGCCGCCACCCAACAGCCCGCAAGCACGCATTCAATGCTCCGAGCAGGCACCCTTCGACGAGCTCAGGGTACGCAGCGGCACGCTGGCTGAGCTCGTCGAAGCCAGCCCAAGCGGAGCGATGTGTTGTGGCTCCACCCCCCAACAGCCCGCAAGCACGCATTCAATGCTCCGAACAGACACCCGTCGACGAGCTCAGGGTGCGCACCGGCACGCTAGCCGAGCTCGTCGAAGCCAGCCCAATCGGAGCGATGTGTTGTGGCTCCACCCCCAACAGCCCGCAAGCACGCATTCAATGCTCCGAACAGGCACCCGTCGACGAGCTCAGGGCACGCAGCGGCACGCTGGCTGAGCTCGTCGAAGCCAGCCAAAGCGGAGCGATGTGTTGTGGCTCCACCCAACAGCCCGCAAGCACGCGTTCAATGCTCCGAACAGGCACCCTTCGACGAACTCAGGGTGCGCACCGGCACGCTGGCTGAGCTCGTCGAAGCCATCCCTTCGATCCACACCCGACATCAGCCGAACAACGGCTCCAGGCTCGGATTGCGGTAAAACACCTTGCGCCAGCCAGAAAAGTCGAACGGCTGCCAGCGCTGCGGGTGTTGGGCTAAACGATCTGCTATGGCCCACAGGGCCACCGGGTTCACGCCGAGGCCCAGATGACTGGCGACGATCTCGATGTTTTCACTCAGCGGACCGGCCGGCACCAGACTGGCACGCCAATGCACCACGCCATCGCCGCGACTCAGAATTGAGGTTAACGGCAACTCCGGGTGTCCGCCCAGCATCGATTGCAGCTCCGGGTCATGCGGATGTTTACCATTGGCCCACTGGAACACGCGACCGGCATTGGTGGCGCCGGAATGCCCGGACAGCGGCGAGCCCAGCGTCACCACCGCGCGCACTTCATCGGGGCATTCCCAGGCCAGCACACGCGACATCAGTCCGCCCAGCGACCACCCCACCAGGCTGACCTTGCTGCCGTGCTGATCGGCGAGTTGTGCCACCCGATCACGAAGCCGGTGATGCAGGCCGGCTACTGGGCCGCGATTGGTGCCCTGCTCCCAGGGATAGGCGACGAACCCACGGTCGGAAAGAAACTTGCGTAGTGGCCAGGTGCTGCGATCAGAGGCCAGCAAGCCGGGTAACACCATCACCGGATGACCATCGCCGGCTGGCGCCTTGTCGAACCAGGGCTGGCTCAACAACCAGGCGCCCCACTCGAAGATCGCCCGCCCTTCCAGCGCCAGCAACCACCACGGCGGCGCATTCATCACCAGTGTTTCACGCGCCGATTCGGCTGCTCGTCGACTGCCGGAAGCCTGGGCCGGCGCAGCGTGTGAGCGTCCCCTTTTGGAGCGTCGCTGTTTCGACGGTGGACGCATCACTGCACTCATGTTTCACACTCTTGCATCAAGCGGGCCAGCGCTGCGTGAAGGCCGTCGCAGATCAGTTCCGGCTTCGGCATTGATTCAGGTGCGCTGACGATGCCGAATTCCAGCGAATCCTGATAGCTGAGCAAGGTGATGTTGAGCCCCAGGCCGTGGGTGACAATCGACACCGGGTGAAAATGGCTGATCACGCCGCCAGCGATATACAGTGGCACACGCGGCCCCGGCACGTTCGACACCACCAGATTAGCCAGGGCCGGCAGTCGCTCGGACAGTTTGCCGCGTTTCCACAGCTGGCTCAGACCCGAGACCCAGATCGGCGCCGCCACGCCTGGAAAATCAGTCGGAATCAGGCCGCGGAAAGCATTCACCCGCCCCTTGATCTCGCGCGTCGCCGCCACGATGGCGCGCAGTCGTTCCACCGGACTGTCGAGGTCGGTGGCCAGGGGACACTGCACCATCGACACCTCGTTGCCGCCTTCCTGGCCCTCGCTGCGCAGCGACACCGGCATGGCGGCAATCAAGGCATCGTCGGGCAGTAAACGGCGACGAATCAGGTAACCGCGCAGCGCGTCGGCCACCAGGGCCATCACCACATCGTTCAGGCTGGCTTCGAAATTCTTAGCTACGCGCTTCACCTGAGACAACGACAGCGAAGTGAACGCCCAGCGCCGCTTGTCGCCAATGGTGACATTGAAGGGCGTGCGTGGCGCCAACCAGACGCTGTCGCGCAAGCGCTTCCACACGCTGCCCTCACCCAGCCCACCCTGCAGCTGTCGCCAGCCGTCGGGCACGCCGCGCAGAATGTGGCCGAACTGATCGGCCGCGGCACGCAGCGCCGCCTTGGCCAGATCATTCGGTTTGCTCGGCTGCGCCTTGCCGGTCGAGGTCTGCCCGCTGGGTATCTGTGCCGGCTTGGGCTCGATATCGAGAATGGCCTGGGTCAGCTGCATGCCGGCCTGACCATCGACCAGGGCATGGTGAGACTTCATGTACAGCGCCACCGAGCCGTCGGCCAGGCCATCGATGATGATGATTTCCCATAGCGGCCGCTCGCGCGACATCGGCTGCGCATGCAGCCGGCCTATCAAGGAGGCCAGCTGCTTTTCGCTGCCAGCCCGCGGCAGTTTTCGAATGCGGATGTGCTTGCCGAGGTCGACTGCCTCACATTGGCGCCATACCGGATGCCCCAGCGCCATCGGTGGTTCTTCCAGCACCCGTCGTACCACCGGCAGCGGCTCCAGTCTGGCCATCAGATGCTGGCGCAAGACCTCGGCGAACTGGCGTACGCGCTTGGGCGGAATTACCCGAATCACGCTGGCCACGTGCATCGGCGTACCGCCCGATTCGAGGTAGAGGAACAGGGCGTCCAGCCCGCTCAACGGCTTGATTCTCGTGGCCAATCCATCCCACTCCGGCAATCGGTCAGGCTGAGCATAGCCAATGGTTTGATTCGCAACATGTTGCATTGCGTCATTTCGCCAGAATGACGCAGAAAATCCTCTCCGGAAATGCATCCATTGCCACTCAGCTGGCGTATCCTGCCAAGGCACCCAACCACTGTCTGGAGAGACTCGCTATGAGTACTGAGGGAGGCATGAGCGGCATGCTGCGCGACTTGGGCCACATGCTGGGTGGATTGTTTGGCGGTGGTGAAGTCAGCCCCGAGCGCAAGCTGACCCTGGAAGTGCTGTTCGGTCTGCTCGGCTATCTGGCCAAGCTCGACAGCCTGATCACCAGTCACGAGGCCGACTTCATCAATCACAAGATGGATGAGCTCAACCTCAACATGCGCGAACGCGAGCTGGTGTCCGAAGCCCTGCAGCATGGCCGCAATCGCGAGATCGACCTGAGCACCGAGTTCAAGCGCTTCCGCGAAGTGCACAAGCCCGGCTCGGAAGAATGCGAACGACTGTACGATGCCCTGCTGCATCTGGCCGCCGCCGACGAGCGCCTGCGCCCGAAAGAACGTCAGTTCCTGGAAACCGCCACCGTCGAGCTTGGCTTCGACCCCAGCGAGCTGGACAAGCGGCTGGCTAAGTTGCATACCAAGTAGAACGTATAGACCCTATGAGTCGGGCAAAGGGTCGCCGACACTGGAATCTCTTCCCATCACAGAGGAGATACCGAGATGTCGACGACCCAGACAACAGTGTGCCTGATGGCGGATATGAAGGTGGTGAGGCGTGATTCACGCCCACGAGCAAAGCACCGAGACGCCACGAGAGAACGGTTAACAAAACAACTTGAGATTCCAATGACGGCTTGACAACCGAATACTCATAGAAGGGTGCGCCTTGGCGCACCGCGTTCGCCAAGTTCTGCCGCGGCGAGGAATCGAGACGCCCCGTTGGTGCGGTAAACCGCACCTGTACTCCAGGCATCCATCGCGGGGGCGTCTCAGCATTTGAGAGACGCCATAGGTGTAATTTTTTACACCATGAAACCACCCCGCTCCACCGCCCTTACCGAACGCCAGCAGGCCGTCCTCGATTTCCTGCGTGAGCATCAGGTAGCGCACGGCCTGCCGCCGACGCTGAGTGAGCTGGCAACCGCGTTCGAGATCCAGATCAATGCGGCGCGTAAGCATCTGCAGGCCCTGGCCGAGAAGCAGGCGATTGAGCTGCTGCCGGGCAAGGCACGCGGGCTGCGCCTGCTGAGCACCGGTTCGGCGAGGCGACCAGCAAAGGCCAGCGCCGCCAATCCTGAGCCGCTATGGCTACCTCTGGTGGGGCGGGTGGCAGCGGGTGCGCCGATTCTGTCCGAGGGGCATATCGAGGGCCGCTTTGCGCTCGATCCGACGCTGTTCCGACCAAAGCCGGATTTTCTGCTGCGGGTCGAGGGCGACAGCATGATCGAGGCCGGCATCTTCGATGGCGATCTGATCGCCGTGCGCCGCAGTCCCGAGGCGCTGAACGGACAAATCGTGGTCGCCCGGCTGGAAGGCGAAATCACCGTCAAGCGTTTGCACACCCTCCCCGGCCGGCTGCAGTTGCTGCCGGCCAATGCAGCGTATGCGCCGATCGAGGTGCCGCTCGATGCCAACGACTTCGCCATCGAAGGCCTGTACGTGGGCAGCATTCGGCGTGGATGAGCTATGGATAGCGTAACCGTCGACGAACTGCTGCTGCGCGATAACCGCCTGTTCCGCGGCGGGCAGTCGCTGGCCGAACAGCGCGATGCGTTAACCACGGGTTTGACTGAGCTGGACGAGGCGCTGCCCTGGGGCGGCTTTCCCCGCGGCGCCCTGACCGAGATCCTGCACGCCCAGGATGGCATCGGCGAGTTGAGCTGGATGCTACCGGCGCTGCGTGTGGCGATGGCCGAGGAGCCCATTGCCCTGATCAATCCACCCTATCTGCCCTATGCGCCAGCCCTGTATCAGGCCGGGCTGCCGCTATCGCGATTGATCTGGCTCGCGCCGCCCGGCGATCGCGTGCTATGGACGGCCGAACAATGCCTGCGTGCCGGATGCCTGGCCGGCGTGCTGCTCTGGCACGGCGGCGGCGATGAGCGCCCGCTGCGCCGCTTGCAGGTCGCCGCCGAAAGCGGCCGCAGTCTGGCCTGGCTGTTCCGCCCGGCCAAGCATGCCAGCAACCCAAGCCCGGCAGCATTGCGAATCGAAATCGAGCGTGACCGTCTGCAGGTGCTGAAATGTCGCGGCGCAGTGGCACCGGTCAAACCGATTGCACTGCCCGTTTCAGCGGCGATCAAGGCGTTGTCGATGCCCGCGCCGCAACGTGATGTATTGCCGACGCTGGAGGAGCAGCCGCGGCCAGGGAGCGTCTCGCTGGTCTCCTGCCACTCCGGTGCGCAGCACAAGGGGAGGAGCGTTGAGCACCCGCACAGCAGCAACATCCTCCCCTTCCCCATTCCCAGCGTGCCGGCGTGAGGCTGACCCATGCTTTGGGCCGCCATCACCTTGCCACAACTGCCTCTGGAGGTTGCCTTCAGCACCCCGCCCGAGTTACCGCGCGCGGTCATCGATGGGCCAAGTCAGCGGCCTGTTGTGCTGCTGCCCTGCCGCAAGGCGCGGAAACTAGGCGTTAGATCGGGCCACACCCTGGCCGAAGCCCGCGCACTGGCGGCGCAGCTCGAAGTTCAGAAGCGACAGATCAAGGCCGAAGTCGATCGGCTTTCCACCTTGGCCGCCTGGGCCTATGGCTTCAGCAGCCAGGTGGTATTGCGCGGGCCGGATGCGTTGCTGCTGGAAGTCGGCGCCAGCCTGAACCTGTTCGGTGGCTGGCCGAGGCTGCGCACCATGCTGGTCGAAGGTCTGCGTGCGCTGGAACATGCGCATTGTCTGGCCGTAGCCCCGACCCCACTGGGCGCCGAGCGCATGGCTCAGGCCGGGCTCGATGTTGCCCTCTCCAGCCCGGAGCAGCTGCGCAATGCACTGACTGATCTACCGATCACCCATACCGGCCTCGACGACAAACTGCAGCACAAGCTGCATAGCGTCGGCTGGCGAAAGCTTGGCGAATTGATGCGTGCGCCACGGCCGGAGCTGGGGCGTCGTTTTGGCCCTGAACTTGGCGTTTGGCTGGATCGCCTGCTCGGCCAACGGCCCGATCCGAAAACCCTGTATCGGCCGCCGGATCGCTTCGACCGGCTGATCGAGTTCGATGGCCAGATCGAAAGCCTGGAGGGCCTTGGCTTTCCCCTACAGCGTCTGTGCCGTGAGCTGGCGGCGTACTTGAATGCCCGCGATGGCGGTGTGCTGGAGTTCATGCTGCTCTGCGGCCACGACGATATGCCGGCCACGCCGATCCAGATTGGCCTCAGGCAGCCACAACGTGACGCCCAGGCTCTGTTCGAAGCGGCACGCGGCAAACTTGAGCGTAGCCCCCTGCCTGGCCCATTGCGCAGCCTCAGCCTGCATGCCGAGCACCTGCCGCCCTTCGTACCTGAGCGGCGCGACCTGTTCGACCCGCTGCCGCGTGGCGAACTCGACTGGAATGCGCTCAGCGAGCGTCTGCAGGCGCGGCTTGGGCAAGAGGCCATTCGCTATCTCAATATCAACCCCGACCACCGCCCCGAGCGCGCCTGGCGGCTTTCAGCGCAAACCGAATGTTATGAGAAAGAACCGACCGCAGATCGCACGACACCGCCGCGACCGCTCTGGCTGCTGTCTCGACCATTGCCCCTGCGGCACTCGATTCTGCGCACCGTCGAGGATGTCGAGCGGATCGAAACCGGTTGGTGGGATGGCGATGACATGCGCCGCGACTATGTGATCGCCGAACTCGATAACGGCCAGCTGGCCTGGCTATACCGCGAGGCCGGCAGCCAAGGCCCGTGGATGTTGCAGGGATGGTTTGGGTAAGCCGCCATGCGCCACCGGTCCGGCCCCACTCAAACACCCCGTTTGGTGCGCCAAAGGCCCACCTTATTCGGGTTTGATGTTTCCGAATTGAGCAACAGTCACTGCAGAGCCCTGCCCAGGAACCTCGCTATGCGAGGCCCCTGGGCAGGCAAAGATCGGCTCCCTAACATTGGGGAGGGAGTTCCGGGGCGCCAGCCGGTACGGCGAAGATCGCCACACATCGGTCTATCCCCTCGCGGGAGAGGGGTTGGGGAGAGGGGGATTTGAACCGGCCGGCGCTTGCTCTCCCCCAGCCCATACCCCGACCACCGTGCTTGCATGCGCGACGGCGTTCGTCGGCTCGCCGCCATACTGCTCGAAAGCTCAACCCACCCCGCAAGGGGGTGAAAGCTGAGCGACGTGTCTCGGGATTCGGAAGTCTCTCAGCACCAGCCCATAGGGTGGGCGTGTCGCCCACCGACGCCAGGGCACGCCAGCGTAGGCTAGCGCTGAGCGCAGCAATGCCCAGCGCACTCTGGCGAGGGCGCAAGAACGCATCAGCGAAGCGAAGCATATGAAGCCGCTTCCCTACTCCGAGCTTCACTGCCTTTCCAACTTCAGCTTCGGACGCGGCGCCTCGAGTGCGGATGAGCTGTTCGCCCGGGCCAAGGCACTCGGCTATCGGCATCTTGCCATCACCGACGAATGCTCACTGGCCGGTATCGTGCGCGCATTGGAAGCCAGCGAAAAGCATGGCGTTCCACTGATCGTTGGCAGCGAACTCAACTTTGACGATGGCCTGAAGCTGGTGCTGCTGTGCGAGAACCAGGCCGGCTATGCGCGGCTGTGCGAGCTGATTACCACGGCGCGACGAGCCGCCGAGAAAGGGGAATACCGACTGTCACGAGACATGTTGAGTCACGTCGGCACACAGGGGCTGTGCTGTTTGTGGTTAGCCCCCGCCCTTAACGACACAACGACCTTGGATCGAAGCCGTTGCAAGCCCCTCTCCCCTCCGCGGGAGAGATCGATGCGCACTGATTTTCGCGCGCCGGCGGGTGCCCCGGAACTCCCTCCCCGATGTTCGGGGAGGGCCGGGGTGGGGTTAGGGAGCCGATCTTTGCCTGCCCAGGGGCCTCGCATAGCGAGGTTCCTGGGTAGGGGTTGGGGAGAGGGGGAGGCCCAACACATCTCCCCCTCTCCCCTGCCAGGGGAGAGGGGAGCAAAGCGCAAGCTCGGTGAACCGAAAGGTTACAAGGCCGATTCATGGATAACGAGCAAGAGCCCCATGCCCCCTCACACTGCCGGCGACGCCTTCTGGCTAAAGCGCCACTTCGCCGATCGCCTGTGGATTGCGGTCGAGCTGCATTGCGACGGTCAGGACAGCACCAAGCTGCAGACCTTACAGACACTGGGCAAGCAATACGACATTCCCCTGGTCGCCAGCGGCGATGTGCACATGCATGTGCGGCGACGGCGGGCGCTGCAGGATGCGCTGACCGCGATTCGCCTTAACTGCCGGGTTGATGCAGTGGGCCTCGCCCTGTTCCCGAACGGTGAGCGTCATCTGCGTGCGATCGATGCCCTGGCCGAGCTGTACTCGCCCGCCCTGCTGGAAGAAACCCAGCGTATCGCCAGCCGCTGCCAGTTCTCGCTGCGCAAGCTGCGCTACGACTATCCGCACGAACTGGTGCCGGAAGGCGAAACCCCAACCTCCTGGCTAAGACAGCTGACTGAACGCGGCGCCCGCTGGCGCTGGCCGCAGGGCGTGCCGGAGGAGTCACGTGCGCTGATCGCGAAGGAGCTCGCCCTGATCGCCGAGCTGCGCTATGAGGCCTTCTTTCTTACCGTGCACGACGTGGTCGACTGGGCGCGACGACAAGGCATTCTGTGCCAGGGCCGCGGTTCGGCGGCCAATTCGGTGGTCTGCTACTGCCTGGGCATCACCTCGGTCGGCCCGGAGCGGATCGGCATGCTGTTCGAGCGTTTCGTCTCGAAAGAGCGTGATGAGCCACCGGATATCGATGTCGACTTCGAACACCAGCGGCGCGAAGAAGTCATCCAGTACATCTATCGCAAGTATGGCCGCGAGCGCGCCGCCCTCGCGGCCACCGTGATCTGCTATCGCAGCAAATCAGCCGCACGCGATCTGGGGCGGGTGCTGGGATTTTCCGAGGATCAACTGGAACAGCTGTCACGTGTATTCGCCCGCGGCAACTCGCGCGTGGAGCGCAACGACCTGTTGCGTGAATACGGCTTCGACCCCGATTCCCCCGAACTGCGGCGTTTTCTCATCCTGTTCAACGAGCTGCGTGGCTTCCCGCGCCATCTATCACAGCATGTCGGCGGTTTTGTGATCGCCGAGCAGCCGCTGTGGCAGCTGGTGCCGGTGGAAAACGCCGCCATGCCCGATCGCACTATCATCCAGTGGGACAAGGATGACCTCGAGTCACTGGGCCTGCTCAAGGTCGATTGCCTGGCGCTGGGCATGCTGAGTTGCCTGCGTCGCTGTCTTGACCTGCTACGCCAACACCATAACATCGACCTCAATCTGGCCCAGGTGCCAGAAGGCGACGCTGCGACCTACACGATGATCCAGCGTGGCGACACCCTGGGCGTGTTCCAGATCGAATCGCGTGCCCAGATGGCCATGCTGCCACGGCTGCGTCCGGCCAATTTCTACGACCTGGTGATCGAAGTGGCGATCGTGCGACCGGGGCCGATCCAGGGCGACATGGTGCATCCCTACCTGCGTCGGCGCTGTGGCGAGGAACCGGTGCACTACGCCTCGCCGATTCTGGAAACGGTACTGGGTCGTACGCTGGGCGTGCCGATCTTCCAGGAGCAGGTGATGCATCTGGCCATCGTTGCTGCCGGCTTCAGCCCAGGCGAGGCCGATCAACTGCGTCGTTCGATGGCCGCCTGGAAACGTCATGGCGGGCTGGAGCAGTGGTACGAACGGGTGGTCGGCGGCATGTTGGAACGTGGCTATCCTCGCGAATTTGCCGAACGCATCTTCGAGCAGATCAAGGGATTCGGTAGTTATGGTTTCCCCGAATCGCATGCCGCCAGTTTCGCCCTGCTGGCCTATGTCAGCAGCTGGCTGAAGTGTCACCACCCGGCGGCTTATGCCTGCGCCCTGCTCAACTCGCAACCGATGGGCTTCTATTCCCCCGCACAGATCGTCCAGGACGCACGCCGCCATGGCGTCGAGGTGCGCCCAGTGGATGTGCTGGTTAGCGGATGGGATTCAACGCTGGAGAAGGATTCGCGTAGGGCGGGCCCTGGCCCGCCGTTGCTGCATTCGGAGCTTGCCGCCGTCTCCTCCCCCTACCCAGGAACCTCGCTATGCGAGGCCCCTGGGCAGGCAAAGATCGGCTCCCTAACCCCACCCCGGCCCTCCCCGAACATCGGGGAGGGAGTTCCGGGGCACCAGCCGGCGCGCGAAAATCAGTGCGCATCGATCTCTCCCCACCCCCTCCCCCACCAGGGGGGAGGGGCTATAAAGCCGGTGTCCGCGAAAGCGCCGGCTTCACCTGCTCCTCCCCCTGCCGCCCTACGCCTTGGACTTCAGTTGATCCGCGGGCTAAGTCAGGACTGTGCTGAACGCATTGTTGCCGCGCGTTGGTTACGTCCATTTGCCGACGTACAGGATCTGGTCGATAGGGCACAACTCAGTCGCGACGAAAAGGAAAAGCTGGCTGCGGCCGGGGCGTTGAAGCGGCTGGCCGGCCATCGGCATCGGGCGTTCTGGGCGATTGCCGGCAGCGAGCGGCATACAGATCTGCTGGCTGGCACACGGGTCGATGAGACTCAGGTCAGGCTCCCCCTGCCCTCACGCGCGGCGGATACATTCGCTGATTACCGAAGCACCGGACTTACTCTGGCCGATCATCCATTGAAGCTGATTCGCTCTCAGCTACGCACCCGGCGCATGCGGCAGGCGATTGAGCTGCCCGCTATCCGCGATGGTGCCCCAGTACGGGTGGCCGGTCTGGTTACCATGCGACAGCGGCCAGCCACGGCCACAGGCGTCACCTTCGTCACCCTGGAAGACGAAACCGGCCTGGTGAACCTGGTGGTGTGGCGCACGGTGGCCGATCGCCAGCGCCGACCGCTGCTGGAGGCCCGCCTACTCGGCGTCGATGGGGTGTTGCAGAAGAAAGACGAGGTGATCCATGTGATTGCCGGACGGCTACATGACCTCAGTGCCATGCTGGACGGCCTGGACACCCGTTCGCGGGATTTCCATTGAATCACGCGGCTCGCTCTTGATCCGGCGACTTGATGCTGGAACATCCGGCGCGACTTCAAACCCGGGTACCGGGGCAATGCGAGAATCAGCTGACTGACACAGGCCTAACCCGGATATTTCATGAGGTCGCGCCGAAAGATCCGGCAATTCCAAGCGGGGCGAGAGTTTCGACCGATGGTGTTGAGATAACAGAGTGTTCGCCATCTTTCGGCGCTGGCACGGCCCTCATTCGGCCGCTGCGCGGCTACGCAGGGCATTCGCCCTGAGGACCTTTGCGCCGATTGCCGCGTTGTTCGGCTGCTACGCAGCAACGGCTACTTCGTAGCCTGCGCCTTCGCTACGCTCGGTCGGCTGCTACGCAGCAACGGCTACTTCGTAGCCTGCGCCTTCGC
>NZ_JACYTR010000021.1 GCF_014841215.1 Pseudomarimonas arenosa
CAATCGGCGCAAAGGACCTCAGGGCGAATGCCCTGCGTAGCCGCGCAGCGGCCGAATGAGGGCCGTGCCAGCGCCGAAAGATCGCGAACACTCTGTTATCTCAACACCATCGGTCGAAACTCTGGCCCCGCTTGGAATGGCCGAATCTTTCGGCGCGACCTCATGAAATATCCGGGTTAGCCGGCCAGCATCATCTCGGCCTGCTCGCGGCAGCGCTCGATGGCATCGTCCAGGCGCGCTTCCAGGCCATCGTTGTCGGCATCGATGGCCCAAGATGCCGGCAGGCGGAATCCGACGCGCAGGGCGGCAAACTCTCGCTCGGTATCCAGGCCCTGCACCCGACGACGAACCAGGCGACCGAGGGTAAGCAGGGCCAGCGACTCCAGCGAGGCTTCATTGGCAGCCGGATCCAGGGCCAGATCCAGCTGCCGTACCTGCCGCACTACATCGGGTGCCACATTCCAGCGCGCCAGCAGCAGTGATGCCAGGGCATAGCGAGGTGTTCCAAATGCTGCGATCTCGGCCACGCGAATGGCGGCTTCATCGGCATCGGGGTCGCCGTCGGCAAGATGAGCATCCATCTGTTTGGCTGCCGAACAGGCAAACAGCAAAGAGCCGATCTCACATAACAAGCCGGTCAACGATAGGCTGTCATCAAAGCGGCAACCGTCGACGTAGTGCAGCCAGGACGGCGCCACACTGGACAACACCAGGGAGGCGACCCAATACGACTGCAGGTCGAAATGGGCGCAGTTCACCGGCCCCAAGGATTGGCGCAGCGCCATCATCGCCGCCAGTCGGCGCAGTTCGTTCAGGCCCAGCACGCTGGCTGCATCTTGAACGCTGCGAATGCGCCGACCGCCGTACAACGCGCTGCCGGCCACGCCTACCACGCGCGCGGCCAGCACCGGATCAGCACCGATGATGTCGGCGATTTCAGCCATCGAGGCATCGTCGTTCTGCTGCAACCCGAGCAGCACTTCACAAGCCCGTGAGGGATTGGGCAGCTGATTCAACAGGTCGCCACCGACATGACGGGCAAGGTAGCCGGCGGCGCGCGACTCCTGCCGTAGCTGTGCCGGCGACACCTGCAGCCACTGCCGGAAGCGGCGCTCGAATAGTGCCGGCTCAGCAAAGCCGAGCTCGTCGGCGAGATCGGCGATGCTGACATCGCTGTCCAGCAAGCGACGCAGGGCGTGCTCACGACAGACTGCCTCGACCAGATTGCTGAACTCGGTGTTCTCCTCGGCCAGTCGACGACTGAGCGCATTGCTGTTGATCGCCAGCAGGGCGCTGACCGATTCCAGATCGAGCCGGCGCACCTGGCCGGAGTCGACGATCCGCGAGACCACTTGCTGCATCCAGCTGCTGTCGTTCTTCAGCCGCCGCATCTCGGTGTTCAGGGAGGGCTGCAGGGCGGCGCGAATGTCCGGGTTCGGATGTGCGGTGGGTCGGGCCAGCATCGCACTGGCAAAGCACAGCTGCAGATGCAGGCCAGCCGCTTCGGTGCGCACTCCGTAGTCACGCTGCCAGGCCTCGGGCAGTTCGATGCCGCATTCGGGATAGCGGATGCACTCGGGCCGGAAGTCGCGACCGAAGCAGTGGCGCAGCACGCGCAGCAAGCAGCCGAGGTCGATCTCGGTGCACAGCAAGGCCGACAAATCCCACTCGGCGTCGCGGATGAAGGTCAGACAGGCCTGATCACCCTGTTTGAGCAGGGCCACCCGGGTATCGCCCATGCGCACGGTATCAAAATAGGCTGCAGCATCATTGAGCAACTCGCCGAGATTGGCCGCGCTGGCCAGATACAGGCCGATATTGCCCATGCCATTCAACGGCACCTGATCGGCCAGCAGCAGGGAGCTGTCGCGGCTGCCGAGTCGGCGGTGCACCAGGTCGACCAGGGTGGCCGATCCTCGCGCATCCGGCGGGCGCTCATTGGCTGCCCGAAGACCGGCCAGCTCGGCCACTGATCCGGCGGCCTCGGCAAAGCCGCGATCACGCGCCTGCATATAGGCCACGATGGGCAATAAGGTCGGTAACAGCAATCGTTCGCTCACGCCGGGGCTCGTGGTTCGACAGTACAGCAGCTAGTTAGCCCCTCGCTGACAGCGACGTCAACTCAGGCGGTGACCGGCCAGCCATCGCTAGCCACGCGGCCAGGCGGCGTAGAAGGCGCCCATGGCACCGACGATGGCGATCCATACTGCCGCCGCCACCCCGAGCAATCGCGGGCCGCCGGCTTCCAGGCCGAACAGCACTGCCGCGGTGATCATCAGGCCAGTACCGAGGATGGCGTACACCGTCTTGCGCTGGCCTTCGCGGCTGACCTGCACCAGCGCTTCGAGATCCTGCGAGCGCATGCGCAGCTGATGGCCGCCGGTGGTCTGCTGCACCAGCCACTCGCGGATCAGCCGCGGCATATCCGGCGCGTGCGTCACGATCTCTGGAATCCGCTTGCGGAACTCGCGTGCTAAGTGACGACCGCTGTAGCGCTCGCGCAGGATGCTTTCCAGCACCGGATGGGCGACTGCCCAGATATCCAGCTTGGGGTCGAGCAGCCGACCCACGCCCTCGATATTGAGCAGGGTCTTCTGCAACAGGATCAGCTGTGGCTGCAGGGTCAGCTCGTAACGCTGGGCAGTGCGAAATAGCTTGACCACCACTTCGCCCAGGGCGATCTCCGACAGAGGCCGAGTGAAGTAGGGCTCACACACTGAACGCGTGGCGGCCTCCAACTCCTCCAGTTTCACCGTCGACGGCATCCAGCCAGCCTCGACATGCAGTTCGGCGATGCGCCGATAGTCGCGCTGAAACATGGCCATGAAGTTCTCGGCCAGGTAGTACTGATCACGGCTCGGCAACTGACCCATGATGCCGAAGTCGAGGGCGATGTAGCGCGGGTCGGTCGGCTTGCTGGGATCAACCCAGATGTTGCCGGCATGGGCATCGGCATGAAAGAAGTTGTCGCGGAACACCTGGGTGTAGAACACCCGCACGCCCTTGGCCGCCAACACATGCCGATCCACGCCGGCAGCATCCAGGGCCTGCACATCATCGGCTGGTATACCGCGCACCCGCTCCAGGGTCAGCACCCGCTCGCCGCTGTGGCTCCAGAACACTTCCGGCACGTAGAGGTCGGGCGAATCGAGCCAGTTGCGCCTCAGCAGGCTGGCATTGGCGCCCTCGCGCTGCAGATCGAGCTCGCCGTGCAGGGTGGCCTCGATCTCATCGATCACCTCCAGCGGGCGGATCTTGTCGGCTCGCGGATGGGTGCGATTGGCAATCTCGGCCAGGGCACGCAGCAGGGCGAGGTCGGCGCGGATCTGCTTGGCGATGCCCGGTCGCAGCACCTTGACCACCACCTCGCGACCGTCGGCCAGGCTGGCCGGATGCACCTGGGCGATCGAGGCCGAGGCCAGGGGCGTTTGCTCGAAGGCGGAGAACAGCTCGCCCACCGGCTTGCCCAGACTTTGCTCGATGATGCGCTGGGCCTCGGCACCGTCGAACGGCGCCACCCGATCCTGCAGCAGGCTGAGCTCGTCGGCGACGTCTTCCGGCACCAGATCACGGCGAGTCGAGAGCACCTGTCCGGCTTTGACGAAGATCGGTCCCAGATCCTGCAGTGCCATCCGCAGGCGGGCGCCACGACTCAGGGCCGCGACCTTTTTTGACGCCCGCGGCACGAAGGGTCGAATCAGGCGCAGCAGAGGATCGACCCCAGTGCCTTCGAGCAGCGAATCAAGACGGTACTTGACCAGCACACGCAGGATGCGACTGGCCCGCAGCACCGCCCTCATGTGCCGCGTGTCCGCCGCAGACGCTGAATTCGCGCCGCCATGCGCTCGACATCATCGCGCAGTTCGTCGACATCATCGAAGAAGGCTTTCTGCTCCTCGCTGCCGACCAGGTCGCGACGCTCTTCGACCAGGTATTCGCTGACATCCTGGGCCAGTCGCCGCGCCTCCTGTCGACCACGCTGCAGGCCGGCTTTCAGTGCTTTCGCAATCTGCACGCCAAGCACCTCGCCGAATACAGCGGCGAACGCCGCTTCGAAGTCAGGGTCGAAGCGGCCGGCGATCTTCTGCAGGCGCCGGGCCAGCTCAGCATCGCCGCTGATCCGCATGCGCCCCACTGCAGCGCCCTGCTCGCGTCCCGGCAGCAGCTGGCCGAGCAGCCCGCCCAGGGTCGCCTTCAAGGCCAGGGCCGGTTCGCTGGCCTCGCTAGGACCGACCCGCAGTCGACCGTCTTCGCTCACGGTGAGGCGCAAGGCCAGCGCTGGCGCCTCCAGCGCCAGCTCGATGCTCTGCCCCTGCAGAGCCACCAGCTCAGCCGACATGGCTGGATCCAGCGCGGCAGCACGATTGAGGGCGGTTTCCAGGGCCTTGCCGGCAATCGGCAACAGGGCACGCAAGGGAGAGGTCGACGAATCGTTCATCGGCGAATTGTAAGCGCGATTGCTGTTTCGACCATGGCGTGGCGCAGCGTACGCCCGATCAATCGGCTTTCTTGCTCAGATAATCGATGTCACGCTGCAGCCGAGCGTAGCGCTGATCGCGCAGATAATGCTGCAACTCGTCGACCAGTTTGCGCCCGGCGCGTCGTTGTGCCCAGGGTAGACGCAGGCTGAAGCCCGCTTCGCTGCGCGGAAACTGAGCCAGCGGCTGGATGTCGTTGAGCACCAGATCGATGCGCGCGCCGCGGCCAAACCAGCCTTGCTGGTAAGCGGCGCTGGCGATGCCATCCCAGCGCAGATCGACCTGATGCACCTCCGGCCGGCGCACGCCCAGCACTGCATCGTAGAGGTGAAACTGCAGGTGCAGGGCGGCAGCGGACAGCCGCAGCACGCCCTCGACCTCACCGAAACCCGGTGTTGCGGGGCAACGAAAAGTGACCGTGTCCATGAAACTCCGGCAATTATCGGCGCAGCGCGCCGGGTTGCTTGTCGAACGCGTAGGTTACCCGCTGCCGCGGGTTGAGATATTCGAACACCTCGCGCGGCAGCAGGCCGGGTTTGATGCCCTCGGCGATCTTCAACTCCGGCTCGGCGGCAAGATCGAGCAGCAGTGCCGCCTCCGGCGGAATGTCAGGATCGTACAGCAACACCACCGGCTTCAACGCCTCCTTGGTATTGACCGAAATGGTCAGCCCGATTCGCTGGTTGGATAGCCGCACCACGGTGCCCGGCGGATAGACGCCCAGGTTGCGGATCAGGGCGCGCAGCAGATTCTGGTCAAACTTGTCGCGCTGCTTAGCAAATAGATACGACAAGGCCTCATAGGGAGTGAGCGCCTTGGCCAGATCCTGTGGATTGCACAGATTGTCGTAGGCATTGGTCAGGCCGACGATGCGCGCCGCCAGACTGATTTCGGCACCCGACAAACCCTCCGGATAACCGCTGCCGTCGGCGCGCTCATGGTGCTGGGCGATCACTGCCAGCGCCTGATCGCCGAGATTGATTCGACGCCCGAGCTTGACCCCGCTGCGCACGTGGCCTTCGTAGATCAGCTGCTCTGGCTTGCTCAGCCCCTCGCGCCGGGCAGCGATGGCATCGGGCACTTCGAGCAGACCAACATCGTGCAGGATTGCCCCCAGGCCCAGCTGATGCAGCTCCTCGGTCTTCAATCGCAGCGACTGACCGAGCAATAGGGACAGCACGGTGACGTTGAGTGAATGGAAGTAGACGTCTTCGCCCAGGCCCTGGCTGATCGCATGCAGGTGCATCTCACCCTGCGCCTGCGCCGCCGCCACCAGACTGCTGACCAGATGGTCGGTCTCCTCAAAGGTCTCTTCCGGACGCGAGCGCAGCTGTCGATTGATCTTCTTCAGCACGTCGGCCGCCTGCAGGAACTGCCGCTCAACCTGCTTGATGCCGGCCCGCAACTCGGCCACTCGCTCAATGCGGGCCTGCTTCTCGGCGCGCGCGGCCAGCTCCTCCTTGCTCGGCGGCGGCGGTGGCGGCGGCGCGGGCGCATCGTCAGCCGGTGCCGCCAGGGGCAGACAATCACTCTTGCCCGGATCGTACTGGATCTCCTTCAGGCCGAGTCTCTTGAGCGTATCGATCTGCGCCTGAGATTTGATCTTGAAGCGATTGAAGGCGAACGGATGTTCCATCCAGCCCAGACCGAGTTCGACGTACAGCCCAACGCAGAGCTGTTCCGGGTCGATGGTCTGAGGCTCGTCGGCCATGCGCGTTGCCGTGAGTAAGGTGGGAGGTCGGCAAGCCGCTCAGCTCGCCGGTTTCGAGTCTAGCAGGCTGCTGATCAGTCGCAGCAGCCGGCGATCCAACATCGGCATTGACGCGGGCGTTCTGACGGTGCTGGCCCGAATAGCCGCTCGCTACTCCGACTCCAAGCGTGGCGGTGGCGGCGGCGGCGACGAAGCCCCGGTCAGTGCCGTCGCCTGCCAGGCAGCCACCGGCTTGGGGTGACTGCGGCTCAACTGTTCAATCTCGGTCTGCAGGCTCTGAAAGCGCTGCTCATGCAACAGCCGCTGCAGCCATTCCGTCGCCCGTTTGGCTGCCGCCCGGTCGGACCACTTCACACCCAGCTTCACCGTGCCTTCGGCGCCGCCGGGCAATTCCTCGGCGCCCAGCAGGTCGTGAAGATGCAACTCGACCCGCGGCAGCAGCCAGAATGGGCCGGCGTGATAGCTGACCTGCAGCAGCTGGCCCAGCGACACCCGTCGCGACTTGATCTCTGACTTCAGCACGCCGAACACGGCATCGCGGGCCTGAAACTGCAGCTCCAGGCCGCCATCATCCAACTTGGCGATGCCGGTGACTTCGGCAAAGCCGCCAAAGGTTTCTGAGCGGAAACGGAAGCTATACATGGCTGAAAGTGTGAGCGCTTTGGTATCAGGAGGGGCGAGGGCGGCGAATGTGACCGCCGCCGTTATCGCCGACCCCGACTATTGTCCCACGCAGACATCACGGGTCGGCAGGGTGATGCGTTGCATGTTCCACTCGCCCTGGCCGAGTTCGCTGTCAAAGCTGAATACCGCGCTGTCGCAGCCGGTGAAACGCACCGTTAGTGTGCCCCAGTTCGGGTTGCTGGTGACCTGGGTCGGATCGAAGTCGGCACCGAACTGGCCGCCCTCGGTGATGTTCATGTTCAGGGTGACGGCGCTATCGCCCCAATTGAACGGCGCCGCACCGGTGGTCCAGATCTGCCGACCTTCAGCATAGTCATACCAGTAGACCACCAGCAGCGGGCTGTTGCCGGCTTCATCGCCGCCAGCGGCCTGGGCCACCTCGACAGAAAAGCCGCGACCGCTGTTGTCCGGGTCGTACCAGGCTCCGGTGTGCAGGTCCAGAATCGGAAAACCAGTGGTGCGTACAGCCTTCTTGATCACCGGCATGCGTACCGGGGTTTCGGATTGGTCGTAGAGCGGCAGGTTGTTCAAGGTCTGCAGTGTCTTCAGACCGAAAATAACCCGGCCGAACACGGTGAAATCGGTGTCCAGGCTGCTGTTGCCGCCGGCCCGGGTATTGATGAAGAAGTCCGAACTGGCGCTGTCGCGATTCGGCGGATTGCCGGACAAGGCCATGGCGATCGTGCCGTACTCATTGCTTAGACCGTTGCCGCGCTCGCTGCGAATCGTCGCTCGCCGTGTAATAGCCGTGAGGTTGTCCTTGAAGGCACCGCCCTGAATGACAAAGTTGCGTGAGATTCGCTGCACCAGGGTGTTGTCGAAGCTGCCGTCACCGACGTAGGTGAGGAAATTGGCCACCGTGTTCGGCGCTTTCTGCTGATCGAGTTCAAGCAGCAAAGGCCCGCGATCGGTATTCAGCAGCACACGCGGGTTGTCTTGCGCAAAGGCGGGCAGGGCGGCGCCCAGCAACAGGGCAAAAAGAACAGACTTCATCAACAGGATCCTCTGAATCAGGCGCGGTCAACGCCGGGCACGCTGCCCGGGGTCGCCGAGCATAGCCGGCCACCGGGCGGATGTCAGGGGCACTGCACGGCCAACTCGAGGGTCAATCAGCGCAAATCCCGGTCGAATGGAGATTTTCTCGGAAAATTTTCTCTCCAGCCTGCGATATCCAGCCCCGTGCCGACACTGCCTAGGTTCCAGCTGGTGTTAGACGAGGAACGGCAATGGCACGCGATTTTGATTGGCGCTGTTTGGCCCGACAGGAGACCCAGGGCTTGCAGGGGTGGCGCGACCGCTACGACGACGTACAGCGCGTCGGGCAACAGGAATGGTGGCTGCTGATCGATGGCCTGCGTTCGCTGGAGGAGCAGGACCGCGCTCTATCGGCACACGATTCGCCGCCGGCCGCTTCGATCGACGCTCATCGTCAACGGCTGCTGAGCGAGTTCTTTGCCGCCACTCGCAAGCTGCGCTCGCGACGCAAGCCGCGACGCTTGTATCTGGCGCATTCCCGACGCCGGCTGGGCGCTGCCGTCACCTGTGCCAACCTGACCCATGACCTGCGCTTTGCCTTCTGGCTCGACGCGTTCGAAGCACCGCAGCTCGATCAGGGGGCCTGTTCCGCGGGCCTGGCCAAGGTGCTGTCGGCTGCGGCGCTGGAAATGGCCCTGCTGAATTGCAGTCATATCCTGCTGCTCGATAGCCTGGCCTTGGACGGCGCCGAATGGGGCGGCTACTTGCGTGCCCGTGGCATGGAACATCTGCCACTGGAACAGCGTCTGCGACGGATGGCCGAGAGTGAACTCGGCGGCTCGGAGCAGGCCGAAGGCGCAGCCGAAGCGGCGCTGCGCAATCTGTCCAACTGGCTGCTCGAGCCGAAGAGCAAGCGCAGCATCGCTCGCTATCGGATGGCCGCCGCGCACTGAGCACCCCGCGCCGCGCTCCGATGGCGCGGCAAGCGGCCGCGATCCGTTACCCTATGTGGCACCGGTGGCGGAGCGAGTGACATGGCCAAAACAGCGGGCTGGGCTGGATTCAGAACGGGCGCATTGCGCTTGGCCCTGTGCCTGCTGCCCGTGCTCGGGCCTGCCCTGCCGGCACAGGCCGCCGAGCCACTGCGGGTGGCGGCGGCCTCGGACCTGCGCAGCGTATGGCTGGCCCTTAGCACTGAATTCAAGCGCCATACCGAAATCGAAGTCAGCCCCAGCTTTGCCGCCTCGGGCAAACTTAGCCAGCAGATCGAGCAAGGCGCGCCGTTCGACGTATTCCTCTCCGCCGATCAAGATTTTGTCGAGCGGCTGCAGGCCCAGGGACTGACCCAGGGCACGCCGGTCCAGTACACCCGCGGCCAGCTCGGCCTGTGGGTGCGTGAGGACAGCCGCATCGAGCACCTCCATCAGCTGGGCGAGCGGCTGCAGGGTAAGTTGGTGATGGCCAATCCGCGCCATGCGCCGTACGGCATGCGCGCCGAGGAGGTGCTGCGCGGCAGCGGCCAATGGGAGCAGTGTCAATCCCACCTGGTGCTGGGCGAGAACGTGGCACAAGCGGCACAGCTGGTGATCAGCGGCGAAGCCGAAGCGGCTCTGTTGGCCACCTCCTACAAGGACGAGGTGGCGGGTGGACGCTGGCTGACCATCGACCCCGGCTTGCATCGGCCACTCTGGCAGGTCGGCGTCATGCTGCACACCGAGCGCCGCGATGCGGCGCAGCAGTGGCTGGATTTCCTGCTCAGTGAGCCGGCGCAGGTAATTTTCCGCCAGCGCGGCTTCCTGCCTCTGGATTCCGCGCCGAGCCGACCAGATCAGGTCGCTGGCCAGCCTTGATCCCGTTCGGCCCCTTGCCAGGCGTGACCCAGCACAGCGCGCCAACGCAATGATCGGCTTGAGCCCGGCGGAGTGGAGCGCGCTCAAGCTGACCCTGTGGCTGGCCCTGAGTACCACCGGCCTGTTGCTGCTGCTGTGCATACCGCTGGCCGGCTGGTTGGCGCTGGGCCGCAGCCGAGTGCGCGCCATGGTCGAGGTGCTGGTCGCTCTGCCCCTGGTGCTGCCGCCGACGGTGCTGGGTTTCTACCTGCTGCTGCTGCTTGGTCCGCGCGGCCCGGTCGGTCAGGCAGCGGCGGCCTTGGGACTCGGTCCGCTGGTGTTCAGTTTCAAAGGCCTGCTGATCGGATCGATGCTGTATTCGCTGCCGTTTGCCGTACAGCCCCTGCTCGATGGCTTTCGCAGCATGCGCCGGGAACTGCTGGATACCGCTGCCAGCCTTGGCGCAGGACCGATTGAAAGGTTCTTCCGGGTAGTGCTGCCGCTAAGTCGGCCGGCGGTGTTGAGTGCGGCCCTGCTCAGTTTCGCCCATACCTTGGGGGAATTCGGTGTGGTGTTGATGATCGGCGGCAATATCGCCGGCGAAACCCGGGTAATGTCGATCGCCATCTACGATGCCGTGGAGGCCTTCGACTTTGCCGAGGCGCATCGACTCTCGGCGTGGTTGCTCGGGCTGGCGATGGTGTGCCTGCTGGCAATCCAGACGCTGCGACGACGGCAGCAGGCACGCGATGGCGGCACGGATCAATGATGCAGAACCCGCCTGACAATGACGCGCTGCTGCGCGCGCGTCTGCAGGCCTCGCTGGGGGCCTTTCAGCTGGACCTCAACCTGCAGTTGCCGGCGCGCGGCATCTCGGTGTTGTTTGGTGCCTCGGGGGCAGGCAAGTCGCTGGCGCTGCGCGCCTTGGCCGGCCTTGAGCCCCGGGTGTCGGGCGATGTGCAGTTCGCCGACGAGGTCTGGCAACGTGGCCGACATTGGGTTCCGGCGCACCGGCGTCGGATCGCCTGGTTATGTCAGCGGGCACAACTGTTCGATCACCTGGACGTCAGCGGCAATCTGCGCTTTGCCGCCGGCCGCCATGCCGCCTCGGACAGTGGCGAGGTCGACATCGGGCGCTATGCCGAGGTGTGCGGCATCAGTCATCTGCTGAGCCGACGGGTCGGCCGCCTCAGCGGCGGCGAAGCGCAGCGGGTGGCGCTGTGTCGCGCCCTGCTCAGCCGCCCACGCTATCTGCTGCTGGACGAGCCCCTCTCGGCCTTGGACAGCGCGGCGCGTCTTGCGCTATGTCAGCTGTTGCGACGTCTGGCCAGCGACGAAGCCCTGCCGATGCTGTTGGTGACGCACTCACTGGACGAAGTCGAGCGCGTTGCCGATCAGGTGATCGTGCTGACGGCCGGACGCAATCAACCGCGACTCAGTCTGGCCGAGGCCATGGCCGCACCCGATATCGGGCTGCAAGCCCCCGGCGAGCTGGCCGCAGTGTTCGACCTCGAGGCCAGCGCGCAGCAGGATGAGCCGGATCTGCTGCGACTGCAGATCGGTCAGGACGCTATCCATATTCCCTGGCGGGGCCCGCGGCCCGATCGTGCGGTGCGCCTGCGCATCGCCGCGCGCGACGTCACCCTGTGGCCGCAGTTGCCACCGCTCAGCAGTGCTCAGAATTGCCTGCCATTGCAGGTCGAACGGATCGTCGACGGTACCAATCCGGCGATGCGTTTGGTGATCGGCCGCTGCCGCGATGGTCGCCGACTGTTTGCCCGCATCACCCGCGCGGCCGAGCGACAGCTCCAGCTCACCGCGGGCCAATCGGTGTTTGCCCAGTTCAAGGCGGTGGCATTGCTGTAGCAGTGAGCGGTTTGCGCTGGCGCGTGGCTCGGCCGAAGATGGAGCTTCACTCGCATCGAGGAGACCGCCATGCGCGCAACGACTCGAGCCATTTCAAGCTGGTTCTCACTCGCCCTGCTGACGGCGCTGATCGTCGGGTCCGCTCCGGCAGCGGCCAGCGCAGCCTCGCCGAAGATGACCGAATGGACGGTGCCTTATCCTGACTCACGACCGCGCGACCCCTCGGTCGGCCGGGACTGGCGGATCTGGTTCGTCGGCCAGACCGACAACTACCTCGGAGTCTTCAACCCACAGAGTCACTCGTTCAATCGCATCGCATTGCCCACAGGCACTCGGCCGCATAGCGCCTTGGTCGGGCCAGACGGTGATATCTGGGTGGCCGGCAATGGCAACGGCACTCTGCTGCGCTATACCAGTGACGGGCAACTGCGCACGACGATCAGCGTGCCTGAGTCGGCCGGCCTCAGCACGCGCGATCCGCATACCCTGGCCTTCGATGGCCACGGAGGTCTGTGGTTCACCATGCAGAACGGCAATGCAGTAGGGCATCTTCAGGTGGACTCAGGTGAGCTGCGCGTGGTGCCGATGAAGACTCCGCAGAGTCGACCCTACGGCCTGATCCGCGACCACCAGGGCAACGCCTGGGTAGTGCTGTTTGCCGGAGGAAAGTTGGTACGCATCGGCCATGGCGACTTTCAGCTCAGCGAATTCACCCTGCCACGTGAGCACGCGCGACCGCGACGCGTTGCCATCGATAGCCAAGGGCTGATCTGGTACGTCGACTACGCCCAGGACTATTTGGGTCACTTTGATCCGCGCAGCTCTGCGTTCAGCGAATGGCGGCTGCCGGAAGAGCAGCGACCGGCGGCACCGTATGCGATGGCGATCGACGCCAGCGACCGGGTCTGGCTGTTTCTCACCGCGCCTCAACCCAATAAGGTGCTAAGTTTCGATAGAGCAAGGCAGCAGTTCAGCGAAGCGATCACGTTGCAAAGTGGTGGCGGCGCGGTCCGACACGCCGAGTTTCACCCTGACAGCGATAGCATCTGGTTCGGTACCGACCGCAATACCCTGGGTCAGCTGCGCGTCTCCAGCGCCGCCGACGGATCGTCTGATTGAAGCACTTCGGCGAAGTCGCCGGCCAACGCCTTGTACACCGCCACCAGGGCGGTGGCCTGATCGATCCTGGCCTGCAGCGCTTCGCGTTCGCTGGCGATGCGCTGACGCTGCGCATCGAGCAGTTCGAACAGACTGTCGGCACCGGCTTCGAAGCGCTGCTCGGCAAGGCGCTCGGCCGCCACCGCACTGGCCTCGGCGAGTTGCAGTTCGGCCGCGCGCTGATTGACCGCGCGCAGCTGGGCCAGCGCGTTCTCGGTTTCCTCCAGCGCGCGCAGAACCGTGTCCCGGTAGGCCGCTTCTGCACCGGCGGCCCGCGCCTCGGCGGCTTTAACGTAACGTTTGACTCTGCCAAAGTCGAGAAAGCGCCAGCTCAGGCTGGGCCCAAAGCGCCAGCGCTCGCTGGCACCACCGCCCAATGCGCCAAAGCTTTGCGCGGTCCAGCCGAAGTCACCGACCAGGTTGAGAATCGGAAAGTACTGCGCCGTCTCGTAACCGATATCCGAGTACGCCGCCGCCAGTCGGCGTTCGGCGGCTGCGATGTCAGGCCGACGCAGTAGCCAATCGCGCGGCGTGCCGACCGATCGCAGGGCAGGCAATGGCGGCCAGTCGAACTCCTCGGCCAGATGCTGGCGCAGCTCGGCCAGCGGCCAGGCGGTGAGCACCGCCAGGCGCTGCTCCTGCCGCAGCAGCTCGTTCTCCAGGGCGGGCCGCTCGGCCAAGAGGCTGCGCAGTTCGAGTTCGACCCGTGCACTATCCAGGGCATTGCTGCGTCCGGCTTCCAGGGTCTTCTGCAACAACGCCTGTTGTTGCTGCTTACGGTCAATCTGCTGGTTCAGCAGGGCGAGCTGCTGAGCGGCGCCGCGGCGGGCATACCAGGTTTGTGCCGTTTCAGCGATCACCGCAATCTGCACCGCGGCCAGTTCGGCCTGATCGGCGGCGGCCCGACGATAGATGGCCCTGCTTTGGTTGCGCAGGCTGCCAAACAGATCGATCTCCCACAGCGCGTCAAAGCCGGCGCGGTAGCGCTCGGCCGTACCCTGGTCGGGCATCGAGAACGGATCGCCGGGGCTGCTCTTGCTGCGTTCGGCGTCGGCGGCAGCAGTCACGGTGGGAAACAGCGCATAGACGCTGAGGCCGCTCAAGGCGCGGGTTTCGGCCAGGCGCGCGGCAGCCTGCTCGACCTGCGTGTTCGCCTCCAATGCACGCGTGATCAAGGTCTGCAACTCGGCGCCACCAAGATCGGCCCACATGGTCTGCTGGCCGGGCTGCGGGTCGACGATCGGCGCCTGCTCGAACTGCGCTGGCAAGGGCTGCTCAGGCCGCTGGTACTGTGGGCCTACGGTGCAGGCGCTGAGCAAGGCCGCGCACAGAGGAACCGACAGCCGCGGTGAAACTCGATGCTTAGTCATGGCTGGATTCCTTGCCCTCGTTCACCGCCACAGCCCGCGCCTGTCGCTGCAACACCCGTTGGCGAATCACCACGTAGAACACCGGGGTGAAGAACAGCCCGAAGAATGTCACGCCGAGCATGCCACCGAACACGGTCACCCCCATCACATGACGCACTTCCTCGCCGGCGCCAGAAGCAAACACCAGGGGCGTGACGCCGGCAATGAAGGCAAAGCTGGTCATCAGGATTGGACGCAAGCGCAGCCGGCATGCTTCCACCGCTGCCTTGAAGGTATCGATGCCCTGCTCCTCCAGATCGCGGGCAAACTCGACGATCAGAATGGCGTTCTTGCAGGCCAGGCCCATCAGTACGACCAGGCCGATCTGAGTGAACAGATTGTTGTCGAGAAAGGTAGGCGGGCCGGCCGGCGGGTCGATCGATAGCCACAGGCCATGGGCAAGATTAAGTAACCAGATGCCGCCGATGGCTGACAGCAAACACAGCGGCACGATCAGGATCACCGCCATCGGCAGGCTCCAGCTTTCGTACAGAGCTGACAGCACCAGAAACACCAGCAGGATACACAGCGGAAACACCCACAGCGCGGCATTGCCCTGATTGACCTGCTGGTAAGTGAGGTTGGTCCACTCCAGGGCCAGACCGCGCGGCAATACCTGTCCGGCCATCTCCTGCACCAGACTGAGGGCCTGATTGGAGGACATCAGGGCCGGGTTGATGCCGGCCGACAGATCAGCCGCCGGGTAGGCGTTATAGCGAATCACCGGGTCGGGACCAAAACTCGGTTGCACATCGACGACGCTGCCCAGCGGCACCATTTCGCCGGCCGCATTGCGCAGTTTCAGTTTGCCGATGTCGGCCACCTGATCGCGGTGGCTGGCGTCGGCCTGGGCGTACACGCTGTAGGTACGGCCAAACAGATTGAAGTCGTTGACATAGGCCGAACCCAGATAGACCTGCAGAGTGGTGAAGATGTCGGTAATCGACAAGCCCTGCAGTTTCGCCTTGCTGCGGTCGACCGCCGCTTCCAGCTGCGGCACATTCGGCTGGAACGAGGTGAAGGTTCCGATGGGATCGAATCCTTCAATGCCGCGCAGCGCGCCGGCCAGTGCCTGAGTGTGGTTGTTCAGCTCGGCGTAGCCCAGTGCCGATCGATCCTGCACGTACATCTCGATGCCGGTGGCGTTGCCCAGGCCGAGTACCGGCGGCGGCATCAGGGCGAAGCTCAGACTCTCCTGAATCTGACTGAACTTCATGTTCAGTTGCATGACGATCTCGGCCGCCTCGATATCGCGCTCATTCTGCGGCGCGATACCAACGAACATCACACCCATGTTCGGTGTATTGACGAAGTGGATGGCGTTGAGGCCCGGGAACTGCACCGCGCTGACCACGCCCGGCACTTCCATTGCCAGACTGCCCATCTTGCGCATCACCGCGTCGGTGCGATCGATACTGGCACCTTCAGGCAGCTGGGCGATGGCGAACAGATACTGCTTGTCCTGGGTCGGGATAAAGCCGCCAGGCACCGCGCGGAAGGCAACCACGGTGAGCGCCAGCAAGCCGGCATAGAGAATCAGCAGGCGCGGCGCCCGCCGCAGCGTGTGGCCAATGCGGCTTGAATAGGCGTCGGCACCACGCTTGAACACACGGTTGAAGCGGGTAAAGAACCCGGACATCAGACGATCGATCAGACGCCCCAGCAGGTCCTTGCGCGAGCCATGCTTCTGCAGCAATCGCGCCGCCAGTGCCGGCGACAGGGTCAGCGAATTGAACGCCGAGATCAGCACGGAGACCGCGATGGTGACCGCGAACTGCTTGTAGAACTGGCCGGTGACGCCGGGCAAGAAGGCCATCGGCACGAACACAGCGGCCAGCACCAGGGAGATCGCCACGATCGGCCCCGACACCTCCTCCATGGCCTTGTGCGCAGCCTGCAACGGCGGCAAGCCCTCTTCGATGTGGCGTTCGACGTTTTCCACCACCACGATGGCATCGTCGACGACGATGCCGATGGCCAGCACCAGGCCGAACAGAGTCAGTACATTGATCGATAGCCCAAGTAGCCAAAGCACAGCAAAAGTGCCAATGATCGACACCGGTACGGCGATCAGTGGAATCAAGGAGGCGCGCCAGGTCTGCAGGAAGATCACCACCACCAGTACCACCAGGGCAATGGCTTCCAACAAGGTGGTCACCACGGCGTCGATGCTGTTCTGCACGAATACCGTGGGGTCGTACATCACGCTCCACTCCACCCCCTCGGGGAAACTGGGTGCCAAGCGGGCCATGGTCGCGCGAACGGCTTCGGACAGGGCGATGGAATTGGCCCCCGGCGCTTCAAAGATCACCACGGCAGCCGCGTCTTCGTTGTTGAGCAGGGAACGGATGGCATAACTCTGCGAGCCGAGCTCGATTCTGGCCACGTCCTTCAGCCGGGTCAGTGATCCATGCTCACTCTTCAGCACGATGTCACCGAACTGCTCCGGGCTCTCCAATCGCCCCTGCGCATTGATGGAAAGCTGCATCACCGTGCCTTCAGGCGCCGGCGCTGCACCAATCGCACCGGCCGATACTTGCACATTCTGTTCGCGGATTGCCGCCACGATATCGCTGGCGGTCAAACCACGTGCAGCGACCTTGTCTGGATCGAGCCAGACGCGCATGGCGTAGTTGCCGGCACCAAATGCGATTGCCTGTCCAACTCCCTCGAGACGGGCCAGCTCGTCCTTAACTCGCAGGTTGGCAAAGTTGGAAAGATACAGGCCATCGTAGCGCCCGTCGGGCGAAGACAGATGCACCACCATGGTCAGGTTGGGCGAGCTCTTGACCGTAGTGACCCCGAGTTGCCGTACTGCCTCGGGCAATCTTGGCAGGGCCTGCGCCACCCGGTTCTGCACCTGCACTGCAGCCAGATCGATGTCAGTGCCGCCCTTGAAGGTAACGGTCAACATCATTGAGCCATCGGAGCTGGCGGTGGATTTCATGTAGATCATGCCTTCAACGCCATTCACCGCTTCTTCCAGCGGTGCGGCGACGGTATCGGCGATGATGGTTGGGTTGGCGCCCGGGTAGAGCGCCGTCACCTGCACCGAAGGCGGCACCACGTCAGGGTACTCGCTGATCGGCAGATTCGGTATGGCGATGAGGCCGGCGACCAGAATCAGAATCGAAAGCACCGAAGCCAGAATGGGCCGATCGATGAAAATGCGCGAGAAGTCGGTGTGTGCCATGCGGCCTATCCCTGGGCCTGGGCCGACGCTTGTTCGGCGTCGAGAACTTGCGCGTTGGGTTGGCTCATCTCCACAGCATTGGGTTTCACCGGTTGGCCGGGGAAGAACACCTTGCGCGTGCCGTTGACGATCACTCGATCGCCAGGCTGCAGGCCCTGATCGACGGCACGCAGACCATCGACCTCGGGGCCAAGCTGCAGGTCATGCCGAATCGCCTGATCCTGCTCGTTGACGACGAACACGTAGCGGCGGTCCTGATCGGTAAGAATCGCCTGCGGATGAACCAGCAATGCGTTCTTGCGCGTCTCGCCCATCAGCCGCACGCGGGCAAACAGACCCGGGGTGAACAGGCCGGCGGCGTTGTCCAGGCGCGCGCGGGCGCGAATGGTGCCGGTGCTCGGATCGAGCGCATTGTCGACAAAAACGATCTGACCACGGTGCGGAAAGCCCTGCTCGTTGCTGAGGCCGACCTGCACTTCGTAGTGGGTTTCCCGCGCGCTTGGCCGATCACCTTGTCGCACCTGCTGGCTGTAGCGCAGGAAGGTCTGCTCGTCGCCGCTGAACTCAACCTCGATCGGGTCTTCAGCCAAGAGGGTAGTAAGCACCGTCTGGTCAGCGTTGACCAGATTGCCGGGCTTGATCATGGCAGCGCTGATGCGACCGCTGAAGGGGGCGCGGATTTCGGTGAACTCCAGTGTTAGCTGGGCGCGGGCCAGTTGTGCCTTGGCGGCTGAGCGCGTGGCCAACGCCTGATCGTGTTCGGCCTTACGCCGTTGACGCTCGCCCTCTGACACCGCCTTCGACTGCAGCAACAGGTCCGCCCGTTGCAGCTCCTGTTCGGCCAGGATCACGCTGGCCTCGGCGCTCCTTAGCTCAGCCGCAGCCGCATCGCGGGCCGCGCGGTATTCACGATCGTCGATGCGAAACAGCAGGGCATTGTTCGCCACCCGTTCGCCCTCGCTGAAATGCATCGATGCAAGGTAGCCGGTCACCCGCGGCCGGATCTCGGCCCGATCGACGGCGATCAGGCGTCCCTGATATTCATCCCAGGCAGTGACATCGCGCTGCACCGGCAGTGCCACACTCACGTCGGGTGCGGGAAACTGGTGTTCAGGAGCGCCTTGTTCAGCGCCGCCACAACCGCCCAGTAGCGCGATGGGCAGCAGGCCAAACACGGCAAGGCAACGAAAGAAACGCCGAGGCGTCATCTCAGTGTTGTTGATCATTCGGGATCCCTAGCGGTTCTTGTGTTGTTCTTCGGCATCGGTGGTGGCGGTTTCGGCAGTGGGTTCGGTGGAACTCCACTGTTCCGCTTTGCGTTCCATCAGGGCGATCAACTGCTTGCGCACCTTGGTTGGCAACGGATGCAACTGAAACAGTTCTTCCCAGAACAGTCCGGCCGCGGCCAGGCGCAACAAATAGCATTTGAGCCCGGCTTCGTCCCAGCGCTGGTCGCCGCGTTGTCGGGCGATTTCGCTTCGGCAGCTGTCCAATAATTCGGGTTGATGAACAGCGGCACTGAGCATGCCGGCCACGAATCTGCGCTTCGATTCGTCCTCACTGGTGTGGGAACGGATGAAGCCGATCAGCTCGGCCAGAGCAGGGTCGACATTGCTCGGTCGCGAGGCCTGCTCACTGGCGCGCCATTGCTTGATGTCGTCATCAAGGAGGCTGCGGAGCAGGTCATCCTTGGTCGGAAAATGGTAGGTGATGCCGCCGCGGGTGAGGCCAGAAACCGTGGCCAGTTCATCATAGGTCAGGGCACCTGCACCGCTGCGCTCAACGATCTGGCGGGCAGCGAGAAGAATCTTGGTGCGGGCAAGGGGCGGTCTGGGCATGGGCGGTTACTTTACAGAACGTTCTGTAAAGTAATGTGAACGATTCCGCGCTTCCAATGATGCCTGCTGCTCACTCGGAATGCGGCCGAGCTGTACGAACAGGCCCGAGTGTCGCAAGCAGGCGTCGTGCTGACAAATGATTCCGTTCGCTGCGCTACGCAAATCTCTCACGTGGACGCCCGGCGGGGCACTGGTTACGCTGGAGTTGCAAGTATCAGCGGATGGAGAAGGTATGAGCGCCGAGCTGCCAGTGCAGATCGAGAATGCCGTGACATCAAAGCGCGAGTTGGCGCTTCGGGCGGCGGAGACCATTCGCGATGGCTTCAGCGACTACAACCGGCTGTTTTCTGAGATTACTCAGCGCGCCAAGCGACGCTTCGAAGAGCGCGACTGGGGCGCGGCGCGACAGGACGCTGTGGATCGGATCGAATCGTACGACCTGTGCGTCGGACGTTCCACCGACGCCGTCTCCGAGTTGCTTGGCAAGGCGGCGCTTGATCATGCCTTGTGGAGTCAGATTCGCGATTTCTACGCCGAACTGATCGCCCCACTGATTGATCAGGAGCTAAACAAGACCTTTTTCAACACCCTGAGCCGGCGCTTCTTCAAGACCCGGGGAGTCGATCCGGCGATCGAGTTCGTAGCGCTCGACATTGAGCCTACCGACCGTATTGCGCATCCTGTCGCTCGACACGCCTACGCGGTGTCAGCCGATCTTAGCCAGCTATTCGAGCGGGTTCTGCAGGATTTTCCTTTCGCCCTCGCTTACCAGGACATTCCACGCTGCGCCGACTTGATCGCACGCGCGCTTCAGGATCAGCTGGCCGACTGGGGCGAACATCCGGTGCATGCTGTGGAATTGATGCAAACCGTCTTCTATCGCGAGCGCCGCGCCTATCTGGTGGGCCGGGTGTTTGGCGAGAAGCGCTATGGTCCCTGCGTGATTGCACTGGTGAATGGCGAGAATGGCGTGCGTGCCGATGCGGTGATCACTCGCCGCGAGCATATTGCCATCCTGTTCGGCTACACCCGTAGTTACTTTCATGCCGATCTGCCGACAGTGGGCGATGCGGTGGTGTTTCTGCGCACGCTGTTGCCGAAGAAATCGATCGATGAAATCTACACCGTTCTAGGTCGGGCCAAACAAGGCAAGACCGAGCGCTACCGGCATTTCTACCGCCATCTGCTTGGTGCTCCTAACGAGCAGTTCGTACACGCTGAAGGCGAAAAGGGCATGGTGATGCTGGTTTTCACCCTGCCTTCGTATCCATTGGTGTTCAAGCTCATTCGCGATCGCTTTGCCTTCCCAAAGAATGTCGCTAGGGAGGAAGTGCAAGCTAAGTACCGCTTGGTTTTTCACCATGATCGTGTCGGACGGCTGGTTGATGCACAGGAGTTTCGCTTTCTACGCTTTCGCAAGGCGCAGTTCGCACCGGCCTTGCTGGAGGAGTTGCTGGATGGCTGCAAGGAGAGCGTGTATCAAGAGGGCGAGGATCTGGTGGTGAGCCATTGCTACATCGAGCGCAGGTTGCGGCCTTTGAACCTGTACATCAAGGAAGTGGATGCTGCGATGGCGATCAAGGCGGCGGTCGACTACGGTCAGGCAATCAAGGATCTGGCGCGCAGTAACATCTTCCCGGGTGATCTGTTGCTGAAGAACTTCGGCATGTCGCGTACTGGGCGGGCGATTTTCTACGACTACGATGAACTCTGTCTGGTCACTGAGTGTCGCTTTCGTGCCCTGCCCACAGCTCGTTACGACGACGAAGAGATGCACCACGGCGCCTGGTATCACGTCGATGATAATGATGTCTTTCCAGAGCAGTTTCCGCGCTTTCTCGGTCTGAGTGAGGAGCAGAAGCAGGCCTTGCTGGCCGAACACGGTGAGATCTTTGATGTGCGCTGGTGGTTGGAGGTGCAGGAGCGCTTGCGCAGCGGTGGCTACGCCGATATTCCACCCTACTACAATGAAGTGCGGCTGGGGCAGTAGGTTTGCGCGACTGTTCGCTCTGCGCGCCGGAGGCGCGACAAAACGCCTGTCGATGGAGCTCCTGCCGTGTGTGGGTCAAACGCCAGCGTAGCGCTGAAAGCCGCCCATCAAGAAACGGCGCTGCGGTTATCGCGCCGGTTGACCAAATAGCTTTTCAGCGCGCTGGAAGAGCACCCAACTGGTAGCTATGTACTTGTCGCCGTTTTCCGGGCGGTTTCCGCGATGCGTGTGGGTAAAGGCCGTGGGAGCAATCAGCAGTGCACCTTTTTGCGGCTTTATCTTCCGCTGCTGATAGTAGAACTCCGTTTCTCCATGATTAAAGTCGTCGTTAAGATAGACAGTCCAGAGCAGGTGACGGTGTAGCGGCTCACAGCTAGGGTCTTTCGGATACAGCTCGCAGTGCCAGTAAGGATAGCCACCTTCACCCGCACGGTAATGCTGCAGATTGATCGAGCCGGGCCGAAAGCAAGTGCCTATCAAGGTTGCCAATTGTTCATCGGGCAGGGACTGCATATCGTCCAAGGTGATGCGTCGCGCCAGGGTTTCTCCCGGCGGCTGAAACTGCAGCATCAAGGGGGCGATCAAGGAGAAGCCGTAATGACGCACATAGCGCAACAGGCAGGCGAACAGGGCGCTATTGAGCTGTTGCTCGGCATCAGCCCATTCTGGCTTGCCTTGCAGGGTGATGTCGCGACTGTTCTTCAGCTCCGGATACACGCCACCGCCAATGCGGCCGGGATGGCTGGCGCCGGAGGCGTTGAAGCGCTGGATCAGTTGCTCACAGAGAGCGGGAGCCAAGGCATTGGGATAGACTTCGATGAAGTCGCCTGGCTTGCTCATGACTGCTGATCGTATGATCGATGGTAGCTAACAACGCGTTCCACCTCGTTCCTTGAGCCAAGGATGACCGGCACGCGTTGGTGCAAGGCAGCGGGTGCCAGATCCAGAATGCGCTGGCGTCCGGTACTGGCGGCGCCGCCTGCCTGTTCAACCAACATGGCCATCGGGTTGGCTTCGTACATCAGGCGCAGCTTGCCACCCTTGTCCCGGGTCTTGGCATCCAGTGGATACATGAAGATGCCACCGCGAGTCATGATCCGGTGCACATCGGCGACCATCGAGGCGACCCAGCGCATGTTGAAATCCCGCTCCCGCGGACCCGTCTTGCCGGCCACCAGCTCATCTATATAGCGCTGCACCGGTGGCTCCCAGTGACGCTGATTCGACATGTTAATAGCGAACTCGCTGGTGTCCTCGGCGATGCGCAGGTTGCGCTTGGTCAGCACAAAGCTGCCGAGTTCACGATCCAGGGTGAACTGATGCACGCCGTCACCTAGAGTGAGTATCAACAGGGTACTTGGTCCGTAAACCGTGTATCCCGCCGCAACCTGCTTAACACCCGGCTGCAGAAAGTGCTCGGCATTGGGCTCGGTAATACCCTCGGGACAGCGCAGCACCGAAAAAATCGTGCCCACCGAGACATTGACATCAATGTTCGAGGAGCCGTCCAGGGGATCAAAGACCAACAGGTAGTTGCCCTTGGGGTAGCGGTGCGGAATCAGGTGCGGATCGTCCATTTCCTCGGATGCCAGCGCCGCCAGGTGGCCGCCCCATTCATTGGCGTCGAGGAAGATCTCGTTGGACAGTACATCGAGTTTTTTCTGCGCTTCACCCTGCACATTGGTCGAGCCCGCACTGCCGAGCACGCCGCCCAATTCGCCCTTGCCAATGGCGTGCGAAATCGATTTACAGGCCCGGGCCACAATCTCGATCAGCAGGCGCAAGTCCGGCGCCAGTTGACCTCGCTCACGCTGGGCTTCGATCAGGAACCGGGTCAGGGCAACAGCTTTCATGGACGATACCGAGCACGACTGGGGCGGTTATTGTCCTCATCCTGAGCGGTCGACGCCAGAATATTGATCCGACGGTTTGAAGTTCGAACATCCTGTCCAGCTGCAAACCCGGTGTGTCCGCAGGAGACCTGTACTCGCGGGCGCTTCGCGGCGCCCTCGGCGCTGCGCCTGTTCCGCGGAGTGAAAGACCATTTCGCCGGAGGAAAAAAAAGGCCGCCCGTAGGCGGCCTCAACGGGTTGTCGTTGCCCTGAAGGGTTACAGGGTTTCGACGAAACCGATCTTCTCCAAACCTGAATTCTTCGCCATGGTCAGCACATCAGTCAGTTTCTCGTACTGGGCTTCCCCGGCGGTTTCCAACTCAATCATCGGCTGTGGATCGCGTTGGGCTTCGAGAATCATCGAAGCTTCCACCGCGGCCCGCGGCATCGGCTGATTGTCCCAGAACAGCGCCCCCGACTGGTCGATTCGAATGCGCACCGGCGGCGGCGGATCCTTCTTCTGCTCTGGCTGGTTGCGGCTCTGCTGCGGCAGATCAATCTGGATTTCGTACGAGGCCATCGGCGCGGTGACCATGAAGATGATCAACAGCACCAGCAGTACGTCCACCAAGGGCGTGACATTGATGTCCGCCATTGACCCGCTTCCACCTCCGGAACTGAATGCCATAACTCGTTACTCCCTAGCGTTCCGGCGTGGTGACAAAGCCAACCTTGGCAATGCCCACGTCCTTGGCGGTTTTCACCACATTAGCAATGGTGCGGTACTTGGTGGTCTTGTCGGCGCGAATATTGACCTGTGGCTGTGGCTGCTTCTGCGCTTCCACCGCCAAGCGCGACTCCAGAACGCTCAGGATGATTGGATCATCATTCCAGTACAGGTCGCCCGACTCCGTCACTGCCAGCGTGATCGGTATGCCCTGCGAATCCGGTTTTTCTTTCAGGGCTTCCTGGGGCAGGGTGACCTGGACTTTGTGCGACATCAGAGGTGCCGTGACCATGAAAATGATCAGCAACACCAACATCACGTCCACAAGGGGCGTGACGTTGATCTCGGCCATCGGGCCACCGCTATCGCCGCCGCTACTGAACGCCATAGCGTCGTTCTCCGTTGATAGTGTCGATTACTTCTTGGTCACTTCGCCAACACGGGAACCGGTGGCAAAGAAGTCGTGCAAGTCGTGCGCGAAGGTGTCGAAGTTCGAATTGGTGTTGCGGTTCATGCGGACAAAGAAGTTGTACGCCAACACCGCCGGGATCGCGACGAACAGGCCGATCGCGGTCATGATCAGCGCTTCACCCACCGGTCCTGCCACGGCGTCGATCGAAGCATTGCCGCTGGAACCGATGCTGATCAGGGCGTGGTAAATGCCCCACACGGTACCCAGCAGGCCGACGAACGGAGCGGTGGCGCCGGTGGTGGCCAGCCAGGTCAGACCGGTTTCCAGCTTGCTGCTTTCACGGGTGACGGCCTGACGCAGGGCGCGGTCGATGAACTCGGAGCGGTTCAGCGCTTCGACCAGACGGCTGCCTTCATGACGCTGATGGTGAGCGGCGGCCTGAGCACAGTCGAGAGCGATCTTCGAGAACGGCTCGCCTTTCGGCTGCTCTTCCATGAAGCGGATCGCGTCCTGAGCGTTGGTGGTTTCCCAGAAGGTGCGGATCACGCTCTCGGCACGCGAGCGAATCATCATGTTCTTCAGGAAATTGACGAAGGTATAGAACCATGAGCCCATGGACATGATGACCAGGACGACAAGCACGACCCAAGCCACAGTATCCATGTTCTGGATCATGTGGTCGAAGCCCATCTTGTTGAACGCAGCAGCGTCGGAGTCGACCGCGATGCTGGTCGGCATGGCACTGGCGTTGGCCGTGGTATCGAGCGGCGCGGCCGTGGTTTGGGCCGGCTGAGTGGTAGTGGCTTCTTGCAGCATAACGCTTACCCTTATTTATTAGGCTTCGGAGAGTTTGAACGAGATCGGTACCAGCACCCAGCCTTGCACCGGCTGGCCGTTGCGCAGGCCGGGATTGAACACCCAGTTCTGCACAGCATCTATGGCGGCACGATCAAGCAGACGCGAGCGGCTGGTTTTCTCGATCTCGACCTTGACGGGCTTGCCGTCGGTGCCAACCAAAACACGGAGTATCACTTCGCCTTCTTCGCGGCGACGAATCGCCTGCGGCGGGTAACGCGGTGGGCGAATCTTGCGATAGGTCTGATCTTCCGAGGGACCATAGTCGGCTGGCGGCGCAGGAGGCGCCGGCGGCGCCGGCGGCGGGGCCGGAATCGATACGGGGCTCGGAGTATCAAGCACCACCGGCGGCGGGGCTTCCGGCGGCGGCGGTACGGGCTTGGGCTTTTCGATCTGCTTCGGCGGCGGGCGCTTCGGCGGTTCCGGCGGCGGCGGCGGCGGGGGCGGCGGCGGCGGCGGCGGCTCGATGAAGGTAACCTCGACGATCTCTTCCTCTTCCTCTTCGGCCTGCGGCATCGATACCGGCATGATCAGCATCATGAACAGCGCGACGTGCATGCACATGGCAAAGGAAAGGCCGAGAATTCGCGGCCAGTTAAGACCCTGATTTTCGTTGTTGGGTGTGTTGAAGTCGGTCATGCGGGGCCGCTATTCGTTGCATCCGGATTGATCTGACTGGCCATGGAAACCGGTCAGGGTAGTCAAGCTTAATACCATTGCGGGGCGATCGACAGCCCGGTTACTTCACTCCGACCGAACGCAGCCACGATTTGGCGTTGTTCTCGGTTTCGGGGTATTTGGCGGCTTCCTTGTAGGCCGCGATGGCAGCCGCCCGGTTGCCTGACTCCAGCTCAGCGCCGCCGAGCAGGATGTAGGCATCGCCACGGCGGCGCACACCACGCGACAGGGCGTCATTGGCCGCCTGTTTGGCTTCGGCCCAGCGTGATTCTTCGTACAGCACACGGGCCAGGTTGATGTGCATCTCACCGTCGGTCGCCAATGCCGCGGCCTTGCGGTAGGCCTCGATGGCACCGGGGAGATTTTCACCGAAGTAGTTGGCCTCACCGAGGAAGCGGTAGGTTTCAACGGTCTCCGGCAGGATCCCCTTGGCCAGACCTTCGTTGATCGTGGCGATCGCTTCGGCTTCTTTTTCAGCGTAGTGGTAGAGCTGATAGAGCTGCTTGTAATCGCGCTCTTCGGTCAGCATGCCATTGGCCTTGGCCCGCTCCAGCACCGCGATGGCCTTGTCGTTCATGTCGGCATTCATATAGATCGCCGCCAGATTGCGCATCAGAGGCTTGTCGTTGGGATTCTTTTCCAGCAGCTGCTCGGCCAGCTTGCCAGCCTCGTCGTATTGCTCGGTTTCGGCGTAGCAGGCTAGCAGGATCTGATACCAGGAGGTCTGCGGATCGTCGCTCTCGGTAATCGCCCGCTTCATCACATCGATGGCTTCGGCGGGTTTTTCCTGACGGTAGAGGATGTTTGCCTTGACGGCCAACTGCTCGGGCTTGGCGCCCTGAGTTTCGTCGAAGAAGCGATTCAGCCACTTCAGCGCGTTGTCGTAGTCCTCTTCCGACATGTACAGCTGAGAGATCTGGAACATGGTCTGGTAATGCTGGTCATTGCCCAGGCCGTCGTTCTCGATGGTCTGCTCAAAGGCCTCGATGGCCTTCGGATAATCGTCGCGATCGATCCAGCTGATGCCAATGATCTGCCAGGCCAGAGATTTCTCATAGGGGCCGGCAAACTTCGAGTCACGCACGGCCACCGCCGCTTCGTAAGTCTTCTCGAAGTCCTCGCCCTGCGCCAGGTCGTAGGTCTTCTGCACCTGCTTGGCCAGACGACGCGACACCGAGTGCTCCGGGTCCTTGCGGACCGCGTTGGGATAGGCCGGCTCCGGCTTTTCATCTTTCTTGCTACGCGCAGCATCAGCCGGCACGGCGAACACTACGAGCAGCAGCAATGCGACGACGGCATGCAGTAGTCGGGTCGGAGTCATGCGATTCCTCGAATGGCTACAAACGGATGGCGTGCCCACAGTGCACGCCCGCAGAACCGTCAACACTAAACGCTTTTAGTGCAAATGCTCAATACCCTTGGCGTGACGAATGGCACATTGCCTGCCTCAAACCTGCCCCCATTAAGCTTTTCTTGGGCAATGTGACGATCGCGTTTCGTTTTTGTTCAGATTGTCGGGAAGTGCTGACGGGCAAAAGCGACCCGTTCATCGGCATCATTCGATAGCTGACCGGCCTGCTCCAGGGCCTGAACCTTCTTCAGCCGATGGCGCAAGCCATTGCCGTTGGCAATCTGAATGGCCAGTCCGGGGCGCGCATTGAGCTCAAGGATCAATGGGCCCTTGTTGCGATCGAGCACGAAATCGACCCCGACATAGCCCAATCCGGAAAGTTCGTAGCAACGCGACGCCATGCCCAGCAGTTCGTCCCAGTTGGGCACGGTCAAGCCGACGATGCTGTGCTCGGTGTCGGGGTGCTCCTTGATGATTTCAGTGCCCCAGACGCCACGTCGCGTCTGTCCGCTTGGAATGTCGATGCCAACGCCAATCGCACCTTGATGCAGATTGGCCTTGCCGTCCGACAGACGGGTCGGCAAGCGAATCATGGCCATCACCGGATAGCCAAGGAATACGATGATGCGAACATCCGGCACGCCTTTGTACGACACCTGATCGAATACCGGATCGAACTGAACACAGTATTCAATCAACAGGTGATCGGGCTGCCCGCCAAGTGAGAACAGGCCAGACAAACCATTAGATAAGTGATGCTCGAATTCTTCCCGTGGCATCAGGTGACCGTTGGAGCGACGGTACTTGTCGCCGCGTCGTCCGGTGATCACCAGGATGCCATCGCCGCCAGAACCGTGCGCCGGCTTGACCACGAACTGATCGAATGGCTTCAGCTTGTCGTGCAGGTCGCCGATCTGATGTTCTTCGTGCACCACCGCGTACAGATCGGGTACCGGCAAACCCGCCGCCTGAGCCAACTGTTTGGTGATCAGCTTGTCGTCTACTCGAGGATAGAACTTGCGCCGGTTGTACATCAGCACGAAGTCGGCATTGCGCTCGCCAATGCCCACCAGTCCGATGCGATTCAAACGCCTGGCGATTTCAAACAGACCGAGCATAGCGGCTCACTTGTCCTGCGGTTCTGCGTTGGACTTGTCGTCAGCACGCTTCTCGGTGGCGCCAAACTCGCGCGCCAGAGCACGGAAGCGGAACAATTCGGTCAAGCGGTATCCGGAGTAGCGGCCAAGCATCAGAGTCAGGGCCAGTATCAGCAACAGCACTTCAGGGAACACGAATACGACGTGCACCAGCGGATCATAAGTCATCGCCGTGGCGGCCAGGGCGGCGACCAGCATGGTGCCCACGCCTTCCTTCAGCGCCTGTGAGGCGCCACGCTCCTCCCAGGCGATCGACATGCGCTCGATGGTCATCGCCATGATCACCATCGGGAACAGGGCGATCGAGAGCCCGACCTCGATGTCGAGCTGGTTGCTGATCACCGAGACCAGGGCCATCAACAGCACTACCACGATCAACACCGCGGTCAGGCGTGGCACCAGCAGCAGACGCAATCGCTCCAGGTAGAAGCGCACCAGTAATCCAGATCCGACCACGGAGATAAACAGCAGTACCCCGGCCACCACCCCGGTATCGCGGAAGGCCAGGGCCACCAGCACCGGCATGAAGGTGCCGTAGGTCTTGACGCCAATGAGGTTGCGCAGGATCAGCATGATGAAGGCGCCGATCGGTACCAGCAGCAACACGCGATACACCTGCTGCGTCTGCAGCGGTAGACTCAGCAGTGAATACTTAACTAGGTGTTCATGCTGTACTTCCAGACGACGCTCGGCAATCGCCATGGCGTCGGCGAGGTTACGGCTGACGGTGAATTCCACCTTGGCGCGCGGATTATCCTCGACAGTGAGCAAGGGGCTGCTCGAGGTCGTCCACAGGAACAGATTTTCCGGCCAGCCGTCGACCGCTGTTCGCAAGTCGATGGTGAGCCAGTCGGTGCCGTTGTGAACCTGTAGCCAGGGCCGGATCTCCATCGCGCCTTCGCTTTCGCCAAGCAGGAAGCCGTGGATGATCCGGGCAGGAATTTCGCGCGAGGACAGTAACTGAGCAATCAGTTCCGCCTTGGCCTCGGGATCCTGGCGATTCTCCAGCAGCAGGGCAACCTGTTCGGCCGGCTGCTCGGCGTTCATCCGCCGCACCAGTTCCTGGGCAAAAGTGAGAATATCTGCTGAGCCCTGCCGCACATCCTCCAGCAGACTGGCCGAGGCGGTGAAATAAGGCTCTTCCAGGATCGCTGGCTGTCCTACCTTGGGCCGGCCGCCCAGCGCCGGATTCTCGCTGGCGCGCACCACAGTGGCGCGGTAGTACAGGGCCTGCGTGCCACGAGCACGGCGAATGGCCCACTGAACTTCGCGACTGCTGCCGCGCTCTTCTTCCAGACGCGAGTAATTGTTGGCAATGAAGCGCTCATCAAGCACGGCAAAGCCGGGTGGACGCTTGGGAATTTGCAGGGTGACCGTATTCGGTCCACGACGTGGGTTGTATTCGACTCGCGCCTGTACCGTCCAGACGTCGACCTCGGCCACCGGCGCCAAGGGAAATTTGAGCACTTTCCATTTGTAGCCGATGGCGGCCACCCCCACCACCGACAGCAACAGCGCAAGAAGATACAGATGGGTCTTCTTCATGAATGTCTCGCTTGGTTGGTGTTTCCCCGCACCGCCGCGACCACTCTCAGCCCCCGAGCACTAGCGATAGCCGGTCCTGCGTAAGCACAGTATAGCCGGCGCGCAGGGCACGCCGATGTGGAGGGGCAACGGAGGCAACGGAATGACGCTGATCAAGACGACCGGCCACGCCGGTCGCCCGCGGATCAGATGTCGAGATTGGCGACCTTGAGCGCGTTTTCTTCGATGAATTCGCGACGCGGCTCGACCACATCGCCCATCAGGGTGGAGAAGATCTGATCGGCGGCAACCGCATCTTCGATCCGCACCTTGAGCAAACGGCGGGTTTCCGGGTTAACCGTGGTCTCCCACAGCTGATCCGGATTCATTTCACCGAGGCCCTTGAAGCGCTGAATGGTGCGACCGCGCTTGGCTTCGTCCATCAACCAGGCATGCGCCTGCTCGAAGCCCTGCACCGTTTGCTGGCGGCCACCGCGTTCAATCAGCGCTTCACCCTCGATCAGTTCAGCGAGGGCTGCGGCTGCTTCCAGAATCGGCCGCATCTCGCTGCTCTGGAACATGTTGCTGGCCAGACTCTGGCGGGTGCGCAGCCCGTGATGCATGCGGTCGATGTGCAGCACGCCCGGGTCGTCGCCGCGCACCGGCTCGACGCTGAGTTGGTAGCGTGGCTTGCCCATCGCGCTATCGGCCAGCCGCGCGTGCAGGCGTTCGGTCCAGGCGCTGAGGGCTGCGGCATCGCTCCACAATTCCGCGTTCAGCGGCGGCAGCTCCAGCATGGCGGCGCTGACCTGCGGGTCGATGCGAGTTGCCAGACGGCGAATCGCCTCGCTTGCGGCAACGTAGAGTGAGAGTAGCTTTTCCAGCCCTGGCCCACTGATCGGCGGCACATCGGCCTTGTAGGTCAGCGCGGCGCCTTCCACGGCATGATTGATCAAGTATTGGCTAAGTGTTTGATCGTCCTTGATATATTGCTCGTTCTTACCCTGCTTTATCTTGTACAGCGGGGGCAGACCGATATACACATGACCGCGCTCGATCAGTTCGGGCATCTGCCGATAGAAGAAGGTCAGCAGCAGAGTGCGGATATGCGAGCCGTCGACGTCGGCGTCGGTCATGATGATGATGCGGTGGTAACGCAGCTTGTCCGGGTTGTACTCGTCCTTGCCGATGCCGCAGCCCAGTGCCGTGATCAGGGTGCCGACTTCAGCCGAACTCAGCATGCGATCGAAGCGCGCCCGCTCGACATTGAGAATCTTGCCTTTCAGCGGCAGGATGGCCTGGGTGCGACGGTTGCGACCCTGCTTGGCTGAACCACCTGCCGAGTCACCCTCGACGATGAACAATTCGGACAGCGCCGGATCTTTTTCCTGGCAATCGGCCAGCTTGCCGGGTAGGCCGGCGATATCCAGGGCGCCTTTGCGGCGGGTCATTTCACGCGCCTTGCGAGCAGCTTCCCGCGCCCGTGCGGCATCGACTACCTTGCCGGCGATAGCGCGCGCTTCGTTCGGGTGCTCTTGCAGGAATTCGTCGAGCTTGGCGCCGACGATCGATTCCACCACCGGCTTCACTTCTGAGCTGACCAGCTTGTCCTTGGTTTGCGAGCTGAAGCTGGGATCGGGCACCTTGACCGACAGCACGGCAATCAAACCCTCGCGCATATCGTCGCCGGACATGCCGACCTTGGCCTGTTTCAGCAAGCCGGATTGTTCGATATAGGCACCGAGGGTGCGGGTCAGGGCGGCACGAAACCCGGCCAGATGGGTGCCACCGTCCTTCTGCGGGATATTGTTGGTGAAGCAGAACACCGTTTCCTGGTAGGCGTCGGTCCACTGCAGGGCAACGTCCACCGAGATGCCGTTACTCTCGTAGCCCTGCAGAGCGATCACCGAAGGGTGCAGCGGGGTCTTCAGTTGCGCCAGATGTTCGACGAAGGAACGGATGCCGCCTTCGTAAGCGAATCGATCGTGTTTGCCATCCTCGCGCTCGTCTATCAGATCGATCTTGACGCCTGAGTTGAGGAAGCTGAGCTCGCGCAGACGCTTGGCCAGGATGTCGTAGTGGAATTCGATGTCCTGGAAGATCTCGATCGCCGGCTTGAAGCGCAGTACGGTACCGCGGCGGCTGGAGGGATTGACCCGGCGAACGGGATACTGCGGTTCTCCCAAGCGGTATTCCTGCTCGTGGTGGTAGCCCTCGCGATAGATATCCAAGCGCAGCGTCTCGGACAGGGCATTGACCACCGACACACCGACGCCATGCAGGCCACCGGACACCTTGTAGCTGTTGTCATCAAACTTACCGCCGGCATGCAACACGGTCATGATGACCTCGGCCGCCGAACGGCCTTCTTCCTTGTGGATGTCGACCGGTATGCCGCGTCCATTGTCCTGCACGCTGAGTGAGCCGTCGATGTGGATCGTGACGGTGATCTGATCGCAATGACCGGCCAGCGCTTCATCGATGGCGTTGTCGACCACCTCGAACACCATGTGATGCAGACCGGTGCCATCGTGCACATCACCGATATACATGCCGGGCCGCTTTCGTACAGCTTCCAGGCCACGCAGCACGGTGATCTTGCTGGAATCGTATTCGGTGTTCGGAACTTGAGGTGTATCAGACATAGACAATGTCACCGATGGCCGGCGATGCGGGGAGCGGGGGAGGCGGGATTATAGCTGGCGTTGGACCCGGCCTTGTTCCACGTGGAACACAGGCCATTTCTCACTGCTTTGCAGGTCGATGGCGGCGGAATCAGCGCGGGTCAGCAAGGTCTGTACCCCGCTACTTTGTAACAGGTCGACCACTCGCCGCTGATTGTTGGGATCCAGCTCGGCCATGACGTCATCCAAGGCTAGCATCGGCGCCTGCTCCCGACGCTGGCGAAACACCTGTAGTTGCACCAGCCATAACGCCAGGGCGGTCAACTTGGCTTGGCCTCGCGACAGTTGCTGCTGCTCGGTACCGTCCTTGAAACGCAGGGTCCAGCCAAAACGATGCGGTCCAACAGTGCTGTAGCCAACGCGGCGATCCGAATCCTCCGCGTTAGCCAGGGCTTCGATCAAACTCATCGACTGCAGCCAGCCACTACGTACGCGCAACTCGGGCTGACCAAGATCGGGCATCAGCACGGGCAGGGTGACCTGCAGCACTGACTCGATCCGCCGAATCTGTTCCACCCGCCAGTGGTGCAGGCGATCGCCGTCATCGGCCAGCCCGGTGTTCCAAGCCAGCAGCTCCTCTCGACTGCCGCCGCTGCGCAGAACAGAGTTGCGCTGTTGCAGCGCGCGTTGGTAACGACGCCAGATTGGAAGAAAGTCTGGTTCCACGTGGAACAGACCCCAATCAACGAATTGCCGTCGCAGCTCGCCCGGCCCGTGCAGCAGCTGACCGGAATCAGGCTCGACGAACACCATAGGAAAATGCGAAAACAATTCGCTCAAGGTCCGGACTACTACGCCATCGACGCGCCCACGATAGGCATTGGCATCCCGTTCCAGTCCGACTCGAACCACCCTGTCATCGACAGAGACCAGCTCGGCGAACACGGTACTGCGCTCGCAGCCGGCGCGCAGAAGATTGGAGCTGCCGACACTGCGAAAACTGCGCCCAGAAGCGAGTAAGGAACAGGCCTCGAGCACACTGGTCTTGCCTGCGCCATTCGGACCCACCAACCAATTGAGGCCGGGCTCCAGACGGAGCTCGGCCTCTTGGATGATCCGAAGATTTTCGATGCGGAGCGTTGTTATCCGCACGGCTCAGCCTTACAGCCTCAGTGGCATCACCACATGTCGACAGGCCTCGGAATCGACCTCACGAACCAGCGCGGACGAGTTCGCATCGCGCAACTGCAGGATGATGTGCTCGCCACGCAAGGCCGCGATCGCCTCCATCAGATAGCCAACATTGAAACCGATCGCCACGCCATCGACAGGAGTTTCCGCCTCAATTTCCTCGGTGGCCTCTTCCTGCTCCGGATTGTGCGCGGTGACGCGCAACTGGTCTGGGCTGACCTCCAGCTTCACGCCCTTGTACTTTTCATTGGAAAGGATCGACGCTCGCTGCAAGGCCGAACGCAACAGTTCGCGATCAACCTTGACCAGCTTGTCGGCACCAATCGGAATCACTGCCTCGTAATCCGGGAAACGACCATCAATCAGCTTGGAGGTGAACATGACATCGCTACGTCGCGCCCGAACGTGCGAGCGCCCCAGCTCCAATTCCAGTTCAACGTCGCTACCTTCGAGCAGGCGCTGCAATTCCAGAACGCCCTTCCGAGGCAGGATGATCTGCTTGCGACTTTGTGCGCCGGTAGGAATCGCGGCCTCACACAGCGCCAATCGGTGTCCGTCGGTAGCCACGCAACGCAGATTGCTCTCCGACAGGTCGAACAACAGACCGTTCAAGTAAAACCTTACATCCTGCTGCGCCATGGCGAACGCGGTGCGCTCGATCAGTTCTTTGACCACGCTCTCGGTCAGCGAAACGCGTTCTACCACTTCCAGCTCATCCGAGGAGGGGAAGTCCTCGGCCGGCAAGGTCGATAGGACAAAGCGACTACGTCCGGCTGACACCGTGATCCGATCGCCGTTGAGCTTAACGGTAACCTGACTTCCGTCAGGCAGGGCACGCACGATATCGAACCACTTGCGTGCAGGAATGGTGGTCTCACCATCTTCAGCACCGTCCAGATTGCAGCGAGCCACCAGCTCTACTTCGGTATCACTGGCGGTCACCGACAACACATTGTCCTTTACTGACACCAGAAGATTCGCCAGTACCGGCATGGTCTGTCGCCGCTCAACAACGTTGACCACCTGCTGTAGAGGTTTCAACAAAACTTCGCGTTGCAGTGTAAATCGCATGAGTCGTCCCTTACCGGAGCCGAAGCTAAAATAATGATCTTATTTAAATATAAGAGTGGTTGTTTTAGAGCCTGAGCCAAGCTGTCAAGAACAAGCATAACTGGCTGAAAGTAAACACATTATTCGACGCAACAAGATTGTGGAGAGGGCCCGTCAGTCCTGTGCATGCGATGTGGATAACTTACACCGCTTCCTGTCGCCCCCAAATTATCCACAAGTCTCGCCAAAGTTCTTCTGCAAAGCTACTCAGAAAGCTTACGCACCAGCTTGTCCCAGTCCTCGCGCAACTTGCCGTCGGACTCGATCAGACCGCGCACCACCTTGCAGGCGTGCAGCACGGTGGTGTGGTCGCGGCCGCCAAACTCGTTGCCAATTTCCGGCAAGCTGTGCTCGGTGAGTTCACGGGCCAGGGCCATGGCCATTTGTCGCGCCCGTGCCAGGCTCTGGGTGCGACGCTTTCCGACCAGATCGGCGACGCGTAGTTGGTAGTAATCACCCACGATCTTGACGATGTTGCTGATCGAGGTGGCTTGTTGCTGCGCATGCAACAGGTCGCGCAATGTTTCCTGGGCGAACTGATCGGTAATCGCCCGACCCATGAAGTTGGCCCGAGCCGCCAGGGTATTGAGCGCACCTTCCAGATCTCGCACATTCGAACGCATTCGCTTGGCGATCAACATCGCCACCGAGTCGGGTAGGGCGATGCCACGGTTCTGCGCCTTCGACAGCAGGATCGCGGCGCGGGTCTCGAAATCAGGCGGCTCGATCGCCACCGATAGCCCCCAACCCAGACGCGACTTCAGGCGTGGCTCAAGGTGTTCAACTTCCTTCGGATAGCGATCGCAGGTCAGGATGATCTGCTGCTTGCCATCGAACAAGGCATTGAAGGTGTGAAAAAACTCTTCCTGGGTGGTGTTCTTGCCAGCGAAGAACTGGATGTCATCGATCAGCAGGGCATCGATCTGCCGGAAACGCTGCTTGAAACCATCCATGCTGCGCTGCTGCAACGCTCTGACCATCTCATTGGTGAACTGTTCAGAGCGCAGATACAGCACCCGCATGGCCGGGTTCTGTCGGCGCATTTCGTTGCCGGCTGCGTGCATCAGATGGGTCTTGCCCAGCCCGGTTCCGCCGTACAGAAGCAAGGGGTTGTAGGCCTTGCCCGGATTGGCAGCGACCTGCATGGCGGCAGCCCGACCCAGCTGGTTGGATTTTCCCTCGACGAAATTCTCGAACTGGTATTGAGCATCCAGCGATCCACTATCGAAACCCGGGTCGACATTGGGCTTGGACGGGCTGCTCAAGGGGCTTGCACTGGCCGGCTTGCTGGGCTTCAGCTGACCGACGTCGATCTCGACGGCGAGATCCGCCTGCCCGGAAAAATGTGCCGCGAGCTCGCCAATACGCGGCAGGTACCGCTCGCGCACGGTGTCCACCACAAAGGGGTTAGGAGCCAGCAATTGCAGGCTTTGCTCCTGTTGCTTGGCTTGCAGCGGGCGCAGCCAGGTTTGCAGCTCCTGGGCTGAAAGCTCGGCCTCCAGCCGCTTCAGGATCTGCGGCCACCAGTCAGTCATGGATCGGATGTCCTCTACACGTTCAATGCGCCGCGCGCAGCTCGACGCGACCTGTTCGGTCAAGCGTCACCGTTGCCTACGGTTGAGGTCGCCGTTTCCTGCCTTGCCATGCGCAGCAATCGCCATCGGCAACCGAACCTGCGAGTCTACGCCGCCGCAGGCGACACTGCCAACGGCGAGACGCTTGCCGAATCATCCATTAGCCGCTATCATCCCGCCTCTTTTCTCCACGATTCAGGTGCAGCCATGAAGCGCACTTTCCAACCGAGCAACCTCAAGCGCGCCCGTACCCACGGTTTCCGCGCCCGTATGGCCACCGCTGACGGTCGCAAGATCATCAACGCCCGTCGCGCCAAAGGCCGCAAGCGTCTGATTCCTTGAGCCCTTGCGGCCAGGGACTGATCTGATCTTGACGATCGGGTCAGCGTCCTGAAGGACTGACCCGGCGTGAACCAAGCGGCCGCCTTTCCGCGCACCGCCAGGCTGCTAGCCGCAGCCGAGTTCAAGCAAGTCTTCAACGCCCGCCAGCGCATTGGCGGGCGTTTGTTCGTTTTGCATTGGCATGCGTCAGGTGCTGAAACCGCCCGTCTGGGATTGGCGATCTCACGCAAGGTTGATCGCCGCGCGGTCGCCCGAAACCGCCTCAAGCGGCTTATCCGCGACAGCTTTCGCCTACATCGTCACGAGCTGCCGGCCCTGGATCTGGTCCTGCTGGCCCGTGCCGATGCGCCTGACGCAAGCAATGAAGCCCTGCGCAAGGAGCTGACCTGGTTGTGGCGCAAGCTCGCTGCATTGCCCGGCAACCGCGGCCAGGGCACAATGCCGGCCGCTCCCGTCGCAACGGATGAGGCTCCGGTCACGCCACCGGACTGATTGCGTCTGCTCATTCTTCCGGCCTGGCTGCCAAGGGCCCGCATCGCAAGACGATCTCGATGAATCAAATTCGCACATTTCTGCTGATTGCCTGGCTGCTGGTTGGATTCCTGCTTTGGGAAGCCTGGCAACGCGAACAGGCCACGCCCGCCACGGACCAAACCAGCGAGCAGCCAGCCGCCATCAGCGACGCAGCCCTGCCTAGCGCCGATTCTGATGCCGCCTTGCCGCTGGCCAGCCGCGAGGGCAGTGTGGAGCCGGCCGATAGCGCTTCCGGCGGCGCCCCGGCCGGTCGCCGGATTCAGATCGAAACCGATGTGCTGCGACTCGAAGTCGATACGCAGGGCGTTGCGCTGATCGGCGCCGAGCTCAAACGATACGGCGTCAGTCCGGGCGCGGAATCGCAGCGCATCGTGCTGTTTTCGGACAGCGGCAAGCATTTCTTCATCGCCCAGCAGGGCTGGGTTGCCGACGGTCAACCGGCACCCAACCACCAGCAGTATTTCGACACCCCTAACAGCGAGTATCGGCTAGCCAAGGGTGAGGACGAATTGCGCGTGCCGTTCACCTGGCAGGGCGAGAATGGTCTCAGCCTTACCCGCGAACTGGTGCTGCGTCGCGGGCAATACGCCATCGACGTGGTGGAGACCCTGGACAACCGCAGCAGTGAGCTATGGACCGGTAACGCCTATCGCCAGTTCACTCGGGTGCCGCCGGAAATCAAGAGCGGCTTTACCCACCCGGAGGCGTATAGCTTCACCGGCGTTGCCTGGTTCAGCGAAGCGGACAAGTTCAACAAGATTCCGTTTGACGACATCGAAGGCAAGGAAGACCTGAAGGTTTCGGCCAACCGTGCCTGGGTGGCGATGTTGCAGCACTATTTCTTTGCCGCCTGGATCCCGACCGCCACCGACAACGTCACCATCACAGTCGATCATCTGAGCGATCGTGGCCGCTATCTGATTCGTGCCTTCTCACCGAAGAAACAAGTTGCGCCCGGCGAGCAGTTGCAACAGTCGGTGCAACTGTATGTAGGGCCGAAGCTGCAGGAGCAGTTGGCTGCGGTGGCACCCGGACTGGAACTGGCGATCGATTACGGCATCCTCACCGTGCTTTCGGAGCCGCTGTTCTGGTTGCTGTCCTGGTTTCATGCCCTGGTGGGCAACTGGGGCTGGGCCATCATCATGCTGGTGGTGGTGATCAAGGCGGCCTTCTTCAAGTTGAGCGAGACCCAGTACAAGAGCTTTGCCAAGATGCGCGCCATCCAGCCGCGCATCGAGTCACTGAAAGAGCGCTACGGTGACGATCGCCAGAAGTTCAACATGGCGATGATGGAGCTGTACAAGAAGGAAAAGATCAACCCGATGGGCGGCTGCCTGCCGATCCTGTTGCAGATCCCGGTCTTCCTGGCCCTGTATTGGGTGTTGCTGGAGTCGGTGGAGCTGCGCCACGCGCCGTGGGTGCTGTGGATCCAGAATCTCAGTGCGCCCGATCCCTACTTCGTCCTGCCGGTGCTCAACCTGCTGACTATGTGGTTGACCCAGAAGCTGTCGCCGACGCCGGGCATGGATCCGATGCAGAAGAAAATGATGCAGGCCATGCCCCTGGTGTTCGGCGTGATGTTCGCCTTCTTCCCGGCCGGTCTGGTGTTGTATTGGACGGTCAATGGCGCGCTTGGCTTGCTGCAGCAGTGGGTAATCACCCGTCGCCACGGTGCGCCGGCCAAGGCCTGAACTGAGCTCGAATGGGCGCGGCGCGACTTGCGGCGCCCCGTTCGTGCTGACGCCCCGTTTGCCATTGCCGGATCTTTCGCCGCGACCTCATGAAATATCCGGGCTAGACTCGGCGTGCCCATGAATACCGCCGACACCATCGCCGCGATCGCCACCGGCCCCGCCGCCGGCGGCATCGGCGTGGTGCGGCTGTCGGGACCAGAAGTTCCGCTGATTGCCGAGCGTCTGCTTGGTGATTGTCCGCCGCCCCGTCGCGCTCGTTACGCTGAGTTTCGTGACGGCGCTGGCGAGCTGCTTGACCAGGGCATAGCGTTGTACTTCGCCGCTCCGGCCTCGTTCACCGGCGAGCATGTGCTGGAACTCCAAGGCCATGGCAGCCGCGTCATGCTCCAGCTTCTGCTGCAACGTTGTGTTGAGTTGGGCGCGCGCCTGGCCCGGCCCGGCGAGTTCAGCGAGCGAGCCTTTCTTAACGGCAAGTTGGATCTGGCGCAGGCCGAAGCGATTGCCGATCTGATCAGCGCTGGTTCCGAGGCCGGGGCCCGCGCCGCCCTGCGTTCGCTGCAAGGCGAGTTCTCCATCCAGGTCAATCGGCTGCTCGAACGGCTGACCCGGCTGCGGGTGCATGTCGAAGCGGCCATCGACTTCCCCGACGAAGACATCGATTTCCTCGCCGATGCCGCCATCGAACAGCAATGGCGCGCCTGCTTGGCACAGCATGACCAATTGCTGCAACAGGCGCGGCGTGGCGCCCGCTTGCGCGAAGGCCTGCACGTGGCCATCGTCGGACCGCCAAATGCCGGCAAGAGCAGCTTGCTCAATGCCCTGGCCGGCGACGAGCGCGCCATCGTCACTGCCACCGCCGGCACCACCCGCGATGTGCTACGCGAAGCAGTGCTGATCGATGGCGTCGAGATCACCCTGGCCGACACCGCCGGCCTGCGCGCCGACACCGACGATCAGATCGAGCTCGAAGGCATGCGCCGTGCCCGCGCCGAACGCGACCGTGCCGATCTGATTCTTGCTGTGGTGGATCATCGTGATAAGGCCGCGCTGGCCGAACTGCAGGCCGAACTGCCCGACGGCGTGACGGTGATCTGGATCGGCAACAAGATCGACCAAGCCGGCCCGCCATCCGGCCGCTGGCAGCCGGATGGCCGCAGCGGCATTGCGTTGTCCGCCAAGACCGGCCAAGGCCTCGATCAGCTGCACCGAGCACTGAAGCAGTTCGCCGAGCAACGCACTCCGGAAGCCGGCGGCTTCAGCGCCCGCCAACGCCACATCGACGCCCTGCAACGGACCGGCCAGCACCTGCAGATCGCCGGCGACCACTTAGCCACCCGTATGGGTGAACTGATGGCCGAAGAACTGCGCCTGGCGCAACAAGCCCTGGGCGAAATCACCGGCGTATTCGACGCCGATGCCCTGTTGGGGGAGATTTTCTCCAGTTTTTGCATCGGAAAGTAGGCTGTTGTCCAACGGCGTACAACACTGTCCAGAAGATCCGGCGCCTGGTGAGATTTGTCTTCCCGAATCGATTGACGCAGCAAGGCCAGCTCTGACTTCAACTCGCCCGTGTGATCGAGCGCGGCGTGAACGGGGTGAACTTGCGAACACCGCGCCGATCGCTGTGGGGGGCACGAGACATCGGCTAGGCTGCCATGACAGCCTTATCCCCAACAGGAACAGCGCCAGGCGGCAACGCAATCGGATCCTCAGGCGCGAACATTGCCATCTGTTCAAACCTGCGCGGCTGAGTTTCTAGGACAACGAGCGAGCGCTCGCTTTTCCTACCGCAGCGCGCGTATCTCTGGATCCCACCTGTGAAACAAAGCGTGAAACTATGGGCCTTGACAAATCAGACAGCACAACAACTAGTGAATATTTCCGAAACTGTGCGCCCTAACACATTGATTTTCAGCCTTGGCCGACGGCCGGCAGTTGATAATTTGGCTAAACTACCCCAAAGTCTCAATAGCGTTGCTAGTCAAGTTGTAAACGATAGATTTTTGTGTTAAGGGCCGACGAGGGGAAGCTGGATGATTGACACTACCGTGCTTGAACAAGCCGTCCTTTCTTATCTCAACCAAGAGAAGAAGCCGGTGGCGATCGGCAAGATCGTCGATGAAGTAGTACGTACGGCTGGTGATCCCGATCCTTCAGACCTTAAGCTAGCCGCACTGAGGCTAGTGGATTCGGGTCGTGCAGAAATTAACCGACGCTGGGAGTTCTCCATCTCTGAAGCAGCAGGAGCCGGAGAAGCGATCGCTCGGTGACCGGGCCGACAGGCGCTCACCAACACACAGCGATCGGCATGACTCGCGGTCACCGTTCCAGAAGGATCGGGACCGCGTGCTCTATTGCGACTACTTCAGCCGTCTTTCCGGCGTTACCCAGGTCGTAAGCTCGGCCGAAGGGAGCGTTTTTCACAACCGGTTGACCCACTCACTAAAGGTGGCGCAGGTCGCAAGGCGGTTGGCCGAGCGATTGGTCGCGAAATACGATATAAGCACGGATCTGCTGAACCCGGATGTTGTGGAAACCGCCGCTCTTGCCCACGACCTGGGGCACCCGCCGTTCGGCCATGCCGCGGAAATGGAACTGTGCAAACTCGCCGAAAAAGAATTCGGTTTGCCAGACGGGTTTGAGGGCAACGCACAGACCTTTCGCATTCTCACCAGGCTAGCTACATCTCGTAGCGCTGGAGTCGTGGGACTCGACCTGACGCGGGCATCCTTGGCTGCTGTAACCAAGTACCCCTGGCGTCGCGACCTCAACGAGGATTCAAAGGACAAAGCGCGCAGGAAATTTGGAGCCTACGAGGACGATCTGCATGCGCTGGATTTTGCGATTGGCGACCGTAAGGAGCAATCGCTCGAAGCACAGATCATGGATGTGGCGGATGCAATCACATACAGCGTCCACGATTTGGAGGATTTCTATCGCGCGGGCTTGATCCCGCTCGAGAGACTGATGAAAAACAGAAGTTACCTTAGGGCGTTCTTCAAGCGCTGGGAACGAGACAAGCCAAACAGCGAAAGCAGAAAGTACATGAACACGGACAGCAACTTCCAAGCGGTCGAGAACCTGTTGGACCTTGTGTTCAAGGAAATCGCTGAGCCGGGAACGCAAAAGGAAGCGGAATTGCTAGAAGGGTTCAGATCACAAGCGATTACGCAGTTCCTCGCCGGAATCGAGTACGACGCTGCAAGCGCGTCGATATCTCTAGCAGAAGAGCATGACCACCAGACCAACTTCTTGCAAAGACTCGTGTGGGACTACGTGATACTGAGTCCTAGGCTGTCAACCCAACAAACAGGCCAAGTGAGAGTGGTGAGGCACCTGGCGCGCCATTTCCACGAAGCTCTCACTGGCGGAGAACTTGCCAAGGTTCCTACCCGATTTCGCGCAACGGCCGATGAGCTCTATCAGGGCAAGAATCAACAGACGCTATCGAGACTGGCAATCGACATTGTCGCTAGCTTGAGCGAGGCAGAGGCCCTGGCAATTCACAGGAAGATAATGGGTCAGGCATCCGGCTCTGTATTGGATCTCGTGCGGTAGCGTTCGGCCCACCAGCTGGCCAACGGACAGACGAAATCCCCGTCAAGCCTAGGCTTCTTAGGCCTCAGAAGGCGCTTGACAGCTTCTGCATCGGAAAGTAGTGCCCAATCTCAAGCCGCTTGCTGCCCATCCACGGCTTTCTCCCGTGGCGGTGCCTTGCGCGGGAATCGCATGCTGAGAATGACCCCATTGCCTGGCGAGCTGTCGAGTTCGATGCTGCCGCCGAGCAGTTGGGTGACCAGGTTGAAGACGATATGCAGGCCAAGGCCGGAGCCGCCGCGGCCACGGCGGGTGGTGAAGAAGGGTTCGAAGGCGTGTTCGCTTACCTCGGCAGACATACCAACGCCATCATCCTGATAGCGTAGTTCGATGTCGTCGCTGTATTGACGGGCCTGGATCACTACATGACCGATGTCGCGGCCGGCAAAACCATGTAGCAGTGAGTTGTTGACGCAGTTGCTCAGGATCTGGAACAGCGCACCGGGGAAGCCGTCGATCTGAATGCCGGCTTCGCAGTTGAGTTCCAAGGTAATGCCGGTACGCTTGAATAGCGGCCGCAGCGACAACGCGGCTTCATGCAACAGGGTGTGCAATTCGAACTCGCGACGGCCATCACTACTTTGATCGACCGCCACTTGCTTGAAGCTGGCGATCAACTCGTTGGCCCGTTGCAGGCTGCCCAGGATCAGTCGCATGCCTTCTTCGATGGCATGGCGCCAGTGAAGAAACTCGCGCCTGCTAAGCGTTTCGCCATCGGCCTTCTGCTGCAGAGTGAGACAGGTTGACTGCAGATGCGAGGCAGCGGTGAGGGCGATACCGATCGGGGTGTTAATCTCGTGGGACACGCCGGCCACCAGTTGACCGAGCGCGGCCATCTTTTCCGCCGCCAGCAGATCGTGCTGGGTGTTGCGCAGATCCTGTAGCGCTTGCTCGGCGCGCAGCTTGGCCTGCGATAGCGCTTCGGTGCGTTCCTGAACGCGTTGTTCCAGTGTTTCATTGAGACGAGCCAGGTGTCGCTCGCGCTCGGCGAGCTGCTGGTGCACCGCTGTGATCTGTCTTAGATTGCGCTGCGTCTGCCGATGGTTCCACCACATTGCGCCGCTCGCTACCAGCAGTTCCAGCAGAAGTGCCCATAGAGTCAAGTCGCGTAGACGGGCGAACGAGGCTTGCACTGGTCCGGTGATCGGCTGCAGCGGAATCAGATTGATCAGCAGCCAATCCTGCTCTGCTAGATGGCTGATGAAGGCGACCTGCTGCTGGTCCAGCAGTCGAAAGTCGCCGCCGGAACGCTGAGTGGTGCGCCGCCGCGCTTCGTTGGCAACGCGCAGGAACCGCTGGTCTTGCAGACCATTGAGATCGAGTCTTCCGGCGCTGGCGACGATCTGTTCGGCGTACAGATCCGATGCCAGTACCCGGTCTTGCGCGTCGACCAGCACGAAACCACTGCCCTCGACCTGGCCCAATGCCTCGACCTGCTGCAGCAGGCGCTGCAACGGCACGTCGTGCCCTACCGAGCCCAACCACACGCCGTTGACCCGTAGCGGTAGCACGGCCGAGAACATCCAAACCTGCGGCGTCGGGTCGAAGGACAGCGGTGTCCAGCGAAGTTCGCCCTGCGGGTTGTTGTGTGGATGGACCAGTTGCATCCAGTCGGTGCCGGCATAGCTGAAATCGGCCTCGGCCTGAAAGACGAACTCGGCCAGATCCGGCCCCGGCCCAAAAAACACGATGCCACCGGCGGCTGGCAGCCACCAAGTATCGGCGAAGATGCTTTCCTGTGCGCCGCGGCCGAACTGATCGGTGATCTGCTTGGCCAGTACGATCTGCTGCTGCAGGGCTGGGGTAGGATCAAGCCCGCGCGGCAGCCAGATGCCAGCCTCGCGTCGACCATCAAAACCGAGTCTACGGGAGCGCACACTGCCGTCGGGCCAAGGCTCGGTGAGGGCCTGGAAGCGTTCCACCATCGCGGCATCGACGGCCGCCGCCAAGCCGCGCTGCAAACCATCCTGATAGCGAGCCAGCGAGCGTTCGGTGACATTGAGCTGGTTGCGAATATGCCGCGCCACTTGCCGTTCGGCCTGTTCCAGGGTGCCGAGTACCCGCTCGATGTGATCGAGCCGTAGCTGTTCCTGCTCCCGCACGCCGAAGGCAAACAGCAGCGCCAGCACCAGGGTGACGGTGATGATCGGCACGTAAAACGGTAGCAAGGCCGCGCGCCGCAGCGGTGCCGCGCTAGAGGCGGGGCCAATCACCGAATCGCCGGCAGGCTCGATGTTTGCCATCGTCTGCTCCCGCTTCCGTTCCAGGGCCGATTGACAAATGGTGCGACCAAGACCGGGCCGGATGCAATCATAATCATCATATTTGCCCGGGCGCGCCCGGGCCGGATTGCAGGCCGACGCAGCGCTCAGTCGACCAGCTCCACAGTCTCGCAGCTGCTAGCCACCGAGCCGACTTGCAGACGCTGGATCTCGCGGGTCTGATTGACGCCGTCGATCTGGTAGCTGAAGCGGCCGTGGGCGCCGTTGTCAAATTCGAAACTGACCGTGCCGATGGCTTGCGCACCGGGGCTGGGCGGCTGGTTGTCGATCTGATCGAACGGCAGACCGTCGGCTTGGCGGAATACCTGTCCGCTAAAACGACCATCGGCCTGACGCTGGGTTAGCAGGGATAGGAACAACGGCTCGTGGTCTAGATCGTAGGTGTACCAGATAGCGAACAGGCCATCACCAACATGGGTGAGAAACAGGCCCCATCCCGACTGGTCGGCGCCACCCCACCAGACATCGCTGTAGTTGCTGGCGAATTCGCGGTTGGGATCGCTGCTGGGCCGACACACCAAGCGCCGTGGCCCAAATGGGAAGCGGGTCAATTGTTTGAATTGGCTCACCGCACCTACCTGGTACTCAAAGCGCAGACTTTGATCGCCAATGAAGCGCAGTGATAAGCTGCCGACCGCAGTGCTGGTCTCGCTGGCGATGCCGCCGATCTGGTTGTACGGCAGGCCGGTAAAGCGGAACAGATCACCGCGGAAGCTGCCGTCGGCCTGTGGGAAGGCGCCGCCGGCCAGAAACCAGGCCGGCTCGCCGTCGTCGTCGTAGGTGAACCAGGCCGGCGCCAGCAGATTGCCCTGATCGAAGATAAACAGTCCCCAGCCCGACTCCTGTTCCTTCCACCAGGTAGCCGTCTTCAGCGCTGTGACCGCGCTCGGATTGATCGATTGGAACAGATCGGTGACACCATTGGTGTCGAGCCCGCCACGGCCAAGCAACAGGTTGGTCGCATCGGACTCAAAGATCACCTGGGTCCCGCCAAAGTTCAGCACCGGGTAGTCACTGACGGCGTCGGCCTGGTCGCCGATTGCGTTGTCACTGACCCGGCTCAGGCCAGTTTGGCCGGCGCTCCAGCTGAAAATGTCGGCAACCTCGTTATTGTCGGCCTGGCTGCTGAGGTTGTAGGCCTGGGATTGAAACACCACGGTTTGACCATCGCCGGCGATGCTCGGGCTGGCGGAAGCGCCATTGCCATCGGCGCCGGAGCTGGTCTCGCTAAGTCGGGTGAGGGCATTGCTCTGGGCGTCGAACAGGTAGACGTCCTGCAGCTGATTGCTATCGTGCGGCACCAGCGGGAAATCGCTCTCGAACACCAGCAGCTCGCCACTGAACGCCATATCCGGGCTGCTGCTCTGCCCACCGGCCTGATTGCAGTTGCCACCGCTACTGGGCGAGCTGACGGTTTGCACCTGTCCGGTCTGCATATTGCGCAACAGCACCTGGGTGTTGGCGCTGGGGCAGGCCGGCTGCACCCCACTTAACACATTCTTGGCGCTGGAAGTCCAGGCCACCCACTGACCATCGGCCGAGATCACCGCATCAGTGCCCTCGCCATCACTGTTCTCGCCGCTGTCGCTGCCATCGGCCAGCACCGATTTGCAGGAAACGCACTGCGCTGAGCCCTGCGGCAAGCCGGCAGCGTCCAGCGGTTGCAAGAACACCTGGCGGGTCTCGGTCGGGCCCTGACTGAACTCGGTGTTGATGGCGGTAAACACCAGGGCGCCGCCATTGCCGGCAAAACGCGGGCTGCTGCCTTCGCTCACCGTACTGGCGATGCGCTGGGTGGTGCCGGTTTGCATATTGCGAAGGAACAAACCGGTTTGTCCGCCCTTCTGTCGCTTAGCACGGGCTTTCGCCGACTCGCCGAGCAACGCATTCACTGCAGCATCGGGGGCGATAAACAATACCCGCTGACCGTCGGCACTGATCGCCGCTTCACCGGCATGACCGCCCAACTGGGCGCCGTCGTTGTCGAGGCTGACCCGTTGTAGCGCGCCGCTGTGTGTATCGACGCGAAACACATCACGGCTCTGGTTGCTGTCACCATCGATCAGATTGCTGGCCTCTGACTCGAACACCAGATAGCGCCCACTAGAGTCGCTGGCTGGTCGCAGGCTGGCGGCATTGCCATCCGGCGTCGGCCGCTTGCGATTATCGCGATCCAGTTTCACAGCGACCGGGGTCGGCGAGCCGGCAAACCGCTGGTTGCCAAACTGACCGCTGTAGTTCGAGCCCCAACAGCGAATGGCGCCGCCGCGCAGCAGGGCGCAGTTATGTTCGGCACCGGCGGCAATGGCGATCACATCGCGTTGCAGCCCACTCACCGGCGCCGGTTCGGCGCGTTGCAGACTGGTGCCGTCGCCGATCTGGCCGGCGTCATTGCGGCCAAAGCAGCTCACCGCACCGGCCGTGCTCAACGCGCAGGTATGCGAATTGCCCAGGGCGATCTGTGCCACGCCCTGCGCCAGCCCCGGCACATCGACCGGGCGCAGTCGATCGCCAATCTCGAAGCTGCCGAGCTGAAAATTGTCATTGCTGCCCCAGCATTGCACCGCTCCGGCGGTGCTCAGTGCACAGCTGTGTTCTCGGCCCAGCGCGACCTGGCGTATAGCGCTACCCAGCCCGGGCACATCGACCGGAGTCAGGCGAGTCGTAGTGCTGCCATCGCCAAGCTGACCGCGCTCGTTCGCCCCCCAACACTTGAGTCCACCGGCGCTGGTGAGGGCGCAGGTATGCGCGGCAAAGCTGCTGGCGACCTGACTGACGCCGCTGCTCAGTCCGACCACGGGCACCGGTCGGAAGCGACGCTGATCGCTGGCATCGCCGAGTTGGCCGGCGAAATTGTGCCCCCAGCAGAACAGCGCACCGTTCTGCACCGCACAGCTGTGCACGCCACCGGCGGAGATCGCCGATACCCCGCTGTCCAGACCCAGCACCGGCACCGGTGAGAATTGATCGAGCCCGCTGTCATCGCCGAGTTGACCGAAGTCGTTGCGGCCCCAGCACAGCGCCGCACCGCCGCGTCGGGCGCAGGCATGGAATCCGCCGACATCGATGGCATTGACCGCGCTGTTAAGTCCGCTCACTGCGCCCGGCCGCAGGCGTTGATCGCGCCCGCCATCGCCAAGTTGGCCGGAGAAGTTGAGACCCCAGCAGCTGACTGCGCCGTTCTGATCCAGCGCGCAGCTATGCTCCTCGCCAACATCAAGTGCACTGATCGCTGTGTTGAGGCCCAGCGTTGCCAAGGGCACAAAGCTCTGGGTGGTGCTGCCGTCGCCGAGTTGACCACTGAAGTTCAGGCCCCAGCACTGCAAGGTGGCCTGCGCCGAACGGGCACAGCTATGCAGATCGCCCAGCGCAATTGCCGTAACGGAAGCGGCCAGGCCCTGCACCGGCGTGGCGATATGACGGCGAATCGGTGTGCCATCGCCAAGCTGGCCAACATCATTGCGGCCCCAGCAGTACACCTGCTCGGTGACCAGCGCGCAGCCATGTTCGGCGCCCAGATCGATCGCGCTGGCCGGGCCGGGCAGGCCAGCGGTGGCGATCGGTGTGCTGCGGTCGGTCTCGTCATCACCGGCACCAAGCTGCGAATTATTGTTCGCCCCCCAACAACTAACTCCACCGCCGGCCCGCAAGGCGCAGCTGAAACGCTCGCCGCCGGCCACCCTCAGGCCGTCATCGATACCCTGTACAGCGACCGGGCTCAGTCGATCCTCGAAGCTGCCGTCACCCAGCTGGCCAGCGAAGTTGAAACCCCAACAGCGAATTCCACCGCCATCCAGCACCGCGCAGCTGTGCCGCTGACCGGCGCCGATCGCCCGCACTCCGCTCGATAGGCCGGCAACCGCGGTGGGTGTCAACCGGTCGATACCGCTGCCATCACCGAGTTGGCCGGCGTAGTTGGCACCCCAGCACAGCACCGCGCCTTGCTCGGTCAGGGCGCAGGTATGATCGGCGCCGGCCGCCAGCGCACGAACCCCGCTGTTAAGTCCCTGTGGGGTGACCAGGCTCAAGCCGAGTTCGGTACTGCCATCGCCGAGCTGGCCATAGAAGTTCATGCCCCAGCAGCGCACCGCGCCGTTGTCGAGTAGGGCGCAGCTGTGATCCTGACCGGCGGCCAGGGCTTTGACGAGTTCACCCAGACCGGCTACCGCCACCGGCAACAGTCGATCACGCCGACTGCCATCGCCGAGCTGGGCGAGAAAATTCAAACCCCAGCAGCGCACGCCCCGCTGCTGATCGGCGGCACAGGTATGCGCGCCACCCGCAGCAACCGACTCGACTTGATCCAGCGGCACCGGCTGGGCCAGGGCCAGCGGCGTCGCCAGCAGCAGCGCCAGCATCCAGCACCGGCGATACAGGCCCCCCAAGGTCTTGCGACCAAGCCCCTTTCCAGCATGCCAACAGCGTCCGGCCTCGCACTTCATGGCGAACTCCCCGGCAGCGCCATGGCGGTGACTTATTGTGCGCCGCTGTTGCGCCTGCGGAAACCCTGGGGGGGATTCGGGTTTCGCAACAGCCCGCCGCTCCAGCGGCTTGTCTGCTCCTCTGTGCTTAGCGCTAACTAACCGCTGTCAGTCGAACTTGGCCTTATCCCGCTTTGACGAATCCCGAACCCCAAATCCCGAATCCCGGCTCCTCACGCCGAGATCGCCAGCTTCTCGCGATGGTACAGACGGGCGGCAATCAGCCACAGCAGCGCGCCGAGGCCGAGTCCGGCCGCCAGGTACACGCCCCATTCGCTGGCCAGTACCGGCTCGCTGCGCACGATGCGGATGATCAGCTGGTTCTGTGCCAGGAACGGCACCGTGAACATCCACAGCTGATCCTTGATCGGATTCACCATCAGGATGATGGTCGGAATCATCGGTAACAGCATCAGAATACCCATGTAGCTCTGCGCTTCCTTCATCGACTTGGCGCTGGCCGACAACAAGGTCAGCAGGGTGGTGCCGAGCAGCACCATCGGCATCAGCACAACCAGCAGTTTGGCGGTGACCCACCAGGTGACTTCGACGCCCTTGAAGGTGGCACCGGCAAACAGGAAGGCGACCTTGAAGGACACCATGATCAACAGCAGGGATACCAGACCAAATACACAGGCAGCGCCGATCTTGCCGCTCATGATCAGGCTGCGTGAGGCCGGCGTGGCCAGCAAGGGTTCCAGCGACTGCCGCTCGCGTTCGCCGGCGGTGGCATCGATCACCAGATAGGCGCCGCCCAGGAAGGCACTGAGAATCAACAGGTAGGGCAACAAGGCGCTGAGAATCTGTCCGCGCTGGGCCTCGGGCGTGGCGAGGTCGCGCGAGTTGGTGCGCAGCGCCTTGCTCAGCTGCGGATTGACCCCGCGGGTCAGCAGACGCAGATGTCCTGCAGTTTGGCTGTAGGCATCGAGCACCCCGCGCACCCGGCGCAGTGGAATCTCGGTATCGCGGCGGGTGGAATCAAAGATCAACTCGATATCGGCCGGCTCGCTGGCTCGCCATTGATCACCGAACTCGGCCGGAATGCGCAGAATCACGTCGCGATTTTGTGCCCGAATCTCGGCGTCGGCGTCGGCCGGCGCCGGCAGTACCTCGATGTTGTGGGTGGACAGGAAGTTGACCAGATTGGGGGCGTGCTCGGCGCCCACCACAGGCAGCTTCAGCGTGCTTTCCAGCTGGGTCTTGGCGCGCTTTTCGGCCAAAGCACCCATGCCCAGAATCAAGGCCGGAAAGAGCAGCGGACCCATCAATAGATTCAGCAGAAAGGTGCGGCGATCGCGGAACAGGTCGAGCAGTTCCTTGTGCATTACGACGAACAGAGTCTTCATGCCTGCAGCCCCTCTTCCGAACCGATCAGTTTGACGAAGGCATCCTCAAGATTGTCTTCCGCGGTCTTGCTGCGCAGTTCATCGGCAGTGCCTTCGGCGACCACCTTGCCCTTGGCGATCACCACGATCCGATCGCAGAGCGCCGCAACCTCCTGCATGATGTGACTGGAGAAGATCACGCAGCGCCCTTCGGCGCGCAGCTGACGCAAGAACTCGCGCAAGGCGCGGGTGGTCATCACATCCAGCCCATTGGTGGGTTCGTCGAGAATGACATTCTTTGGATCATGCACCAGAGCGCGGGCAATCGCGGTCTTGGTGCGCTGCCCCTGGGAGAATCCTTCGGCCTGACGATCGAGTACGTCCTCCATGCCCAGCGCCCGACTTAGCACATCGGTTCGCTGCTTGATCAAAGCGTCGTCAAGTCCGTGTAGCCGGCCAAAGTAGGCGATATTCTCGCGCGCCGTCAGACGCTTGTAGACCCCGCGCGCATCAGGCAGCACGCCCAGACGCCGCCGCACCGCTTCGGCCTCGCGGGCGATGTCGAGACCATCGACCTTGACCGCACCCTGGTCCGGCGTCATCAGGGTGTACAGCATGCGCATGGTGGTCGTCTTGCCGGCGCCATTGGGTCCAAGCAGGCCAGTGATCTCGCCGTCGCGGGCACTGAAACTCACCCCATCAACGGCCTTGACCAGACCGGTCTTGGTCTTGAATTGCTTATGCAGGTTATCGACTTGGATCATTGGCTTGTCCGTGATTGGTGATTTGTGATTGGTGATTCGTTGTTGGAGGCTTTCGCTTGTGGCTGAGCCGAGAGCGGGAACGACTGGCCGGCTGTTCGGATCGAAGCGCAGCCAATCACGAATCACCAATCACGAATCACGGCAACTCAGGGCTCCCACCCATACACTCCGGCGAATGGCGGCAGCGGTTTCAGTCGGCCGAGGCATTCGGGTTTCAGCGCCTTGGCGTCGGCGGTCTCAAGAAACTGAGCATAGAGTTTCGGCATACAGCCAAGCCCGATGGCGCCATGCCCCTGACCTTTCATGATCAGGTGCCGGCCTTTGGGCAGGTGCTGCACCACCTCCTCGCCGTAGCGCGGCGGAGTGACCGGGTCGAACTCGCCGGATAACACCAGCACCGGCAGTTCCGGATTGCTCAACGGTTGGCGAAAGTTGGGGTCGCGCGTACCGCGCGGCCAGACCGCACATTGGGCCTTGGTGAAGGCAATGAATTCAGGCCCCATCACGGTGCCGTCGTCAGCGCTGCTCTCGCTGAGGTCGTCGGCATCCTCGGTGCAGCTCACCGACAGCTGCATGCCGTGATAGAGCTGGTCAGTCAGGTTGCCTACGAGGGCGCGTGCCTGGGCCAGCAGGTCGGCGTAGCGTCCCTCGGACGCCTCGTGGATCAGATACGGCAAGGCGGTGGCAGATTCCTGTGAATAGGCGTACATGCGCAGCAATAGCGCCAAGTGACCAAAGGCCGGCTTTTCCTTCTGCCAGAGGCCACTGGTTGAATCACGGTAGCTGACTTCCTCTAGCTCACCTTGCTCCAGCAGCGCGCGCACCTGGGTCAATTGTTCGCGCGGGTTCCCCAGCTTTTCGGCACAGCCGCCGGCTTCGACGCAGCGCTCAAACTGCTGGTTCAGGGCGTCCTCGAGATTGCGCGCATGTTCGGCGCCGAGCACCAAAGTGTTGGGTACCACGGCATCGAGCACCACCGTGCGGGTGTGCTCGGGATAGCGGGCCGCGTATTGCTGCGCCACGCGGGTACCGTAGGAAATGCCGATCAGGTTGATTTTCTCGATGGCCAGTCTTTGCCGTACTTCGTCGAGATCATCGATGTGTTCTGAAGTGCCATAAAAGCGCAGATCGGCCTTCTGCGACAGGGCTTCCACACATCGCCTGGCGAATTCGCCGGCTTGGTTGGGGTCGTCTTCGGCGCTTTCGGTGATCGCCGCCACGCCGGCCGCATTGCGACAGACCAGCGGGTTGGAATCGCCGGTGCCGCGGGCATCGAGCAGGAATACATCACGGTTGCGCCGGGCATCGCGGAAGGCGTGGTTGACCATCGGATAGGCCTGCTTGGCCGCTTGCCCCGGTCCGCCGGCAAGCATGACGATCGGATCGGGTTCGGCATCGCCGCTGGCCGGCACCCAGGCCAGGCCCAGCGAAATTCGCCGCGACTCGGGGTTGCTGCGATCTTCTGCAACCTCCACCTCGGTGCAATACGCTTCGATCGAGTAGGGCAGATTGCCGGCATGCAACGCACAAGGCTCGAAGTCCAGGTTGCCTTGCCGACGCAGGGTGGCCGGATCGGCGGCGCAGGCCAGGGCGCTCACGCTCAGCAGCATCGCGGCCGTCAGGCTGCGCCGGGCGAGGGTGGGCTGGCCGAGCGGGCTCGGTTGATTGCGATTGATCATCATTGTCTCCTGGCCGGCAGCGGGCCGCTGGCAGAGTAGAACGAAGTTCACAGCGCTTTGTGACGCGCTGAATGCGAGGCAGCCGGCCTATTTGCTTGAGACATACTTCTCGCGGCGGATATGCGGTACGGGCAGGCCAGCTTCCTTGAGCACCTCGAAGCTGGCATCGACCATGTTCGGGTTGCCGCAAAGATAGGCGATATCGCCCTCCGGGTCGGGTTGAAACTCGGCCAGGGCGTTCTGCACATAGCCCTGTCGATCGTCAGCACGCGGCTGCGCCGGCATCTCTCGCGAGAAGCAGGGCACGAAGCGGAAGCCCGGTGTGGTCTCGGCGAAGGCGGCGAATTCATCGGCGTACAGCAACTCGGTCGGGGTGCGGGCGCCAAACAGCAAGATCACTTCGATGCCGCGTTCACGGATCTGCTGCGCCAGCTGCGGCAGCATGGCGCGGTACGGTGTGACGCCGGTGCCGGTGCCGACCAGCAAATAGCGTCGATTCTGGTCGTTCGGCATCAGGCAAAAGCGTCCAAATGGACCACTGGCCTCGACCCGGTCGCCTTCCTTGAGGTGCTCGAACAGGGCGGTGGCGGCACCCCCGCTGACGTAGGACACCGCCATCTCGATCGGCAGGTCCGGTCGGGCCTGTCCGTCGTACACCGTGGCAATGGAATAGCTGCGCTTGGTCGGCTTGCCATCGTCGTAGTGGAAGTGCACCTGCAGAAACTGGCCCGGTAGAAAGCTCAGACTGTCGCCGTCGTCGCGCTGAAACACCAGATGGCGCACGCTGGGGGCGATCATCCGGCTGGCGGTAAGGCGCAAGGGAAAATGTTGAGGCACGATCGATCCGAAGCTGGAAAACGAGGCCGATATACTACCGCCCCCGGTGTTCGACACAGTGTTCATCGCCGCGACGCCGCCCTGGACCGGGCCCGATCCACCCTACGGACAGACTGATGAGTGCCCTACCCGCCCTTAGCATCCGCGATCTACGCAAGACTTATGACAACCGCGTCGAGGCCCTGAAGGGGGTCAGTCTGGACGTGCAGGAGGGCGACTTCTTCGCCCTGCTCGGCCCCAACGGTGCCGGCAAATCGACCCTGATTGGCGTAGTCAGCTCCCTGGTCAATGCCAGCGGCGGACGGGTCGAGGTGTTCGGCGTCGATATCCAGAAGCGGCGCTCGCAGGCAATGCGCCTGATTGGCCTCGTGCCGCAGGAAATCAACTTCAATATGTTCGAAAAGCCGCTGGACATCTGCGTCAACTACGCCGGTTTCTACGGCGTGCCGCGGGCCGAAGCAGTGCAGCGTGCCGAACGTGAGCTGCGCGCCGCCCAGCTGTGGGACAAGGCCCAGGTGATGAGTCGCACTTTGTCCGGCGGCATGAAGCGGCGTCTGATGATCGCTCGCGCCATGATGACCGAGCCGCGTCTGCTGATCCTCGATGAGCCCACCGCCGGAGTCGATATCGAGATTCGCCGCAGCATGTGGAAGACCTTGCGCGAGGTGAATGCCCGCGGCTCCTCGGTGATCCTGACTACCCATTATCTGGAGGAAGCCGAGAGCCTGTGCCGCAATCTGGCCATCATCGACCACGGCCGGATCATCGAATCCGGCCCGATGAAGCAATTGCTGGCCAAACTCGACAACGAGGGCTTCCTGTTCGATATCGAAAACGAGCTGCCTGCCGAACTGCCGCTCATCGAGGGTGCCCAGCTGAGTGCGATTGATGCACATACGCTGGAGCTGGAAATGCCGCGATCGAAGAGCCTTAACGCGGTGTTTGAGCGCCTCAATCAAGCCGGCATCGTGGTGCGCTCGATGCGCAACAAGGCCAACCGGCTGGAGGAACTGTTCGTCAGCTTGACCGGCAGCGGCGACAAAGCAGCTTGAGCGACTCCCCACTCCCGACTTTCGACCCCCGGCCTTCCATGCACCCGAATCTAGTTGCCTATCACACCATTGTTCGCCGCGAGATCAATCGCATCCTGCGCATCTGGGGCCAGACCCTGGTGCCACCGGCGATTACCATGACCCTGTATTTCCTCATCTTTGGCAGCCTGATCGGCCGACGCATCGGTGAAATGGGTGGTTTTGACTACATGGATTTCATCGTTCCCGGGCTGGTGATGATGAGCGTGATTCAGAACGCCTACGGCAACATTTCTTCGAGCTTCTTCGGTGCCAAGTTTGGTCGTCATGTCGAGGAGCTGCTGGTCAGTCCGTTGCCGAACTGGATCATCCTGTCCGGCTATGTCACCGGTGCGGTGTTCCGCGGCCTGATGGTGGGCATCATCGTGCTGGCGATTGCCATGTGCTTTACCCATGTGCGGATTCCACACCCAATCGTCATGCTCAGTACGGTGCTGTTGTCAGCTACGGTGTTTGCCCTGGCCGGCTTCGTCAACGCGGTGTATGCCAAGAAGTTCGATGACATCGCCATCGTGCCGACCTTTATCCTTACCCCACTGACCTATCTGGGTGGAGTGTTCTATTCGGTGACCTTGTTGCCGGATTTCTGGGAGAACGTCAGCTGGTTCAATCCGGTTCTGCACATGGTCAATGCGTTCCGTTTTGGCCTGCTCGGAGTGAGTGATGTGCCGCTGTGGATCGCCTACGCCGTCATGCTGGGTCTGGCCTTTGGCTTGAGCGTGCTCGGCTTGCAGTTGTTGCAGCGCGGCATCGGGCTGCGCAGCTGAATCCACTCCCAATCAACAGCGCAACCGGCGCTGAATCAGTCGCCCGATTGGCGACGAGTTCACAGCGGATTTATCCCCGGACCGCCGTGCTGCCGTAAGCTGGGCAGAGCCCGATGGCGGGGAGCAAAGCTATGTTGCGTGCAATCTTGGTCCTGATGGTGACGATCTTCCTGGGTGGCTGTGCGACCCAGCAATACCGCTATTACGGTGCGGATTCCTACCGTCGCGGTGATCCCGGATGGCAGGCAGTAGAGCCGCTGGAGTACAGCGATGCTGGCTACGTCGATGGCGGTTATCGATTCGGGGTGAACTACTACGACTACCCGGACTGGGTTGACTACCCCTACTACTACTCCCTGTTCTGGAGTTTCAATCGGGCCTGGGTCGATCCGTTCTGGCACCCGCACTTCTATTACGGTGTCACCTGGTATCCACGGAACTACTTCAGCGTCACCTATCGTTATTTCCCCAGCTACCGTTACCACTACGGTCGTCCGTTCTACGCCTATCTCAGCTACTCGCCGTATCGCTACGCCTGGGTCGATTACTACTACGACTGGTATCCGTGGTACGCGCATTACCCCCACTACTCGCACCGCTACTATGCGCCGCGCTATGGCAATTCGCGCAATGAGGCAGAGCGTCTGGCACGTCTGCACGGACTGACCCGCGACGCGCGCTACAGTCGCAATCCGCAGCGCTACCACAGCGGCAGTTGGGATCAGACGCAAAGCCGCCGTGCGGTCGACGCTCAGCGCCAATCGGTGCGCGGCGCCGATCGTTACGGTGAGACCAGTCGTCGACGTGATCCCGCGGTCAGTGGTTTTCAGCGCGGTGTCAGCGCCGGTGAGTCCGCGTATGGTGATCGCAACGCTCGCAGCGCCAGCTACGGTGAGGCCAGTTCGTCGCGCCGTGAAGCACGTGAATTTTCGCCGCAGCGCCAGGTCGACTCATCGCGCGCGCCGATGGCCAGCCGCGAAGCCGCGGCCTCCGGTCGAACCTCTCGAATCAACGAGCCGCGCGTTCAATCTCCTCCGGCGCGCGACGCTAGCCAGCGCGGCATTCCCTATCCGGATCGTTCGTCCAGCGGCACTCTGCCGCAGACGACGCCCCGCTACAGTTCGACGCCACCGGCTGACAGTTTCAATCGCTCACGGCAGTACGCTCCGCGCAGCACCGAGCGCAGTCGCGAGGCCACCGGCTATAGTCCGCCGCGTGAGCCAATCCGCTACAACGCGCCGGCCGCGCCGGCACCGAGCTACAGCCCGCCGCCGCGGGTCGACTTTGGCGCTGGCCGGGCCGACGGTGGTCGCGGTGCAGAACGCAGCGCACCGCGTATCGAGCGCAGCGAACCGGCGCCGCGGTCGGAGCCGGTCGAGCGCGTTGATCGCGGACGCGGTTCGCGCGCCGAAGCGGGTCGATTTGGTGATCGCGAGGACTAGCTAAACGTGCGCGGTCTCGCAGATCTGCCAGCCTGATCGACGTAAGGTGCAGGGCAGGGCGTACGGTGTACACTGCCTGCCCGAACACGTCGGCATTTGACCTGCCGCGACCAGTATCGACTGACGCTTCAGGTCATCCCGGTTCCGGCGCCCGGATCAAGGTCATCTGGATACCCCCTGTTCTAGCGACCCCCCGGGCGCCGGTCCTTTCCGGGCCGGCGACGCACGAGGCTGCGACGTGGTAGCTCGCTGGAAAAGGCCCTGCAGGCGGATAATCACGCCCGCGCGGCCGAGGGAGGCTGGCCGCGCGGACGTGGAGCGTCCCCGACTTGCACGACGACCGGCCCCTGTTCATTCCGGTCTGACGACGGTGCGCTTCGCCAAGGCGGGTGCAGGCAAGCAGGATGCAGGAAGCGTTCCAGGTCGGTTTACACTTGTCGGCATGAGCCTCGAGCAGCACAGTCATGCGACTGTACGGCGGCAGCGCCCGCGAGTCCGGGCCTGTACCGGACGGGTGGGACTTGAAGTCGAACAGGATGTTCAAACTTCAAGTTGCCAGGGTTAGTAGGGCCTGCCGTGAGACGGTCGCACGGCGCCGCCCGATCGAACTTCAAGCCGCAGATCAAGCAGAGCAAAGTCAAGATGAGCAGCAATCAGTTCGATGTCATTGTGGTGGGCGGCGGTCACAGCGGCACTGAGGCGGCGCTGGCCGCGGCCCGGGCCGGCGCGCGTACCTTGCTGTTAAGCCATAACATCGAAACGATCGGCGCGATGAGCTGCAACCCGGCCATCGGCGGTATCGGCAAGGGCCATCTTGTGAAGGAAATCGACGCCCTCGGCGGGGTGATGGCGCGGGCCGCCGATCGCGCCGGCATCCAGTGGCGTACCCTGAACGCCAGCAAGGGCCCAGCAGTGCGGGCGACCCGCTGCCAGGCCGACCGAGCCCTGTATCGGTCGGCGATCCGCCAGGCGGTGGAAACCCAGCCCAACCTGACCCTGTTTCAGGCCGCAGTCGATGATCTGCTGATCGAACAGGATCAGGTGCGGGGTGTCACCACTCAGCTGGGTCTACGCTTCCTGGCCGCCAATGTGGTACTCACCGCCGGTACCTTTCTGGCCGGCAAGATTCATGTCGGCCAGACCCAGTATGCCGGCGGCCGCGCCGGCGATCCGCCGGCCCTGGCCCTGGCCGAGAAGCTACGCGAGGGGCGTTTCCAGGTGTCGCGGCTGAAGACCGGCACGCCGCCGCGCATCGATGGCCGCACGCTGGATTACCGCGTGATGGAGGAACAACCCGGCGACGATCCGCGGCCGGTGTTTTCCTTTGTCGGCTCGCACGCCGATCAGCCGGCCCAGGTCAGCTGCTGGATCACCCATACCACCGAGCGCACCCACGAGATCATCCGCGGCGCCCTCGATCGTTCGCCGCTGTATTCGGGGCAGATCGAGGGCATCGGCCCGCGCTACTGCCCGTCGATCGAAGACAAGGTGGTGCGCTTTGCCGACAAGGCCTCGCACCAGATCTTTGTCGAGCCCGAAGGCCTGGATGTGGTGGAGATCTATCCCAATGGCATTTCCACCTCGCTGCCGTTTGATGTGCAACTCGACCTGGTGCACAGCATTCGCGGTTTTGAGCAGGCGCATATCACTCGGCCCGGCTATGCCATCGAGTACGACTTCTTTGATCCGCGTGGGCTGAAAGCCAGCCTCGAGACCAAGGCCGTCGCCGGCCTGTTCTTCGCCGGACAGATCAACGGAACCACCGGCTATGAGGAAGCCGCCGCCCAGGGCCTGATCGCCGGCCTCAATGCCGCGTTGCGCAGCCAAGGCCGCGAGGCCTGGAGTCCGCGTCGCGACCAGGCCTATATCGGTGTGCTGATCGATGATCTGATCACCCATGGCACCAATGAGCCCTACCGCATGTTCACCTCGCGTGCCGAGTACCGGCTGCAATTGCGCGAGGACAATGCCGATGCCCGCCTGACGCCCACCGGCCGCGAGTTCGGGCTGGTCGACGAGGCACGCTGGCAGCGCTTTGCCGCCAAGCGCGAGCAGGTCGAGCGGGAGTCGGCGCGACTGAAGGCGCTGTGGGCGACACCGGGCAATCAGCTCGGTCAAGCCATCGAGCGTCAGTTGGGCCTGAGCATCAGCCGTGAGACGCCGGTGCTGGATCTGTTGAAGCGACCCGAACTGCGCTACCAGCAGCTGCTGCAGATCGAGGCCCTGCAGCCGGGGGTCGACGATGCCGCGGTGATCGAGCAGATCGAAATCGGGGTGAAATACGCCGGCTACCTCAATCGACAGCAGGAAGAGATCGAACGCCTGCAACGCAATGAAGCCACCACCATCCCACTCGAGTTCGACTACCAAGCGGTGCGCGGGCTGTCGGCTGAGGTGTCGCAGAAGCTACAACGGGTGCGGCCGGAAACGATAGGCCAGGCGTTGCGCATTCCGGGCGTCACCCCGGCGGCGATCTCCCTGCTGCTGGTGCACCTGCGACGTCAGGCGCCGCGCAGTGCGGCCTGATGGACAAAGGGCCGATTGCGCCGACCGAAGGCCGGGCCGCTAGCGTCACGTTCATTCGTCCCAGGCTAAAGTGCCTGCCCCACCGCCCTAGCGCCAACTCGCACCGATGAGCGAGGAGTACGAACGCCATTTCCGCGAATTGCTGGCCCGCCGACGGCGCCTGCGCAAGCTGCTGCGGCCGTTGCCACGCCGTGCCAATGTGCGGCGCTATCCGGTCGTCAAGTGGTTTGCCGAAGCGGCACGCAAGCGGCCTTTCCTGTGGTCGTTGAAGCGCGAGAATGTGCTGCCGGCGCTGTATCTGGGCTCGATCGTTTCGCTTTGGCCCTTGTATGGTTTCCAATTGGTGGTGGCGGTGTTCGTCGCCCTTTACGCGCGGGCCAATCTGACCATCACCGTTGCCCTGCAATTCATCACCAACCCGCTGACCCTGATTCCGATTTATGGCTTCACCTATTGGGTCGGGCGCAAGGTGATGGGTTGGATGGGGGTGGACACCGAGTTTCCCAGCAAGCTGAGTTTCGAGAACATGGCCGAAGCCGGCTGGGACGTGCTGGCGGCGCTGTTCCTCGGCGGCCTGGTGGTTGGCCTGGGGGTGGCGCTGATCTGCGATGTCAGCTGGCGCCTGTTGTCCTGGGAAGCGCGGGTGTTCCGCAATCGGCTGGCAGCGCATCGTATTCGCAAGGAGCTGATGGAAGCGGCCGCCAAGGATCGCTCGGGTGGCGATCCGGCGCAGTAGGCCCAACACCGGGTTCCATCGTGCTCAAACAAACGTTCGCTTTCGGCGCTGGGCATCAACTTATGCAAGCCAGTTTGTCAGCGCTCAGCTCGAGGGGTGGCGCAAGCGGTAGCGCCACCCTACACTGAGGCCCCCGCGCGCATTCCGTGCGCGTTTTTGTTTGGCGAGCCGTCAGTGAGCGTCATTCTTACCAGCGAACTTCCGAAGGCTGATCCGCGCCGTGCGGCGATCACCGCCGCCTGGGCACGCGATGAGCGCGAGCATGTCAAATCCTTGTTGGCCGAATTGGGCGACGACCCGACCGAGCATGCCGCGGTGCAGCGCCTGGCCACCGGCCTGGTCGAACGGGTGCGGGTCAAGGCCGAAGATCAGGGCGCGATCGAAGCCTTTATGCGCCAGTACGATCTGTCTTCCGAGGAAGGCGTGCTGCTGATGTGCGTGGCCGAAGCCCTGCTGCGGATTCCCGATCAGGACACCGCCGACAAACTGATCCGCGACAAGCTCGGCGATGCCAACTGGAAAAAGCATCTTGGCGAGAGCGATTCACTGTTCGTCAATGCCTCGACCTGGGGTTTGATGCTGACCGGCAAGGTGGTCAACCTCAACGAAGAGACCCGGCACAATTTCACCGGCGCGCTGAAGCGTCTGGTCGGGCGCGCCGGTGAACCGGTGATCCGCCTGGCGGTGCGTCAGGCGATGCGCATCATGGGTCATCAGTTCGTCATGGGGCGCACCATTGCCGAGGCGCTGAAGCGTTCGAAGAAGGCCGACAACGCCAACTACCGCTACAGCTTCGACATGCTCGGCGAGGCCGCATTCACCGCCCGCGACGCGGCACGTTATCTGGAGGCCTATCGCAAGGCGATTCAGGCGATTGGTGCCAGCGGCCCTAACGGAACCTACGTCGGCAGTGATGTGTTCGCCGCGCCCAGCATCTCGGTGAAACTCTCGGCTTTGCATCCGCGCTACGAGATTGGCAAGCGCGCCCGCGTACACGCCGAACTGACCCCGAAGGTGCTGGAGCTGGCCCAGCTGGCGCGTGCCCAGGGCATCGGTTTCACCATCGATGCCGAAGAGGCCGATCGGCTTGAGCTCAGTCTCGACGTGATTGTCGGCGCCTACAGCGATGCCTCGTTGGCCGGTTGGCAGGGCTACGGTCTGGCGGTGCAGGCCTACCAGAAGCGCGCCCCCTATGTGCTCGATTATCTGGCGCAGAGCGCGCGCGAAGTCGGCCGGCGCATGCCGGTGCGTCTGGTCAAGGGCGCGTACTGGGATAGCGAAGTCAAGCGCGCGCAAGTCGATGGCTATGTGGGCTATCCAGTGTTCACCCGCAAGCCGAATACCGATGTCAGTTATCTGGCCTGCGCCAAGCGCATGCTGGCCGCGACCGACGCGTTTTACCCGATGTTCGCTACCCACAACGCCCACACCATTGCGGCCATACAGCGCATGGCCAATGGCAAGCCGTTCGAGTTCCAGCGCCTGCATGGCATGGGCAAGGATCTCTACGATGAGGTGGTGGCGAAAGACAAACTTGCCGTGCCCTGCCGCGTCTACGCGCCGGTCGGCAGCCACGAAGACCTGCTGCCGTACCTGGTACGCCGTCTGTTGGAAAACGGTGCCAACACCAGCTTCGTCAACAAGATCACCGATGAAAGTCTGAGCCCGGAACAACTGGTGGCCGACCCGGTGCGCACCGTGGCCGGCTTTGATTCCATTCCCCACCCAAAAATCCCGCAGCCGGTCGCCTTGTATGGCGACGGAAGGAAGAACTCCATGGGCATCAATCTTGCCAACGACAACGACCTGCGTGCACTGGCCGACAAGATCAATGCAGCGGTCAAGGAATGGAAGGCCGGTCCGCTGGTGCCCGGTGCCAAGACTGCGGGACTCATCGTCCCGGTCAGCTCGCCGGCGGATCGTCGCGTTAAGGTGGGTGAATGGCAGGCCGCTGACAGCGCTACCGTTGAGAAGGCGCTGGAAAACGCCGAAGCCGCACAGGGCGACTGGGATCGCCTGCCGGTGGCCTCACGCGCTGCCATCCTCGAACATGCCGCGGATCTGATGGAAGCGCGGATGCCCGAGTTCATGGCTCTGTGTACCCGCGAAGCCGGCAAGACCATGCTCGATGGCATCGCCGAAGTGCGCGAAGCGGTCGACTTTCTGCGCTACTACGCTCAGCAGGCACGGCGGCTGTTCGGCCATCCGGAGAAGCTGCCGGGGCCGACCGGTGAATCGAACGAGCTGTACCTGCACGGCCGCGGCGTATTCGTCTGCATCAGCCCGTGGAATTTCCCACTGGCCATTTTCGTCGGCCAGGTTGCCGCCGCCCTGGTCGCCGGCAACAGCGTGCTGGCCAAGCCCGCCGAGCAGACCACCCTGGTCGGCCATGCCGCAGTGAAGCTGCTGCATGAGGCCGGTGTGCCGGAAACGGTGCTGCAATACCTGCCGGGCGACGGCGCCACCGTTGGCGCCGCTTTGACCCGCGATCCGCGCATCTGTGGTGTGGCCTTTACCGGCTCGACCGAAACCGCCCGTGCGATCAATCGCGCCATGGCTGCGCGCGACGCCGCAATCGGTGTGCTGATCGCCGAAACCGGCGGCCAGAACGCGCTGATTGCCGATTCTTCCTCCCTGCCTGAACAGCTGGTTAAGGATGCGATAACCGCCGCGTTTGGTTCGGCCGGCCAGCGCTGCTCGGCGGCGCGCATCCTGTTCGTGCAGAAGGACATCGCTGACAAGGTCATCAGCATGTTGAGCGGCGCCATGGACGAGCTGAAGGTTGGCGATCCGGGGCTGCTGTCGACCGATGTTGGCCCGGTGATCGATGAGGATGCGCGGCAGATTCTGGTCAAGCACGCCGAACGGATGAACAAGGAAGCTCAGCTGATCAAGGAAGTGCAACTCAGTGATGAGTGTGCCGAAGGCACCTTCTTTGCACCGCGCGCCTATGAAATCGATTCATTGAGCCGCCTCACCCGCGAGGTGTTTGGTCCGATCCTGCACGTGATCCGCTTCGACGGCGACAAGCTCGACCAGGTGATCGACGCCATCAATGCCACTGGCTATGGCCTTACCCTGGGCATCCATTCGCGCATCGATGAAACCATCGAGCGGATCTCGCGCCGGGTCAAGGTGGGCAACTGCTACGTCAACCGCAATCAGATCGGTGCCGTGGTCGGGGTGCAACCGTTTGGTGGCGAAGGCCTGTCCGGCACCGGTCCGAAGGCCGGTGGCCCGCACTACCTGCTGCGCTTTGCCAACGAGCGCACCTTGACTATCAATACCACCGCAGCGGGCGGCAATGCCTCCTTGCTGACACTGGGCGACTGAGGTCGCCCGGCTGGCCTTGGCATGCAAAGCCTGGCCCACATAGCGCTGCTAGTGCGCGACTACGACGAAGCCATCCGCTTCTATGTCGACCTATTGGGCTTTGAATTGTTGCAAGACACGGAGCAACCACAGCAACACAAGCGCTGGGTGGTGGTGAAGCCGCCAGGCCCCGGTCCTGGCTGTTCGCTGCTCTTGGCGCGAGCAGTCGGCGACGTGCAGCTGGCCTGTGTCGGCAATCAGAGCGGTGGAAGAGTGTTCCTGTTCTTGCAGACCGATGACTTCGAACGCGACTATCGGCGTTATTGCGCGGCCGGGGTGCGCTTTGTCCGAGCCCCGGCCGAGCACGACTACGGCAAGGTGGCGGTGTTCGAGGATCTGTACGGCAATCGCTGGGACCTGCTGCAATATCGAAGCTGAACGCGGCAGCGATGGCCTGGCAAGGCTGACCGGCTATCGGACGTGACTTGGATACGTCACCGGAACCGACTAGACTCGCGCGCCCTCTTGTCTGAATCACGAGTAAACGCGTGCGCCTGCGTCTTCTAAGCCTTGCTCTGCTCTTATCCCTGCCGGGCTTTGCCCTCGCGCAAAGTGTTTCACTTGGCCAGTCGGTGGTCAGCGAATCCTTTGACAGCCTGACTGCCAGCGGCACCGGCAGCAGTTTGCCGAATGGCTGGTATGCGGCCGAAAACGGCAGCGTCGGTGCCGACTACAGCGCCGACAACGGCTCAGCCAACTCCGGCAGCGTCTACAGCTATGGCTCGACGGCCAGCAGCGAACGTGCCCTCGGTACCCTGGCCTCGAACAGCACCACGCCCTTGATCGGCGTGCAGATTCAGAACGACACCGGCGCCGTGCTGACCGAGTTTGGATTCGCCTTTCGCGGTGAACAGTGGCGCTTGGGCGCCACTGGACGGGCCGAGCAGCTCGGCGCCGAAATCAGCACCAATGCAACCTCACTGACCGATTCCGGCGCAACCTGGACGACATTGAGTGCATTGAGCTTCGTCGGACCCACCAGCAGCGGCACGGTCGGTGCCTTGGATGGCAATGCCAGCGCCAACCAGACCCAGATCAGTACCCAGGTCAGCGGCATCAGCGTGCCGGTCGGCGCCACCCTGTGGCTGCGCTGGGTCGATGTCAATGTCGGTGGCTCGGACGACGGTCTGGCCATTGACGACGTGGTCATCACTCCGCCCGGTGGCGGTGTCGACTTGCCCCCCGAGCTCAGCAGCAGCACGCCGACCAACGGTGCGATCGAGGTCGATCCTGCGGCCAATCTGGCCCTGCAATTCTCCGAACCGGTCACTCTCGGCGGTAGCGCCATCAGCCTCAGCTGCGCCAGCACGCCGCAGGCTTTCGTTGTCACCGGCGGATCACGCAACTACACGTTGAGTCCGACCAGCGCCCTGCCGTTCAGCAGCAGCTGTGAGTTGCACGTTGAGGCAAGCCAGGTCACCGATCAGGATGGCGATCCCGATCAAATGCAGAGCGACTACACGGCTGCTTTCACCACCGCCGACCCGCCGCCGGATCTGCCGCCGACGGTAGCCTCCACCCTGCCGACGGCAAATGCCGGCAACGTCGCTCTCAACAGCACGATCAGCATCGCCTTCAGTGAAGCGGTCAGTCTTGCCGACTCCTGGTTCGCCATCAGTTGCTCGGTGAGCAGCGCACATGGCGCGATAGTGAGCGGTGGACCGATCAGCTATGTGCTGACGCCCGATGCGGCCTTCGAGGAGTCGGAGACCTGTACCGTCACCGTGTTTGCTACCCAGGTGCAGGATCAGGACGGCACGCCCGACCTGATGGTGGCTAACTACGAGTTCAGTTTCGGCACCACCATCGATAGCAGCAACTACTACGCCAGCATCGATGCCAGCAGTCAGGCCAATCTGCGCAGTACCCTGCATGCGCGGATCCGCAATCACACCGCGTACCCCTACAGCGGCAGCGGCACCAGCACTTGGACCATCCTCGAGCAGGCCGAGCAGGATCCGGCCAATCCCGATCGCATTCTGGATGTGTATCGCAACTGCAGTTACGCCAAAGGCAGCGATCGCGACGGCCAGTCCGGCAGTGGCGCCAGCTGCACCGGCCAGAGCGGACTGAAGTTCAATCGCGAGCATAGCTGGCCGAACTCGCTGGGCTTTGGCAGCCAGACCGGCAGCCTGGGTCTGCCGAATGCGCCCTACACCGACACCCACATGCTGTTCCTCACCGACAAGAACTACAACGCCGATCGCGGCAACAAGCCATTTGACGACTGCCTGTCGGGCTGCAGCCAGAAGATCACCGCCAGCCACGGCAGCACCGGCGGTGGCGGCAGTGCGCATGGCGACAGCAACTGGGTGCGCAGCCCGGATGGCAATGCCGGCAGCTTCGAGGTGTGGGATCTGTACAAGGGTGACATCGCTCGCGCCATGTTCTACATGGATGTGCGCTACGAAGGCGGTAGTGATAGCAACGGACAATCCGAACCGGATCTGGTGCTGACCGACAATCGCTCGCTGATTCAGGCCACCAGCAGTTCACCCGCCTACATGGGCCTGCTTAGCACCTTGTTGGCCTGGCATCAGGCCGATCCACCCAGCGACCGCGAACGCGCCCGCAACGAGATCGTGTATTCCTATCAAGGCAACCGCAATCCGTTTGTTGATCATCCGGAATGGGTGGCCTGCCTGTTTCAGAATGTGTGTTCGGTGCCTTTGCCGAACGACGTATTCAACAACGGTTTCGAGAATCCGCCGGACCTTTGAGGGTTGCAAGGTGGGCCGTTCGACAGGCCGACCACAGCGCACGCGGGAAGGGCCATGGCTGGCCCTGCTCTGGGAGCGAGGGAAGACCGCGAACATATTGTCATCCAGTGAGAACTGCCCGAGAACCTTGCTGTGCCTGGGCTGGCGCTGTCTTTCGGCGCGACCTTATGAAATATCCGGGCTAAGTTCACCACCACAGCAGCGGCAGCAGACTGAGCGTCGACAGCGCGCTGCCGATCACTGCCGCGGCCAGCACGTCGCTGGGATAATGCAGGCCCAGCACCACCCGTGAGGCAGCGATCGCCAGGGTGAACGGCACCAGCAGCCAGGCCAGTTGCGGATACCAGGCCAGGGCTACGATGGTGAACGACACGGCGTGCAGGGTGTGACCCGAGGGAAAGCTGAATTCATCCAGCGCCGGCGTCAGCGCCGTGACCCTAGGCTCCGTCGCATAGGGTCTCGGTCGCTGAGTGTGGCGCTTGAGCTGCATGTACAGGCCGAGTGCCAACAGGCCGGTCAAGGCCATGTGTACCGAGGCGATCAGACCATGCAGCCCGTCGACCAGCGCCACCGCCACCATCAGCGCATACCAAAGTGGGCCATCGCCAAGCCGACTGACCACGACAATGCCGGGCGTCAAGGACGACTGTCGGGCCCAGCCATTGGCACGCAGTACCCAGGCCATGTCGCGACGCATCCAGTGGGCACGCTGCAGAATCGTCAGGTTCATGCCATCGCCTCCTCGAGCCGCGGAAGATCGCTCATCAGCTGCAAGAATTGCCGCGCCAACGAGCGTGGATCGGAGTCAGCCACGCGGCGCCGGGCCGCCTCGGCCAGTTGTTGGCGCAACTCGCTGTTGGCGGCAAGTCGGCAGGCCTGTTCGACAAAACCTGCCTCATCGTGCAGGGGCAGGGTGATGCCGCTCAGCTCGGACTCGATATAGGCCTTGGCTGCGCCGTAGTCGAAGGCGAGCAGAGATACACCGCTGGCCATCGCTTCCAAGGTGACATTGCCAAAGGTTTCGCTTTGGCTGGGAAACAGAAACAGATCGGCCGACGCATAGTGACGCGCCAGGTCCTCGCCGCGTTGCACGCCAGCGAACAGGAAATCCGGGTTGGCCTGTTGCAGGGCATGCCGTTCCGGGCCGTCGCCGACCATCACGCAGCGGGCTCTCGGCTGTTGTTGCTGAATCGCGCGAACGCTCTGCACCAGCAAGGGCAGGTTTTTCTCCGCGGCGATCCGGCCGACATGGATCACCACCGGCTCGGTTTCGGTGGCGCCCCACTCACGACGCAGGGCCGGGTCGCGGCGGCGTGGATCGAACAGTTGGCAATCGACCGCCCGGCCAAGTTCGTGCACGCGCTGAAAGCCGCGGTTGCTGAGAAAGCGACGCAGTTCGGCAGTCGGTACCAAGGTTGCCTGGGCGCGGTTGTGAAAGCGCCGCATCCAGCTCAGCGCCACGGGACTGAGCCAACCGAAACCGTAGCGCCGCATGTAGTCGTCGAAGCGTGTGTGCAAACCGGAAGCGACCGGAATGCCCAGCTCGCGTGCGATGCGCAAAGCCGACCAGCCGAGCGGACCCTCGGTGGCAACGTAGATCGCATCGGGGCGCTGTGCGCGCCAATGCTGCCGCAGCGCGCGTCCGGCCGGCAGACCGAAACGCAGGCCGGGATAGCGCGGTATCGGCAAGCCACCGACCAGCAACGCGTCTTCTGCTGCTTCCGGCGTCGCTGCATCGGCGCTTTGCCGCGGCCGTACCAGACTGACTCGATGACCATCCTGCTGCAGATGACGACGCAGATTGGCCACGGTAAGGGCGACCCCGTTCACTTCCGGTGGGTAGGTTTCGCTGACCATGGCCAAGTGCATGCAGGACATCTCTTCAGGAATGGCCTGAGCATGCGAGCCCGGCTTGGCAAACCGGTGACGACGCGATGACAGCGTGATGAAGCTCGCGGGTCAGCTGATTGCTCAACAGCGCTTCAATCTGAACTGTCGACCGCGCGGCAGTTTTGTTATCCCGGCCTAACAGCCTGTCGGACTTCGTCCCGCGAAACGCGATTTCGGTCGATCTTACCCAACGATCGATGGCGTCAGGTGGTTCTTCGATTCCGCAATCGGTCGGCCCTTCGCCGAATCGCTGAACGTGCTG